>CAVTCI010000013.1:0-246493 GCA_963733245.1 uncultured Solirubrobacterales bacterium
GGCGACAATTCACCTGTCAACGTTGCATGCAGGCACGTGATGCCCGACCGACCCCGCTTGTGGGCAGCGCAAGCCCAGAACACGGGGCTGCCCGCCGCTCGACGCTGGGCTTGGTGACCGTCCGCCCGCTCAGGTGTCGTCTTCTTCGTCGTCGAACCAGCCGACCTCAGCCAGGTAGTCGGCGAACGCCGCGTCGTCGTATGCGACTGGCGCCAGCTCTGGCTCGGGGTGGTCGGTCGTCGAGCCCAGTGGCTCGGAGAGTCCAACGAGCCCGACGATGAACCGGCGAGCCGCGGCGACGAGTTTCGAGTCCTCGGTCCACACGCCGAACTCCAGGTTGCGGCGAGAACCGGCCGTGAAGTTCGCCGACGACAGCCAGAGGCGGACCGGCGTGAACGCATCGACCTCCTGGTCGAAGTCGTCGTAGCCCCACCAGCGATGCCCGAGGAGAGCTAACTTCGCATGCGGCAACGGGCTTGAGCCGGTCCGGCGCCACCAGGCAGTTCGGATGGGCTCGAACACGAAGTCGGTGTCCACCGGGTCGTGCGGGCCAACGACGGCGGGCTTCCCGGCCGTCGTCCGTTCGTCGGCCGCCAACTCCGAGAGCGCGCGCTTCGCGAAGCCGATGGCGCGCTCATTAAAGGCCCGGAGCTCCCCGAGGTGTCGACGGTCGCGCTCGGTGATCGGCGGCTTGCTGATGACGATGCAGGAGCCGCCTGGCAGCTCCTCTACGACGCCTAGCAGCTTGCGATCAGTGAGCCAGGGTGTGCAGCCGAGCAACGCCGGACCGATCAGCCCTCGCCGTGACCGCTGCCACCGCTGCTGCTCGCTCGCCGTGAACTCGGCAATGCCGTCGATGAGCCCTTGGAGGACGTCGCGGCCGAAGAACGCCCGATCGCCGTCGACGCCGCCGACCGGCGTCGTGATGTCAAGCCACGACCACCGATGCGACTCGTTCGCCATCGGCGTGATCCTCACCGGATCGGCCGGATTCGTCAAGCGGTCCTCGACCGCGCCGGCCTCGCACATCCGATCGCCAGTAGGCGACTGGTCCGGCTCGGACGATCGCAATCGCCGCCCGCAGGGACTCAAGCCGGCGAGCGCATTGGCGACGGTGGCGCTGCTCGCTGACGGTGCGCAGGGCGCGCGGTCGTGCGACCCCTCGGGGCGGCCGGTTACGCGCGTGGCCGCGCTGCCCCACGCCGCGTGGTGCTAGCGCTTCAGTTTTAGGCCGGAGGTGGCCGGGATCATCGGCGTCGGCCGCTCGTGGACGGCGTGGATGATCTCGGTGTTGTCGATCCCCCGCAGGTACGTCGAGGTGACCCCGAGGTCGGCATGTCCGAGCTGTCGCTGAATGACGACGAGCGGGACGCCCTCGCGAGACATCTCGACGGCGTGGGCGTGCCGGAGCTGGTGGGGTGCGAACCGGCGTCTTACTCCGGCGGCTTGCGCGGTCAGGCGCAGCTGCGCGCGCACACCGGCGGGCGCGCACGGCCGCCCGCGCGTTGGCCCTCTCAGGACGCAGAATAAAGCGCCGACCGGCAGGCGCGCGCGGACCGCGAGCCATGGCTGGAGCTGGTCCCACGCCCAGCGATCCATACCGACCTCGCGGCGCTTGCCGCCCTTCCCGCGCCGGACGAGGATCGCGCCGCGCTCCGGGTCCAGATCCGTCTCCCTCAGCGCGAGTGCTTCACTTATCCGAAGTCCGGCACGCCAGAGCACGACGATCACGCCGCGGAGCCTGAGGCCGTCGGGATCGTCACCAGCGGCGCGCATCACCGCGATGATCTCCGCGACGGTCGGCGGGTCTGCTGGGTAGCGCAAGCCCTTGTTGCGCGGCGGGTGACCCTCGTGAAAACTCGACAGGGTGGCTGGCGAACGGCGGCCCTGCGCAATCGAGCAACGGCACGGATTCCATGACTTTCCCTTCCAGACGTTTGGACGTTGAACAAGGCAGCATCCCCGGGCCCGACCGCTGGGAGCGCCCGATTAGCGACGCCGACGGGGGCGCCCACCCGCTAGTCGCGGCGTAAGCTCGGGGGAGGCGGGTTCGGTCCCGCGTTACATTTCGTCCTGATGACCCCACACCAGAAACTTCACCTCCTGGTCGACGAACTAACCGACGCTGAGGCAGAGGCGGCGCTCGCCCGACTCGTCCGCGAGCGCGAGCTGCTCGAAGCGTGGACCGCGACCGAAGTCGCCGAGGCGACCGAGGACGCTTGGGCGCTCACGAACGCGCGCGAGGCGATCCGCGAAGAGCCTTTGTGGTCCGCGGTGAGGTCGCCTGGCTTGCCATCCTGAACGTCGGTTCGCAGCGCGCCCGCACACTCGGGCCCGCGGCGCGGGGCACGCGACCACCGGGTAGCACGATCAGACATCGGAGAGCCCGAGCAGCCTTGTGGTGTCGTCGGTCGGGCTCGTCCACCAATCACGTGTTGCCGGCACGATCGGTCGAACGCGACGACACCGGCGAGTGTCCCGGATCCTGAGAGTTCGGCGCCGACCCGCGAGCTGCGTGTCGATCTCGGATGGTGGCGGCCGTCTGATCGACGTTGTCCCATGCGTCCGCCATCTCCCGCACCCACCCCGGAAACCCGCGTAGCGCGATGCCGGCGGCGACTGCGAGCAGAACCCGCCAGTCGTGGGCCAAGGCTGCGGCAGCTGAAATGGTCGAGATCGAGGCGAGTTTCACCGGCGGTCCTGTGTCCGTGACGAGCTCGATCGGGTCCGAGCGAGCACCAAGTCTGGGGACCATGACAGCACGAGAAAGTCGCGACCTCCAGCGGTTTCGGCGGCAACTACGGGAATTGCACGTTACGGCCAACCTTCGCTACGGCGATCTAGGTTTACTGCGCGGTCAGACCATCCGCGGATATGCCAACCACGATTCCCATCGCTGAGCTTCTTGATGATCTCGTCGTCCTCTACGGCTTCAAGGGCGACCTCGAGACGCTGTGGCCGACGACGGAGCAGGTGCCGACAATCTCACGAGTCGCCGGCGATCCAGAGATGGCGCGCGCCTTCCTCCGCAACGCGGCGCAACGCATCGCGCGCATTCCGGATCAGTTGAGGACGAACACCGACGCGCCTGAGGCTTTGGGCAACGGCCTGATCGCACTTGTGGGGCTGGGCGCGAGCCGCACCACGAGCTCCGCGGGTCGGCGACGCCTAGCGGCGGGGTTCCTCAATTACGACCCCGACTCACTACGCACGACGCGGCAAGGACGGGCCGTGCGAGAGCATCTGAACGTCCTCGCGGTCGAGGCTGCGGCTCTCGCGGCTGGGCGTTCGCTCGTCCCCGCCGGAGACGAGTCATCGCGTGCATCAGTCGACGCCGCGGCGGCGGTCACTCCCGGGGGGACGGTCCTGTCCCGTTCGCGCCGCTGGTCACGGACTCGCCGGGGCGCGGCCGTTATTGCTACTGGCGCCGGGCTGGCCGCAGGGCTGGTGGCTGTCGGTCTGAACCAGGCGGGATCCCATGGGGACCGCGGCCCGCTGGTGACTTCGAAGGCGGTCAGCGCCGAGACAGGTCAACTCATTGCACCTCCGCATACCAAGCCGCCGGAGGCCGGAGGCGCGCAACTCGAGGGCGGGCAGCTGATCTTCGCGTGCGATACCAGCACGCAGAAGCGTTGCTCGAACGACTTGCCGGAGTCGCCCGTACGGGTTCATCTTGGGGACCTCCTCGAGCTCGATGTCCGCCTCCATAACGGGTCGGAGAATCCGTTGCCACTGTTCCGCGTCTACATCGACTTTGCCTCAAGTCCGAGCTATCCGATCTCCGTGTCCGCGTTGATGCGATGGCCCGAGACCCCCGTCCCAAATTGCCAACCGGCTCCGTGCGGCGACGAAGGGGAGGTGTTCTCCGTGCCGCTGAACTTCTCGGTTCCCGGCGCTCAGATGGCCTCGCTACGCTACGTGCCAAATTCGACGCAGCTGCTGTCTCAGGAAGGGCGCATCGCAAACCTGCCGGACGGCGCGACGACGTATCCTGGGCTCCTAATGGCTGATCTCGGGCTTCCGCCCAGCAAATGCTTTGCCTGTCGTGCGGACTTCATCCGCTTCCTGCGAGTCAAGGCTCGTGTCGTCCGATAGTAGCTCGCGCAGGCGGCGGCGGGCCCAGGGTGGGACATGTCCAACGGATGGCAACACCAACCGCAATGTGGAACGGCCGGCTGCCGGGCAACTAAGACTCAGCTCAGACTTCAGCCCAGTCGTCGCGCGTCTTGTCTGGGTGGGAGCCTTGGCGTCGTCGCCGCACAGGCCCTGCTTCGGTCCTGCGAGGAAGCATCGGCTCCGGAATCCCGGCTTGCGCGGAAGGCGAGGCCGTCGCCGGCAGCCGGCGAGCGCTTTCGTCCCCTGGCGCACCAGGGGGCGGACGACCGCTTCGGCGACGTTCCATCAGGCCACGCGAATCGGTGCCTCACGACTGCTTTTCCCGCTCGGATCTGTTCACTCGCCGGGGCCAGGCACCGGACGGTGGCAAGGTATTCGTTCGTCGTCGAGAGGAGGACATCATGGAGTCTATGCCGCTGCTGGATTGCGCCGGTAGGCGGAGGTCGCCCGCGACCACGTCCAGCTTCCACGAGGGGCTCTCGCCCAGGAACAAGGGCCTGCGATATCCGCCGGATCCGCCGACCGTTGAGGAGATCGTTTCGGTAATGCGCGCCGCAGGCGAGAGCGCCGAGGCCGTGCGGTTGCGCTGCATCATCGTCGTCCTGTGGCGTGCCGGGCTTCGGATCAGCGAGGCGCTCGCGCTCAACGAGACGGACCTCGACCCAGTCCGTGGCTCGCTGCTCGTCCGCCACGGTAAGGGCGATAAGCGCCGCGAGGTCGGAATGGATCGCTGGGCGTGGTCGCACCTCGACCCGTGGCTCGAACTTAGGAGAGAGCTACCAGTCGGCCGGCTGTTCTGCGTCGTGCGCGGTCCGACTCGCGGGCGACCATGCGCGTCAGCCGGAATCCGCGCCCAACTGCACCACGCCGCTGCTGTGGCCGGTGTCCGCCGTCGGTTCGCGCCACACCAACTCCGGCATGCGCACGCGGTCGAGATGTCACGGGAGGGGATCTCGATGCTGGTGATCCAACGCCAGCTCGGGCATGCCGATCTGGCGATCACGTCGCGGTATCTGCGCGGGATCGATAACACCGAGATCATCGCTGCCGTCCACGAGAGGCCCGCCCCGACGGTTCCGGCTGACCCGCGAATCGCACCTCGCGGCTGATCCACCGCTCCGCGCTGACGCGCGGCCTCGTCGCATCCGCGTGGCCGCGCGCCGGCCCGGCGGTGCGATCCCTCTCGATGCCTGCCGCCGATGCCGGTAACGTGAACCTCGAGATGTCCGTCGCAGACCTTGATGCGATCCGGGAGCGTCGGAGCGAGATCCTGGCCCGTGCCTCACGACACGGCGCCCGAAACGTTCGCGTGTTCGGGTCCGCCGCTCGCGGTGACGCCGGGCCTGCCAGCGACGTTGATCTCCTCGTCGAAATGGACCCCGGCCGAAGCCTGCTGGACTTCGTCGGGCTATGGCAGGAACTCGAGGATCTGTTCGGTCTGAAGGTCGATCTGGTCAGCGAGGGCGGGATCAGCCCATACCTGCGCGAACAGATCCTGTCCGAAGCCATCGCTCTGTGAACAGCCAGCGCGCCTACCTCCTCCACACCCTCGACGCGATCGATGCCGTCATCGAATACACCCGAGACGGCCACGACGCCTTCTTCGCCGATCGGAAGACCCAGGACGCGGTCATCCGCAACATCGACGTCCTCGGTCAGGCGGCCAAGGGCCTCTCAGCGGAAACCCGCGCACGCGATGACTCGATCCCTTGGCGCCAGATCGCGGGAATCGCGACAAGCTGATCCACGAATACTTCGGCGTTGATCTCAGGGGGAGGAGGGACAGGATCGCCGCGCTGCTGGAAGGCGTCATCGAATAGGTCCCGCCTGACCCGACGCATCGTTCGTCGCGAGGCTGTCGGAGTATCCGGAGCGGGGAACAATGATGGCCGCCGGCGGGGAGGAACGATGGCCGCGGGTGGGGAGAAAGGTGGCGACCGACGGCGGCCTGTTGCCTGTCAGGCGGTGCTGGTGGTCCAGTGGCTGTGGAGCTTGAGCAGGTTGTGCGTCGCTGTGACTAAGCGCCACTCAGACAGGGCGGCGGATCTGCCTCTTCGCATGAACCGGTCGATGCGCCGGTTGTATTTGATCTGCCCGAACACCGGCTCGATCGTGATCTTGCGTTGGGCGTAGAGCTCGCGACCACGGTCGGTGCTCAGCTTGTCGCGCATCGCCTGGTAGACGCCCTGGACCTCCCCCGCTTTCGTGGAGTCAGGTTGTTGTAGTCGCAGTACCTGTGGGCAACCGAAGGTTGTCCACAGTTTTTTCGCGCACGGCCGTGCGCGCGAGGCTGTCGGGATCGCCGGCGGCGTGGTCGGCTTCGTACTCGACCGGGGAGCGCATCCCGAGCGTGCTGTGCAGCAGGATCGGGTTGTAGAACCCCTCGATGTACTCGAAGATCGCCGAGCGCAGCTGTGCCCTGGCGGTCCAGCCGCCCGGCGGCGTGTCGTGTAGGAGCATCTCCTTGGTCAGGGTCGCGAAGAACCTCGCTACGGGCTACCAAGGCTCTTCGCGGATCGCCTCGCGCGCGTTCGCGAGCACCCAGGCGTCCTCGGTCGCCTCGGTGTCCTCGGTGGCGGTCCACCCTTCGAGCGGCTCTCGCTCCCGGACGAGTCGGCCGAGCGCTGCTTCTGCCTCAGCGTCGATGAGTTCGTCGACCAGGAGGTGAAGCTTCTGGCGTGGCGTGATCAGGACGAAATGTAACGCGGGACGGAGCCGACTCTGCAAGCTCATGCCGCGACTCTAATGACCTGGCGCGAGGCCTCCTGCCTCGGGCGGCGTCGGCCGTCGAGGATCGACCCGCTGGTCGAGCGCCTCCGGCGAGGCCGGCCTCGCCGTCCCCGCGCCCGCCCCGTCCGGCCCGCCACGCCCGCACCAGCCGGCTCTCACCCCAGCGGCCGCCCCACCTGCTCGACCGCCTCGAGCTCCGCGAGATCGTGGTCGTCCAGCTCGATGTCGATCACCGCCATGTTCTCCTCCAGGTGCCCGATCGAGCTCGTCCCCGGAATCAGCAGCATCCGCTCAAACCGAGCCAGCAGCCACGCCAGGGCGATCTGCGACGCCGTCGCCCCGTGCTTCTCGGCCACGCCCGCGATCGTCGGATCCTGCGCGAGCTTGGCCGGGCCGCCGGTGAACGCCGAGCCGAGCGGAAAGAACGGCACGAAGGCGATCTCTCGCTCGCGGCACAGCTCGACGACCGGGTCATCCCCCCGGTCGATGATGCTGTACGAGTTCTGAACCTGGGCGACCTCCACGAGCTCGAGCGCCCGCTCGACGCCGTCCCGGTCGACGTTCGACACGCCGATCAGGTCGAGCTTGCCCTCTCGGCGCAGGTCCTCGAGCGTGCCGAGCTGCTCGGCCAGCCGGACGCCCGGCCCTTCGCCCTCGGGCATCCGGCGCAGGTTGACGAGATCCATGCGCTCGACCCGCAGCGACCGCAGGTTGGCCTCTACGCCGTCGCGCAGCTCCTGCGGCGACTGGGCCGGCAGCCAGGCGCCCGCTTCGTCGCGGCGGCCGCCGACCTTGGTGACGAGCTTGAGGTTGGCCGGGTACGGGTAGAGCGCGTCGCGGATCAGGTCGTTGACGACATCCGGCCCGTAGAACTGCGCCGTGTCGATGTGGTCGACCCCGAGCTCGACGGCCCGCCGCAGGACCGCCCGGGCGCCATCCGGATCGGCCGGCGGTCCGAAGACGCCGGGGCCCGCGAGCTGCATCGCGCCGAAGCCGACGCGGTTGATCGGCTTGTCGCCGAGAAATGTGGTCTTGTTCATGCTGAGCAGTCTGAGCCACGGCCACCGCCCGCGCCACGCTTGCCCGGTTTCGCGCCGGACACGCCCGCCGGTACGGCGATCCGCACTTCGTCAGCCTGAGCCCAGCCGCCTCGACGCGAGCCCGCGATCCGGGAGCTCTGGGAACGCCGCCACGAGGTCATGGACGCCGAGCTCGGCACCAAGGCGATCGTCCACGCGAAGCTCGGCCGGCTCCACCTCCAGTCGATCCCGACCAGCCACCCGGATCTCCGCCTGACCCAGGACATGCCGGCCGGCGCGGCCACCCGGTCGGTGCGGGCCGGCGCCTAGCCGGGACGACCGCAGCCGGGCGCCCGGACACCCGGACACCCGGGCCGGCCGCAGGCGGGCGCCCGGAAACCCGGACACCCGGGCCGGCCGACACCACCCCACCGGCCCGCCGGCCCGCCGGCCCGGCCCGCCGTCCGCCGGCGCCCGGGCGCCGGCCCCCGCCGGCGCCTGAAACGATGCAGGGCGAATTGCGGCGCCTGGCGATCAACCTCGACGCCCTGCGGGCCTCGCGCGACTTTCGCCTGCTGGCGGCCGGCCAGATCGTCTCTGGGCTGGGGACGCAGGCGGCGCTGGTCGCCGTGCCCTACCAGGTGTTCGTCCTCACCGGGTCGGCCGGCCTGGTCGGGCTGGTCGGGGCGGCCGAGCTCGGTCCGATGATCGTCGTCTCCCTGCTCGGCGGGGCCGTGGCCGACCGGATCGACCGGCGCCGGCTGCTCGTGGCCGCCCAGCTGGCCACGATCCTCGGCGCCGGGCTCCTCGCCGGGCTGAGCTTCGCCGGGCGGCCGCCGGTCGGGCTCGTCTTCGCCCTGGCCGGCGTGCTCGCCGGGGGGTCGTCGCTCCAGCTGACGGCGCAGAGCTCGATCATCCCGAACCTCGTCGGATCCCGCCTCCGGTCGGCTCTGGCCTTCAACTTCGGCAGCTACCAGCTGACGGCGATCGCCGGCCCGGGGCTCGGGGGCCTCCTGATCGCCACGGCCGGGGTCGGGTCCGCCTACGCGGTCGATGTGGCGAGCTGCCTCGCCCTGATCGCCGCCGCCCTGGCCATCGGACCCCAGCGTCCGACCGACATCGTCGGCGAACGGGAGCCGATGATTGCGTCGATCGTCGAGGGCCTCCGCTTCGTCCGGTCGAACAACGCCCTCCTCGGCAGCTTCGTGATCGACCTGGTGGCGATGACCTTCGGGATGCCGCGGGCCCTGTTCGCCGTGCTCTCGCTGACCGTCTACCACGCCGGGGCCGGAGGTGCCGGCCTCCTCTACGCGGCGGTCGCCGCCGGGGCGACGGTCGCCGCGCTCACCACCGGCTGGCTCGAGCACGCCCGCCGGCTCGGACGGATCGTGCTGGTGGCCGTGATCGTCTGGGGCGGGGCGATCGCCGCGGCCGGCCTGGTCGACACCCTCTGGTCGGCGGCCGCTCTCCTCGCCCTGGCCGGAGCGGCCGACAGCGTGAGCGCGGTCTGCCGGTCGACCATCAACCAGACGGTCACCCCCGACGCGATGCGTGGGCGGATGTCGTCGGTCTTCGGGCTGGTGGTGACCGGGGGCGTCCGGCTCGGCGACATCGAGGCCGGGACGGTCGCATCGCTGACCTCCGCGCGGACGTCGGTGCTGAGCGGCGGTCTGGCCTGCGTCGTCGGCGCCGGTCTCGTCGTCCTCGCCTTCCCGGCCCTCGTGGCCTACGACGGGGGCGTGCGGCCGGAGATCGGACCGATGACGGCGGTCGAGGCCGACGGGGTGTGAGCAGGGCCGGCGAGTGCTCCGTGTAGGGCGCCTTCAGTGCTTCGCCAGGTCCCAGACGACCGGCCGAACCTCCAGTTCGCGGAACTCGAAGCTCGGGACATAACGCGGCTCGTAGCCGTCCTCCAGGCGCAGTCCCGGCAGGCCTTCGGCGAGCACCTCGAGCGCCACGCGCGCCTCGAGCCGGGCCATCGCGGCGCCGACGCAGAAGTGGCGGCAGACGCTCCGGGTCGGCCGCGATCTCGTCCCAGCGCCCGCTGCTGAGCAGATGGAACAAAGCGCTCGAGATGAGGTTCGATGAGGTCTCGTGACCGGCTGCGAGGCAGTCAAGCGCGATGCTCGCGATCTCGCGTTCGGTGAGCACCGCGTCATCTCCCGCGCGGTAGGCGACCAACGCGCTCACGAAGTCGTCCCGCGGTTCGTCGACCCGCTTGGCCACGAGCTCCTGGCAGTAGCCCCAGAAACTCACGAGGTCGAGGGACAGCCGTGTCTGCTCGGCCTCGGTCGACTCTCCGGCGAGGAGTCCCGCGCGTCCCCGCGAGCCGCGTTTGATGCGTTCCTGATCCTCCCGCGGGACGCCGATCAAGTCCAGCATGACCCGACCGGCTAGTTCCCACGAGAAGTCACGCACGAGGTCCGCCTCCTGCCGACTGGTCACCTGCCGAATCAGCTCGGCGGCGATCGAGCGGACCAGGGGCTCGTGGGCGGCTGCCTTGCGCGGACTCGCGGGAAATGTCGCCATCACGGCGCGACGACGACGAGTGTGGTCGGAGCCGTCCGCCGCCGCGAACGGGTCGTTCGTCATCGCACCCGGGATCTGCCCGGCCGCCGGACAGATCGGCAGCACGGGGAAGAGGCCGGTCTGCATTCTGAGCACTCCTCACATGTTGCGCACCGCCGCCGACCTGCGGGGACGCCGCGGGCCTGGATTGAACGCACCGTTCCATCATCCCTCACCCGGCCTTGCTTTGCGTCCAAGTTGTGCTGTGCAGAGTGATCCGGCCCGGGGCCAGGCTGCTGAGACGCGCAGAACTTGCGGACGCGTCCACTAGGATGATTCCCGACTGACAGGTACGCTTCCCTGATGGGCCACCCGACCGGCGGATACCGGCGCCCGCCTCGTCCTGCCGCCGCCGCCCTCCTCGGACTGGCGGTGGCCGCCATCCTCGCGGCCGGAGTCGGGTCGGGCGGGGCACGGTCGCCGGCCACCTCGGTGGTCACGGTGCCGAGCGCTTCGTGCCACGGCCTGCCGGTGCCGGCGAAGCTCCCGCAGAACCTGCCGGCGGCCCCGGACCCGGCCCTGCTCGCGATCCTCGAGGTCCTCCGCCGTCCCCAGGTCCCAGCCGACGTTCCTCCGGCGTCCCGCTTCCCGGATCCGTTCCTCCAAGGCATCGAGGTCGGCTACGAGCGACTGCTCACCACGACGGCGCGCGGTGACCGCTACTACCTGATCCCCGCGTTCTTGGTCCCCCCGTCCCCCCGGGCGCACTGCTCTCCGCCACGCTCGCCCCAGCAGCAGCACCTCGAGCACCAGCTTCGCCTACACCCCCGGTTCGAGCTGCTGATCTCGCAGATCGGGCGCACCGCCTCCGGCGGCGGCGGCGGCGGTCCATCGACCGCCGCGGCCATCACGGCCGGCACCGCGACCGGCGGCTCGTTCGGCATCGGCGGGCAGCTCGGCGGCTACCAGACCGAGTCCGGGACGATCGACAGCCTGGTGCCCGACGGCGTGGCCAGCGTGACGCTCAAGTACCGGTGGCGCGCCGACCGCACGCTCCCCGTGACCAACAACTTCTTCCTCCTCACCGTTCACGCTCGCATCAAGCTGCCGAAGGCGCCCCACCCGGCGCCCGGCCTACCGGTCCCGTCGACCCTGGCGCCCCCTTCTCCGTCGGAGTCCGGCCCGCTCGGCCCGATCGCCCCGATCGAGATCGTCTGGCGCGACGCTCAGGGCGCGGCGATCAAGACGATCAGGCAGCCCGCGTACTGCGCGGCCCAGCACGGGGCCGCCCAGCGGACCTGCTTGCGGGCGCTCGCCAAGCTTCGCTAGCTCGCGCCGAATCGCCTCGCCCCTTGACGCCAAGCCGACCGTTCGCTAGTATTCAACCGAATGGTTTATCAACCAACCCGGTGAATAGGCGATGGCGACCGACGAGCTCAGCACCACGTTTTCCGCCCTGGCCGACCCGACCCGTCGCGCGATCCTCGCGCGGCTCGCCCGGGACGGCGAGGTCACGGTGAACGAGCTGGCCGAGCCGTTCCCGTTCAGCGTCCAGGCGATCTCCAAGCATCTCAAGGTGCTCGAGCGGGCCGGCCTGATCACGCGCGGCCGCACGGCCCAGCTCCGTCCGTCCCGTCTGGAGGGGGCGCCCCTCCGCGAGGTGGCCGACTGGCTCGAGCAGTACCGCGAGATCTGGGACGGCCGCCTCGACCGCCTCGCGCTGCACCTCCGGGACATCCAACGAAAGGCCGACGACGATGACTGAGCAATCGGTGTTGAGCGAGCGGACGATCGTGATCGAGCGCGCCTTCGACGCTCCCCGCGACCTGGTGTGGAAGATGTGGACCGACCCCGACGAGGTGGCCCGGTGGTGGGGGCCCGAGTGCTTCACGACGCCCCGCGAGACGATCGAGTTCGACCTGCGCCCGGGCGGCGTCCGACGCCTGACGATGGTCGGTCCCGACGGCGAGGAGTACCCGAGCGACGGCCGCTTCGGCCTGGTCGAGCCACCCACCCGCCTGTCCTTCGCCGAGGAGATCGCCGACAGCCCGCTGATCGAGTCGGCCGAGGCGACGATCGAGTTCATCGAGCAGGGCGAGCACCGGACGAAGGTCGTCATCACCTCGCGCATGATCTGCGCCGACGAGCTCGTCGCCATGGCCGAGGCCGGCTGGTCGACCCAGCTCGACAAGCTCGAGCGCCTGTTCGCCGGATAGCCGCCTGAGCCCGCCTACTGGGGGTCGACGTCGACGCTGACCGCGACGTCGCGCCCCCGCGGGCGGGCGACCGCCGCCCCGACGGCGGCGACCGTCGCCGCCCGCTCGCCCCCCTTGACCACCAGCTGGGCCCGCTCGCGCCCGCGCAGGCGAAAGAGGGGCGCCGGCCCGAGCACGGCCGCGCCCGGGACCACCAGCTCCCGGCGGAGCGACTGCGCGCCGGCGAGTGCCGCTCCGGGAAATTCAGATGAGCAGACGATGCGGATCAACTCGCCGAACGGTGGGTAGCGGAGCGCCTCCCGGCGGCCGAGCTCGGCCGCGAGGAACCCGTCGCTGTCGTGCCGGGCGGCGAACTCGATGCTCGGCGCCCCGGGCGCCAGCGTCTGGACGAGCACCCTCCCGGCCGCGCCCCCCGGCCCCCGGCCGGCCCGGCCGGCGAGCTGGGCGACCAGGGCGAAGGTCCGCTCCTCCGAGCGGAAGTCCGGGAAGCGGAGGGTGGCGTCGGCGTCGAGCACGACGCCGAGCCCGACCCCGTCGAAGTCGTGGCCCTTGGCCACCATCTGGGTGCCGATCAGGACCCCGGACGGCGCCTGCTCGAAGCGGCGCAGGACGGCCGCGGCGCTGCCCTTGGTCGCGGCGACGTCGCCGTCGAGGCGAAACACGGGGTGGTCGGTCCGGCCGAGCGCGGCCGCCAGCTCGTGCTCGAGGCGCTCGGTCCCGGTCCCGTGGCGGGCCACGCTCGTCGACCCGCAGTCCGGGCACCGCCGGGGCACCGGCTCGCGGTGACCGCAGTGGTGGCAGGCGAGCAGCCCGTCGGCCCGGTGGAGGACGAGCGACACGTCGCAGTCCGGGCAACCCCAGACCCGGCCGCACGAGGTGCACGAGAGGAAGTTCGACCAGCCCCGCCGGTTGAGGAGGATGATCGCCTTGCCCCCGTCGTGGCGGAGGTCGGCGAGGGCGTCGAACGTCGTCGGGTGGAGGGCCCCCCGCTTCTCGCGCATGTCGAGCACCTCGACCGGCGGCAGCCGGCCGCCGTCGACCCGGTCGGGCAGCCGCAGGTGGACGAGCCGGTGGTAGCTCTCCGGCCGGGGCGTCGCGCTCCCGGCCACGAGCACCGCCCCGTGGGTCTGGGCCCGCCGCTCGGCGACGTGGCGGGCGTCGTAGCGGGGGTCGCCCTCGTGCTTGTAGGACGGGTCGTGCTCCTCGTCGACGACGATCAGCCCGAGCCGGTCGATCGGGGCGAAGACGGCCGACCGCGGGCCGACGCAGATCCGCGCCTCCCCTCGCCGCAGGCGGAGCCACTCGTCGTAGCGCTCGCCCGCCCCGAGACGGGAGTGGAGGACGGCGACGGTCTCGCCGAACCGGTCGATGAACCGCCCGACCGTCTGCGGGGTCAGGCCGATCTCCGGGACGAGGACGATCACCCCGCGACCGCGGTCGAGTGCCTCCGCGGCGGCCCGGAGATAGACCTCGGTCTTTCCGGAGCCGGTCACGCCGTGCAGGAGGTACCGGCGGGGCACGCCGGCGGCGATCGCCTCGGCCAGGTGCCGGAGGGCCAGCGTCTGGGCGGGCTCGAGCACGGCCGGGCCGGCGCGCCGGGCCCCGATCGCCGGGTGGGCCGGTCGGCGGCCGACGACCCGGCGCTCGAGCTCGACCAGACCCCGGCCCTCGAGCCGGCGCAGGGCGGCCAGGGCGAGGCTGGCCGGGAGCGGGCCTTCGCCTTGGAGGCGGTCGAGCAGCCGGCGCTGGGCGTCCGAGAGGCGGACGTCGGCGGCGAGCGCGGCCGCTCCGGCGGCGGTCAGGCGGGCGACGAGCTGGGCGCGGGCGCGGATCCGGCCGGCGGCGCCGGGCGGCAGCATCAGGGAGAGGGCGCGCGCTCGGGTCGAGCAGTACTCGCCGGCCAGCCAGTCGGCGAGCTCGACCAGCTCGGCGGGGATGCCGGGGTCGATGACGCCGACCGGGGCGAGCAGGCGGTCGGGCGCGACGGTGGTCGTCCCGGCGAGCCCGATCACCACCCCGAGGAGCTCGCGGCCGGCGAACGGGACGCGGAGGACCGACCCGACCGCGACCGCCTCGGCGAGCTCGGGCGGGATCAGGTAGTCGAACGGCCCGTGGAGGGCGCGGGCCGTGGTCAGCGGCTCGACCTGGGCGATCCTCGGCACCGGGGGAGCGTAGAGGCGCGCCCGGAGGGCGCCGGGCGACCCGCCTCAGTCGGCCTCCCCGGCGGCCCCGGCGGCCCTGGCGGTCAGGCCGAGGAACGGGCCGCGCGAATCGCTTCGATCAGCTCCCACTTGCCCATCTTCGAGCGGCCGGGGATGTTCTCCTTGCGGGCCACGTCGTAGAGCTGCTGGCGATTGCGATCCTCGAGCGCATGGCCGGGCTCACCACCCCGGCGGCGGCCCCGGGCCGCCTGCTTGCCGAGCTCGCTGCGGGTGCCGGCCGGGAGGTGAGCGAGCGTCCGCTTTTCCTTGGCCGCCTTCTGGGCCGCCTTGATATTGCTCCGGCTCGCCTCGGCCTGCTTCTTGGTCGGCATGGTCCGCGCCTCCTTCTCGTCGGGATGTCCGCTCGGGTTAGTCGCCACCTATGCTCGGCGGCTTTGCCGGCTGGCGCTGCGGGAGGTCAGTGAGCTGCCGGCTGGTCAGAATCCGGCCGATCGCGATCCCGACCGCGCCGATGACGACGAGCACAAGCAGGCCGGCGACCATCGGGGTACGGGGGAGCGCCAGCCACAGACCGAATGCGATCACGGTGATGATCCCCGGGACGAGCCACAGGCGGGCCGCCACCGGTGAGCGCTTCGGCAGGTTGTAGGTCTCTCTGATCGTGGGGGGCATGCCCTCAGTCTTTCCCGCTCGCCCGGCGCCGAAACCGTCAGGGGGCGCTCATCCAGTAGGTGGCGCTCACGTCCTCGGCGCCGTGCTCGTCGGTCCCCTCGTCGAGGCGCCGGCGGATGACCCGGGTGAGGGGCAGGTCGAGCTGGCGGCGCTCGGCGGCCTCCTCGACCAGACGGGCGTCCTTGGCGGCCAGGCTCAGGCTGAACGAGGGCTCGAAGTCCCGCTCGACGATCGCCCTCCCCTTCATCCGCAGGTACGGGAGGTCGAGCGGGCCGCCGTCGACCGCCTCGAAGAAGAGGCCGGGATCGACGCCGAGCCCCTCGGCGAGGGCGATCGTCTCGGCCGCCCCCTCGACTACGGCGAGGATCCAGTTGTTGGTGACGAGCTTCAGCAGCGTCCCCTGACCGGCGCCGCCCACCCAGATCGTCTTCTGCCCGACCGCGTCGAAGATCGGCCGGACCCGCTCGCGGACGCCGTCGGGGCCGGAGGCGAGGACGGTGAGCTTGCCCGCCTGGGCCGGCTGCTTGGTCCCGAGCACCGGGGCGTCGACGAAGGTGATCCCCCGGCGCCCGGCGAGCTCGGCGCAGCGCTCGGTCCCGGCCTCGCCGATCGTGCTCATCTGGAGCCACACGGTGGTCGGGGCCGCCCGGCCGAGCGCGCCCTCCGGGCCGTCCATCGCCGCGAGCACGGCATCGGCGTCGGCCAGCATGGTCAGGATGAACCCGGCGCCGGCCGCCGCGTCGGCCGGGGTCTCGACGACGGTCACGCCGTCTCCGGCGAGCGGCTCCGCCTTCTCGCGCGAGCGGTTCCAACCCCGGACTTCGAGGCCGGCCCGAGCGAGGTTGCGCGCCATCCCGAACCCCATGGTCCCGCCGGCGCCGAGCACGGCCACCGTCTCGCGGTCCTGCTGCGTCATGTCGAGCCTTCCGATCGGAGTGAACCGGAGCCGCGCTCGCACCGGCGTCCCGGATGCGGCCCGTCTCCGGGGGGCATCGCCCCCGCGCGAGTCGCCGATCGCGGCGCTCGCGGTCGTCGGTGGACTCGGCTACCCGGAACCGCCGGGCAGCCAACCGTCGGACCCCACGCAGACCGACCGAGGCGCCTACGCCGCGCCTGCGCCGTCCCGACGACGACGAAGGCACCGGGAGCGTCCCGGGGGGCTCGAGGGGACGGTTTACGGGCACGTCTGCGGTCCGGACCGGACGCATCTCGATGAATAGGGCAGCATGTACTCGACCGGCGCCCTCCCCATGCCCTTCCCCGCCCCCGCCCAACTCCCGCCGTCCGACCGGCGACCCCGCCGCTGATGGCCGCCGAGCGGCGCCCGGCGATCGTCGCCGTCGACGACGAGCCGGCTGTCCTCGCCGCGGTCGCCCGGGATCTCCGCCGCGGGTTCGGCGAGCGCTACCGGATCCTCCGCGCCGGATCCGGGGCCGAGGCGCTCGAGCTCCTGCGCGAAGTGCGCCGCCGCGCCGACCAGGTCGCGCTCCTGATCGCCGACCAGCGGATGCCCGGCATGGCGGGGACGGACTACCTGATCGAGGCGCGCAAGCTCGTCCCCGACGCCAAGCGGGTCCTCCTGACCGCCTACGCCGACACCGAGGCGGCGATCGCGGCGATCAACGAGGTCGCCCTCGACTACTACCTCTTGAAGCCGTGGGACCCGCCCGACGAGCTGCTCTACCCGGTGCTCGAGGATCTCCTCACCACCTGGGAGTCGGGGGCGGCGCTCGAAGCCGGCGGGGTCCGGATCATCGGCCACCGCTTCTCCAAGGACTCCCACGACCTCCGCGACTTCCTCGCCCGCAACCGGGTGCCCGCCCGGTGGCTCGACGTCGAACGCGATGCCGAGGCCCGCGAGCTGCTGACCGTGATCGCCGTCGACGCCGACCATCTGCCGGTCGCCGTGCTCGAGGACGGCAGCGTGATGGAGCGGCCGACCGTGTTCGAACTGGCCGAGCGGCTCGGCGTCAGCGGGCGACCGACCCAGGACCACTACGACCTCGTGATCGTCGGCGGCGGCCCGGCCGGTCTCGCCGCCGCCGTCTACGGCGCGTCGGAGGGCCTGCGTACCGTCATGGTCGAGCGCGAGGGCTTCGGCGGCCAGGCCGGCCAATCGAGTCGGATCGAGAACTACCTCGGCTTCCCGATGGGGCTGAGCGGCTCGGATCTCGCCCGGCGCGGCACCGACCAGGCCCGACGCCTCGGCGCCGAGCTGCTGACCGTGCAGGACGCCGTCGCCCTGCGGGCCGAGGGCGCCGGGCGGATCGTCGAGCTGAGCGACGGCGGCACGCTGAGCGCCAACTGCGTGCTGATCGCCTCCGGCGTCTCCTACCGCCAGATCGACGTCCCGGGGTTCGCCGAGCTCACCGGCACCGGGGTCTACTACGGTGCTGCCACGTCGGAGGCCCGCTCATGCGCCGACCAGGACGTGGTCGTGATCGGCGGGGCGAACTCCGCCGGCCAGGCGGCGGTCCACTTCAGCGGCTACGCCCGCAAGGTCACGATGCTGGTGCGGGGCCCGTCGCTCGAGCGGTCGATGTCCCATTACCTGATCGAGCAGATCGCCCAGCGGCCAAACATCGCCGTGCGGCTGAGGACCACCGCGACCAGCGCCGCCGGTGACTCCGGGCGCCTGCGATCGCTGCGCATACGCGACGTCTACGGGGCGCAGGAGACGCTCGTGGCCGACGCGTGCTTCGTATTCATCGGCGCCTCGCCCCGCACGGACTGGCTCGAGGGCGTGCTCGCCCGCGACGAGCGCGGCTTCATCCTCGCCGGCCTCGACGCCCAGACCGCCGACTGGCCGCTCCAGCGCGAGCCGCGCCTGCTCGAGACGAGCGTGCCCGGGGTGTTCGTCGCCGGCGACGTCCGCGCCCGGTCGCTGAAGCGGGTGGCCAGCGCGGTCGGCGAGGGGTCGATGGCGGTGACGTTCGTGCACGAGTACCTGGCCGGCGGATGACGCCGGACCCGGTCAGCCTGGCCGAGCTGCGGGAGATCAACCTCTTCGACGATCTCGACGACGCCCAGCTCGGCGAGTGGCTCGCCGTCGCGCGGCCGCTCAACGCGGCATCCGGCGAGATCCTGATCGAGCAGGCGGCGACCTCCCGCGGGCTGATGCTCCTCCTCGAGGGCTCCGCCCGGTCCTACCTGCTCGGGCAGGGCCAGGCCGAGTCGCTCAAGCGCCACACGGCCCCAACCTGGATCGGCGCGGTCAGCGCGCTCCTCGACGAGCCGATGGACCTCCGCATCCAGGCCGAGGAGGATCTGCGCATGGCGCTGATCGAGCCCGAGGACTTCCGCCGGCTGACGCTCTCCGCGCCGCCCGTCCACCGCCGGATCATGGCGGTGGTCAGGCCGATGATCGGCCGGATCACCGCGCTCGAGCAGAACCGGGAGCGACTGGCCTCGCTCGGGACGATGGCCGCCGGCCTGGCCCACGAGCTCAACAACCCGGCCGCCGCCGCCCAGCGGACCGCGACCCAGCTGGGCGAGGCGCTCCGCGTGATCAACGGAGCCCTCCGGGCCTTCGTCTCGTCGGGGATCGAGCGGGTCGACGCCGAGCAGCTCGTCGCGCTCCAAGACGAGGCGCTGGCCGGGGCCGCCGGCCGCACGGCGCTCGACACGCTCGACGCGGCCGACGCCGAGGACGCACTGGTCGAGCAACTCGAGGAGCTCGGCGTCGAGGAGCCCTGGCGGGTCGCCGAGCCGCTGGCCGCCGCCGGGGTCGACCGGGACTGGCTCGAGCGGGTGGCCACCCTCGCCGGGCCGGCCACCGGCAAGGCGCTCCGCTGGGTCGCGGCCAGCCTCAGCGCCGAGGGCCTCGTAGCCGAGCTGAAGGAGTCGACCGAACGGATGTCCGTCCTCGTCGGGGCGGTCAAGTCCTACGCCTATCTCGACCGCGGCGGCCTCGTCGAGGTGGACCTCCACGAGGGGATCGAGACGACGCTGCTGATCCTCGGACACAAGCTCAAGCACACGACCATCACGGTGGTCCGCCGCTACGACCGGAGCCTGCCGAAGCTGACCGTCCACGGGTCGGAGCTCAACCAGGTGTGGACGAACCTCCTCGACAACGCGATCGACGCGCTCGGCGAGGCCGGCACGATCACGGTCATCACCCGCCGCGACGGGACGTGTGCGGTGGTCGAGATCGAGGACGACGGGCCGGGGATCCCGGAGACGATCGGCAACCGGGTGTTCGACTCCTTCTTCACGACCAAGGACGTCGGCCAGGGGACCGGGCTCGGACTGGCGACCGCCCGGCGGGTGGTCGCCGACCGTCACGACGGCTCGCTGACCTTCTCCTCCCGCCCGGGCCGGACCACTTTCCGCGTCTCCCTGCCCTTCACCCAGACCAGACACGAGTCGGAGGAGCGATCGCCATGGCCACCTGCACCCACCTCGACCACATCCTGATCACGGAGCTACCCGCGGCCGTCGACGGGTGCGTCGACTGCCTGGCCACGGGCGACCCGTGGCTGCACCTGCGCATCTGCCTCCAGTGCGGCCACGTCGGCTGCTGCGACGACTCGCCCAACCGTCACGCCACGGCCCACGCCCGGGTGAGCGCCCACCCGATCATCCGCTCGATCGAGCCGGGCGAGGACTGGTCGTGGTGCTTCATCGACCAGCTCGCCATGCGCATCCCCGGCGTCCGGGGCCAGACCCGGATCCCGCCGTCGCCGCTCGGCTGAGGTCGCGGCCTCGGCTCGAGGCTGTCCGATGCGCGCGCAGCAGCCCGCTCAAGCCGGCGGCCTTGGACCTCAGACCGCCCTCGGCTTGCGGGCGTTGAACAGGTCGACCGCTTCCGTGAGCGCGACCGCTCCGGTTCCGCGGATCCAGTTGACCGCGTCCGCCGGCCCCAACGAACCGTGCGGGGTCTGAGCGATTCCGTATTTGTTGAGGTAGCCGATCGTTCTCAGGACGAAGACACTGGTCGAACTGGTCACACCCAGTTGGGCGTGATCGAACGCCGCGCCCGCGCCGCCATGGGGCGCATGGCTGGCCATGCTCTGAAACTCCTGGGCGAGTGTCCGAAGTTCGACCGTGATGCGAGATCCCAAGTTGCCGATTTGGGTTAGTAACGATCCCGAAGACCTCTGGTACTCTCCGCCGAAGGCCAGCACGAGCGCGGCTGCCGCCTCTGCCGCCCACGCCCGGAACTCACTCTTTAGGTAGTCGACCGGAGCGGTCTGCCCCAGGGCGTTCAGGGGCATCTGACCTTGCGCGAAGTCGGTGGCGTGCTGGAGCTCGTGCGTGAACTGGGCAACAAGATCACGCGTGTCGAACGGGCTCGCGGGTTGCGTCGGGTCGATGTGTATCTCGCCGCTGTAATTGCCGGCCGGCGCGGCGATCGGCGTGAAGTGCGCTCGGCTCCCGGACGCCAGACCGCCTTCGACAATCGTCACCCGGGTCGTGCTGCGCGCGTCCAGTCGCTCGTAGAGGCTCTTGTAGGGCACCACGTTCGGAGCCGGTTGACCTCCCTGAACTTGTTGCAGATAAGCCGCCATCCTGTCGGGGGGCAGCGTGGCTGCCGCCCATGAGTGGTCGTCGGCGTAGTCGACGACGCGCTGGACTGCCGGCGCCCTCCCAGCGTCCGAGCGCCTCCGGCTGGAGGACATGGCGCCCGCGTTGCGCGGTGATGCCAGAGGGAGGCGGCGGCCTTCGGCGAGCAGGCGGCAGAATTCTCGGTTGCCGACGGCGTGCGCGAGGGCGAGCACGTCCGTCTGGGCGCCGTGGAGACCGGCGCCCTTCACCGGACCGGTCCGGACCGGGTGCCGGTGTCGCAACGGCTCCGGAGAAGTGCCCGCAGGACTGCGCGGACTCACGCGGGGGGAAGGCATTTAGCCCAACCCAAGTCTGGAGGTGGCCGCTGTGTCGCGAGCCCCGCCCGGCACGTTGTGCACCAGAGTGGCTACCGGCCGAACGCGGCGACGTGAAGCGCGAGGAGTCATCGTGAATGCCTTTGAGACCTTCCGCCGGCCGACGCAGGCACGCGGACTGGCTGCCACGCTGGACGGTAGCCGACCGGCCTCGCTCGATCAATGTCCTTACGGGCGCTCAGATGCCCGGTCGGGCAGGGGGCGTTCCTCCGGCCGAGACCGCCTCGCTGGGGGGTTGGGCTCATCGACCGGCCAACCCCGCGCCCGCCGAGACGACCAATGACCGGCCCGCGGAGGCGTTACGCTCAGGCGATGCCCCGGTGGCCTCGAAGTCCCACGAGCCACGTCCCGGGGGTCTGGGACGCGTGCGCCGGACGCGAGAACGCCGAGCGCCTCGCCGAGCTCGCTCGCACCCGAGAGATCCGAGCGCGCACCCCCGACGAGCGAGCGACGTTCAACGGCAGGTAGGAAACGCAGGCGATGCCGGACAGGCCGCCCGACGAGCCGGGGGACGGCGGCGGGGAGAGCTCCGTGTGGGTCGGTGTCGACCTGGGCACGACGGCCGTGCGAGTGCTGGCCGTCTCGGGCGACGGGGTCGTCGTCGGCCGCGGGGAGCGAGCGTTCGAGAGCCGCCGGGCCGGCTCGCGCCACGAGCAGGATCCGGAAGCCTGGTGGGCCGGGTTCGGGCCCGCCTGCCGGGATGCCCTCCGGGAGACCGCGCCCGAGCGCGTCCGGGGGTTGGCGGCGTGCGGGACGTCCGGGACGATCCTCCTCGTCGACGGCGACGGGTCGCCGCTCACCCCGGCGCTGATGTACGACGACGGCCGGGCGTCGGCCGAGCAGATCCGCCGGGCGGGGACGCCGGGATCGTGGGCCCTCCCCAAGCTCCTCTGGCTCCTCGAGCACCAGCCCGAGCTCGCCGGCCGCGCCCGGCTGGCCCACCAGCCCGACTTCCTCACCCGGCGACTCACGGGCGCCACCGTGGCCGCCGACTCGAGCCACGCGCTGAAGACCGGGTACGACCTGGCCGCCGCGGCCTGGCCCCCGGGCGTCTGCGACCTCGTCCCGGCCGGCCTCCTCCCCCGAGTCGTCCGTGCCGGCACCCGCCTGGGCCGGGTGAGCGCGGCGGCCGCCGCGGAGACCGGGATCGCGCCCGGCACGCCGGTCATCGCCGGCATGACCGACGGCTGCGCCGCCCAGATCGCCGTCGGCGCTTTGAGCCCGGGCGACTGGAGCTCGGTGCTCGGGACGACGCTCGTGCTCAAGGGCGTCGCCCCCCGCCCGCTCGCCGACGCGACCCGGGGGATCTACTCGCACCGTGCCCCGGACGGCCAGTGGCTCCCGGGCGGGGCGTCGAGCTGTGGCGCCGGGGCCCTGGCGGCGGCCTTCCCCGGCCGGGACCTCGACGAGTTGACGGCTGCGGCCGGCGCGTACGCGAGCACGCCGGTGATCGCCTATCCCCTGGTCGGGCGGGGCGAGCGGTTTCCCTTCCGAGCGCCCGAGGCCGAAAGGTTCGTCCTCGGCGATCCGGCCGGCGATGGCGAGCGGTTCGCGGCGCTCCTCCACGGGCTGGCCTTCGTCGAGCGCCTCTGCTTCGACGCCCTCGACCGGCTCGGCGCCCCGATCGACGGCGAGCTCTACTTCAGCGGCGGCGCCACCGCCAACCGCTACCTCAGCCAGCTGCGGGCCGATGTCCTCGGCCGCCCGGTCCGGCTCGCCGTGCACGGAGACTCGGCCCTCGGCATGGCCATCCTCGCCGCCTCCCCCGGCCGCCGGCTGGCTGAGGTCGCCGGACGCATGGTCCGGCCCGGCGAGCAGCTCGATCCGGACCCGAGGCGGACCCGGCTTCTCCTGACCGGTTACGCGGCGTTCGTCGAGGAGCTCCGCCGCCGCAGCTGGCTCGATCCGGACGCCGCCGCGCACGCCCTCGCTCGGGCTGCTCCCCAGGGCCGGCGGTCAGCTGGCTGATCGAGAACGCCGCTCCCCCGATCTACGAGCCGCTGCTCACCGCGCGTGAGCGGATCCTCGGTGCCGAGCACCCCGGCACGCTCCAGGCTCGCAGCGCGTATCGCGGGTGAGACGCATCGTGGGCCTGAGAGCCCGCGCGTTTCGCCGGCGCCCGGGCGGCGTCGCCGTCTGAGGCTTGCGCTCCTGCGGCTACGTCTTCTTCTTGGTCGGCTTCGACGGCGGCTTCTTCCGGGCGACGCACGTGTGGTAGGTCCGTGTCTGGGTAGCAGTTGTGCGGGCCGTGGTGGTTATCTCAAGCTTGAGCGTGAACGTCCCCTTCGGCAGTCCCCTGAGGTTGACGATGCTGCTCGGCAGTTTCGGGTGCTTGCGTGTCTTCTTGAACGTCAGCGTCTGTCGCGCGTGTCCGTTGAGGAAGAACTCGACCCGGGCAAGCTGCTTCCCGGCCGGGGCGCGGACGTGGACGAGGAGCGAGCGTCTGCTGACACAGGCTCTGCCCGAGGGGAGCCCGAGGTCGGGCGGTGGGGTCGGCTTGCGGGACGGGACGGGGGATGGGATGGGCGGCGGGTTAGGGCTGGGCGCGGGGACGGCGGCCGGCGCTGGGCTTGGCGGCGGCTTCTGCCCAGCGGGCATTGTCGGAAAGCCCGCCCCGCCTGAGTCGAAGAACGTCGCCGTCGTGCTCGGTGTGTAGGCGCTGCTGCCGGCGTAGGCGGCGCCGAGCGCGTACACGCCGAGCGCGGGCGGCGTGAGTGCGCACGATGCTTGGCCGGACGCGTCGGTGGTGGCGGTGCAGCTCTGGCCGGCGAGCGTGATGGTGACGCTGGCCCCGGCGATCGGGCTCGCCGTGTTCACGTCGGTGAGGTTGGCGATCAAGGTCGTGGTCTGGCCCAGCGCTCCTCCGGTCGCGCTCCGGTTCAGCGAGACGAAGCTGGTGTCCTGGCCGGCGACCCAGTGAATCTTGATCGGTGCCGAAGCGAGCGCCTTCCCGTCTACGATGGCGAACGCCGTGACGGTATCTACGCCCGCGAAGGTTCCTGGGTAGGTGAACGTCGCGCTGCCGCCGGCATCGCTGTGGACGAGCCGGAAGTCCGGGTTGGCGCCGAGCGAAGTGAACGTGATCGGCACGTCCACCGACGTCGAGGCGTTCACGAGCTTGGCCGTGAGGCTGCCCTGCGAACCGGTTGACGGAGCGGCCGACCCGTTGTCGGTCAGCGTGAGCTGCGGGATCGTGCCACCGGACGTCGATGAGCAGGCGCTGCTCACCCCGGTCACCTTCAGCAACGCGTCCTGGTCGTCGTAGTACAAGCAGCCGTCCGGGCCGATCGCCCCACCCGTCGAGAACGCGGCCGGGCGCGACGCGATGGTCGTGAAGGTGGCCGGGCTGGCCGTCAGGTCGATGCGGTCGATGTTTCCGCCATCCTCGACGGCGATCAGCGCTGTCGCGTGGCCGTGCGCGTCCACGCCGGATACGCCGACGCCAAACGGGCCATTCGGAAGGGTGGCGACCTTCGTCACCGTGCTCGGCGAGCCTGCGTTTGCGGTCACCGACACGATCGCGTTCGTGTTCGGGCCGGTCAGGACCCCGACGTACATGGTGCCGTCGGGCGCGAACGTCAAACCGGTTTGAACGCCCCCCACATTGGCGTACGGGCCGATGGTCGGGCTGGCGCTGGCTGGATTTGCGATGCGCGTGACGTTGTCGTTCCCGGTCCCGGCCCCGGCGCCGCTGTCGAGGCTGAACAGGTCGCCGCTGATCGGATCCACCGCCAGGTAGCCGGGAAAGTCCGGCAGCCCACCGGCCGATGTCGCCACGACGCGCCGGACGGCGCCGGTCGACGTGTCGAGTTGGACGATCTCCGGCTTGGTTTGGTCGCCGTCACGGTAGCGCGACACGTAGAGCTCGCCGCCGTTGCCGAAGGCCATGCCGCCGACGAGCTCCCCCGGAGCGAAATGGGTGCCGGGCAAGGCAGTGCCCGGACCGGCCACCCCGCCCGAGGGGCCGAACTCATAGACCTGTCCGCTTGGCCGGTTGACTAGGAACACGTTGCCCGAGGAGTCGAAGGCGGGAGTGGCGACCCCCGCGCAGGCGGGATCCGTGAACGTGATACCGCCACCGAAGGTCACAAACGGCTGATCGTTGTCCGCCACGCCGGATGCGAACGTAGACAGCGAGAGTCCCGAGCCGGATGCCGGGGTCGGCGGCGTGTCGACGCACGGCGACGGTCCGGCCGGCTGGAAGTTCACGACGGCGGACCCCGGCACCGGCAGGTTGCTGTCGGTCGTGTCCGTCGCTGTGAACACGGCGGTCTCGTTGCTGGCGTCGGTCGCGGTAAACGTCGCGACGCCGTCGCCGCCCGTGACCGCCTGGCGCGACGCGGGACTCGTGACGGCGCTTCCCCCGCCCGCCAGCGACACCGTCTTGCCGGCGGCCGGCCGGCCGAGGGCATTCGCAAGGTAGACCGTGATGGTCGTGCTGGACGTACCGTCGTTGGTGACGGCTGCCGAGCTGGCGACGATCGATGCGCCGGTCGCGACCGGCGTCGCGAAACCGATCGTGATCGGCGCCAGCGACACCCCGGTGTCGGTGTCGGTTGCGGTCAGGGTGACCGGACCACCGGTCACGTTGGTCACGCTGAATTGCGCCGCGCCGTTGTTCGCGGACGAAACCGCGCTCGCTGGCGCGATGACGGCGCCGGAGCCGGCACTGGCCGACAGCCGCACGTGAGCGCCGACGATCGTATCCCCATTGGCGTCACGGAGAAACGCTGTGACCTGGTCCGGCGTCGTACCGTCGGCCGGCGTCTGGGCCCCGATCGTCGTGGTGCTCGCTCCGTCGAACAGGGAGGAGGTCGAAGGGCTGAGCGGCCCGGCGCTCACGCCGCGCAGGGCGAGGCTCAGCAGGTCGATGTTCGGGCTGCCGAGTCCGACGTGGGCGAAGTCGCTGCCCATGCTCCCCGCGGAGTGGAACCCGTCACTGCCCGCAAGTGGATAGAGGAGTGGGTTGAGGGCGCCGAGGTTGTGCCCCTCTCGCTGGTTGAGCAGGGCGACGATCCCGGCCCACGCCGCGGTCGAGGCACTCGTCCCGCCGAGCAGATTCCCCGTCGGGCACCCGCCGGCGTCCGCCTGACAGATCAGATAGCCGTCCGCTGGGTCGGCCTCGAACGACACGTCGGGCACCGAGCGCGAAGCAGCGGACGTCTGGCCGTCCTGGTAGGACGGTCGCGCAAAATAGCGGCTGACCCCGAAACCGCCCTCTCCCGTCGGTGGACTGGCCGCGGCGCCATTCCACGGCGTTTCGGAGCTGTACGTACCGTCAGCGCTGGGAAGCTGGCTCGTGCCCCCGACGGCGGTCGCGCTCGGTGAGTCCGCCGGCACCGCGACAGCGTTCGGACTGCCGTCGAGGCACCCGCTCCCGCGATCCCCGGCGGCGTTCAGGACACTGATGCCCGACGCCGCCGCCGTCTGGAGGATCGAATCGATGCTCTGCGCCGTAGCAGCCGGGACGGCGCCCTCGCACGATCCCCAGCTGTTGCCGATCACGGTCACCCCGTCGCCGATCATCGCGTTGAACACCGCCTCGTAACTCGTGGTCGGCGGCGCGTCGTACACGGCGACCGCAGCTCCGGGCGCCGCGGTCAACGCCACATCGGCGTCGAGCAGAACCTCATCCTGGGCGGCGCCCGGACTCGCCACCCCACCGTTCACCGGCACCTCGCTGACGCGTCCGGCGGCTTTCGGGTCGAGGCCGGCGAGCGCGACGTAGTCAGCCACGTCCGCAGGCCGGAACGTGTCGAAGGCGACCAGCCCAATCTTCTGGCCGGCGCCGGCCGACACCGCGGCCCGTGCGCCGGCCGCAGCGACCACCGATCTACCGGCCACCGGGCCAGCGCCCGACAGCCCCGCGTTACCACTCGCGCCCTGGGTGGAACCGGGCGCATTGGATTTCTTGAACTGCTTGTCCAGCGCGTCCGCCGCATTCTTGATGGCCGCATTGATCGGCTCTATCAAGAACCTCTGTAGTGCGCTGTAAACGGTGAATGCCAGCACCGCGAAAAACCCGGTCGCGGCGGCTTTCTCCGTGAAGCTCTGCTCGGGAGCCCGACTCGGCGCAACGATATTGGAAAGGCCGTCCACCGCCGCGACCTCACCGGCCAGCCACCGCGGCACGACCGGCGCCCCCTGGTTCGCGTACACGCGGCCGGCTCGCGATGTCGCCGCGTATTCGGCGATCTGCACGTTGAACGCCCTCGCGGCCGCCCGGCGGCTACCGGCCACGGTCAGAGTCAGGTGGTTCGCGGAGCCCGCCACGAGCCTCAGACCTCTTGAGCGCAACCAGCCGAGGAGCCGGTTGTAGGCGCCCTGCGTCGGGCCGAACCGGGCGGTCAGCGCGCGCTGAGTCACGAAGTGCCGAAACCGCGATGACCTGGGGTTCTGTACCGCGGATAGGAAGCGCTCGAACCCCGCCTGATCCGAGCGCCTCAGGACGAGCGTCAGCGTCAGCGACCGCCGCAGCTCTGCCCGCGTCGCGCGGACGGGCCGCAGCGCTCCGCGAGCCACCCCCGACGCCAACCCAGGGATCACCTCACCCGGCATAGGCACCGACCGCCCCTGGAGCTTGCTGTGACCGGCACGCGCGACGGCCGAGTGACCCACCGCGAACGCCGACCCGGCAAGCGCTCCGAGAACCACAACGATAGCCGCGAAGACCGCCAGCATGAGCCGGCGCGACGGTGCAAGGATCGGCGTGCGGCCGACACGATCCGACATGCCTCGTGGCACCCCCCGGCACCGACAGCCGATCAACTGGGCGACCCGCGTCGCCACGCCTACGATGCTACATCGCGGGGTATGCTCGCGCAAGACTCCACGCCCTCCACCGGCCGGGAGGGTCGCCACCACGCCGAGACGCCACGGAGTCAACACGCACGCCGATGTGCCTCTGACCCTCTCGCGACGATAGCGTCCCCGACGCGACGAGGGCTATCGGGGATCGCCGACCGCCGACGAGCCGCCGCCGACGTCCGGGATCTCCCGAGCCAGCGCCGGGAGCGAGGCCGACGCCGGGGCCGCCCCCCCGCGGGCCCGGCCCCCGCCGGCCGTCCCCGCCGACCGGGCGACCACGCCGGTCCACGAGACCGCTACGACCGGGAGGCGGAGGAGCGCCCGCCAGGTCGCCGGGTCGGTCCGCCCGGTGATCTGGAGGCCACGCCGGGCCTGGAAGGCCCGGAGGTCGCCGAGCGTCTGCGGCCCGAAGAGACCGGTGGTCCGCTGGGCGGGCAGGGCTCGGGCCAGGTGCTCCTGCATCCAGAGCACCTGGTCACCGCGCGACCCCGGCCCGAGCCCGGGCAGGCCGAGTGGCGGAACCGGGGCGATCGCCGGGACCGGCCCGCTCAGCGCCGGCCAGAGCGCCTGGGCCTGGGTCCAGGCGTAGTCCCACCAGCTGATCCCGCGCGCCCGGTAGCGGACGGTCGTCGCCCGGAACTGACCGATCTGGCCCGCCGACGGGGAGCCGTAGCTCTGCCCGACCGGGAGGATCGCCCGGCGGTAGATGAGGTTGCCGGCGTAGGTGTGGTGGAAGACGGCGCCGATGCTCGCGCCGATGTCCCGCCAGTACATCTGCGGCAGGTCGAACTGGGCCCCGCCCGGGCCGAGGAACACCGAGTAGGGGAACCCCGGGTGGTAGTCGACGTAGGGGAAGGAGGCGAGCCCGAGCGGATAGCCGGGGCCGGCGCCGGCGCGCACCCCCCGGAGGTAGGCCTGGGCCGAGGCGTAGCGCCCCTCGTACTCGCTCTCCGCGTCGATCACCAGGCACTCCGCCCCGGCGCGCACCGCCCGGACGGCGACCGCGGCCTCGGCGGCCGGGTGGGTGCCGTAGACGTACTGCCAGGCGCACACGTGGAGCCCGGCCGCCCGCAGGCGGTCGACCAGGCGCCGGGTGAACTGCGACCAGTAGCGCGGCCCGTCGCCGCTCTTGACGATCAGCGTCCGGACTCCGGCCGCGTGGGCCCGCGCGGCGATCGCCGCGAGGTCGCCGCCGTCCGAGCGGTCGAGGTACCAGATCCACATAGCCCGGCCGTCGAGCGGCGCCGAGCCCGCCCGGGCGGTCGCACTCAAGCCGAGCGCGAGGAGGGCCGCGGCGAGCGGGATCAGTCCGGAGCGCCACCGGCGCCTGGTGCGGCGTTCTGCGGCCGGGCGGGACCTGGCGATCAGGCGACTGTAGTCCTCCGATCCGCGGTCCGAGAGGGGCGCAACCGCCCTTGCAGCGGCCGGTCAGATGGCGCCGTGGCTGGCGGCGCCGCGGTCGGGGCGCGGCCGGTCGGAGCGGCGGTTGCCGCGCTCGACGAAGTCGATGATCAGGGGGACGCCGTCCAGCCCGTAGCGGGCGCGCATCCGGTTCTCGATGAAGTAGGCGTAGTCCCGGGTCACCCGGTTGCGCGAGTTGACCTGGATCGCGAAGCGCGGGGGGCGCTCGCCGATCTGGGCCATGTAGATCAGCTTCAGCCGGTGGCCCTGCTTGGCCGGCGGCTGGCGGCCCTCGACGACCTCGCCGAGGAACCGGTTGAGCTCGGGGGTGGGGATCCGGGCCGACATCCGGTCGCCGAGGGCGAGCGTCTCCTCGAGCAGGCGCCCGACGTGGCGACCGGTGAGCGCGCTCGCGGTCAGCAGGCGCGGCCGGAGGCGGAGCTTGCGGGCCAGGCGAGCCCGCTCGTAGTCGAGGTCGAAGGTCTCGGCGGCGAGGTCCCACTTGTTGAGGACGACCGCCGTCGCGCACCCGGCCTTCATGGCCAGCTCGGCGACCCGGAGGTCCTGGGCGGTGACGCCGTCGGTCGCATCGCAGACGACCAGGGCGACGTCGGCCCGCTCGGCGGCCCGCTGCGAACGCAGCGTCGTGTAGTACTCGACCGACTCGCTCACCTTCGACTGACGGCGCATCCCGGCCGTGTCGACCAGGATCAGGTCGCGGTCGCCGACCCGGATCGGCAGGTCGATCGCGTCCCGGGTGGTCCCGGCCACCTCGGAGACGATCACCCGGTCGGCGCCGGCGAACCGGTTGACCAGCGAGGACTTGCCGACGTTCGGCCGGCCGATCACGGCCAGGCGGATCACGCCGGCGTCGCGCTCGGGGTCGTCCTCGGGGAGGAGGTCGACCAGGCGGTCGAGCAGGTCCCCGGTCCCGAGCCCCTGAGCGGCCGACACCGGCTGCGGGTCGCCGAGGCCGAGCCGGAAGAACTCAGCGGCGAGCGGGAGGTCGGAGACGGTGTCGCATTTGTTGGCCGTGACGATCACCGGCTTGCCGGCCCGCCGCAGGAGATCGGCGAGCTCCTCGTCGCCCGGGCGCACCCCGGCCCGGGCGTCGACCACGAGCAGGGCGACCTCCGAGTCGGCCAGCCCGGCCGCCGCCTGCTCGCGGATCGACCCGGCCAGCGGATCCTCGTCGCTCAGGTCGATCCCGCCGGTGTCGATCAGGGTGAAGGTCCGCCCGTTCCACTCGCAGTCGAGCTCCTTGCGGTCCCGGGTCACGCCCGGCCGCTCGTGGACGACGGCCTCCCGCGAGCCGGTCAGCCGGTTGACGAGCGAGGACTTGCCGACGTTCGGATAGCCGAGGACGGCGACCTTCATGACGGGGTGGCGGCGACGGCGAGCCGGGCCGCCGCCGGGGGCGATGGGTGAGGGGTCATCGAATGAGTATGAGCGGACGCGGCCGATCGCGCCCTCCGCGCCGTCAAGCGGGCGCCTTCCGGTCAGCCGGCCCGGGCCGTGCCGGCCTCCTTCTGCGACGACGTCCAGGCCGAGTTCTCCTGCGAGACGAGCCCCTCGATCCGCTCGGCGAGGACGGCGTCCGGGCGGGCGGCACCGGCGTACGGGCCGGCCCCGGCCGCGCAGAGGAACTTCTCGTGCTTGAGCGCCTCGGCGGTGCCGCGGTAGGTGACCCAGTTCTGCTGGAACTGGAAGAGCTGCTGGAGGCCCTCGAACACGACGATCGTCGCGCCCATGACTCCGGCGACGGCGGCCGAGACGCCGGCGGCCACCGAGGCCGGGATCGCTGCGGCGATCACGATCTGAGCGACCTTGAGCCGGAGGAACCACCGCCTGTTGTGCGCGCTCTTGCCCTCGTACCAACCCAGCTGATCCTCGAGCCGCGCGCCCACGGCCTCCGCCGCCGGGGAGGTGAGGTTCGCCCGAGCGGGGGCCTCACCCATCGCGGAGGAGGGTCGCCCGCCGGTACCGCTCCGTCATCGCGCCCCCCGCATCGTCGTTCCGGTCCGCTGTCCGGCGTGAGAGCGACAGACAGTAGTCCAATCGCCCGAGAACTCAAAGCGCGCGCACCGTGGGGTCAGGGCGACCGATGTGACCGGACGAGCCCGATCACCCGGTCGACCACCCCGGGGAGGTCGAGCTCGCTGGTGTCGATCACGTGGGCGTCGGCCGCCGCCTCGAGCGGGCTGTGCGTCCGCGTGCGGTCGCGCTCGTCGCGCCGGTGCTGCTCGGCGAGGACGGCGACCTCCTCCCCGGCGGCCCCCCGCTCGGCGGCGCGCCGGCGGGCGCGAACCTCGGGGCTCGCGGTGAGGAACACCTTGATCTCGGCGTCCGGGGCGACCACCGTCCCGATGTCCCGGCCCTCGGCCACCCAGTCGCCGGTGCCGAGCAGGTCGCGCTGGAGGGCGACCATCGCCGCGCGCACCCGCGGGTCGGCCGCGACCTCCGAGGCGGCGCCGGAGACCTCGGGCGTGCGGATCGCCTCGGTCACGTCCTCGCCGTCGGCGCGCACCCGCTCGCCGAGCTCGATCCGCAGGTCGGCCGCCACGTCCGCCGCCGGGCGACCGGTGCGGGCGGCGAGCAGGGCAACGGCGCGGTACATCGCCCCGGTGTCCAGGTAGGTGAACCCGAGGGCTGCGGCGACCGCGCGCGCCACCGTGGACTTGCCCGCGCCGGCGGGGCCGTCGATCGCAACGAGCATCAGGAGCCGAGCCCGGCGAGGTCGGCCGTGAAGCCGGGGTACGAGACGGCGGCCGCCTCGATCCCGACGACGGTCACCCCCTCGCGCGAGGCGAGGCCGGCGACCGCGCCCATCATCGCCAGGCGGTGGTCGCCGTGGGCCTCGAGCGTGCCACCGCGCAGACCGCCCGTCCCCTGGACGACGAAGCCGTCGTCGGTGGCCTCGAGCGACCCGCCGAGGCCGCGCAAGCCGTCGACCACGGTGGCGATCCGGTCGGATTCCTTGAGGCGGAGCTCGCCGGCCCCGCGGACGATCGTCTCACCCTCGGCGAAGCAGCCGAGCAGCGCGACGAGCGGGAGCTCGTCGATGGCCAGCGGCACCTCGACCGCCTCGACCGTGGTCCCGTGCAGCGGTCCGTGGGCGACCTCGAGGTCGCCGATCGGCTCGACCGGGCCGAGCGCGGCGCCGGCCGGCTCGAGCTCGCCGTCGACGCGAGCGCCCATCCGCCGGGCGATGGCGGCGAAGCCGCCGCGCGTCCAGTTGAGGCCGACCCCGCGGACCCGGACGCCGGATCCGGGCACGAGCAGGGCGGCGGCGATGACGAACGCGGCCGACGACGGGTCGCCGGGGATCCGCCAGTCGACGGCGTCGACCGAGGCGGCCGGCTGGACGGTCAGGGCGGCGCCGGCGCGGACGAGGCCGACGCCGGCGGCCACGAGCATCCGCTCGGTGTGGTCGCGACTCGGGGCCGGCTCGACGACCGTCGTCGGGCCGCCGGCGCCAAGCCCGGCGAGCAGCACGCAGGACTTGACCTGGGCGCTGGCCACCGGGAGCTCGTAGACGATGCCGCGGAGGGGCGCGCCGGTGATCGTGAACGGGGCGTAGCGGCCGCCGGTCGCCTCGAGCGTCGCCCCCATCGCGCGCAGCGGTGCGGCGATCCGGTCGACCGGCCGGCGGCGGATCGACGGGTCGCCGTCGAGCGTCCACGAGCGGTCCGGCTGCTGGGCGAGCCAGCCGGGGAGCAGGCGCATCAGCGTGCCGGCGTTCTCGACGTCGATCGCCCCGGTCGTGGCCGCCGGGCCTCGGAGCCCGACGCCGCGGATCACGAGGTCTCCGCCGTTCAGGCTGACCTGGGCGCCGAGGCGGCGGACGGCGGCGAGGGTGGCGTCGGTGTCGGCGGCGTGGAGGTAGTTGGCCACCCGGACGGGGGCCGTCCCCATCGCGGCGAGGAGCGCGGCGCGGTGGGAGATCGACTTGTCGGCCGGGGCCGTGACCTCACCCCGGAGGCGGGCGCCCGGGGCGAAGCAGAGGCGAGTCACGCCCGGGCCACCGGGATGGCGAGGCCGGCGATGAGCTCGATCGCCCGGGCGGCCTGGACCTCGCCGCGGACCCAGAGGGCGACGAGGCCGGGGCCGTCGTCGTGGGACGGGGAGAGGGCCATGTCGACGATGTTGACCCCGCCTCGCCCGAGGGCGAGGGCGATCTCCGCGATCACGCCGGGGCGGTTGGGCGCCGAGAGGCGCAGCTCATGGACCGGGCCGCCGGCGAGTCCGGCCCCGAGCAGGGCGTCGCGGTCGAGGCGGGCGGCGTCGTTCCAGGCGTCGAGCGCCGGACGGTCGGCGGCGGTCAGGGCCCCGCGGACGTCGCCGAGCCGGGCGATCGTCGCGTCGAGGGCGTCGATCAGGGCGTCCCGGTTCGAGAGGTAGATGTCGGTCCAGATCGCCCCGTTCGCCCCGGCGACCCGGGTGGCGTCGCGGAAGCTCGGACCGGTGGCCGGCATGCGCTCGCTCTCGACCGCATCGGGCGGGCTCGGGTCGCCGAGGACGCGAGCCGCCTGGGCGACGAGGACGTTGGCCAGGACGTGCGGGAGATGGGAGACGCTCGCCATCACGCGGTCGTGGACGTCGGCGTCGATCGCCGTCGGCTGGGCCCCGAAGGCGGCGAGCGCCCGGTGGAGGCGCTCGTAGAGGACGCCGGAGGTCGCGGCGTGGGGCGTGAGGTACCAGGTCGCCCCGGTGAACAGGTCGGCCCGGGCGTGCTCGACCCCGGCGGTCTCGGCTCCGGCGAGGGGGTGGCCGCCGACGAAGCGGGGGTCCCGGCAGGCGGCGACGACCCGGCGCTTGGTCGAGCCGACGTCGGTGAGGGCGCAGTCGTCCGGCGCGGCGGCGAGCGCCGCCTCGACGACGTCCGGGAGGACGCCGACCGGGGCGGCGACGAAGACGAGCTCGGCCCCGGCGACCGCGACGGCGACGTCGGGGCAGCTGTCGTCGATCGCCCGGCAGCGGACGGCGGCGGCCATGACGTGGGGATCGGGGTCGTAGCCGGCGACGCGGGCCCCGAGCCGCTCGCGGGCGGCCAGCCCGATCGACCCGCCGATCAAGCCGACGCCGATGACCGCGACCCGCACCGGGCGGTTATCCGACGGCGTGCGTGAACACCTTGCCGGCCAGGGCCGCGGCCCGCTCGACCTGGGCGGCGTAGCCGGCGAAGTCGTCGTCGCGCAGGGCCTGCGGACCGTCGCAGATCGCCTCGTCCGGGTTGCCGTGGACCTCGACGATGATGCCGTCCGCCCCGGCGGCGGCGGCGGCCAGCGAGAGCGGGAGGACGAGGTCGCGCCGCCCGGCCGCATGGCTCGGGTCGACGACCACCGGCAGGTGGGAGAGCTCCTTGAGGACGGGGATGGCCATCAGGTCGAGGGTGAACCGGTAGGCGGTCTCGAAGGTGCGGATCCCTCGCTCGCAGAGCATGACCCGCTCGTTGCCCTCCTTGAGGATGTACTCGGCGGCCATCAGGAGCTCCTCGAGCGTCGAGGACAGGCCGCGCTTGAGCAGCACCGCACAGCCGCTGCGGCCGATCTCCGACAGCAGCGTGTAGTTCTGCATGTTGCGGGCGCCGACCTGGATCACGTCGGCCACCTCGAGCACGGCGTCGAGGTCGCGGACGTCCATCAGCTCGGTGACGATCGGCAGGCCCGTCTCGGCCTTGGCCTCGGCGAGCAGGCGGAGGCCCTCGACACCGAGGCCCTGGAAGGCGTAGGGCGAGGTTCGGGGCTTGTAGGCGCCGCCGCGGAGCATGGCCGCGCCGGCGTCCTTGACGACGTGGGCGGTGGTCAGGAGGAGGTCGCGCGACTCGACGGTGCACGGGCCGGCGATCAGGGAGAAGTGGTCGCCGCCGATGCGCCGGCCGGCGATCTCGAACACGGACGGCTCGCCGCCGCGGAGCTGGGCGGAGGCGAGCTTGTAGGGCTTCAGGATCGGGACGACGTGATCGACGCCGGGTGCGCCCTCGAGCTCGAGGCGGGCGACGTGCTCGCGGTCGCCGACGGCGCCGATCACGGTCACCTCGTCGCCGCGTGAGAGGTGGGCCCGCGCCCCGGCGCCCTCGACGCGGGCGACGACGGCGCCGATCTCATCGTCGGTGGCCGTCGGTTTCATGATGATCATCATCGGTCGGTTCCTTTCCAGTGCTCGCCGGAGAGCTTATTTGTCGGTGCTCGGGCGGCGGGCGGGGGACCCGGCAGCCCCGGGGCGTCCCCCACCGGGCGGCGGGGAACGGGGAGGCGGCGCTCGGCCAGGGGGAGCCTTTCGAGGCCCCATGCGCCGCCGGTCGGCGGGCGCACGTCCGAGCGCCTAGCTAAATCGCCAGGACCAGGCGTAGGAGCGATAAGCGCGGCCGAGCCGGGCGCCGGGGACGCCGTCGGGCGAGGAAGCTGGGCGGGCCGGGGTGCTCATCGCGTGGATCAATGTGTAGCAGATGGCCGGGGCGCCCGCCAGGGGTGCCTACGGCCCGGCGGCGAGCGCGTCCCGGACGAGCACCCCGTCGGGGCTGCCGAGACCGGTGCACGCGTCCCAGCCGGCTCGGGCGGAATAGGCGCCGTTGCTGCCACTCACCACGTCGTGGAAGGCCGTCGGCCGGGCGTAGAGGTGCGGATGGATGAAGCCGGCGGCCCGGCCGAGGTCGCTGTTGATGAGGGCGATGAGGGCCGACCAGAGCGGGGCGACGGCGCTCGTCCCGCCGAAGGTCTGGGTCGTCCCGCCGAGGACGATCTCGTAGCCGGTCGCCGGGTCGGCGTCGCCGGCGACGTCAGGCACCCCACGACCGACGTGACCGCCGGGGTTGGCCGAGACGGGGACGCCGGCGCCGGTCTGGTAGCTGGGGACCGGGAAGGTGTCGCTCACCCCGCCGCCGGTCGCGCCCCCGGTCGCCGAGTCCCAGACGGCCTCGGTGGAGATCCGCCCGCCCGACTCGGCGAGCGTGGTGCCCCCGCAGCCGACCGCGTGGGGGCTCGAGGCCGGGAAGTCGACGTGGGCGAGCCCGTCGCCGACGTTGTCGCCGGAGCCGTTGTCCCCCGAGGCGGCGAACACGGTCACCCCGAGGAGGAGCGCGGCCTGGAAGGCCTGATCCATCTGCTGCATCGACGCGGCCGACCAGCCGGACTCGGCCTGCCCCCAGCTGATCGACATGACCGACGGCGCGTTGGCCTTGTCATGGGCGGCGGTGGTCACGGCGTCGATGAAGCCCTGATCGGTGTTCGGGGCGAAGTAGACGGCGATCCGCGCGCCGGGCGCGAGCGCGCCGATCACCTCGATGTCGAGCGCGACCTCGCCGTCGGCGGGGTCCCCGGGGGCGTTGGTGGCGCCGTCGACGCCGACCGCGACGACCGTGGGCGGGGCGATCCCGTTGTCGGCGAAGAACTTCTGGAGGTCGGTCTCCTTGTAGCCGCCGCCGAGCTCGATGATGGCGACGCACTGACCGGTCCCGGTCGCGGTCGTCGGGAAGTTGTAGGCCTTGCCGATCTCCACCGGGCTGTGACCCCCGCCGGCCGCCCCGGGTCTCGCGGCCAGCGTGCGGAACTGCGGGCGCGCCAGGGGGCGGTCGTCGAGGCCGTGGACGCTGAGGATGACGTCCCCGAGCTCGGCCGGCACGGTGATCGCGCCGTCGAATCCGCGGTAGGAGACATGGTCGGTGTCGAAGGTGGCCAGCTCCACGTCGAACGCCCGGCGGATCGCGGCCGCCGGACCGCCGAGGACGACGACGCGGCGGGCCGAGTCGCTGCTGTCGACGCGGAGGCCGTGCGCGGCGGCGAACGTGGCGACCTTGGCCAGATCCTCGGCGCGGGAGCCGAACCGGTTGGCGAACTCGTCGCGGGAGAACGCCGCGCCCGGCGCCAGCTCGGTCACGAGCTCCGGAGTGATGGGCTCGCCCGGACGGAGGTAGACGCTGATCGAGAGGTCGGTCGACGGGTCGACCGGGGCGCCCTTGCGGGCGCCGGACAGTGGGGTCAGCTCACTGCCGGCGATGCTGACGCGGCTGGCGGCGGGCTGGTTCGGGGCGGGCATGGCACTCCTCGACTCGGGTTGCTCGGGGGGGGACGATCATGATGCAACATGCGCCGGTCGGGTCGGGTCGGCGGGTCAGAGGAGCCGGGCCAGGACCTCGAGGAAGCGGGCGTTCTCGGGCGGCGTGCCGTAGCTGACGCGCAGGGCGCCCGGCTTGCCGAGGGCGGCGCCGGCGCGGACGAGAACCCCCTCCTCGGCCAGTCCGCGGACCACCGCCTCCTCGTCGCGGCCGTCGCCGAGGTCGAACCAGCAGAAGTTGGCCTGGGAATCGGCGGCCCGGAGGCCGAGCTCGGCCAGCCCGTGGGCGAGCTCGACACGGGCGATCACCGCCCGCTCGACTCGCCGCTCGACCTCGTCCTGGTGGCCGAGGGCGGCGATCGCGGCGGCCTGGGCGGCGGCGTTGCAGAAGAAGGGCTGGCGGACCCGGTTGAGGGCGTCGGGGAGCTCGCGCGAGCCACAGAGGGCGAAGCCGACCCGCAGGCCGCAGAGGCCGTGGACCTTCGAGAAGGTGCGCAGGAGGACGAGGTTCGGGTGCCGGGCCAGGAGGTCGATCGAGTCGTCCGGGTCGGCGAGGAGGTTGAACTCGCAGTAGGCCTCGTCGATGACCACGCAGACGTGGGCGGGGACGGCGGCGACGAAGCGGGCGATCTCGTCGAGCTCGACCGCCGTGCTCGTCGGGTTGTTCGGGTTGCAGACGATCGCCAGCCGGGTGGCCGCGGTGATCTCGGCGGCCATCGCCGGGAGGTCGTGGCGTTCGTCGCCGTCGAGCGGGACCTCGATCGCCCGGGCGCCGGAGGCGGCGGCCAGGTGGGGATAGACCGAGAACGACGGCCAGGCGTAGATCAGCTCGGCCCCCGGCTCGAGGAGGGCGACGCCGGCCGAGAGGAGGATGTCGCACGAGCCGTTGCCGACGGCGATCCGCTCGGCCGGGACGGCGTAGCGATCGGCCAGGCGGGCGCGGAGCGCGGCGTTGGTCGGGTCCGGGTAGCGGTTGAGGCCGTCGAGCGACGCGGCGATGGCGGCGAGGACCGCCGGGACCGGCGGGTAGGGCGACTCGTTGCTGGCCAGCCGGACGAGCCGGCCGGGCCGGGCGTAGCCGTCGGCGACGGGATAGGCGGGCATCCGCCCGACGGCCTGGGAGAACTCGAGCGCCATCGCCTTATTGTGCTGCGTCGAGATCGGCCCGGAGGGCCCGGGCCTCGCCGAGGTAGACGTGACGGGCGACGTGGGCCGGGTCGGCGTAGTGGTGGATGAGGACCCGGATCACCCGGGGCAGCGAGCCGGGGACGTCGATCTCCCGGGCGCAGAGGAGCGGGACCCGCTCGAAGCCGAGCCCGCGGGCGGCGACGGCCGGGAACTCGGCGTCGAGGTCGTTGGTGGCCGTGAAGATGCAGCTGACCACCTGGTCGGGGTCGAGGGAGTTGCGGGCGATCAGCTCGCGCATCAGCTCCTCGGTCGCCCGAAGGATCAGGTCGCCCTGGTTGCGCTCGACGCTGACGGCCCCGCGCAGGCCGAAGAGACGGTCGGTCATCGGGGCGGGCCGAGAATCGGGGACGGACGCATCTGGATCGGTCAGGTTAGCGGCGGTCGGCGGGGGCCGCGTGTCATCGTCAGACCATGCCGAACGCCGACCTCGTGCTCGCGGGCGGGGGAACGAAGGCGTCGGGCTGGACGGGGCCGCCGGAGCGCCGATGCGGCCGGGTTACCGGTTTCCCGGCGCGGCGGGGACCTGGGCCGGGGCCGTCGTCGGCGCACGGATCGCCGCCGGGATCATCGCGCCGGGCCTGGCGGCGGGGGCCGAGAAGCGCATGACGCCGTCGTCGACCCGGCCGAAGCGGAGGGCGAGGACGTCGGCGGCGTAGTTCATCCGCAGGCGCCAGGGAGCCTTCGACCCCGACTTGGGCAGCTCGGCGAGCGAGCGCAGGACGTAGCCGGCGTCGAAGTCGAGGAGCGGCCGCGGCTCGACGGTCGGATCGTCGTTGCGGGGTACGCAGGCGACGTATCCGTGGCGGTCCATGTGGGTGAGCAGGCGGCCGACGTACTCGCCGGTGAGGTCGGCCTTGAGCGTCCAGGACGAGTTCGTGTAGCCGAGGGCGAACGCGAAGTTGGGGACGCCCTCGAGCATCATGCCCTTGTAGGTCATCGCCCGGGCCGGCTCGACGTCCTCGCCGTCGACGGCGAGCTGGACCCCCCCGAGGAGGAGGAGGTTCAACCCGGTGGCCGTGATGATCACGTCGGCCTCGACCTCGCCACCGGAGGCGAGCCGGACCCCGGTCTCGGTGAAGGTGTCGATGCGGTCGGTGACCATGGACGCGCGGCCGGCCCGGATCGCGCGGAACAGGTCGCCGTCGGGCACGACGCACAACCGCTGGTCCCACGGGTCGTAATCGGGGCTGAAGTGGCGGTCGACGTCGTAGCCGCGCGGCAGCTGCCAGGCGGTCAGCTGCCGGAGGATCCGCCGGACCAGCGCCGGCCGGCGCTGGCTGAGCTGGTAGACGAAGATCTGCTGGAGGATGTTCTTCCAGCGCAGGACGGCGAACGCCGGCCGCTCGGGGAGGAGGCGGAGGATCGGCCGGGCGAGCGGGTCCATGGCCGGGAGCGTGAGGATGTAGCTCGGCGAGCGCTGGAGCATGGTCACGTGGGCCGCCCGCTCGGCGATCGCCGGGACGAGCGTCACCGCCGTCGCCCCGCTGCCGATGACGAGGACCCGCTTGCCCGCCCAGTCGAGGTCCTCGGGCCAGTGTTGCGGGTGGACGATCGGGCCGGCGAAGCGATCGGTCCCGGCGAACACGGGGGCGTAGCCCTCGTCGTAGCGGTAGTAGCCGGTGGCCCCGAGGAGGAACCCGCAGGTGGTCCGGGTCGTCTCCCCGGACTCGACGTCCTCGACCTCGACCGTCCAGCGGGCGGCGGCGGTCGACCAGTCGGCCCGGACGACGCGCTGGCCGTAGCGGATCCGGCGGTCGATCCCGTAGGCCTCGGCCGTCTCCCGGAGGTAGCCGAGGATCGCCGGCCCGTCGACGATCGCCTTGGGCTCCCGCCACGGTCGAAAGCCGAAGCCGAGGGTCAGCATGTCGGAGTCCGAGCGGATCCCTGGGTAGCGGAAGAGGCTCCAGGTGCCGCCGAGCTCGGACCGGGCCTCGAGCAGGGCGAAGCTCCGCTGGGGGTGGCGCCGCTGGAGGTGGTGGGCCGCGCCGATCCCGGAGAGTCCGGCACCGACGATCAGGACGTCGAGATGTTCGTCGGGCATCAGCCGATCCGGTCGGGGATGGCCGACAGTGTAGGTCGCTCCCCGGGAAGGTCGTCCTAGTCGGTCATGGCTCGCCGACGAGCTCGGCGATCAGCTCCCGGCCGCGATCGTCGCGGGCGGCCGATCGCTCCACGCGCCCGCGTCGCACCAGCTCGCACCCGGTGAGCCCGACCGTGACGCTGACCGGGGCGCGGCGGGCGTAGCCGACGAGCAGGATGACCTCCGAGCCGTCGCCCCGGGGACAGGCGACCGGGGGCGGGAGCGGGAGCGAGTTGAGCAGGTGGACCAGGCCCCGGATGACCGAAGGCCGGCGGGTGAGGCGCGCGGCGAGGAGCCGCGGGCGGGAGGCCCGGGCGCCGTAGTGACACATGCGGATGGATGTGACGCCACCGGAGAGGACGGCGCCCGAGCGGGCCGGTGGACCCGCCGCGGCCGGGGGTGGGCTGGCCGGACACGGACGGGGAGGCACCGGCGCGCCGGCACCGGCACCGGCCACCCTCCCGCCCAGCACTATGAGCATCACCATCCCGAGCTGCCAGACCGTGCGAAGTACGACAACCTCCCAAAGGCGCGGATTTGTGTCAGCACCCTACCCGGCCGCGGCGACGGCGCGCAGCCGCTCGACCTCCGCCTCGTCGAGGCGGCGGTGCTCGCCGGGGGCGAGATCCCCGAGCGAGAGCGGGCCGTAGGCGACGCGCTGGAGGGCGAGGACCCGGTGTCCGACCGCCTCGCACATCCGGCGGACCTGGCGCTTTCGGCCCTCGCGGATGACGAGCTCGAGCTGGTTCGCGTCGATCAGCCGGACCTCGGCCGGGGCCGTGGTGCCGTCGTCGAGCTCGACCCCCCGGGCGAGCGTCTGAACCGCGGCGCGGGCGACCGGCCCGCCGGCGACGACCGCCCGGTAGGTCTTGGGGACCTGGAAGCGGGGATGCATGAGGAGGTTGGCGAGCTCGCCGTCGTTGGTCAGGAGGATCAGCCCGGTCGTCTCGACGTCGAGCCGGCCGACCGGGTAGAGGCGGACCCCACCGACGCCGAGCAGGTCGACCACCGTCGCCCGGCCGTGGGTGTCGTTGGCCGTGGAGACCACTCCGGCCGGCTTGTGGAGGACGAACACGGCGTGGGGCTCGGGGCCGTCGACCGGACGGCCGTCGACGGCGATGGCCTCGTAGCCGCCGATGTCCCGCGCCGGGTCGAGCGCCGGGGCGCCGTCGATGGTGACCCGGCCGTCGCGGATGATCACCTCGGCGGCCCGCCGGGAGGCGACGCCGGCGTGGGCGAGGTACTTGGCGAGGCGCACGCGCCTACCATAGGCGGGTGGATCTGCAATTGCTGGAGCGGACGCTCGACGACCTCGGCGAGCCGGCCTACCGAGCCGGCCAGGTCTGGGCGTGGGCGGCCCGGGGAGTGGGCGGATACGATCGGATGACCAACCTCCCGGCTGGCCTGCGCGAGCGGCTGGAGGCGGACGTGCCCCTGTCCACCCTGAGCCTGGTCCGGGAGGCCGAGGCGGCCGACGGGACGGTCAAGGCCCTCCTCCACACCGGGGACGGTCGGCCGGTCGAGGCGGTCCTGATGCGCTTCCGCGACGGGCGACGGTCGCTGTGCGTCTCCTCGCAGTCGGGCTGCCCGCTGACCTGCACCTTCTGCGCGACCGGCCAGATGCGCTTCGGGCGCAACCTGACCGAGTCGGAGATCCTCGACCAGGCCCTCCACTTCCGCCGCCGGGAGGCGGTCGACCACCTCGTGTTCATGGGGATGGGCGAGCCGGGCTTCAACATCGAGGCGGTGCTCGCGGCCTGCGCCCGGCTGCCCGCTCTGGGGATCACCCACCGGCGGACGACGATCTCGACCGTCGGCTGGATCCCGGCGATCGAGCGGCTGACCGCCTCGGGTCTCGCCGTTCGCCTCGCCGTCTCGCTCCACGCCCCGGACGACGCCCTCCGGTCGCAGCTGATGCCGGTCAACGACCGCTACCCGCTGGCCGAGGTGCTCGCCGCGTGCCGGGCGCACTTCGAGGCGACCCACCGGCGGGTCTTCGTCGAGTACGTGATGCTCGCCGGGGTCAACGACCGCTACGAGCAGGCGCTCGCGCTCGGCCGCCTCCTGGCCGGGCGGGCGTTCAAGGTCAACCTGATCCCCTACAACCCGACCGGCTCGCCGTACGCGGGCTCGAGCCGAGCGGCGATCGAGGCCTTCCGGGCGGCGCTCGCGCGGACCGGCGTCCCGGTCACCGTCCGCCTGACCCGGGGCCGCGACATCGCCGCCGCCTGCGGCCAGCTGGCGGCCGCCGCGGCGTAGCGGCGGCCACGCGGGCCGAGTTCTATTTTTCGGAGCGGTCCCCGCCAGGGCGGCCAGCGATCGCCTACCCGATGTGGACGAAGATGTGCGGGGTCTGGACGGTGATGCTGTGGTGACGGTGACGCGGGCGCCGAGGCGCGCGCGGATGCGTCGGGACCGTCGCCGGGAGCCCGGGGAAGCCCGCCGGAAGCCCCGGGAAGCCCGCCGGAAGCCCCGGGAAGCCCGCCGGAAGCCCCGGGAAGCCCGCCGGAAGCCCCGGGAAGCCCGCCGTCAGGCCGGGGATCCCCGCCGGGATCGTCGGCCGTCGGATCGTGGCCAGCGAGACCAGCTGCCCGCGGATCGCCCCGCCGGGGAACTGGGCGTTGTGGACGTTGGTGTAGAACCCGCTCGGGTTGTCGATGATGCTCTGGACGAGCGGGAGGCCGGCCGTCGTGCAGCCGATGGTGAACCCGTGGGTCGGGGTGTTGAAGGGGATCACGATCGGTCCGTTGGTGGCGGCCGCGCCCATGTGGAGGTGGGCGGCGGTGACCGGCTCGGCGAGGCCCGAGGTGATGACCCAGTAGCACACCTTGCCGCTGTTCGAGTCGAGCGTCATCCAGGCGCTCCCGGTGGCCAGGGGATCGGCGGGGGGTACTTCGTTGGCTCCTTTCATCGTCGCGTTGACGACGGCGAAATCGGCGAGGGCGGGGGCGGCGAAGCAGCCGAGGGCGGCCCCGACGACGGCGAAGACGGCCAGGGTGGTGCGGCGCATGACGTGCATAGGTTCTCTCTCCAGACTCGCGGCGACAGGCCGCGACAGATCTTAACCCCGGCCGGGCCCGCGCTCAACCCGCCGGGCCGGCGCCCCCGCCGGCGGCGCGCGCCTCGCCGGCGCGGAGCAGCCGGTCGCGCAGGGTGGCCTGCTCCTCCGGCGTCGGGTCCCAGTGGGCGACGTCGGGCAACTCGGCGGTCGACTGCAGGCCGAAGAGCTTGAGGAAGAGGCTGGTCGTCCGGTAGAGGACCGCGCCGAACTGCGAGCGTCCGCTCTCCTCGATCAGCCCGCGGTCGAGGAGGGTGGCCACCGGCGAGTCGGCGTCGACCCCGCGGATGCGGGCGATCTCGGGGCGGGAGACCGGCTGGAGGTAGGCGGCGATCGAGAGCGTCTCCAGCTGGGCCGGGGTCAGGGCGGCGAGCCGCGGCTTGGCCAGGAGGCGGCGGGCGGCCGGCTCGGCGAGCGGGTCGCTGGCCAGCGTCAATCCGCCGGCCACCTCCCGGAGGATCAGCCCGCGCTCCCCGGGGGCGTAGGTCGCGGCGAGGGTGGCGAGCGCGTCTTCGACGGCGGCGACCGGCTCGTCGCAGGCCTCGGCAAGCTCGACCGGGGAGACCGGCTCGCTCGAGAGGAAGAGCAGGGCCTCGACGATCCGGGCGAGCTCGTCCATCAGCCGACCGCCGCCTGGGCGTGGGCCGGGGCCGCTTCGATCGTGATCGCGCCGAACGGCTCGCCCTGCGACCAGGTCGCCTCGCCCTGCTTGTAGAGCTCGAGCAGGGCGAACAGGGTCACCGCGACGGTCACCCGGTCGGCGTCGCCGACCGTCTCGTCGAAGTCGAGCTTCGTCGCCGCCCGCAGGAGCCGGCGGAGATGGCCGATCCGCTCGTCGATGGTGACCCGCGGGCCGCCGAGGTGGCCGAGCTCGAGCTTGGCCGGGAGGGCCAGCAGCTTCCCGAGCGAGCGCCCGAGGGACGTCGGGTTCCAGATCCGCCCGGTCGCCTCCTCGAGCGAGCGCCGGCGCAGGTGGGCCGGGAGCGGCGCCTCGCGGTAGCGGACCTCGGGTTGGTCGGCGAGCAGGTCCTCGAGGTGGGCGGCGGCCCCCCGGTAGCGGCGGGCCTCGAGCATCCGGGCCAGGAGCTCCTCGGCGGCCTCGCCCGGCTCGAAATCCGGGAGCTCCTCCTCCTCGCCGGGAAGCATGAGCCGCGACTTGAGCTCGAGCAGGGCGGCGACGAGGACGATGAACTCGGTCGCCGCTTCGAGGTCGAGCTCGCCCCGGGCCTCGAGGTGGTCGAGGTAGCTGACCACGACCTCGGCGAGCTGGAGCTCGAGGAGATCGACGACGTCGCGGAGGACGAGCGTCAGCAGCAGGTCGAAGGGACCGCTGAACACCTCCAGATCGAGTTCGAGCTCGGCCAGCACCATGGCCGACAACGCTACCGGGGCGGTCCGACGCCCATCGCGTCGCGGACGTCGGCGACCGTGGCCGACGCGATGGCCCGGGCTCGGTCGGCGCCCCCGGCGAGGATCTCCTCGAGGGCGCCCTCGTCGTCGCGGAGCTCCTGGTAGCGCTCGCGCACCGGGGCGAGGTAGTCGATCACGGCCGCGGCGACGGCGCCCTTGAACTCGCCGTAGCGGGCGCCGGCGTACTCGCGCTCGATGTCCTCGGCGGTGACCCGGCGGACGGCGGCGAGGATCTCGATCAGGTTGCCGACGCCCGGCTTCTCCGGCGTCCGCAGGAGCTCGGTGCCCGAGTCGGTGACCGCCCGCTTGAACTTCTTCTCGATCGCCGCCGGCTCGTCGAGCACGTAGACGGTCCCCTCGGGGCTGGCGTTCGAGGTGGACATCTTGCTGGTCGGGCTCTGGAGGTCCATGATCCGGGCGCCGACCCCGGGAATCCGGTGCTCGGGGACCACGAGGATCTCCTCCCCGCCGCCGAACCGGGCGTTGAAGCGGATCGCGATGTCGCGCATGAGCTCGATGTGCTGGCGCTGGTCGTCGCCGACCGGGACCTCGTGGGCCCGGTAGGCGAGGACGTCGGCCGCCTGGAGGACCGGGTAGAGGAAGAGCCCGGCCGAGACGAGCTCGCGCTGGGCGGCCGACTTCTCGCGGAACTGGTTCATCCGGTTGAGGTCGCCGTGCGCCGTGACCGCCGTGAGGAGCCAGGTCAGCTCGGTGTGCTCGGGGACGTCGCTCTGGCGGAAGAGGATGCAGCGCCCGGGGTCGACCCCGGCGGCGAGGAGGATCGCCGTGGTGTCGTAGAGCCGCGACCGGAGCTCGGTCGGCTCGAAGGGGACCGTGAGCGCGTGGAGGTCGACGATGCAGTAGATCGCCTCGCCCCGGTCCTGGCCGGCGACGTAATGCTCGATCGCGCCGATGTAGTTGCCGAGGTGCTTGCGGCCGGTCGGCTGGATGCCGGAGAAGATGCGCACGGACGCGGGAGGGTATCCGCCGGCGCCCGGGTCAGCGCAGGCCGCGCGGGCGGGCGTCCCCTCGGGCGTAGAGGGTCGCCGCCGTCGCGTCGTGGTCGAGCACGCTCGGCCCGAGCGCCCCGGGCGCGTCGCCGTGGACGTCGCCGTACGGCCGCTGGTTGATCGCGCTCCCGCCCCGGGTGTAGAGGCCGGCGACCACGGCGAGGAGGAAGACGACGAGGAAGGCGGCGAAGACCTCCCAGCCCCCGGCCAGGCTGATGCTCAGGAACGCCATGGTCCGATTCTCCTCCCCCTCCGGCCGGGCCTCAGAGCGGCTGGCGAAGCACCGGGCGCTTGACCGCTCCGGCCTCGTCGAGCCGGCGCACCGGCGTCGTGTAGGGCGCGTCGCGGGCGATCGTCGGGTCCTCGCGCGCCTCGCGGAGGATCGCGGCGATCGCCTCGGCGAACGCGTCGAGCGTCTCCCGGGTCTCGGTCTCGGTCGGCTCGACGAGCAGGGCCTCGTCGACCACGAGGGGGAAGTAGACGGTCGGCGGGTGATAGCCGTGGTCGAGCAGTCGCTTGGCCAGGTCGAGCGTCCTGATCTTGAGCTCGCGCTTCATCGGGGCGCCGGAGAGGACGAACTCGTGCATGCAGCGCACGCCGCCCCCGGGCAGCCGCCCGTAGGCCGGCTCGAGCAGCTCGAGGACCCCGAGCTCGCCCAGGCGGGCCAGGAGGTAGTTGGCGTTGAGGACGGCGACCTCGGAGACGTCGCGCAGGCCGGCGGCCCCGAGCGAGCAGATGTAGGCGTAGGTCCGCACCAGGCAGCCGTAGTTGCCGTGGAACCCGCGCAGGCGCCCGATCGACTTCGGCCGGTCGTAGTCGAAGTCGAACTCGACCGCCTCGCCCTCGCGCCGGACGATCACCGGGCGCGGGAGGTACGGCTCGATCCGGTCGGAGACGGCGATCGGCCCGGCCCCCGGGCCGCCGCCCCCGTGCGGCTGGGTGAACGTCTTGTGGAGGTTGAAGTGGACGATGTCGAAGCCCATGTCCCCGGGCCGCGAGATGCCCATCACGGCGTTGAGGTTCGCCCCGTCGTAGTAGAGGGTCGCCCCCACCCCGTGGACGATCCGCGCGATCTCCTCGATGTTCTGGTCGAACAGGCCGAGCGTGTTCGGGTTGGTCAGCATCAGGCAGGCCACGTCGGTGCCGGCCTTGGCCCGCAGGTCGTCGATGTCGACCCCGCCGTCCGCGTTGGTGGCCACCTTGACCACCTCGTAGCCGGCCATCGTCACCGTCGCCGGGTTGGTCCCGTGGGCCGCCTCCGGGGTCAGCACCTTCGTCCGCTGGTCCCCCCGGTCGTCGTGGTAGGCGCGGGTCAGGAGCACCCCGGCCAGCTCGCCGTGGGACCCGGCGCTCGGCTGGAGGGAGATGTGCGGGAGCCCGGCGATCTCGCTCAGCGCCCGCTCGAGGCGCCACATCAGCTCGAGCGCGCCCTGGGCGAGGGCGGGCTCCTGGAACGGGTGCAACCGGGCGTGGCCGGGGAGGGCGGCGACCCGCTCGTGCAGGCGCGGGTTGTGCTTCATCGTGCACGACCCGAGCGGGTAGAAGCCCGAGTCGAGGTCGAAGTTCCGCCGCGAGAGCCGCACGTAGTGGCGCACGAGCTCGGGCTCGGAGACCTCGGGCAGCTTCGGCGGCTCGCGCCGGCGCAGCCGGGCCGGGATGAGCTCGTCGAGCGGCCGCTCGGGGACCCCGCTCGGCGGGGCGACGAACGCCCGCCGCCCCGGGGCGCCCTTCTCGAAGATCGTCGTCGCCGCCTCGCGCTGGGCGTCGGTCTCCGCCACCGCCGGGGTCATGACGTGACCCCGACGCGCTCGGCGGCCACGGCCCGGGCGAGCACGCTGACCAGCCGGTCGATGTCCGCGGGCGTGCGCTGCTCGGTCACCGCCACGAGCAGTCCGCGCGGGTGCTCGGGATACGAGCGGCCGAGGGCGTAGCCGGCGTTGATGCCCTCCGCGTGGCAGCGGTCGAGGACCCGCTGGACGCCGGGGACCCCGTCGACCTCGAGCGCGACCGGGAACTCCCGCACGACCGGCTGGTGGTGGATCGGCTGGACGCCGGGGACGGCGCCGAGCGCGTCCCGGGCGTAGGCCGTCCGCCGGACGAGGAGCTCGCCGAGCTCGACGAGCCCGCGGCGCCCGAGCCAGCTGAGGTAGACGATCCCGGCGAAGGCGTTCAACGCCTGCGAGGTGCAGATGTTCGAGGTCGCCCGCTCCCGGCGGATGTGCTGCTCGCGGGTCTGCATGGTCAGGACGAAGCCCCGCCGGCCGTCGGCGTCGCGGGTCTCGCCGGCGATCCGCCCCGGCATCCGGCGCAGGTGCTCGGCCCGCGCGGCGAAGAAGCCGAAGGACGGGCCGCCGAAGTCGAGCCGGTTGCCCAGGGTCTGGCCCTCGCCCACGCAGACGTCGACCCCGAGCGCCCCCGGCGCCTCCAGGATGCCGAGGGTCAGCGGGTCGGCCATGACGACGACCAGCGCGCCGTGGGCGCGGGCGGCGGCGACCAGTGGCTCGAGGTCCTCGACGGCGCCGAGGAAGTTCGGCTGGGCGACGAAGACGGCGCTCACCGTCTCGTCGATCGCCGCGGCCCAGGCCGCCGGGTCGGTCACCCCGGCGTCGAGGTCGACCTCGTCGACCGTCATCCCGTAGCCGGTGGAGAGGGTGGCCAGGGTCTCCCGCGCGTGGGGGTGGACGCCCCGGGAGATCACGAACCGCTCGCGCCCGTGACTCAGCTTGGCCAGGTAGCCGGCCGCCGCCAGGGCCGACGGGCCCTCGTAGACCGAGGCGTTCGACACGTCGAGGCCGGTCAGCTCGCAGATCGCCGTCTGGTACTCGAACATCACCTGGAGGCCGCCCTGGGAGAGCTCCGGCTGGTAGGGGGTGTAGGGGGTCAGGTACTCCGAGCGCGAGGTCAGCATGTCGACCACGGCCGGGACGTAGTGGTCGTACATCCCGGCCCCGAGGAAGCAGAGCTCGTCCTCGGCGCTGACGTTGGCCTCGGCGAGCTCGCGCAGGTGGCGGTAGACCTCGGCCTCGCCGCGGCCGTCGGGCAGGTCGAGTCCCCGCCCGAGCCGGACCCCGGCCGGGATCCCGTCGAACAGCTCGTCGAGCGAGGCGACGCCGATCGTCGCCAGCATGGCCGCGAGGTCCTCCGGGGTGACGGCGGTGTAGCGGCTCAAAGCGCGGCGACGTAGGTCGCCTGGTCGAGCAGCGCGTCCTGCTCGCTCGGGTCGGAGAGCCGGATCTTCACCATCCAGCCGGATCCGTAGGGATCGTCGTTGACCGCCTCCGGCGTCTCGGGCAGCTGCTCGTTGACCTCGACGATCTCCCCGGAGAGCGGGGCGATCACGTCGGAGACCGCCTTGACCGACTCGACCTCGGCGTAGGGCTCGTTCTGGGTGACCTCGGCTCCGACCACCGGCGGCTCGAAGAAGACGACCTCGCCGAGGGCGTCCTGGGCGTGCCAGGTGATCCCCAGCACGGCGCAGTCGCCCTCGATCCGGGCCCAGTCGTGCTCGGGATGGTAGAGGAGGTCTTCGGGATAGCTCTCTGACGCCAATTCGATCGATCCCCTTCGCGCTGGTGCCGGGCCCTGGACTGTAGCCAACCGGGACCGGGGTCTCAGTCGCGCTTGAACAGCGGCTTCGTGCCGACGACGGCCGGGCGCTCGCGGCCCCGGACGTCGATCGTCAGCTCGCTGCCGGGGTCCGCCCGCCCGGGCGGGACGTAGGCCATGCCGATCCCGACCTGGAGGCTCGGCGAGTAGGTGCCGCTGGTCACGCGCCCGCCGCCGAGGACCGGGCACCCGGGGCGGGGGACGCCGGATCCGGTGAGCGTGAACGGCGCCAGCCTCTCGGCCGGCCCGGCCGACCGGACCGCGCGGACGGCGTCGGCGCCGATGAAGTCGGTGTCCTCCCGGCAGCACCAGCCGAGGCCGGCCTCGATCGGGCCCCCGTCCTCGGTCAGCTCGTTGCCGTAGAGCGGGTAGCAGACCTCGATCCGCAGGGTGTCCCGCGCCCCGAGCCCGGCCGGGCGGACGCCGCGCTCGCGCAGGGCGGTCCAGACCGTCTCGGCGTGCTCGGGGGCGAGCAGGAGCTCGACGCCGTCCTCGCCCGTGTAGCCGGTCCCGCAGACCAGCGCCTCGTGGCCGGCGAGGACCCGCTCGGCCACGGTCATCCGGGCCGGGAGGGGCGCGTTGGAGATGGCCTGGACCATCTCCCGGGCGAGGGGACCCTGCACGGCGAGCATCGCGTAGTCGGCCTGGCGGTCGACCACGGCCACGTCGAACCGCTCGGCCTGGCGCCGGAACCAGGCGAGGTCCTTCTCGTGGTTGGCGGCGTTGGTCACCGTCAGGTAGCGATCGGGGTCGAGGCGGTAGGTGATGAGGTCGTCGAGCACCCCGCCGTCCTCCCGGCAGATCAGGCTGTACTGGCCCCCGCCGACCCCGAGCCGTTCGAGGTCGTTGCTGAGGAGGCGCTGGAGGAAGGCGAACGCCTCCGGCCCGCTCGACTCGATCTCCCCCATGTGGGAGACGTCGAACATCCCGGCCGCCGACCGGACGGCGACGTGCTCTTCGATCACGCCCTCGTACTGGACGGGCATCTCCCAGCCGGCGAACGGGACGAGCCGGGCGCCGGCCTCACGGTGGGCGGCGATCAGCGGCGTCTGGCGCAGGGCGGCCACCGGCCGAGCTTATCGACCGGCTGGATCAGCGCAGGAACGGCGGGACGTCGATGTCGTCGTCGGAGATCTCCAGCGACGACCGCTGGCGCTCGGAGATCCGCGGGCCCCGGTCGCGCGGCGGCGGGTTGCGCCCCTCGCGTGCGTTGCGCACCGCCCGGCCACCGGGGCGGTGGTCGAAGCCCGTGCCGATCACGGTCACCCGGACGTCGTCGCCGTGACTCTCGTCGATCACCGCACCGAAGATGATGTTCGCGTCCCGGTCGGCCGCCTGCTGGACGATCTCGGCCGCCTCGTTGACCTCGAACAGGCCGAGGTCCCGCCCGCCGGTGATGTTGAGCAGGATGCCGGTGGCCCCGTCGATCGACTCCTCGAGCAGCGGGGAGGCGATCGCCGCCTTGGCCGCCTCGGCCGCCCGGTTCTCGCCGGTGCCCGAGCCGATGCCCATGACCGCGGTGCCGGCGTCGGTCATGATCGTCCGCACGTCGGCGAAGTCGAGGTTGATCAGACCGGGGATCGTGATCAGGTCGGTGATGCCCTGGACGCCCTGGCGCAGGACGTTGTCGGCCTCCTTGAACGCGTCGAGGATCGACGTGCGGCGCTCGACGATGGCCAGGAGCTTCTCGTTGGGGATGACGATCAGGGTGTCGACCACCTCGCGCAGCCGCTGGATCCCCTCCTCGGCCTGCCGCGCCCGCTGGCTGCCTTCGAACTCGAACGGCCGGGTGACCACGCCGACGGTCAGCGCGCCGATCTCCTTCTTGGCGATCTCGGCGATCACCGGCGCCGCGCCGGTCCCGGTCCCGCCGCCCTCGCCGGCGGTGACGAAGACCATGTCGGCGCCCTTCAGCGCCTCCTTGATGTCGTCCCGCGACTCCGACGCCGCCCCGTAGCCCATCTCCGGGTTCGCCCCGGCCCCGAGCCCCTTGGTCAGCTCGTTGCCGATGTTGAGCTTGATGTCGGCATCGCACATGGCGAGCGCCTGCGAGTCGGTGTTCGACGCGATGAATTCGACCCCGCGCAGACCCGCGTCGACCATCCGGCTGACGGCGTTGGTTCCGCCACCGCCAACGCCGACGACCTTGATGACCGCCAGGTAACTGCCGCTTTCCATTTTGTCGTCCGAGCCTCTAGTTAGGGTAAAGGGTTTGGCACTTTCGCTGCAAGCCTGATAAATCCACGTTATGCAGGGCTCCTGTGCGTTGTCAAGTCTGCGCGTTCTGGCAAGTTTCCTTGCAGAACCTCGAACCCTCGACCTTAGCGCGATTCCCCCGAAAATCTTGGTATAAGGCTCAAGTTGAGGTTGACTGTCAGCCTCCGGACACGCTCGTCGTCCCGGAAACGAGGGCCCCGCCCGCCGATCCGGGCGCGCCCGCGGCCGGCCCGCTCGTCGCCGGATCGCCGATCTGCGCCGCCGGGCGATCCGGCGTGTGGACGTCGATGTAGGCCGCGCCGGAGGAGGCTGAGTCGGCGAGGACGCGGGCCAGGGCCGCCCACTTCGCGTGCAGGCGGGTCGTGTCCCCGAAGTAGAGGAGGGGTCCGCCGCGGAGCTGGGCGGTCAGTCCGTGGGCCCCGACGGTCACCCCGGCGACCCGGGCGCGCAGCGCCGGCGGGCCGATGTCGAGCAGCTCGAGCGCCTGGATGCTCACCGGGTCGCTGATCCGATCGCCGGTCGGGAGCTGGCCGACCGGGACGCTGGCCAGCCCGGACGGGGAGCCGATGCCGCGGACGATCCGCCCGTCCGAGGCGATCGGGAGGCGCTGGCCGCCGGCGACGAGCGCGGCCACCGGCTCCTCCTCGATGACCTGGATCCGGACGCCGTGGGGGAAGGCGGTGGCGGCGCGGACGTCCCTGACCACGGCGAACTGGGCGACCGCCGCCTTCAGCCGTCCGACCTGGAGATCGGTCGTCGTCATCCCCCGGGCCGCATCCTCGAGCGACGCCCGGATCGCCGGACCCTGGGGCCCGCCGACCCCGGTGATCGAGACCTCGTGGACGGCGAACAGGGACGTGTCGCGCAGCAGGTGCCAGCCCCCGTAGAGAGCGGCGAGCGCGACCAGGACGGCGACGATCTTCAGGCGAACCATCCACCCGTCCTCTTCGCGGGTACCGGGCGTTCCCCTCCTACCAGGGGAAGCGCACCCGGCCGAGCGTCTGGACCTCGGCCTCGAGCTCGATGCCCCGGTGCTCGGCCACCAGCCGTCGCCCGGCGGCCATCAGGGCGACGACGTCGGCCGTGGTGGCCGTGCCGGTGTTCTCGACGAAGTTCGCGTGCTTGGGCGAGAAGCGGGCCCCGCCGACCCGCAGTCCGGCCGCGCCGGCGCCGGCCAGCAGGAGGCCGGCCGTCTCGCCCGGCGGGTTCTTGAACGTCGAGCCGAACGTCCGGATGCCCTTCGGCTGGGCGGCGTGCCGGCGGGCCCGCAGGGCGGCCAGGCGGGCCTTGACCTCCTCGCTCGGGGCCGGCTCGAGCAAGAACTCGGCGCGACCGACGATCTCGCCCGGGCCGAGGTTCGAGGCCCGGTAGGCGAGGTCGAGCCCGGCCGGGTCGCGCCGCTCGCTCCCGGCCGCCGTGTGGATCTCGACCCAGGCCAGGACCCGGGCGAGCTCGCCGCCGTAGGCGTTGGCGTTCATCCGCACGGCCCCGCCCACCGTCCCGGGGATGTTCACCCCGAACTCGATCCCGGCCAGCCCGAGCGCGGCGGCGCGGGCGGCGACCGCGGGCAGACGCGCGCCGCCCCCGCAGCGGATGCCCGCGCCCCGCGGCTCGATCCGGGCGAGCTCCCGGTCGAGCTTGAGCACGAGGCCCCGGACGCCGTCGTCGGCGACCAGGAGGTTCGACCCCGATCCGACGACGTTGACCGCGAGGCCGCGCACGACCGCCCAGCCGAGCAACTCGTCGAGCTCGCCCCGGCTCCCCGCCCGGGCGAAGAACTCGGCCGAGCCCCCGGTCCCGACCGTGGTCAGCCGGGCCAGGGGGAAGTCCGCGAGCGGCTCCGAAATCATCCGATCAACCGCCGGCCCAACTCATCCACGTCGCCCGCCCCGATCACCAGGCAGAGATCCCCGGCACCGAGCAGATGGGCGAGGACCGGCGCGGCGTCGTCCGGACGGGGCAGCCAGTACACCGGGCGCCCGCCGGCGGCGTCGGCGCTCGCCTCGGCCACCATCCGTCCGCTCACCCCGGGGAAGTCCTCCGCCCGCTCGCGCGCCGGATAGACGTCGAGGACGACGACCACGTCGGCCGCGGCCAGGGCCGCGCCGAACTCGCGGGCCAGCTCGCGCGTGCGCGAGTACAGGTGGGGCTGGAAGACGGCGATCACCCGCCGGGGGTCGAGCGTCCGCGCGGCGGCGAGCGTCGCGGCGATCTCGGTCGGATGATGGGCGTAGTCGTCGTAGACGACGGCCCCGGACCGGGTCCGCCCGAGTCGCTCGAAGCGCCGGGCGACGCCGGGGAAGCCGGCGAGCGCCGCGGCGGCGCGCGTCAGGTCGGCGCCGGCGAGACGGCAGACCTCGAGCGCCGCGGCCGCGTTGAGGGCGTTGTGCGCTCCCGGTAGGCTAAGGCTCACGTCGAGGTCTAGAAATCGGAACCGGACGCCGCCGCCGGTGAGGTCGGGGGCGGCGACGTCGTAGGCGGCGACCGGCCCGTCGCGGAGGGCGAGGAGCTCGGGGCGATCCCAGATCACCGCCTGCGGCGCGCCGGCCAGGAAGTCGCGGTAGACGCCCTCGAGCTCGAGGCGGGACCCGAACGCCGCGTGGTGATCGAGCTCCACGCTCGTCAGCACGGCGATCTCGGCGTGGATGGCCAGCATCGACCGGTCGGACTCGTCGGCCTCGACGACCAGCCACTCGCCCGTCCCCCACTCGCCGTTGCGCCCGGTCTCTCGCAGCGTCCCCCCGATCAGGTACCCCGGATCGAGGCCGCATCCGCGCAGGGCGGTGGCGATCATGCTCGTCGTCGTCGTCTTCCCGTGGGCCCCGGCCACGGCGATCGTCCGGCGCAGGCGGCTCAGCTCGCCGAGCAGCTCGGCCCGCGACCTAACCGTCAACCCCAGCTCGAGGGCAGCGCGGAGCTCGGGGTTCTCGGGCCCGATCGCGCTCGAGTGGACGACCTCGACCGTCCCGGCCGGCAGGTTCTCCGGCGTGTGGCCGATGGCGGCCACCAGCACCCCGTCGGCGGCCAGGGCCCGGGCGAAGGGCGAGTCGGCCCGGTCGGACCCGGTGACGCTCGCCCCGAGCGCGTGGGCCGCCCGGGCGTAGGCGCTCATTCCGGCCCCGCCGACGCCCACGATGTGCAGGCGCCGCCCGCTCCACGGCCGGTCGGTCATGCGGCCGCGGCGAGGAGCTCGGCGGCGATCACCCGGGCCGCGTCCGGGCGGGCGAGCGAGGCCGACGCCCGGGCCATCCCGGCCAGTCGCTCCGGGTCGCCGAGGAGCCGCTCGACGCACGCCCTGAGGCCGCCGGCGGTCAGCTCGCCGTCGGCGATCACCACCGCCGCCCCGGCCCGCTCCATCCAGGCGGCGTTCGTCGCCTGGTGCCCGCCGGCGGCGTGCGGGTAGGGGACGAGGACGGCCGGGCGGCCGTAGGCGGCGACCTCGAAGATCGACCCGCCCGACCGGGCGACGACCAGGTCGCTCGCGGCCAGCCAGGCGCCGAACCGCTCGACCGGGAGGTACTCGCGCAGGTCGTAGTGCGGGCCGCGCGGCCGCCGATCGAGCTCGGCGTAGTCACGCGCCCCGGCCACGTGGAGGACATGACCCGGGGCGGACGCGCCGAACGCCCCGAGCGCCGCCTCGTTGATCGTCCGCGACCCGAGCGAGCCGCCGAAGATCAGCAGGCAGGGGAGGCCGGGATCGAGGCCGAGCGCCGCCCGCGCCCGTTCGCGGTCGGCGTCGGCCGGGGGCCCGGCCCGGCCGGTCACCAGGTAGCGCCGGCCGTCGCGGCCCGCGAGCGGGAAGGCCAGGCAGACCCGGCGGGCCAGCGGGGCGAGGATCCGGTTGGCCAGGCCGAGCCGGCTGTCGGCCTCGGTGAGGACGACCGGGAGGCCGAGGGTCACCGCGGCCAGGGCGACCGGCCCGGCCACGTAGCCGCCGCCGCCCATCACCGCCTGGGCGCCCTCGGCGCGGAGCAGGCGGCGAGCGCGGACGGTGGCCCGGGCGGCCCGGCCGAGGGCGCGGGCGGCCCGCCGCGGGTTGCGCCGGTCGAGGCCCTCGACGGCGATCGGATGGAGCTCGTAGCCGGCGGCCGGGACGAGCACGCGCTCGGCCCGATGGCCGCCGATGAAGAAGACGCTAGCGCCCCGCTCCCGAAGCGCGTCGGCCACCGCCAGCGCCGGCACGACGTGCCCGGCCGTCCCCCCCGCCGCGATCGCGATCCTGGTTGCCCGCACCGGCGGATCGTCGCGCTTTGGCGCCGGGCGTGCCGAGCGCCTTGAGGTGAGCCGTCCCGCCGCCGGCCACGTTGAGGAGGAGCCCGACGGCCATGAGCATCACGATCATGTTCGTCGACCCGTAGGAGACGAGCGGCAGGGGGACCCCGGTCAGGGGCGCCAGCCCGAGGACGGCGAACACGTTGAGCGTCGCCTGACCGACGATCAGCGATGTGATCCCGACGGCGAGGAGGGCCGCGTAGGTGCCCTTCGCCGCCCGGGCCGCCCGGAGGCCGGCGTAGGCGACGAGGCCGTAGAGGAAGAGCAGGCCGCAGACCCCGAGCACTCCGAGCTCCTCGCCGATCACCGCGAGGATGAAGTCGGTGTGCGCCTCCGGGAGATAGAAGATCTTCTGGACCGACTGCCCCGGCCCGACGCCGAGGAGGCCGCCCGAGCCGAGGGCGATCTGACCCTGGACGGCCTGGAACCCGCTTGTCCCGGCGTGGGCCCACGGGTCGAGGAACGCGGTCAGGCGGGCACGGCGGTAGGGCTCGAGCAGGGCGACGACGAGGATGACGCCGACCACGCCGAGGGCGAGGAGCCCGAGGGTCCGGAGGGGGACCCCGGCGGCGACCATCACGGTCACGACCACGAAGACGAGGATGATCGCCGTCCCCAGGTCGGGTTGGAGGACGACCAGGCCGCAGGCGCCGGCGGTGACCAGGAGGAGCGGCTTGAGCATCACCCGCAGGCGGCGGTCGGTCATCCGCCCGCTCGAGAGGACGTGGGCGGCGTAGAGGACGAGGGAGAGCTTCATCAGCTCCGACGGCTCGAACTGCACCGGGCCGGCCCCGAGCCAGCGTCGGGCGCCGTTGACGCTGCGCCCGATGCCCGGGAGCTTGACCGCGACGAGGAGGGCGAAGGAGGCCATGAGGAGGCGGGGGGTCGCTCGGCGGACGGCGTCGAGACCGCCCCGGGCGAGGAGGCGCATGCCGACCAGCCCGACCGCCCCGTAGCCGACGAACTTGATCAGGTAGCCGGTGGCCGGGCCCTGCCCGACGAGGAGCGAGCGGGGCGAGGAGGCGCTGAACACCATCACGGCGCCGGCGGCCAGGAGGCAGAGGGTGGCGGTCACCAGCATGCTGTGCTCGAGCGGGAGCGGCCGGGACCGCCTGGCGTCCCGTCCGGGGCGCGGGGCCGCGGCGCCTGCATCCTTGGGCGGCATCCATCGTGGGTTCGACGCGCGGGGGAGGATGCCTGCCGGCGGCCGGCGGCCGGCGGCCGCCCGGCCACGATTACTTTCCCGCCCGGCCCGGGTCTTTGGGGAGGAACAGCACGGAGCCTCCAGGAGACGCCATGAACGATCGACCCCTCCCGCCGCCGGCGAGCTCGCCGGCCGGGCCGCCCCGGGCCCCGGGCACGATCGGGGCGCTCGGCGCGGCCGGCGATCAGCCGGGCGCCGCCTGGGTGATCCCCCATCCGATCGCCGACCTGCCGGTCCTCTGCGAGGGCCTGCGGGTCCGTCTCCTGAGCAGCGAGACCATGGTCGTCGTCTGCGACGTCCGGGCACTCCCGGCGGACCTCCTGACGGTCGACGCCCTGGCCCGGCTGGAGTTGACCGCCCGCCGCCTCGGACGGGAGATCAGGGTCGCCGGGGCCTCGCCCGAGCTGCTCGGCCTCCTCGGACTCGTCGGCCTGACCGGCGTGGTCGGCGCGGTCGGCGCGGTCGGCGGGATCCGCGAGGTCGGTCGTGGTCGGCGAGGTCGGCGAGGTCGGCGTGGTCGGCCGGGCTACGCCGCCGCCGGCGTCGCCGCGAGGCCGAAGAGGGGGAACAGCCGAGCGGTATCCAGGAAGCAGTTGATCCCGGTGATCCGGCCGTCGTCGATGTCGATGATCTGCAGCGCCCACGGCTCGTGGCGGCCGCCCGGCCCGCTCGACCGGTACTGGGCGAACCCGGCCGACCCGTTGGCGACGATCGGGAGCAACCGCGAGCCGCGGCAGCCCGAGCCGATCCCGAGGAACCACCCGCGGAGATCGGCCGAGCCCTGGAGCCAGAGCTCGTACGGCGGCATCGAGAGGGTCGCCTCCTCGTGGAGGAGGGCGACGAGCGCGTCCATGTCGTAGCGCTCGAACGCGTCGACGTACCGGTCGAGGAGCGCCCGGTCGGCCTCGTCGAGCTCGGGTCCCCGGCCGGCGGGGCCGACCTCCCGGTCGGCGAGCGTCGCGCGGGCGCGCTGGAGGGCGCTGTTGACCGAGGCGACGCTCGTCTCGAGCAGCTCGGCGACCTCGCTCGCCTGCCAGCGGAGGACCTCGCGGAGGATCAGCACGGCCCGCTGGCGGGCCGGCAGGTGCTGGAGGGCGGCCACGAAGGCGAGGCGGAGGGTCTCCCGGGCGATCGCCAGCTCGGCCGGGTCGCCCTCGGTCGGGACGACCCGATCGTCGGGGACCGGCTCGATCCAGGTGCCTTCGGGCAGCAAGGTCAGCGCCCCGTCGAGGCCCCCGGCCGGGCCGAGGTCGACCGGCCGGGCCCGGCGCCCGCGGGCTTCGAGCATGGTCAGGCAGACGTTGGTCGCGATGCGGTAGAGCCACGACTTCAGCGCCGAGCGACCCTCGAAGCGGTCGTAGCTCCGCCAGGCCCGCAGGAGCGTCTCCTGGACGGCGTCCTCGGCCTCGAAGGCCGAGCCGAGCATCCGGTAGCAGTAGCCGGTCAGCTCCGCCCGATGGCGTTCGAGCTGCCGCTCGAGTTCGGCGGCCGCGACCGGCCGGGTGGTTGCCGTCGCTTCGAGTTCAGCCATGTGCTCACACTCCGTCCGTCGGGAGCCGGGGTCGTTCGACACGGTACCTGGTCATCAGTGTCACGGACGGCCGTCTTCGGGGTACACCAGGAAAGGACGGGGCGCCGTGCGGCGGGCACCCGGTTCTTCTCGACGTGATCACGTCGGACGGCGATCTCCAGACAGCTGGCCGACGGGATGGCCAAGACGACCACTCCTCCGGGAGCTGCTCCCCTTGACGACGGCGACGGACCACAGGCCCGACCGGTTGGCCATTCCGACCGCGGGAGCGGTGGGCGATGGTCTTTAGCCTGCGGGTCGCGGTGCTCCTCGCGATCGGCTCGATCATGCTGGTCGGCGTCCTGATCGCGACCGCCGTGCTCGACGCCACCTCGAGCGGGCCGGCGCCGAACCTGACCTCACCGGCGGCGATGGCCGTGGCGACCCGGTCGCTGCCCCCCTACTACACGGTCCGCCCGGGCGACACCTTCGACTCGGTGGCGACGCTCAACCATCTGAGCAGCGCTCAGCTCCAGCAGCTGAACCCGACTCAGGATCCGACCAGCCTCGAGGCCGGCCAGGTGCTCCGGCTCCGGGTGCACGAGCCGAGCACCCAGGTCCCGAAGCGGGCGATACCGCCGTTCTGGATCGTCAACCGCGGCGATACGTACAGCTCGATCGCCGCCAAGACCGGGGCGGCGGTCGCCGACATCGCCCAGCTCAACCCCAAGGCCAATCCGAACCTCCTGGTCCCCGGCCAGCGGTTGAAGTTGCGCTAGTGGTTCGTCCGGTAAGTTCGTGTGCCATTCGGCGAGGTCCGGGGGCCGCGTGGCCAGGACGCAGAAGCGGCGGCATACTGGACGTATTCCGAGCTTCGAGGACGCCGCCACGCGGTCATCCGGGCCCGCCCAATGGTGCAGGAACTTGCTGGACGGACCACTAGGAGCGGCGACCGGGGCTGCTAGCCGTCGACGAGCAGCCCCTGGAGGGGTCCGAGGAGCCGCATCGATCGGCGGGAGACCCCGGGCAGGGCGATCAGACGGTGCGCGGGGGTCTCGCCGGCGTCGGCCTGACGGCGAGAGTCGGCGGCGATGACCCGCCACAACCGGTCGATCACCGCCGTCGGGTCGCCGGCCACCGCCTCGGGCGGGGCCTGGAGGTGCTCGGCCCACAGGCGGCGGCGTACGTCGACGACTAGGCCGCGGTCCTGGGTGACGATGTTGACCTCGCTGTCGTTGAACAGGGAGTGGGCGTTCAGGTTCGCCGAGCCGACGGTCATCCAGCGGTCGTCGACGATGCCGATCTTGGCGTGGACGTAGACCGGGGCGCTCTGCCCGGCGGCCGGGTCGCGGGAGTAGAGCGTGCAGGCGAGGAGGCGGCCCCGCCCGGCGTCGGCCTCGGTCAGGACCCCGAGCTGGCCCTTGGTGTCGTCGGCGCCGTTGTTCGCCCGGGCCGGAAGGAGGATCACCAGGCGAAAGTCGGGGTGCGGCGGGTGGCGGAGCTTGTCGGCGAGAATCCCGACGAGCTCGGGCGACCAGAGGAACTGGTTCTCGAGGTAGACGAGCCGCTCGGCCGAGCGGAGGGCCCGGATGTAGGCCTCGACGATGCGGAACTCCCCCTTCGGCGCGAACGCGTAGGCCCGCTCGGGCACCGTCCGCACGAGCTGGAGCTCGACCTCCCCGGCTGGCGCCGGGACCGCCGGCGGGGGGAGCTCCTCGCCGGCGACCTCCTGCCAGCGGCTGCGAAAGTGCTCGGCGACGTCGGCGACCGCCGGTCCGCGGATGCAGACCGCCCCGTCGTGCCAGCCGAGCGCCGCCCGGTAGGGGTGGTCGTTATGGTCGAACCGATCGCCGCCGAGCCCGGTCAGGTCGATCCCGCCGACGAAGGCGACCTCGTCGTCGACGATCACGAGCTTCTCGTGGTGGCAGTGGGCGAGGCGCTCGTGACGGTCGAGCACGCAGTGGATCCGCGTCCCGGCGCAAAGCTCGTCGCGGTCCTGACGCACGGCCGCCCGGGTCGGCTTGAACACCGGGAGCGGCGCCCCGGCCCAGACGAGGACCCGGACGGGCATCCGCTCGGCCAGCTCGCCGAGCAGGCCCCGGACCGTCGGGGAGCCCGGCGCGGCCCCGAGCCGAAAGTCGGCCTCGACGTGCCAGCCGGCGACGTGGACGTGCGACTCGGCGGCGGCGAGCGCGGCGGCGATGCGCGGGAGCGCCTGGGCGCCGTCGACCATCACCTGGAGGGCGTTCCCGGCCCGCGGGCGCGGGTCACCGGCGCACCACAGCCCGTCGCTCGGCGGGTCGAGCCGGGCCGCCGAGCCGAGGCGGCCGAGCCGGCGCCGGTGGTGGGCGCGCGTCAGCCGCTCGACCGTGTCGCCGACTCGTTCGTCGAGGCGCTCAAGCGCGCCGGTGCTCACGCCCGCCATCCCCCGGCCACCATACCCGCGACGCGGCTCGCCAACCGACCGAACCGGGTGGGTCGGCCTCAGGGCGGCCGCGGGAAGTGGTCGTCGACCCAGCGGGCGGCGGCGATCCAGTCGCGCGCGATCAGACGCTGGGCGAAGGCGAGGCCGACCGACCCGCGGCAGACGAGCCGGGCGAGCCGGTTTTCGAGCCGGTCCTTCACCCCGGCGGCGTCGGTCCCGGCGCTCGGCTCGGGCCAGAGGTTCGCCGTCGGGACGACCCGACCAGTCGTCGGATCCCGGCCGAGGTTGGCGCCGCCAAGCTCGAGCGGAACCAGGTGGTCGACCGTGAACCGCCCCGCTGGCACCCCGTACGCGCGGAGAACCTCGCGCTTGAGCGCGATCGGCACGTCGCGCCGGCTCGCCGCGTATCCCAGACGGCAGATCTCCCCTACCGTCGCGCCTGGGAACACCGCGCCCGGGGTCAGGCGGGGGTCGGGCTCCACCCCGCCCGGCCGGTCGACGGCCGGGGCTCCGGCCCCGTCGACGCCCGGGCCGCCCGGCCGGTCGACGCCCGGGGAGCCGGACAACTCGACGCCGGGCGGGACGCGCGCCGCGACGGGGAGGCCGCTCGACTGGAGGCACCCCCCGGCTCCGGCCGCGGCCGCGAACGCTCCGGCCACAATCGCCGTGTTCCTCGCCACCCGCTTGAAGTTCATCGTCCGAGCCTAGGCGCCCGCGGGTACACGATCGTGCGATCCGCGCGTAGGGATTCGTGACGACGACCGGACCGTGACCTGGACGCCGACCAATCCCGCCGAGACCCTTGACCCCGACCCCCGCCGAGACCCCTGGCCCCGACCCCCGCCGAGACCCTTGACCCAGACCCCCGCCGAGACCCCTGACCCCGGCCAATCTGGAATCGTGACCTCCGACCCCGAACCATCCGCGTCCGCCCGGGCCCTGGCCGTCGGCCGCTCGAGCGGCTTCGTCTGGCTCGTCCGGGCCGGCTTCGTCGCTCGGGGCCTCGTCTACGGGATCATCGGCGCCCTCGCCCTCGCGCTCGCCCTCGGGGCGGGGACCGGCGCGGCGACCAACCAGGAGGGCGCCCTTGCCCTGATCGCCGCCGCCCCGCTCGGTGGCGTCGCCCTCGTCGCCCTGGCCGTCGGCCTCCTCGCCTACGCCGTCTGGCAGATCGGGCAGGCCGTCGTCGGCCGCGGGCTCGAGGGCGGCGACCGGAGCGAGGCGAGCGAGCGGATCAGCAACCTCGCGAGCGGCGTCGCCTACCTCGGGCTGTTCGTCCTCGCCGTCAAGGTCCTCGCCGGCAGCCAGACCAACGAGTCGGCCGCTCCCCGGCGGGCGGCCGCCGGCGTTCTCGGCTGGCCCGGCGGCCGGTGGATCGTCGGGCTGGTCGGCCTCGTGTTCGTCGGCGTATGCCTCTATCAGGCCTACCAGGGCCTGACCGGGAGCTACCTCGAAGACGCCAAGACCCACGAGATGAGCCCCGAGGTCCGCCGCTCCCTCGACATCGTCGGGCGGGTCGGGCTCGTCTCCCGGGCCCTCGTCTTCGCCCTGATCGGCTACTTCCTCATCCGGACCGCGATCGACTACGACCCGAGCAAGGCGATCGGCATCGACGGTGCCCTCCGCGAGGTGGCCGGCCAACCCTACGGGTCGTGGCTGCTCGGCCTGGTCGCCGCCGGGCTGCTGATCTTTGCCGCCGCCTCGCTCGCCGAGGCCCGCTACCGGCGGCTCTGAGCGCCGCGCGTTCGGGCTCAGCCGGCCGGGCGCCCGGCGAAGAGCGCGGCGACCTCCGGCTCCATGAAGTAGTCGGTTCCGCCGTCGGGACGGCCCTCGGTCGCAATCGGCAGGGCCCGGTCGAGATGGCGGCAGTAGCGGCCGGGCCAGGCCAGGATCCCCGCGACCCCGTGGGCCCCCTTCTCGAGCCCGAGCCGGGCCGCCACCTCGTTGCCCGAGAACCGTCTCCCCGGCGCCGCGGCCAGCTGGTCGAACAGTTCCCGGGCCGCCGGCGCCAGGCGACCGTAGAGCCAGGCCGCCCGCTCGGCGTCCCCGGCCGACCACGCGGCGGCCGAGGCGTGCGGACGCCCGCCCCGGCGGCCCCGCCCTCCGAAGCCTCCCCGCCCCGGCCCGTGTCCGGGCTCGGCGGCGAGGAAGGCGGCGAACCAGGCGTAGAACTCGGCCACCCGCTCCTCGGGCACCGGGACCGTGACCTGCTTGTCGGCCATCAGACGCTGATCGTCCCCGCCGGCGCCCCGCCGGCCGTCTGGGTCTCTCCGGGTTCGGCTTCGGTCCGCCGCGGGCCGCACCCGTGCCCCCGCTGGCCCGGTCCGTGGCCGTGGTGGCCGGGCCCGTGGTGGCCGGGGTCGTGGCCGTGATCGCCCGGGCCGGGGTGGCCGGGGTCGTGGCCGTGATGGCCGGGGCCGTGTCCGTGATCGCCCGGGCCGGGCTGGCCGGGGTCGTGGACGTCATGGCCCGGGCCGGGGCCGTGATCGCCCGGGCCGTCGTGGCCGGGGCCCTGGTCGTGATGGTCCGGGTCGGGGCCGTGATCGCCCGGGCCGGGCTGGCCGGGGTCCTGGTCGTGATGGTCGGGGTCGTGGTCGTGATGACCCGGGCCCTGGCTGCGATGACCCGGGCCCTGGCCGTGATGGTCGGGGCCGTGTCCGTGATCGCCCGGGCCGTGGCCGTGATGGTCGGGGCCGTCTCCGTGATCGCCCGGACCGTGACCGTGGCGGCCGCGGCGTCGCCGCCCGCGACCGGATTCCCCGGCCAGGAAGCGACCGAAGAACCCGTAGAACTCGGCGAGTCTCTCCGCGGGTACGTCGATCGTGATCTGCTTGGTCTCCTCGCTGCTTTCCATGTTCGCTCCTTACTTATACTTATACTTACTGGCGGGACTCTAGCATAAGTATTTTGTCGGCGTCAAGCGTCTGCGGACGATCCGCCCGTGCCGGCCGTACCCGTCCCGAACCCCCCGCTCGGCGACGGCATGGTCGGCCTCCGCCCCTGGGTCCGCGACGATGCCCCGGCGCTCCGCCCGGCCTGCGGCGACCCGTCGATCTGCGCGTTCTCCACCGTCCCCTGGCGCTACCGCCGCGACGCGCGAGCTGGTGATCCTGCCCGCGAACGTCCGCTCACGCCACCTGGCGACCGCGGTCGGGGCGACGTGCGAAGGCCTCCGCCCCGGCTATCTCCGCCACGCCGACGCGCAACTCGACGCCTACGTCTACGCGGTCGTCCGGTAGTCCGGCGCCGGCCGTATCTTGGGTGCGTGGAACTTCGCCAGCTCGAGTACTTCGTCGCCGTCGCCCGCCACGGCCAGTTCACCCGCGCGGCCGACGCCATCTGGGTTACCCAGTCGGCGATCTCCCAGCAGATCCGCCGGCTCGAGGCCGAGCTCGGGGTCGCGCTGCTCCAGCGCACCCCCCGCGGCGCCGAGCTGACCGCCGCCGGCGAGGACCTCTTCGCCCGGGCCGAGGTCGTCCTCGCCGAGGTTGCCCGGGCCCGCGAGGAGCTCGGCCGTCACGCCGGCGTCACGCGCGGCCGCGTGCGCCTGGCGACGACCACGACCGATGCCCCGCGGCTCCCGCGCGCCCTCGCCTCGTTCCACCGCGAGCATCCCGGCCTACAGCTCGCCCTCCGCCACGCCTCGGCCGCCGACGTGCCCGGGCTCGTGCAGACCGCCGCCGTCGACATCGGGATCGCCGGCCACCCCGGCGACGCACCCGCCGGCCTGGCCGTCGAGCAGCTCGCCGACGGGCCGCTCCGCGCGATGCTCCCCGCCGGCGACCCGCTTGCCAGGGACGGGGCCCTCCTCGCGCTCGACGAGCTCCGCGGGCGACCGTTCATCCTCGCCGAGCCGGGCAGCGTCCTCCGGGCCACGGTGATGGCCGCCTGCCAGGCGGCCGGCTTCAGCCCCGTGCCCCTGCTCGAGGTCTCCGATCCGGCGACCGTCTGCCATCTCGTCGAAGCCGGCCTCGGGGTCAGCCTGGTCCCCGCCTCCTGGCTCGAGACCGCCGGACCCGAGGTGGCCGGCCTGGCCCTGGCCGAGCCGGCGCCCCGCCACCGGGTCGACGTACTGACCCCATCCGCCGGGCGCTCCCCGGCCGCCGAGCTCCTGCTCGTGGCCCTACGCGCCGCCTTCGGCAGCTAGCTCGCGCCCCAGCTTCGCCCGCGAGCGGGCGCCGACGAGGCGGAGGACCGGCCGCCCGCCGCGGAAGAGGATGAACGTGGGCATCGCCAGCACGCCGTAGGTCGCCGCCGTCCGCTGGTGCGCGTCGACGTCGACCTCGACGACGCGGAGGCCCGGGCGCTCGGCCGCCAGCTCGGCGAGGACGGGCTTCATGATCCGGCACGGCGGGCACCAGGCCGCGGTGAAGTCGACGAGGACGTCGCCTTCGGCCTCGAGCACCTCGGCCGGGAACGAGTCGTCGGTTACCGCTTCGATCGTGGTCGTCGGCATGCCGAACAGCATGGACGACCGGCCCGCTCGACACCAGTCGAAATCGTGATGACGTCCATCAGGGCCCGAGGATCGTCATGACGACCACCATCGTGGTGACGTCCATCAGGGCCCGAGGACGAGGGCCAGCGGCGCGCTCGCCGGGCCGTTGTCCCCGGCCGGCGCCGGCCCGACCACCGCCGGCGCGGCGCTCCGCAGGTGGAGCAACCGGAAGCCGCGGAAGTCGACCTCGCCGACCAGCCGGAACGCCGGACCCCAGAGCCGGCCGAACGGCGGATCGGGGACCGGGTGGAGCGCCCGCTGACCGGCGCCCCGTGCCGGCTCGACCATCACCCACAGGTCGGAGGTCTCGATCGGCGCCGCCAGCGGCCTCCGGCCGAGGTACAGCTCGGCGACCGGGATCACGTACCCCGGCATCACCGCCACCGGCGCCCCGGCCGCCGCCGCGCGGATCTTCAGGCTCGCCCCCCGCCAGTCGGTCGCCGCCTGGTAGCGCCAGTCGGTCTGGGCGAGGAGGACGGCGGCCAGACACGCCGCGCCATAGGCGGCGAGCGGGATCCCGCGCAGCCGGGTGAGCCCGTAGGCGGCCAGAGCCCCCAGGCAGACCCAGATGCCCGCGATGTTCCGCGGCAGCAAGTGGTCGTCGACCCCGGTCACGGCGGCCAGGATCGGCAGGCCCCCGCCCCCGACCGCGAGGGCCGCCAGGACCCCGGTCGACTCCCGCCGACCGGTCCGGCCCACCGCATAGAGCGCCGCTCCCACGACGAGGACGAGCCCGGCGGCCTCGAGCCACGCGTAGGGCACGTTCGTCCCCATCCCGAGCTGGCGCACGACGCCCTCCAGGCGCCCGGTCAGCGGCCGCCCGGCGATGTACGCCGTCCGCTCCGACGCCCCGCTCTGGGCCCGGAAGAGCGGCCACAGCGGGAGCACCGCCAGCCCGACCGCGCCCGCCGCGACGGCCAGCCGCGACCGCGCCTCCGGGAGCCGGACGAAGAGCACGACCACCTCGGCGAAGAGGAGATAGACCGCGAAGTAGTGGGTCCACAGGCACGCGGTGGCCGCCAGCGCCCAGAGCAGCCAGCGCCGTCCCGACGGCCGCGCGAGGACGGCTCCAAGCGCCCAGACCGACGCCGTCGCGACGAGCACGAACACGGCGTAGGACCGCGCGTAGATCGAGTACCCGACGAGGATCGGGCTGATCGCGCACAGCCAGGCCACGACCACCGACAGGTGGGTCGAGACGAAGTAGCGCATCGCCGCGAACGACGCCGGGACGGTGGCCGACCCGGCGAGCAGCGAGATCGTTCGCAGCGCGGTCACTCCGTGGCTTCCCACCAGGTGGACCCAGATCCAGCTCAGCAGGTAGTAGAGCGGAGGCGTCGACTCGGTCGCCCGCACCGCCGCCCACACCCCGCCCGGCGTCGCGTGGCGCACGATCGCCGCGGTGAAGACCTCCTCGTAGCCGAGGCTCGGATCGCCGACGAACGGAGCCCGAACGGCCACGCCGACGACGGTCGCCCCGGCCACGAGCGCCCAGGCCCACCCTGGCGAGGCCGGGCTCCGAATCCCGTCGATCTCCTCACCGGTCGGTGCCGTCCCCATGTCGAGCCGACGAGCCTAGCCCCTCCCCCGCGGCGCCGGCACCCGGCGGTATCGTGGCTCTCCCGACCGGAACGGAGACCCGATGAACGACGGCTCGCTCCACCAGCACATCGAAGACCTCGTCGCCGAGGAGGAGCGGCTCCTCCACGCCCACGAGAACGACGGCCTCTCCGACGCCGAGCGCCACCGCCTCGAGGCCGTCCGGGTCGAGCTCGACCGCTACTGGGACCTTTTGCGCCAGCGCCGGGCTCGCCGCGAGGCCGGCCTCGACCCGGACGACGCCTCGCTGCGCGACGCCGGCACCGTCGAGGGCTACGAGCAGTAGCCCCGGGGTTCACGCCGGACGGCCGACCAGAGGACGCGTCCGGAAGTTCTGCGTGGAATCGGCGTGCGGCCGGGCGTGATCTGGCGCCGCACGGTGCACGCGGGCGTGCTGGTGGCACGGGTGCGTGCGCCGGGCGGCGCCAGGCGCGTCCGGACGCTGCTGAGCCGCGCAGAACCTGCGGACGCGTCCACTAGGCTTGACCCCTGACATGGCCCGCCTCGGCACAGCCCTCCAGCGCCAGCCCGACCCCCCGCCTTCGCCACCCGAGCGCGGCGCCCGCGGAGCGCGCCTGGCCGGCGCCCTCAGTCGCCGCTCGGGCGGCGGCCCGACCCCGGCCGCCCGGACCCGTCGCGCCGTCGCCCCCCTCGGCGACCGCCTCCTCGTCGCCTTCGAGCGCCGGCTCGCCCAGGCGGTCGAGCACCGCCTCTCCGGCGCGCCGAGCGCCCGCCGGCCCGGGCCGTTCGAGCAGCGCCTGGTCGCCGCGCTCGAGCGGCGCCTCAGCCGTCGTCCCGCCGCCCCCGACCGCCCGTCACCCGGAGCCGGCTGGATCGGCCAGGCCCTCCAACGCGCTCGGCCCGGTCGCGGGCTCCCGGCCACCCGCCAGACGACCCTCCGCGCGCTCGTCGTCGGCCTCGTCGCCCGGGGAGTCGTCCGCGCCCTCGCCCTGTTCGCCCGCCTCCTCGGCCGCAGCCTGGTCAGCCGGCCCGTCCGGCGCCTCGCCCGGCTGCTCGCCCGCCGGGCCATCCGCGCCCGCCCGACCCATCAGGCCGGGCTCCTCGCCCTGCTCCTCGGCGCGCTCGCCGTCGCCGCCCGGATCCTGACCCGCCGGCTCGCCGCCCTCTCCGAGTCCCGGCGCGCGGCGGTCCTCCTCGCCCTCCGCCTCGCCCGGATCGGGCTCCCCGGTCTGCGTCGCCTCCTCGCCCGGCTCCTGCGCGCGCTCGCCGGCCTGACCGGACGCGGCCTGCGTAGGGCCGCCGCGGCCCGGCGCGACGGCTGAGGGCGCGCCGGCCCTAAGCCAGGAGCCCTTCGGTCCGCAGCTCGACGATCCATTCGCGGACGTCCCCGGCCACCCCGGCCGCCGGGCGGTCGAGCTCGGCGGCGACCGCCGCGATCACCTCGTCCACCGAACGCCCCCCGTCGCACAGCTCCCAGATGAACGCCCCGAGCTCGTCGAGGAGGTAGAACCCGCCGTCGTCCGGTCGCACGAGAACGACCCGACCGTGCGCCTCGTTGGCCTCGATGTCCGAGCGCCGCCGCGGGCGATCGGGTTGCTCTGGCGGCAGTCGATCGGCGATGCCGGCAGCCTAGCCGCCGCCCCGACAAGGTGAGGATCGCCGCGCAGATGGGTACCTTCGGGGAAGACGCTCAAGGTTTCAGCCCTCCCGACCGACTTCCTAACAGACGGATTACCTCCACTCAAGCCGAGCGCACCCCGCCGACCGAGCGCTCGATCCCAGAAAGCGAACCTGGTGATGATCTCCGCGCACGCGCCGACCGCGTTCTTCACGATCTCCTCCCTCGTAATGGTCGTTCTCATCGTCCTGGTCCTCCGCCGCCTCCTCGTCCGCTCCCCGGCCAACCACTGCATCGCCGGGTTCCTCGCCCTCGTCATCCCCAGCCCCCTGATGCTCGCCGCCCACGGCCGGATCGCCCTCGCCATGGTCGGGCTCGGCGTCGCCTGCGTCGTCCCCGCCTACCTCCTCGCCGAGGAGCACAACGACGACGGCCGGGGAGACGGCCGCGGAGGCGATCCCGTCGACCCCGATCCCGGCCCCGGCTCCGGCCCCGATCTCTGGGACGAGTTCGAGCGTGAGTTCTGGTCGCACGTCGAGCGGACCCGCGAGCTCGTCAACGCCTGACCCGCCGAGGCCCGGCCGACCCGGCCGGCCTCCTCCTCCGGGTGCCGGGCCTTCCCGGCGCCGGGAAGACCACCCTGCTCGACGCCGCCGGCGCCGCGGCCGGGTTCAACCGTGGTCAGCCCGGAGGCGATCCGCGCGGACGCGTTCCCCGGGCCGGCCCGCCACACCCCCGAACAGACATGACGCCGCCCTCGTCGGGCGCGTCGCCCGCGACTTCGCCTGGCCCGACCCGGGCGACCTCGTGATCGACGCGACGCTCCCGCCCGCCGAGATCTCGGCCATCCTCCGTCGCGCGCTGCCCGGCGACGGCCGCGCTGGCGGACCCGGCTCCGAAAACCCCCAGACCAGACCGCCGGTACGATCCTCGTCCTGAGCACCGGCGATCCCCCGAGCTTCTACGCGTCCGTCGGCGGCGAGCCGACCTTCCGCCGGATCGTCGCCCGGTTCTATGCCCTCGTCGCCACCGACGAGATCCTTCGCCCTCTCTACCCCGAGGCCGATCTCGGCCCGGCCGAAGAGCGGCTCCGGCTCTTCCTGATGCAGTACTGGGGCGGCCCGCCGACCTACGGCGACCTGCGTGGCCATCCCCGGCTGCGGATGCGCCACGCCCCGTTCGCGATCGGGGCGGCCGAGCGGGACGCCTGGCTGCGCGCGATGCGCACCGCCGTCGACGAGGCCGGCCTCGCCCCGGCCCACGCCGCCCAGCTCCTCGGCTATCTCGAGATGACGGCCCAGCACATGGTCAACCGTCCCGGCTGACGGTGAAGCTCGTCCTCCACCACCACCCGTTCGCCGCGCGGAAGGCGCTCGTCGTCGGCGACGTCGTCCGCCGGCCGGCGGTCGCCCGGGTCATCGACCAGGCCCGCGCCTACCGGGAGCTCGCCCCCTGCCCCCGGACGTCCGACGACCCGGAGTCCTGAGCCCGCGCCTCGGACGCTATGGGGTACCGGGAACGATCGGCCCGGCCGGCGGCCCGGGTTCCGGCTTGGGGATATGCAGAGCGATCCTCGTCCATTTGGGCATCCACCAGTTGGCGTCGCCCAGCAGTCGCATCAGCGCCGGCACGAGCAGGGCGCGGATCACGGTGGCGTCGAAGATGATCCCCGCGGCGACGCCGATCGCCAGGGGCTTGATCTCGTAGCCCGGGCTCGTCGAGAGCACGAGGAACGCGAACATCAGGATCAGGGCACCGCTGGTCACGAGCTTCCCGGTGCGCGCGAGGCCGAGCTCGATCGCCTGGTTGGTCGACCCGGTTTCGTCATACGCCTCGCGGATGCGCGAGAGCATGAACACCTCATAGTCCATCGACAGTCCGAAGAGGAAGGCGAAGATCATCACCCCGTCGCGCACCCGTCGGCCGACCGCTCGAACTGGTCAACGCGGATTGCCCTCGCACGGGCTCCGCCGCCGGACCGCCTCGCGGTCGTAGCGTCCGCCCTCGCCACCGACGACCCGACCGCGCTAGCAATCCTCTTTGGGCCGCCCGCTCGGAGCACCCGGCACCGGGACCGGCTTGCCGATCGACGTCCGGTCGTTCTCCCGGGCCCAGGCGGCGATCGGCTTGCTCCCGACGATGATCGTCGTCCCGTCGGTCAGCCGCAGGGCCGGGAGCTTCTCCTGGCCGGTCGCCTCCAGCAGCTCCGGCCGCTTCCCCTTGACCATGATCCCGCCCGCGCGGCGCTTGTCGGCCATGATCTTCTCGAAGTTGTGCCCCGCGTCCCGGAGCGACTCGCCGGCGATGCGGCAGGCGTGGGACCTGGGTCCTTCCTCGTCGAGCTCGCAGACGAAGAGGGTGAGTCGAGGCGCAGGTGGCATATCTCGCTCCTTTCGCCGGCGCTAGCCCGCGACGGCGTTGGCTTTGGCCCAGTCGACGATCGCCCCGCTGCCGGTCACCGTCGTCCCGTCCGGCAGCTCGAGGACCGGGAGCTTCTCCTGGCCGCTCAGCGCCTTGAGCTGCGGGCGGCGGCCGGCGGTGAACAGCCCGAACGGCCGACCCCGGTCGAAGACCGACGTCTCGTGGTCGATCCCCGCCGAGACGAGCGCCTCATGGGCCCGCCGGCACGGGTGGACCTTCGGTCCCCCGGTATCGAGGTGGCATACGTGAAGGGTCGTCCTGTTCATCCCTCCAGCCTAACGCCGCCCCGGCCCCGGCCCCTACGCCGGCCCCTACGCCGGCCCGATCGCGAAGGCCCGCTGGCGGTAGGCCACGCCGCCGGCCGCGATGGTCAGCAGGACCCGCCCGTGGAGCTCCCGCCCCCCGAAGCAGCAGTTCTCCGACCGGCTCTCGTAGCCGGCCTCCCCCACCTGCCAGGCCGCCTCCAGGTCGACCAGGCAGAGGTTGGCCGGCGCCCCGACCGTGATCTCCGGCACCGGGAGATCCATCACCCGGGCGCCCGCCGTCATCCGCTCGATCAAGGTCGGCAGGGTCAGCAGGCCCGGCCGCACCAGCATCGTGTAGAGGGCGGCGAACGCCGTCTCGAGCCCGGTCGTGCCCATCGCCGCCTCCTCGAACGGGACGTCCTTGTCCTCGCGCGAGTGCGGAGCGTGGTCGGTCGCCACGCAGTCGATCGTCCCGCTCCGCAGCCCCTCGATCAGCGCCGCCCGGTCGCTCCGCGCCCGGACCGGGGGGTTCATCTTCATCCGCGTATCGAGCTCGCGGACGTCCTCCTCGGTCAACGTCAGGTGGTGGGGCGACGCCTCGGCCGTGATGGCCACGCCGGCCGCCTTGGCCGCCGCCACCGCCTCGACCGACTCCCGGGCCGAGAGGTGCTGCATGTGCAGGCGCCCCCCCTCGTGACCGGCGATCGCCGCGTCCCGGGCGACCATCGTCGACTCGGAGATCGACGGGATCCCGGCGATCCCCAGGACCGCCGAGACCGCGCCCTCGTGCATCGACCCCGAGCCCGAGAGCGACGGATCCTCCTCGTGGAGGGCGAGGATCCCCCCGCACAGCCGCTGGTACTGGAGCGCCCGGCGCAGGAGCCCCGCCGACACGACCGGGCGACCGTCGTCGGTGAAGCCGACCACCCCGGCCTCGCGCAGCTCGACCATCTCGGTCAACCGCAGCCCGGCCAGCCCCGGGCTGATCGCCGCGGTGAAGCCGACCGGTACCCGGGCCTCGCGCATCGCCGCCTCCCGCAGCGAGCCGACGACCGCCGCCGTATCGACCACCGGGTGGGTGTTCGGCATCGCCACCACCGCGCAGTAGCCCCCGGCCGCGGCCGCCCGGGTCCCGCTGTGGAGATCCTCCTTGTGCTCCTCCCCCGGCACCCGGAGATGGACGTGGGGATCGACGAAGGCCGGGAACACGTGACGCCCGGCCCCGGCGATCGACTCGCTCGCCTCCGGGAGCTCGATCGAGCCGGCGGCGCCCAGGGCCGCGATCGTCCCCTCGTGGACGAGGACGTCGCCCGGGCCGTCGAGGCCGCTCCGCGGGTCGAGGACGTGGGCCCCCCGGATCAGGAAGGAGGCCGGCCGGGTCGGGGCGCTGAACAGGCGCCTCATGCCAGCTGGGCCTCGGCCGGTGCCTGGCCGGCCGCGTCGGACGCGTCGCCCGGACCGCCCCCCGGCCGCCGGGCCCCGGCCAGGAGCTCGTAGAGAACCGCCATGCGGACGACCACCCCCGCCCGGACCTGGGCGCCGATCAGGGCCTGCGGCGAGTCGGCGACGTCGCTCGAGAGCTCGACCCCCCGGTTCACCGGCCCCGGATGCATGACCACCTGGCGGGCCGAGAGCCGCTTGGCGTTGATCTGGTAGCACGAGGTGTACTCGTGCAGCGACGGCACGTAGTCCTCGCGCATCCGCTCGTTCTGCATCCGCAGGGCGTACACGACGTCGGCCTCGCCGACGTCGTCGAGGTCGTAGCGGACGTCGCAGCCAAGGGACTCGATGCCCGCCGGCATCAGCGTCGGTGGTCCGCAGACGGTCACCGCCGCCCCCATCTTCCCGAAGGCGAGGATCCCCGACCGGGCCACCCGGGAGTGGAGCACGTCGCCGACGATCCAGATCCGCCGGCCGTCGAGCGGGCCGATCCGCCGGGTCAGCGTGTACACGTCGAGCAGCGCCTGGGTCGGGTGCTCGTGGGTCCCGTCCCCCGCATTGATCACCGCCGCCGTCGTCCAGCGCGACACGAGCGCCGCCGCACCGACGTGGGGCGAGCGGATGACCAGGGCATCCGGTCCGTAGGAGGCCAGGGTGGCCACCGTGTCCTTCAGCGACTCGCCCTTGTCGACCGATGAGCCCGACGCCGCGAAGTTCAGGACGTCGGCCGACAGGCGCTTGGCTGCCAGCTCGAAGGACGACCGGGTCCGGGTCGACGCCTCGTAGAAGAGGTTGACCACCAGCCGCCCCCGGAGGGCCGGGACCTTCTTGATCTCGCGATCGGAGACCTCGGCGAAGGACGCCGCCCTGTCGAGCAGCCGCTCGATCTGTGCGCGGTCGAGCTGCTCGATCGACAGCAGGTGATGCATTAGTTCCTCCCGGGAATGGCGATGGCGATCTCATCGACGCCGTCGAGCTCGACGACGCGGACGTTGACCCGCTCGCTGCGAGCGGTGGGCAGGTTCTTGCCGACGTACTCCGGCCGGATCGGCAGCTCGCGGTGGCCCCGATCGACGAGCACGGCGAGCTGGACCCGCGCCGGGCGGCCGTAGTCGAAGAGGGCGTCGATCGCCGCTCTGACCGTCCGCCCGGTGAACAGCACGTCGTCGACGATCACCACCGTCCGGCCGTCGATCGCGAAGTCGAGGTTCGACGCGTTGACCACCGGCGCCTCCGGCCGGGTGGCCACGTCGTCGCGGTAGAAGGAGATGTCGAGATCCCCGAGCGGCGCCGGCGCCTCGAGCAGCTCGCTGACCACCCGCTGGAGGCGGCTCGCCAGCGGCGCCCCCCGGCGGTGGATGCCGACCAGGGCCGGCGGGTCTCCGTCCGGATTCCGCTCGACGATCTCGTGGGCGATGCGCGTCAGCGCCCGCCGGATCCCGTCGGCGTCGAGAACGACCTTCTCGGTGCTCAATCGTTTCCTTCCTGGTCTCACCGGACCGGGTTAAAGGACGGGACCGACTGTAGCAGCGCCCCCCGACGGATCCGCCCCGATCCGGCGCTCAGAGTCCGGCCGGATGCCGGAGCACGTAGCCGCTCAGCGACCCGGTTCGCGGCGACCAGCGCGTGCCGGTCTCCTGGAGGTTGATCGTGTCGAAACGCCGACCGTCGACCGTGACCAGCGCATGGGCGGCGTTGGCGTAGACCGTGACCCGCCGCCCCGGCCCCGGGACGCCGTAGCCGGCGAGGGCCGCGGAGGCCTCGGGCGAGTCGAGCAGCCCGGCGGCGTGGAGCACGTAGGAGACCGAGCCCGAGCAGTCGTAGCCGGTGTCGGCGAACGAGCCGTGGCCACCACCCCACTTGTACGGGAGCCGGGCGATCCGGTCGCCGGCCAGGAAGATCCGCCGCACGAGCGTCGACGTCTGGTCCTGCGGGCCGGCGGGCGCGGCCGGCGCGGGCGGGCTCGCCGGCCGGCCCACGGCCGGCGCCATCCAGCCGAGCGCCGCCGCGTCCCACCGGTCGATCGGGCGCAGGCGCACCGGCCGGTCGGCGGCCGCCGGGGCTCCGGCCGGCTCGGCGCCTCCGAGCACGGCGAGCGGCCCGAGGAGCACGCTCACGCTCAGGCGTCCGAGCCGCCCGGCGGCCCCCCGCCGCGCGCGCAGCCGCCGCCGTCGCCGTCGCCGTCGCCCTCGCCCTCGCCACGCCGAGCCGGGCGGTGGGCCTTGGGGCATCGATTCGTCCTGCCCGGGCATCGGGTCCTCTCGGTCGTCGGGTTCGCCTGCCGGGTGGGCTGCGCCTCCGGGCGGTCGGCCGGCGCGCTCCCGGCGACTCGCGGTCACCGGCCGCCGCTCCGGCCCCACCCGGGCGCTGGCCTGTGCCTCCGCCCGCCGCGCCCTGCGGACCCGGCGACTCGGCTTGCTCTCGGCCGATCTATAGCAGCGCCGCCGGAGGCCACGCCCGGCTGCACGATCCCATGCCGACCCTTCGGCACCCGTACGGCGGGCCCACCCGTAAGAATGCCGGTCCGATGGACGTCCGCCCGCCGACCGAGGAGCAGCGCGCCTACATCGTCCGCCACGGGCAGACCGAGCGCTCGGCCGGCCTCGTCTACTCCGGGCAGACCGACGTCCCCCTGACCGCCCTCGGCCGCGACCAGGCCCAGCGCGCCGGGGCGCTCCTCGCCTCCGCCGGCGTCGACGCCATCTTCTCGAGCCCGCTCTCCCGCGCCCGGGACACGGCCGAGGCCATCGCCGCCGCCACCGGCGTCCCGGCCCAGGTCGACCCGCGCCTGATCGAGGTCGACTACGGGCCCTTCGAGGGGCTCGACCGCCAGGCCGCGCGCGACCGCTTCGGTGACGCCTTCACCGCGTGGCGCGAGGATCCGTTCGGCTCGCCGGTTCCCGGCATGGAGCCGCTCGGCGACGCCCTCGCCCGCGCCCGCCTCGCCACCGCCGACGCCCTGGCCGCCGCCGCCTGCCCGGTCATCGTCGGCCATCAGGGCATCCTCCGCCTCGTCCTCGTCGCCCTCGGGCGGATCGCCCCCGCCGACTACTTCAAGACCAGGATCGAGGAGGCCGACCCGATGCTCATCGACGGGGCGGCCGTCGCCTGACCCCAGCCGGGCGCCCGCCGTCAGACGAGCCGGTGCTCCATCGCGAACATCGCCGCCCCCGCCCGCGTCCGCCGGTCGATCTTGTCGTAGATGTGGGCCACATGGTGCTGGACGGTCCGGGGCGACACGATCAGCTCGGCGGCGATCTGCTTGTTCGTCAGGCCGCGGGCCAGGAGCCGCAGGACGCCGACCTCGCGCTCGCTGAGGCCACCCGGCGGGGCCGGTGGCTGCCCCCGCCCGTGGCCGGCCGCCGCGAGCACCGCTCCGGCCGCCCGCTCGCACCAGCGGCCGGAGGTGACCCCGCGGCGGACCTCGCGGCTCGCCGCCGCCGCCGACCAGCCCGGCCGGTGCGGGCGGTCCGAGGTCAAGGCCACGTAGGCGTCGGCCACGGCCAGCACCCGCATCGGGTCGGTGAGGGCGTCCGCCCCCAGGCCCCGGTGGTAGCCCAGGCCGTCGAGGCGCTCGTGGTGGGCGCCGGCCACGCCCGCCACGCCGGCGAAGACCCGGGTCCGGGTGAGGATGCGCTCGGTGTAGTACGGGTGCAGGCGCACCCGCTCCCACTGCGCCGACCCGAGCCCGCCCGCCTTGTCCCAGATCCCGTTCGGGACGGCCAGGCGCCCGAGGTCGTGGAGGAGCCCGGCGAGGCGGAGGCTCTCGGCCTCCTCCGGGCCCGACGCCGCCCGGGCGGCCAGGTCGGCCACCGCCGGCGAGTGGCCCACCGTCCAGGGCGACTTCAGGTCGGCGAAGTCGGCGATCGCCCGCGCCAGCTCGGGCAGCTCCTCCCGCGGGCAGCGCGGCTGGGGCGGCGGCTCGGCGGCGAGCGCCGCGTCGAGCATGTCGACGTCCTCCAACCCCCCGAGGATCACCTCGGCCGCCCCGACGAAGGCGGCGGCGATCTCCGGGTCGAAGTGCCGCCCCGCCCGGCCGGCGGCGATCTCGACGGCCGCCGCCATCCCTCCGGTCCGGTGGGCGATCTCGACGACATCGACCAGGTGGGACACCCGGGCCGAGCGCTCGAGCTCCGGGCCGCCGATCCGGCCGGGACCCAGGCCGTCCCAGCGCTCGTAGACCTGCTCGAGGCCGACCTGGACCCCGGCGGCCAGGCCGAGCCGGCGGGCGAGCACCGTCGCCACCTCGCACGCCGAGTCCCGCGCCGCGACCCCGGCGACCCGGCCCTCGGTGAGGAACCACTCCTCCGTGCGCTCACCCGCCAGCTCCGGGGCCGACTCGGCGACCAGGCGGGCCGCTCGCCGGGCCCATTCCCGCGCCCCGCCCCCGGCCAGCGCCTGGACCAGACCGGCGAACGCCCGGTCGTCCCCGCCGAGGAGCGCCGCCGTCCGGTGGGCATTGGCCGTGCAGCCCATCGAGCGGAGCAGCGCCACGTAGTAGATCGCCGAGAGCTCCTCCCCCCGCGCGCCGAGCTCCTCCCCCAGCCGGACGGCGATGACCGCGTTGCGCAGCGACTTCTCGAGTGGCTGATCGTGCCCGGCGTCGCTGGCCAGCGAGACGGCCGCCAGCACCTCGGCGAAGCGGACGGTCGGGGGATGGGTCGCTCCCACTACGCGACCCTAGTGCCCGGCGCGAGCGATCGCACGGACTCAAATAGGCCAGATGGCCGATGGCGGGCCCGGCCGCCGGGCGTAGCGTCCGGATCACCGAAACGTCAGCCCTCTGCGATCCCTGCGCGGAGCCTCGACCGACCACTACGACCGGAGGTCCACGCCATGCTCCCCGCCCGCACCACCATCCTCGGCGCCGGCCTCGCCGCGACCGCCGTCGGGCTCGCGCTCCTCGGGGTGACCGCCGCCGCGGCGCCCGCCCCGACCCACGTCACCACGGCCACCCTGGTCGCCACGGTCGCCGGGCCCGACCACCCACTCGACGCCGTCCCCGACCCGGCCGGACAGACGATCTACTTCACCACGGACGGCCCGACCGGGCCGGCCATCCTCCGGGTGCCCGCCGGCGGCGGAGCGGTCCGGACGGTCCTCCGGGGCGCCCCGCTCGTCGATCCCGTCGGGCTCGCCGTCTCCGCCGATGGCCGGCGCGTGTTCGTCGCCGACCCCGGCGCCGGGCGCATCCTCGTCGTCCAGGTCACCGGATCCGCCGGCCGCTCCGGCGTCGCCTCGCTCGCCGGGAGCCAGGGAACCGACCCGCGCGGGCTCGAGCTCGACGCCCGGGGACCGTCCGCGCGGATCCTCTTCACCGGGCGCGACCCGTCCACCCGCCGGCCGGGCCTGTTCAGCCTTCCCACCGGCGGGGCGACCCGGCCGACCGCGGTCGCCACCGGTGCCCCCCTGGTCGCTCCCGAGGGCGTCGCCGTCTCCCGGACCGGCGTGATCTACGTCAGCGATCGCGGCCGCGGCGGCCCGCTCGCCGGACGCGTGCTCCGGCTGGCCGACGGCCGGCTGACCGAGGTCGCCCGCCGCATCCGGCTCGGCAGCCCGGCCGGCATCGCCCTCACGCGCTACGAGTCGACGCTGCTCGTCTCCTCCCTCGACCCGGTCGCCGGCACCGCCCAGGTGCTCCTCCTCGACACCAAGACCCTCGCGACCACCTCGTTCAACTCGGTGATCGGCGCCAACCGGGCCGCCGGCGGCCTCCATCGCGGCCTGCGCACGACGGTGATGGCCTGGGCCGACGTCTCCCGCTCGGGCCGGGTCTACCGGGTCGACCCCTGACCCCCCCCGGACCGGCAAGGGCCGGCCTCCACCCGCCGCCCCTACCCGGCGGCGGCCGGCCTGATGTGGCGGACCGCGAGCCCCCGCTCGGCGGCCAGGCGCTCGGCCACCAGCGAGCGGTGGCAGGCCTCGGGGTCGCGCTCGACGCAGAGCAGGGCCGCCACGCCGGCCGGCGGCAGCTCGATCGCCCCGAGGTCGGCCCGGTCGAGGATCTCGGCGACGTACCGCTCGCGGTAGGCCGGCGCCAGCTCGACGCGCGAGCGCTTGCCCACCCCCTGGCGGTCGTCCTCGGCGTACTGGAGGCGGCGGAGCTCGGTGGTCGGGGCGAGCTCCCGGTGGTGGCGGTAGTCGAGGCCGGCCGCCTCGAGCGCGGCGACGAGGCGCCGGGCGTTGGCCCAGGCGTACTCGCTTCCCCGCACCCCCCGTCGCTGGCGCACGTCGATCACCAGCCGGACGTCCTCCCGGCGCAGCGCCGCGAGGAACGTCTCGGCCGAGAAGCCGTAGACGCCGACGGTGGCCAGGCGCCGGGCTCGGGGGCTCAGAGGAGGGCTCCACTCGGCACGTAGGGCACGAGCCCGCCGACGCCGCCCGCCACCCAGAGCGGTCCCCAGGGGACGACGTCGAGGCCGGCGGCGAACAGCACCGGCCACGCCCACCGCTGCCCCTCGGTCAGCCAGCCGACCTCGAACTCGCCGCCCCCGGCGTGGGCGAGCACCCCGGCCAAGAGCGCCGCCGCCGCCGCCCCGTCGGTCGCGCACAGGGTCGCCAGCCGGTCGGGCTGGCCGAGGGCATAGCCGCGCCCGCCGGCGTCGTCGACCAGCCAGAGGCGCGCGCCCCGCTGCATGAGGAAGACGAGGTCGGCCGGGCGGGCGAAGCCCCGGACCTGGCGGTCGACCGACGTGCAGAGATCGAGGTCGCCGGTCCCGCCCTCGCGCGGTCGGCGGGCCAGCGGGAGCCGGCGGCGCCCGACCATGCCCCGGGCCGCGACGGTCGGCCGGGGGGTGAAGCCGGCCCGGGCGTAGAGGTGCTGGGCCCGGGGGTCGTGGGAGGCCAGCACCATCCGGGCGTCGGCGGCCTCGGCGTAGGTCAGCGCCCGGTCGAGCAGGCGGGCGCCCAGCCCGCGCTCCTGGGCCCTCGGGTCGACGGCGAGCAGCGAGAGGCCCCAGAGCCCTTCGCGCCGGGTGGCGACGGCGACGCCGTCGACCCGCCCGCGCGGGCCGACGGCGACGAACGCCCCGCCCGGGTCGGTGGCCAGCGTGTGCTCGACCCGTCCGCGGAAGAACGGCGACCCCCGGGCCCCGGCGAGCTCGAACGCCTCGGCATGGATCTCGTCGACCCGGTCGAGGTCGCCGGGTTCCATCGGGCGGATGCCGGCCATCGGCGACACGCCGCCACCGTAGGCGATCCTCGTCCCGGAGGCCGATGCGAGCCCGCCGGCCCGGTCCCCGGAGCTCGGGGTCAGGCGGGGCCGCCGTCCCGGCTACAGGCCGCCGGCTCGCCCCCCTGGCTCGTCCAGATCCCGTCCGCGCACTGGACGGCGTACCCGGTCCCGTGGCTGAAGCCGGCCGCGCAGACGTGAGTCGAGCAGAAGTGCGGCGGCGGGGCGTACGGGTCGGGCGGCGGGACGTCGTTCGGCTCGGGGGCCGACGTGGTGTCGGTGGTGGGCGTAGCCGGCGGAACCGGCCTCGGGGTGGTGTCCACGGTCCGCTGGAAGGTCGGCGCCGGAGCGGCCGCCGGCGCGGTGGCGGTCGTGTCGGTCGGCGTCGTGCCCGTCGTGTCGGTGGTCGACCCGGCTCGGCGCGCCGGGGTGGTGGCCGTCGTGGTCGTCGTCGACGTGCTCGGCGGCAGCGAGACCTGGACCGTCTGGGTCGTGACGACCGTCCGCACGACGGCCGCCGCCGCTCCGGCCCCGCCGCCGCCCCCGCCCCCCCCGCCGCCGCCGATCGCGAGCCCGATCACCGCACCCAGGATCAGGCCGATCCCGGTGCCGATGATCAGGTAGGTGAGGGGGTTGCGCGGCTGCGGCACACCGGCAGGCTAACGCCGGCGGGTCGGTCCCTGCCACCCGCCGGCCTCCGCCCGGGGTTCCGAGGGCCCGCGACGGCGGCCGGGGTCCCCGTCCCGACGGTCGCCCGGCGTATCATGGGCGCTCGATCCGCAGCCGGGAGTGAGACCCATCAGACGTCAGCTTCGACCGCTTTTCGACCGTGTCGTGATCAAGGAGCTGGAGCCCGACCGGTTCCGGCGATCCGGCCTCGTCGTGCCCGCCGGCTCGAACGAGCCGCCTCCCCAGCACGGGATCGTCCTGGCCATCGGGCCCGGCATCGACTGGTGGGCGTCGGCCGGGCTGGAGATGCCGGTGCGCCCGGGCGACCACGTCGTCTTCCCCGCCTCCGCCGGCGCCTGGGTCGAGGTCGACGAGGAGCGCCTCCTCGTCTGCGGGGTCTCCGAGCTCCTCGGCGTGCTCGAGCAGTCCCGCGACTGCCCGCACTGCGCCGGGACCGAGCTGGCCGCCGGGGAGACCTGCCCGGTCTGCGGGCGCAGCGGCGCCCCCGCCTGATCCCCGACGCCGCGGACCGAACGGCCGCCGGTCAGGAGCCGGACATCAGCCGGAGGACCTCGTCGTCGCCGGTCGGCGTGAAGTCCACGTACCAGGCGCCGACGGCGACGAAGGGCTCGGGGGTGCACACGCAGACCAGCTCGTCGACGAGTGGGGCGAGCTCCGCGCAGGTCGAGGCCGGGGCGACCGGGACGGCGACGACCACGCCGGCGGTCCCAAGCCGGCGCAGGGCGGTGACCGCGGCCCGCATCGTCGCACCGGTGGCCAGGCCGTCGTCGACGAGGATGGCCAGCCGGCCGGCGAGCTCGAGCGGCGGCCGGTCGCCCCGGTAGCGCCGCTCGCGCTCGGACAGCTTCTCGGCGGCCCGCGCGGCGAGCCGGTCGAGCTCGCCGGCGCTGATCCCCGCCGCGCGGATGACCCGCTCGTTGAGGACCCGCACGCCGCCCGGGCCGAGGGCCCCGACCGCGAGCTCGACCCGCCCGGGGAGCCCGATCTTGGCCACCATGAACACGTCGAGCGGCGCCCCGAGCGCCCGGGCCACCTCGGCGGCGACCGGAACCCCGCCCCGGGGCAGGCCGAGGACGATGACCGAGGCGTGCCCGGCGTGGTGCCCGAGGTGACCGGCCAGCTCGATCCCGGCCGCCACCCGGTCGGAGAAGGGCGCCGCCACGGCTCAGCCGACCGCGCAGGCCCGCACGTCGGCCCGCAGGTCGACGGGCGGGGGATGGATCCACACGACGGTGACCGCCCCCCGCCGCTCGACCTGGCCGCCGAGGCGCTGGGCGTTCGCGACCAGGGCCGCCTCCCGCCGGCGAGCCATCCCCGGGTCGCGGTAGAAGCCGACGAACGCCGCCCCGCCGCGAGCGCCGACGATGAGCTCGCCGTCGGGGGCGTCCGGGGTCCGGGGGTTCCGGGGGAGGACGGGCCCGCCGGTCACGCCGAGGCCCCGGCCGGTCAGGCAGGCCCGGGCCGTGGCCAGGAGGGCGAACGCCCGCCGCTGGGCCGGGGAGATCGCCAGCTCTTCGAGCGGCACGCAGGCGGACGCCCGCACCAGGGCGCCGACCGCCGGGGGCGAGAGGCCGAACGCCGCCTCCGGGCAGCGGAGCCGCCGGCCGTCGGTCAGCACGTAGACGCACCGCCCGCCGGCCGCCGGGGCGCCCGGGCGCGAGGCCGCCCGCGAGCACCGCGCGGAGGTCAGCGCGAGCCCGGTCGCGGGCGGCGGGCCCGGCGCGGCGGCCGAGCTCCCGCACCCGGACGCGGCCACGGCGGTGAGGACGGCCGCGAGCGCCGTGGACACATGCCCCGGACGTGCGTGTGTCGTGATCGACGGACGGAGGCGGTGCACGCCGCGAGGAAGCCTACCCCGGCCCGGCGGCCCGCATCCCTCCGGTTCCCGCCACCCAGCCCTCGACTAATGGTCCGTCCAGCAAGTTCCTGCACCATTGGCCGGGCCCGGATGACCGCGTGGCGGCGTCCTCGAAGCTCGGAATACGTCCAGTATGCCGCCGCTTCTGCGTCCTGGCCACGCGGCCCGCGGACCTCGCCGAATGGCACACGAACTTACCGGACGAACCACTAGGAAATCGCCATCGACGGCCGTGAGCCGCCCGCGCGGTCGCGGCGGAGCTCGCGCAACGCCGCGCCGAGCCGGCGGACGCCCTCGTCGAGCGCCTCCGGCTCATGGAGGGCGAACGACAGCCGCAGCTGGCCGCGCACCGACTCCTCGGGGACCATCGCCCGCCCGGGGGTGAAGGCGACGCCCCGGCGGACCGCCTCCCCGAGCAGGAGCTGCTCGTCGGTCGGGCGGGCGAGGGTGACCCAGACGTGGTGGCCGCCGAGCGGGTAGGAGTAGCCGGCCTCGCCGGCCAGGTGGCGGTCGATGCTCGCGAGGATGGCGTCGCGGCGGTCCCGGTAGACCGGGACGGTCTGCTCGAGCATGCGCTCGTAGCCGCCGCTGGCCAGGAAGCGGGCGCCGAGGTGCTGGATCAGGCTCGAGGTGTGGAAGTCGCTGTCGAGCTTGAGGTCGACGAGGCGACCCCGGACCGGCCCGTCGGCGGCGACCCAGCCGAGGCGGAGTCCTCCGCCCATGGTCTTGGAGACCGAGTCGACGTAGATCACGTGGCTCGGGGCCAGCGAGCGCAGGCGCGGCCGCTCGGCCCCCTCGAAGCGGACGTTGGCGTAGACGCCGTCGTCGAGGACGAAGAACGACCGCTCCCGGGCGAGCTCGACCAGCCGGGCGGCCCGGGCGGGCGAGAGGTCGCGCCCGGTCGGGTTCTGGCAGGCTGACTGGAGGACGCAGAGCTTGATCTCGTGCCGGGCGAGGACCCGTTCGAGGGCGTCGACGTCGAGGCCGTCGTCATCGACCGGGACCCCGATCAGCCGGGCGCCGGTGGCCTGGAGCGAGCTGAGCGTGCCGGTGAACGTCGGCGCCTCGACGGCGACGACGTCGTCCGGGCGGAGCAGGACCCGGCAGACGAGGTCGAGCGCCTGGCGGGCGCCGGAGGTGACGACGATCTCCTCGGCGTCGGTGGCGAACCCGCTCGCCCGCCCGCGGGCGGCGATCTGCTCGCGCAGCGCCGGCAGGCCCTCGGGGTCGAGGTAGGAGAGGGCATCCCCCCCGGCCTCGGCGAACAGCTCGGCGGCGATCCGGGCGAGCTCGGCCACCGGGTAGAGGGCAGGGTCGGGCCAGCCGGTGGCCAGGGAGATCATGTCCGCCTCCCCGGGCATCCGGAAGCTCTGGGCGAGCACCTCGTTGGCGTAGGACGGCCGCCGGGGCGGGAGGACGCCGGCCTGCCAGTCGCTGCTCGCCGCCGCGAACGGACGCCCCGGGGGCATCCGCCGGACGAACGTCCCGCGCCCGACCGCGGCGGTGACGTAGCCGAGCTCGGCCAGGCGGCGGTAGGCCCGGACCGCGGTCAGGTGGTTGACCCCGGCGCGCTCGGCGAAGGCCCGGGTCGGCTCGAGGCGCTCTCCGGCGGCCAGGTCGCCGCGGTCGATCGCCGCGCCGATCAGGTCGACAAGCTGCTGGGTCAGCGATACCGGCGTGCCGCGCTCCAGAGCAGACAAATCCAAATTGTATGACATTGACCAGAGACCTCCCGCGTGAAAACCTACGATCCAGCCCAATTGTACGACGTTTGGACCCGCCAATGAACCGTAATGATTACAACACAAGGTCGTCGTTGATCAGACGGGCCCGGGCGCGCCACCGCCGGCGGGCCGAGCTCCGCGCCCTCCCCGACGGCCTCCCGGTGACGATCCGCCGGGCCTACCCCGACGACGGCACGGCGCTCGCCCGCCTGGCCGCCCTCGACGACAAGACCGTCCCGGCCGGCCGGGTCGTCGTCGCCGAGGTCGCCGGCGAGCTCTGGGCCGCGGCCTCGCTCGACGGCGCCGGCGCCGTCGCCGACCCGTTCCGGCCGAGCGGGGACCTCCTCCACGCGCTCCGCGCCCGCGCCCGCGCCAGCGCCCGCCGCCGCCGCCGCCGCGGCGGCCGCACCCGCCGCCGCCGCCGTACCCGGACCGGAGCCCGCGGCCGGCCGGGCGCCGGGACCGGGGTCGTCCCCCGCGCCCCGGCCCGGTGACCGGAGGAGGACCGCGCGGCTCAGCCGATCCGGCTCCCGGGGGCGGCGTCGGCGTCGGGCGCGAGGAGGACGACGCCGAGCTCGGGGTCGAGGGCGCCGAGGACGAGCACCTCCGAGAAGAAGCGCCCGATCTGGCGGGGCTCGAGGTTGACCACCCCGACCACGAGCCGCCCGAGCAGGGCGGCCGCCGGGTAGTGGACGATCTGGGCCGACGAGCGGCGGGTGCCGAGCTCCTCCCCGAAGTCGATGGTCAGCTTCCAGGCGGGCTTGCGGGCCTCGGGAAACCCGTCGACGGCGAGGACCCGCCCGACCCGCATGTCGACCTTCGCGAAGTCGTCGAAGCCGATCATGCCGCCCACGATAGGGCGCCGGCCTGGCTGGCGTGGCTCGCCCTGGGCACGGTCTACGTCGTCTGGGGCTCGACCTACCTGGCCATCCGGGTGATGGTGGAGACCGTCCCGGCGCTGCTCGGCGCCGGCGTCCGCTTCCTCGTCGCCGGGGCCCTCCTCTTCGCCTGGCTGGCCTGGCGCGCGCGCCACCCGGCGGCCGCCGCCGATCCGGGCTCGACCCCGGGGCGACCCGCCCTCCGCTTCGACCGGCGCGAGGCGACGGGGGCGGCTGTCGTCGGCATCCTCCTGACCGCGGGCGGGAACGGCCTGGTCACGGTCGCCGAGCGGGACATCGACTCGAGCCTGGCGGCGCTCGTCGTCGCGTCGGTGCCGCTGGTGATCGTCCTGCTCCGAGCGCTCGCCGGGGAGCGGGTGGGACGGGCGGCCCTGCGCGGGGTGGCGGTCGGCTTCGCCGGCGTGGCGATCCTGCTGATCCCCGGGACCGGCACCCGCGGGACCGGCGTCCTCGGCGTCCTGCTCGTGCTCGCGGCCTCGATCTCGTGGGGAGCCGGGTCGGTGACCAGCACGCGGCTGGCCCTCCCGGCCGACCCGCTCGCGTCGACCGCCGTCCAGATGACGGCGGGCGGGGTGGTGATGGTGCTCGCCGGCCTGGCCACCGGGGAGGCGTCCGGCGTCGACCTGGCGGGCATGTCGCTGCGCTCGGGGCTCGCCTTCGGCTACCTGGTCGTGTTCGGGTCGCTCGCCGCGTTCACCGCCTACGCATGGCTCCTCCAGCGGGTGCCGATCTCGCGGGTCTCGACCTACGCCTACGTCAACCCGGTGATCGCCGTGGCCCTCGGCTGGGGGCTGCTCGGCGAGCGGATCGCCCCGACGACTCTCGTCGGAGCGGGGATCATCGTGACCTCGGTCGCCTTCATCGTGCGCTCGACCCGGCCGGCCCGGCCGGCCCGACCGGCCGCCGCCACCGCGGATGCAGCGGTTGCCTCAACCGGCCGCCCGGTCTAGGATCGTCCGAATCGGCCGGGTGCGGTAAGGCCGCGAGACTTAGGAGCCAGCGGTGAAGACGAGATTGGGCATGGTCGGCCTGCTCGCATTGGCGGCGACGGGGATTGCCGCCTGCGGCAGCAGCAGCAGCAGTAGTTCGAGCGGGAGCACGAACGGGAGCGGGGCCAACACGATCGACGTCTACTCGAGCCTCCCGCTCCAGGGCGCGTCGAGCGCTCAGACGATGCCGATGGTCAACGGGATCAAGCTGGCCCTCTCCGAGGCCAACAACAAGGCCGGGACCTTCAGCGTCAACTACCAGTCGCTCGACGACTCGACCGCCCAGACCGGAGCCTGGGACCCGGCCCAGACCAACGCGAACGCCCGCAAGGCGGCGCAGGACGGCAAGGCCGTCTACTACATCGGGGAGTTCAACTCGGGGGCGAGCAAGCTGGCCATCCCGATCCTCAACCAGAGCGGGATCGCCGAGGTCAGCCCGGCCAACACCTACGTCGGCCTGACCACCAACGAGTCGGGGAGCGCGGCGGGCGAGCCGCTGAAGTACTACCCGACGGGCAAGCGCACCTACCTGCGGATCGTCCCCCGGGACACCATCCAGGCGGCGGCGCTGCTGAAGACGATGAAGGCCAACGGGTGCACGAACGTGGCCGTGGCCAACGACAAGGACACCTACGGCCAGGGCCTGGCCGCCCTGCTCGAGCTCCAGAAGGCCAAGTACGGGGTCAACATCTCGAGCAACACGGGCATCGACCCGAAGCAGCCGAACTTCCGCACCTACGCCCAGACGATCAAGTCCCAGGGCGCCGACTGCTTCGTGTTCAGCGGGATCGTGGCCAACGGCGGCGTGCAGATCACCAAGGACGTCGCCCAGGCGCTCCCGAGCGCGAAGATCTACGGGCCGGACGGCATGTGCACGAGCACGTGGACGAACCCGGCCAAGGGCGGGGTGCCGCTGAGCATCGACAAGAACATCCAGTGCACGGTGGCGACCCTCGACCTGACCGCCTACCCGGGCGGGAAGACGTTCCTCGCCTCCTACAAGGCGAAGTACGGGGCCGGCAGCCCCGACCCGTACGCGATCTACGGGTACGAGGCGATGAAGCTCGGCCTCGACACGATCGCCGGCCTCGGGGCGAAGGGCAACGACAAGGCGTCGGTGCTCGCCGCGCTGTTCGCGACCACGGCGCGCTCGTCGGTGCTGGGGACCTACGGGTTCGACAAGAACGGGGACACGACGCTGAAGGCCTACGGCCTCTACAAGGTCGGCCCGGACGGGAACCCGCTGTTCGAGAAGACGGTCACCTGAGCACCTAGCCAGACAGCGGACGGCGGCGGGGGCGCACGAGGCGTCCCCGCCGGCCGTCCCCTCCCCGCGGCACGCGGCGCGGCGCGCCGCGCCGCGCCGCGCCGCGCCGAAAGGTCCACTTGGAAGCCCACACCTTCGCCCCGCCAGCAGCCGCCGCCGCGTCCCGGCCGCTGCGGGCGCTGCGCCGCTACCTCGACCGCTACGGCCTGATCGCCGCCCTGGCGGCGCTGCCGGTCTACTACGGGATCAAGGATCTGACCAGCGGCTACCCGGCCTACGTGGCCGGCCACGCGGCTACCCGCCACGACCTCGCCTACCTCGGCGGGAACCTCGTCCAGGGCGTCTCCAACGGTTCGATCTGGGCGCTGATCGCGATCGGCTACACCCTGGTCTACGGGATCATCGAGCTGATCAACTTCGCCCACGGCGAGGTCTTCATGATCGGCTCCTTCGCGGCGGCGTCGATCTGGGGGACGATCGGCCTCGGCCTGGCCACCGGTCCGCTCGGCCTGGTGGCCGGCCTGCTACTGACGCTGGTCGTGGCGATGCTGGTCAGCGGGAGCCTCAACGTGCTGATCGAGCGGGTGGCCTACCGACCGCTCCGGAGCGCGCCGAAGCTGGCGGCGCTGATCACGGCGGTCGGCTTCACCTTCATCCTCCAGAACGTCGGGCTCCTCTGGCGCGGGGGGGCGCCGACCGGGGTCGACGACCTCATCCGCCAGGGCGACCCGGTGCTCACGCTGGCCGGCGTGACCGTGCGCCGGGCCGACGTGCTCGCGGTCGGGGTGACCATCCCCCTGGTCATCGCCCTGACCTGGTTCATCGGCCGGACGCGGATGGGACGGGCGATGCGGGCGACCGCCCAGGACCCGGAGGCGGCCCGCCTGATGGGGATCAACGTCGACACGACGATCTCGGTGACCTTCCTCCTCGGCGGGATGCTGGCCGGGGCGGCCGGCCTGGTGTACGCGCTGTACGAGACGACGGTCTGGTACTTCCAGGGCTTCCAGGCCGGGCTGATCGCCTTCACGGCGGCGGTCATGGGCGGGATCGGCAACGTCCGGGGGGCGGTGCTCGGGGGCCTGATCATCGGGTGCATCCAGCAGCTCTCGGACGCGCGGATCGGCCCGCAGTGGACGGCCGGGGTGGTCTTCGCCTACCTGATCATGATCATGGTCCTCCGCCCGCGCGGCCTGCTGGGCGAGGAGACGCGGGAGGCCGGATGAGCGCGATGGCCACCGTCTCCGCCCGCCGGGCGGCGCTGACCGGTCGGCTGCCGCCGTGGTGGGGGCGGGCGGCGGCGGGCGCCCTGGTCGTCTTCGGGGTCCTGCTCCCGTTCCTCTTCCTCCCGACGAGCGGGTTCGTCAACGCGACCGTCGTGTCGCTGGCCTACGTGGTGATGGCCCTCGGCCTGAACATCGTCGTCGGGTTCGCCGGCCTGCTCGACCTGGGGTACGTGGCCTTCTTCGCCCTCGGCGCCTACTGCGTCGGCTGGTTCGGGTCGAGCTTCTTCTACAAGGCGAACGTCCACGTGGTGGTCTCCTCGCTGTCGAACCAGCTGCCGGGAGTGCACCTGAACTTCGTGCTGATCATCGTCGCCGCGATCCTGATCACGTCGCTGGCCGGGATCATCATCGGGTTGCCGACCCTCCCCCTCCGGGGGGACTACATCGCCATCGTCACCCTCGCCTTCGGCCAGATCATCTACACGCTGGCGGTCAACGGCGACAGCATCCACATCTTCGGGGGGGCGCTGACCGCCGGGCGCCAGGGGATCACCCCGGTCGACCCGGTGTTCTTCCCGGGCATCGGGAGCTTCAACCAGCTCGACCTGAGACCGTGGTACTGGACGATCTTCACGATCGTCCTGATCGTCCTCTTCGTCAACCTCCGCCTGCGCGACTCGCGCCTCGGCCGGGCGTGGGTCGCGCTCCGGGAGGACGAGGTGGCCGCCGTGTCGATGGGCATCCCGCTGGTGCGGACGAAGCTCCTGGCCTACGCGACGGGGGCGGCGTTCGGCGGGACGGCGGGCGTCTTCCTCGGGGCCTACCTCAACACGGTCAACGCCGACCAGTTCCAGTTCTCGTTCTCGATCTTCGTGCTGGCCATGATCATCGTGGGCGGCCTCGGGTCGATCTGGGGGGCGCTGCTGGGGGCGCTGCTCCTCTCCTACATCAACTACTACCTGATCCCCGACGTCCTCAACGGGATCCCGAGCGCGCTCGGACTGAGCTTCAACCTGACCGACCTGTCGTTCGGGATATTCGGGTTCCTGCTCGTGCTCGTGATGGTCCTGCGCCCCCAGGGTCTTTTTCCGGAGCGGCGGCGGGCGCTTGAGTTGACCGAGCAGGTAGCGACGGCCGAGGGGTCGGCCGGGCCGGAGGTGGGGCCGTGACCGACGCGACGCCGATCGCCGGACGGGCGGTGGCCGAGGCGCCGGAGGGCGAGGCGCTGATGGTCGCGCGCGAGGTGACGAAGGAGTTCGGCGGGCTGGTCGCGGTCAACCGGGTGTCGCTGACCATCCCGCGCCGGTCGATCGTCTCGCTCATCGGACCGAACGGGGCGGGCAAGACGACGTTCTTCAACATCCTCACCGGCCTCTACAAGCCGACGGCCGGGCACATCGCCTTCGAGGGACGCGACGTGACGCGGGCGCGGCCGGATGTGATCAACCGGCTGGGGGTGGCGCGCACCTTCCAGAACATCCGCCTGTTCGGGGCGATGAGCGCGCTCGAGAACGTGGTCGTCGGGCGCCACTCGCGGATGCGGGCCGGCCTCTTCCGGTCGATCGCCCGGACGCCGGCGGTCCGCGCCGAGGAGCGGGCGGTGCGCGAGCGGGCGCGCGAGCTCCTGGCCTACGTCGGGGTGGCCGAGAACCGCCTCCACGAGCTGGCGGTCAACCTCTCCTACGGCGACCAGCGCCGGGTGGAGATCGCCCGGGCCCTGGCCTCCGACCCGCGCCTGCTCCTGCTGGACGAGCCGACGGCGGGCATGAACCCGCAGGAGTCGGACCGGCTGACCGACTTCATGCGCCGGCTGCGCGACGAGCTCGGCCTGACCATCCTCCTGATCGAGCACGACATGAAGGTGGTGATGGGGGTCTCCGAGCGGATCACCGTCCTCAACTACGGCGAGATGATCGCCGAGGGCAAGCCGGCCGAGGTGCGCGCCGATCCGGCGGTCATCGAGGCCTACTTGGGGGTCCAGCAATGACGGCGCTGCTCGAGGTCGAGGACATCCACACGAGCTACGGGTCGATCGAGGCGCTGAAGGGGATCTCGCTGACCGTCGAGGAAGGCGAGGTGGTCACGCTCATCGGGTCGAACGGGGCCGGGAAGTCGACTACCCTGCGCTCGATCTCCGGCCTGACGCCGGCGCGGTCGGGGACGATCCGCTTCGGGGGGCGGGAGATCACCCGGACGAGCGCGCAGGAGATCGTCGGCCTGGGGATCGCCCTCTCGCCGGAGGGGCGCCACTGCTTCCCCCGGATGACCGTCCGGGAGAACCTCGACCTCGGCGCCCACCTCCGCCGGGGGCCGGAGATCGCCGAGGACCTCGAGCGGGTGTTCACCCTCTTCCCCCGCCTGAACGAGCGCCAGCGCCAGAAGGCGGGGACGATGTCGGGGGGCGAGCAGCAGATGCTGGCCATCGGCCGGGCGCTGATGGCCCGGCCGAAGCTGCTCCTGCTCGACGAGCCGTCGATGGGGATCGCGCCGATCCTCGTCCAGCGGATCTACGAGACGATCGGTGAGATCAACCGGGGCGGGGTGGCCATCCTCCTGGTCGAGCAGAACGCCAACTACGCGCTCGGGATCGCCGGGCGCGGCTACGTGCTCGAGACGGGCCGGGTCGCCGTGAGCGCGGCGAGCGGCGCGCTGCGCGACGACCCCGAGGTCCAGCGAGCCTACCTCGGCACATGACCGTCCTCGCCCTGATCGGCGCCAAGGCGCTCTACTTCCTGTTCGCGTGGCTGATCTCGGCCGTCGTCGCCTCGTGGCTCTCGGAGCGCAAGGGCTACGGCGAGCGCCCGGGCCTGGCCACCGGTCTCCTGCTCAGCCTGGTGGCCATCCCGGTGTGGCTCCTCTGGCCGGCCCGGGCCGGGTCGCGCTGGAAGCTCGACGGGCCGCTCCCCCGCCGTCGCGGCGCCTGAGCGTCGGGCGCGTCGCCGGGACCGCCTGCGGGTAGTGACAGACCAAACTATCCCCGCGCGATCCGCGCGCCGACTGGGCACGGCGCTCGGGGGCCTAGGAGGAGCCATGGAAGCTTCCCGCATCGGTCTCGAGACTCCGTCCGCCGCGACCCGGAGGCCGGCGGCGCCGGCGGTGCCGACCATCGCCGACCCGGGACCGCTCGGGCTGGCCGCGTTCGCGCTGACCACCTTCGTGCTCAGCATGTTCAACGCCGACCTCATCAGCAAGGGGGGCGAGCCCGTGGTGCTCGCCCTGGCCCTGGCCTACGGCGGCCTCGGGCAGCTGCTGGCCGGGATGTGGGAGTTCAAGCGGGGCAACACGTTCGCCGCCGTCGCCTTCACCTCCTACGGGGGGTTCTGGCTGTCGTTCTGGGCTCTCGGCGCGCTCTACGCCAAGGGCATACCGGCCGGTGACACCGGCGACGCGGTCGGGCTGTACCTGATCGGCTGGGGCATCTTCACCACCTACATGTGGGTGGCGTCGCTGCGGACCTCGGCGGGCATCATGGCGGTCTTCCTCCTGCTGGCGATCACCTTCTTCCTGCTCGGCTTCGGCAACACCGGGCCGCACCCGAACCTGATCAAGTGGGGCGGCTACTTCGGCCTGGCCACCGCCGCCGCCGCCTGGTACGTCTCGTTCGCCCAGGTCATGTTCTCGACGTTCGGGCGGTGGATCCTCCCGGTCAAGCCCCTCGACGGCGCGCCCCCGCGCGCTTAGTGCCCCCGACCGCCGCCCGGCCGCCCACCTACTCGATCTCGACCCGCGACGGGCCGGAATGCCCCTCGGGGTGGAGGACGAACATCTCGGTGGCCAGGTCGGCGGTCGTGTCCAGGCCGCTGACGAAGGCGCGCACCTTGCGCCCGGTCAGCCTCTCGACCGGCGCGCCGCTGAGGATGTTCGGCGGCGGCGCGGCGGCGCCCGCCGGGTCGGCTCGTCGTCGTTCATCGGGGGTCCTCGACTTCGAAGGGAACGGAAGGGACCCTGGGCCAGGCGCAACCGCGCGACTGCGTCATGCCGTCGGCGGCCCCTCGGGGGAGTCCTCACCCGGGGATCGGGCCGACCCCGGCACCCCCGCCGGCGGGCGCCAGGGCACGCCCGGCTGACGCGCGGGCGGCTGCCAGCCCTTCGCGGTCATGCCGAGCACGTTCATCGCGCGCTGCTTTGCCCGCCAGGGCACGCGGCGGTAGAGCGGCACGAACACCGTCCGCCACAGCCGGTCGCCCGGCGGGAGGTAGGGCTCGACCGTCGACGGCTGGTCGCGACCGAGCTCGCGCAGCACGGCCAGGCGCAGGTGCTTCTCCGAGCGTTCGCGCAGGCTCCGCTTGGCTTCGGACAGCGAGGTCATCTCGCGACCACCCGCCGGTTGGACCGCTGCTCGGCGAGCGCGTTCTGCGCGGCGATCTGGATCGGCTCGAAGAGCGCGCCGATCGGCGGCGAGTAGATGTTCTCCATGTAGGCCAGGTCGTACAGGGTCGCCCCGCGCTTGGCCGCGAACGCGAGGAAGTCGCAGCGCTCCTTGACGCCCTCGCCGCCGTGGATGACGCCGCCGATCAGCCGCAGCGTGTCGGGCTCGGCGAGCAGCTTGACGAACGTCTTCTCCGCGCCCGGGTAGTAGCGCGCCTTCGTGATGCCGACGCCCTTGGCCAGCACGTAGGGGATGCCGATCGACTTCGCGAGGTTCTCGCCCATCGAGAAGCCGCCGACCGTGTAGTCGCCGGCGACCATGCCCCACGGCACCCACACGGGGTCGTAGGCGAGGTCGCCGCCGGTGAGGTTGACCGCGGCGACGCGTCCCTGCGCGTAGGCGTGCGCGCCTGTGAGGCCGACGATCGGGATCATGTTCAGCCCGTGCGGGATCTCGACGACGTCGCCCGCCGCCCAGACCCCCGACGCCGACGTGCGCATGTGGTCGTCGACGACGACGGCGCCCGTGGTGCCGAGCTGGAGTCCCGCCGCCTCGGCCAGCGCGGTGTTGGGCACCTTGTGCAGGCCGGTCACGACGGCGTCGCACGCGAACACGCCGGCTGAGGTGTGGACGGCGCAGACCCGGCCGTCGTCGTCGCCCTCGAAGGAGTCGACCTTCGTGCCGAGCTGGAGGTGGACGCCGCGAGCCTCGAGCGAGTCGTGCACGGGCTTGGCGACATCCGGGTCGAGGATCTCGTGGAGCACCCATGGACCCTCGTCGACGAGGTCGACGTGCAGGCCGCGGCGCGCGAGGCCGCCCGCCATCTCGACGCCCACCGGCCCGGCGCCGACGACGACGACGCGCTTCATCGAGTCGAGCTGCGCGTCGAACTCCATCGACTTGCGGATGTCCTTGACGTAGTGGAGGCCGTCGAGGTTGGCGCCCGGGACGTCGGGCTGCTCCCAGAAGAAGCCGGTGCAGAGGACCAGCTGGTCGAAGCCCTCGGGCTGGTTCTTGGTGGTGATCGTGCGGCGGTCGAGGTCGATGTCGGTGACGACCGTCTCCATGCGCATGTCGAGGCCGTCCTCCCGGTAGCGCTCGACCGTGGAGAGGAAGAGGTCCTCGAACTTCGGGATCTCCCGGCCGTGGACGAACGGGATCCCGCACGGCGAGTAGGCGATGTCCGAGAACTCGGTGAAGACGCTGACCCTGAGCGCCGGGTCCAGGCGTCGGGTGATGGTGGCGGCCGCCGTCCCCGCGCCGCCACCGCCGATGACGATCACGCGCTCCATGATGGTTCCTCTCGGTCGGTGATGATCAGGTCTGAAAGCTCCTCTCGCCGGCGGCCGAGCCGCCAGGCGCCGTCCTCGCGCACCACCAGGGCGGGGCGCAGGTCGCCGAACTGGGTCGACTGGACCTGCTGGTAGGCGCCGACGTCGCGGGCGATCAGCACGTCGCCGGGCTCGAGCGCGCCGAGCTCGGCGGCCGGCGCGACGACGTCGATGTTCAGGCAGAGCGGGCCGGCGACGAGCGTCGGCGCGGCGCCCCCCCGCGGCGACAGCGCCTCCAGGCGCGGCCAGGTCCACAGCGCGCCCGGCAGCAGGTCGGTGCCCGCGTCGACGACGGCGCAGCGGGTGCCGTCGGCGAGCGTCTTGACGGCGACGACCGTCATCGCGAGGTCGACGGCGTCGGCGACCAGCGCGCGCCCCGGCTCGAGCATCAGGCGCCCGGCGAAGCCGGCGGCGTGGAGCGCACCGGCGACGGCGGCGGCGTGGGCGTCCGCCGCCCGCGAGGGGCCGGCCGGGATGCCGCCGCCCAGGTCGATCGCGTCGACCTCGAGCTCGGCGGCCAGCCGGGCCAGCGTGGCGGCGGCCCGGGCGTGATCGGCCGGCGGCTTCGCCCAGCCGACCCGGACGCTCGCCGCCAGCGCGCCCCCACGGCCGAGCGCCGCGGTGAAGTCGGTCGAGACGAGGTGCACGGACAGCGCCTCGAGCGCCAGCCCGAGCGCGCGCGCGCGGCGCGCGGCGGCGGCGATCTCGGCGGGCGCGATCCCGAAGCGGCTCGGGTGCCCCTCCGGGCCGGGCAGGCCGACGCGCAGCCCCGCGCGCGCGACGCCGGCCAGCGCGAGCCGCTCGAGCTCCGCCGCGCTGTCGGCGATGACGAGCGCGCCGTCGGCGGCGCCGCGCTCGAGCAGCGCGTCCGGCTTGGCCGGGCCGTTGACGGTGATGCGCGCGCCGTCGACGCCGACGACGTCGCGGGCGAGCGCGTACTCGGCGGCGCAGACGACCTCGGCGCCGGCGCCGTCGTCGGCGAACGCGCGCAGGAAGGCCGTCGTGCGGTTCGTCTTGTAGGAGTAGGAGATCCCGGTGTCCGGCCAGGCCGCCGTCCACGCGTCCCGCAGACCGGCCAGCCGCTCGCCGGCGCGGTCGACGTCGGCGAGCCACAGCGGCGAGCCGTGCTCGGCGACCAGGGCGGCGACGCTCACCACCCGCTCCGCACGGTCGCGGCCAGGGCGGCGACGCTCACCACCCGCTCCGCACGGTCGCGGCCAGGGCGATCGCCCGCGGGGTGCCCTTGCCGTCGAGCAGCGCCGCGACCGGCTCGCGCCAGCGACCGGAGGCCGCTTCGGCGATCGCCTCGGGCAGCATCGCGCGCAGGTGCTCCATCGCCCACGGGTCCGGCCTCGACAGATTCAGCCGCAGCGTCGTCGCCGCTCCGACCGTGCCCATCCCGTCGCCGGGGTAGGTCGCGACCCGGCGCGCGAACAGCGCGACCATCAGCTCCTGGGAGGTCACCCCGGCGCCGGTGGTGTCCAGCGCGCAGGCGAGGCCGCGCACGGGCGCGGTGGTCAGCTCGATCCCGTCGACGCCGTCGAGCGTCGCCCCGAGGTGAGCGAGGTTGCCGCGCACGATCCCCTGGGCGCGCGCCAGGTAGGGCGCGTCCTCGAGCGCCGCGAGCGCGCCGTGCTGGGCGATCAGGCTCGTGTTCAGGCGGGTCAGCGCCGCCTTCAGCCGCAGGCAGCTGCGCATCAGGCGCGACGGCCCGGCGAGGAAGCCGATGCGCGCCCCGGCCATCCCGAAGCAGTGCGAGACCGAGAACGTCGCCACGGCGTTTTCGGTCAGCTCGAGCGCCGGCAGCGACGCGAACGGGACGTCGGGGTCGATCACCAGCGAGCCGTGGGTGACGTCGTGGACCAGCAGCAACCCGTGCTCGTCGGCCAGGCGGGCCAGGGCGGCGAGCTCGCCGGCGGTCTGGACCGTGCCGAACGGGTTCAGCGGATCGACGATCACGATCGCCCGCGTCCGCGGGGTGATCGCGGCGGCGACGGCGTCCGGGTCGAGGCGGTAGCCGGTGCTCGCGTCGATCGGCACGGTGACGGGCACGGCGCCCGTCGCGATCACGGCCGACGGGACGTGGAAGTAGCCGGGGTCCGAGAGGATGACCTCGTCGCCGGGGCCGGCGACCGCCATCAGCGACAGCGCGATCCCCGCCTGCGCGCCTTCGGTCCCGACGACCTCGAAGCCCTCGTCGCGGGCGCGGCCGAGCACGCCGGCCGCCACGTCGCGCAGCCGCTCGATCAGGTCGGGGCTGTACTGGTTGAGGTGCTCGGCGGTGACCGCGTCGCGCATCGCCGCGACCGCGCTCGCCGGCGGGCCGGCGAAGCAGGTCAGCCAGCCGAGGTCGGCCCAGGTCGCCGGGTCCAGGCGCGTCGTGCCGCCCGGGTAGAGCTCGGCCGGGTCGAGGCCGACGATGGCGATCGCCTCCCGGTAGGTCAGGTAGTTCCACATCGCGTGGTGGGAGCCCTCGAGGGCGCGCAGCCGCGCGGACGCCAGTCGCGGCGTGCTGCCGGGATCGGCGCCCCAGGTGAGGACGGAGGAGCTCATGCCGCCGGCGCGAAGCGCATCACGCGGTAGATGCCGTGGCGGTCGGCGGTCACCGAGGCGGGCTCCCATCCGGCCGCCCGGGCGTAGGCCTCGATCTGCTCCGGCGGGCGCAGCCGCCAGACGCAGCGCCCGCCCTCGGCGTTGCGCCACACGCGTGCGATGTACTCGATCTCCGGGTTGGCGACCTGGACGTTGCAGACGATCTGCGCCGGCCCCACGGTGCCGGCGAGGTCGGCGAAGTGACGCTCGATCAGCCCGTCGTCGTGGTAGATGCCGTAGAGCCCGAGCTCGCAGACGACGTCCGGACGCGGCTGGAGCGCGGCGAGCGCGGCGCGATCGAACGCGCTCGCTCGGCGGGTCGTGACGCGATCCTCCACGCCGAGCGCACGGGCCGCCCGGGCCGCCTGCTCGAGCGCGCCCGGGTCGATGTCCCAGAGCACGGCGGTGGCCCCGGGCCGCCGCTCGAGCGCGTGGAGCAGGTACGGGCTCGGCCCGGCCGCGAGGTCGGCGACGACGGCATCCCCGCCGGCGGCGTCGATCGCCTCGAGGACCGCCACCTCGGCGAGGCCGCGGATGTCGCGAAACGCCTGGCAGGTCGCTCGGTCGAGCAACCGGCGGTCCAGCCGCCGCCCGATCGGCGTGCGCCCGACGGCGCGGTTGGCGTACATGTGCGCCATGAACGGCCCGGAGTCGAAGCCGTGGCGATGTCCGATGCGCGCGCCCTCGGACAGGCGGGCGCCCGCGCGGGAGGCGAGCGAGAGCGCCGCGAAGCGCCAGGCGCGCGGCGAGCTGCGGGGCAGCTCGGCGCACAGCGCCTCGAAGCGGCGGGCGGCGAGCTCAGCCGACATAGAGGCCCGTCTCGACGAGCTCGCGCCGCCGGTACAGCTCGTGCGCGTCGCTCGCGGCGCTGTGCGGGCCGATCATCAGGGCCGCCAGGCGCTCGAGCGCGAGGCGGTTGTCGGCGCTGACGGCGGCGATCGTCGCCGCGTCCTCGCCGTCGGCCCGGACGGCGTAGGCGTCGAGCAGCTGGCCGAAGTGATCCAGCGAGCCGGCCGCGTAGGCGACGAGCTCGTCGAAGTCGTCGATGATCTCGATGCGCGCGTAGATCGCCTCGCCCTCCGGCGGCGCGACGTAGGCGTCGGGGTCGACGCCGTGGGCGATCGCCCGGGCCCGGAAGAGGTTCATGTGCCGCGCGTTGGCGGCGACGATCTCGGCCAGCAGCTGCTTGGCGAGCGGATCGTCGGTCAGCGGCACGCGCACGGAGAACAGGTCGACCCAGCGGCGCATGCCGTAGGCGTGACGCGCGAAGACCTTCCCGATCCGGCGCCGGTCGGCTTCGAGAACCCAGAGCAGCTCGTCGCGGTTGTCAAGCATCGGCGCGGGGTGAGTCGAGGACGACGGGCACGTAGGACACCTCGATGTCGGGGGCGAGCATGTTCGAGACCCAGCAGAACGGCTTGGCGCGCTCGACCAGGGCGGCCAGGTCGTAGTCGCCGGCGACCGCCTCGATCTGCACGCGCACGCGCCCGTAGCGCAGCTCGCGCCCGCTGCGCTCGGCGTCGACGCTCACGCGGAGATCCGCCAGCTCGAGGTCGCGCTTGGCCGCGACGTGCGCCACGGCCAGGCAGAAGCAGCTCGACAGGGCGGCGAAGATCAGCTCGGTCGGCATCATGCCCCGGTCCTGACCGCCGGCTTCGACGGGCTCGTCGGCGATCAGCTCGTGCCCGCGCGCCGTCACCACGGCCGACAGCGCTCCGCTCTGGCGCGCCTCCACGTGTCGCGACTCGCGCATCAGAGCGCCCCGATCGGGTCGGCCTGAAACGAGCGGTAGGCGTCCTCGTGGGCGGCGGCGGCCGTGTCCCAGCCGTAGGCGTCGACGACCGCGCGGCCACCCGCGACCAGCCGCTCGCGCAGCGCCGGGGCGCGCGCCAGCCGCGTGAGGCAGTCGCCGAGCGCCGCCCCGTCGCCGGGCGGGCAGAGCAGCGCGTTCTCGTCGTGGGTCAGGAAGGTGCGGAAGACGTCGATCTCCGAGGCGACCACCGGCAGACCGGCGGCGAGCGCTTCGAGCGCGACGAGGCCGAAGCCCTCCTTGGTCGACGGGAACGCGAAGACGTCGGCCGCCCGGTAGTGGCGCTCGAGCTCGGCGGGCGTGACCGTGCCGACGTTGCGCACGTGCTCGCCGACGCCGAGCTCCCGCGCGCGGGCGGCGAAGCGATCGATCTCGTCGCGGTAGTCGAACAGCGTCGCGCCGCCGACGATCAGGAGCAGGGGGTCGAGCTCGGGCGCCTGCGCGCGCAGGCGCGCGAAGCCCTCCAGCAGGGTCAGCGAACCCTTGCGCGGCTCGATCCCGCCGACGGTCAGCACGCTCAGGCGGTCGCCGAGCGCCAGCGCGTCGCGGTCGGCGGCGCGCTCGGCGGCGTCTCGGGGGGCGCGGAAGCGGTCGCCGTCGACGCCGTTTCGCACGAGCCGGGCCCGGACGGCGAACTCGTCCGCGAGCCGCTCGATCCACGGGCGCGACACGCACAGCACGAGATCGGGCGCGACGATCGAGCGGTCCTGGCAGGCGATCAACGACGGCGAGATGAAGTCGTCGACGTGATGGACGGTGCGCACGAGGTGCTCGATGGCGCCCTCGTCGCGCAGATCGAGCGCGGCGTTCGCCGAGATGCAGTCCTGGGCGTGGACGATGTCGAAGCCGCCGCCGGCGAGCAGCGGGCGCAGCCCCTCCCGGTACGCGGCGACCATCCCGAGGATGCGCGCGTCGAAGGCCTCCTCGGTGGCGACGTGCTCGACGAGCCGGGTCGGCACCGAGGTCGCGCGGAAGAACGCCTCGCCCGGCTGCGCCAGGGCGGAGACGCAGACCCCGTGCCCGCGGCCGGCCAGCGCCTCGGCGATGGCCAGCGCGTGCTCGACACCGCCGCGCGGCTTGACCGAGTACGTGAGGATCGCGATCTTCACGCCGGCGCTCCGGCGGCGAGCGCCCGCAGGGCCAGCCGCGTCGCGGCGGCGTTGGACGGGGCGACGATCGCGCCGGCCTCGCGCAGGATCCGCGTCTGGCGCTGCGCGTCCTGCGGGTCGCCGCGGGTCCCGCACACGCGGGCGAGCACGACCGCGTCCTTCGCGGCCGCGGCGATCGCCTCCGACAGGCCGGAAGCCGGGTCGACGTGGCTGCCGTGGCCGAGCACGACGTCGAGCACGACGCAGCCGACGTCGTCGTCGCTCGCCGCCTGCGCGAGGAACCCGGTCCGGACGTCGAGATCGACCATCGGGTGCGGCCGGCCCTGGGTGTACTCCTCCTCCCCGAGGTCGAGCACCGCGTGGCCCCCGTTGCGCTCGTCCGGCCCGTGGCCGACGTTCCCCTCCAGCGGGCCGAGCTCGGGCTCGAGCAGGGTGACGGCCTCGTGGGCCAGCGAGCCGCCGGAGAACAGTCCGAGCAGGCGCCGGCCGGCGGAGCGCTCGCGCGCCGCGTCGACCGCCGCCTCGAGCTCCGACAGGTCGGCGGGCTCCGCGCCCGCCGCGGCGCGGGCCGCGGCCTCCAGCGTGTCGTGGATCTCGAAGGGAGCCTCGCCGCCCTCCCAGCCGACGAACGCGGCGATGACGCGCTTGCCCTCGGGCAGGTCGTCGGCCAGCGACGCGACGACCTCCGGAGCGGGCGGCTTGGAGACGAGCAGCAGCGTCTCGGTTCCGTCGTCGGCGGCGAGCATGCGCATCGCCTGGCGGAACATGATCCCCCCGATGCCCGCCGAGAGGTCGCGGCCGCCGACGCCGACGATCTGCGAGACGCCGACGCCGGCGGCGTCGAGCAGGCAGGCCGACTCCTGCGCACCGGTGCCCGCCGCGGCGACGATGCCGACCGGGCCGCAGCTGACGACGTTGGCGAAGCCGAGCCCGACGTTGCCGAGCATCGCGGTCCCGCACCCCGGCCCCATCACGAGCAGCCCGAGCTCCTCACCGCGCCGCTTGAGCTCGAGCTCGTCCTCCAGCGAGACGTGGTCGGAGAACAGGAAGACGTGCATGCCGGCGCTCAGCGCGCGGTGCGCTTCGAGCGTCGCGTACTCGCCGGCCACGGAGATCAGGGCGACGTTCGGATCGTCGAGCCGGCGGCGGGCGGACACCAGCGACCGCGGCGGCTCGCGCCCGGCGGCCGCGCTCGTGGCGTCGGGCCTGGAGAGCTCCTGCTCGGCCTGGGCGAGGGTCTCCTCGGCGGTCTCCTCGCTGGCGGCGTCGACGGCGACGACCAGGTCGGAGGGGCCGGCCTGCGCCGCGACGCCGCGGACCGCGAGGGCCTCGAGGTTGGCGGCGGTCCCCATCCCGATCTCAGCGCCGTCGACGCCGTCGCGGCCGCGCAGGCTGCGCGCGACGCCCATCAGCTTGACGCTGTCCGCGTAGCGGTTGGCGATGACCTTGACGTGCCAGCTCACAGCAGCGCGACCTCCTGCTCGGCTTGGATCCACGTCCCGTCCTGGCCGCGGATCGCGGCGAGCAGCGAGTCCGAGTCGGTGATGATCGCGGCGTGCCCGCCGCCGGTCGCGAAGCGCTCGGCGGACTCGATCTTCGGACCCATGCTGCCCGGCGGGAACTCGCCGGCCGCGAGCCGCCGGCGCGTCTCGCCGGCGCTCATGTGGAACAGCGGGCGCTCCCAGCGCGTCCCGAAGTCCTCGACGACGCGCGGAACGGCGGTCAGCAGCACGAGGATGTCGAACCCGAGCGCGATCCCGAGCTCGGCCGAGCAGCGGTCCTTGTCGATCACCGCCGCCATCCCGGAGAGCGTCCCGCCGCGCGTGCTGACCGGGATGCCGCCACCGCCGCCGGCGATCACGATCGAGCCGCTCTCGGCGAGCACCTTGATCGCGTCGAGCTCGAGGATCTCGACCGGTTTGGGGCTCGCCACCAGGCACCGCCAGCCCCGGCCGGAGTCCTCGCCGACGACCCAGCCGCGCTCGCGCTCCAGGCGCCGGGCGTCCGCCTCGGTGTAGAACGGGCCGACCGGCTTGGTCGGGTTCTCGAACGCGGGATCGTCGTCGTCGACGCGCACGCGGGTCAGGATCGTCGCGGTCGACGCGGCGGGATCGATCTCGGCGATGCTCGTCTGGAGGAGGTAGCCGAGCTCGCCCTGGGTCATCGCGCCGAGCGCGTGGAGCGGCAGCCCGGGCACCTGCGGCTCGCCCATCGCGTGCTGGAGCATGAGCGTGCCGACCTGCGGTCCGTTGCCGTGCGTGAGCACGACCTGATGGCCTTCCCGGCGCAGCGCGACGACGGCCCGCGCCACCGGCCGAGCGCTGTCCAGCTGGTCGGCCCAGGTGCCGCGCTGGTCCTCCTTGAGCAGGGCATTGCCCCCGACGGCGATCACGATGCGCATGCGTCAGTCAACTCCTCGTACCATGAACCAGAGCGCGCGCGCCGGGCGCTCGGACGGGTTTTCCCAGGTGTGTGGCCGGTCGGTGCGAAAGTGGATCGAGTCGCCGGGGCCGACGCGAATCGGCTCGCCGTCGACGGTGAAGCGCAGCTCGCCCTCGAGCACGTAGACGAGCTCCTCGCCGGGATGGCGCATCGCGTCGGGGCCGCTGTCGGCCCCCGGCTCGACGCGCGCCTCGGCGCCGGCCAGGCGGTAGCGGCCGTAGCGCCCGCTGACGTTGTCGAGGACGATCCCCGTCTTCGAGGTGTACAGCCGCGCCCGCTCGTCCCCGCGCACGACGATCGCCGCCGGCACGGCGACGTCCTCGTCGATGAAGTAGCTCACGCTCGTCCCGAGCGCCGCGGCGATCTTCATCAGGGTGGCGATCGTCGGCGTCATGCCGCTCTTCTCGATCTTGTGCACCGACGCCGTCGAGACACCGGAGCGACGGGCCAGCTCGGCGAGCGACCAGCCGCGCTCGGCCCGGGCCAGCGCGAGCTTTGCCCCGAGCGCCGAGACGGTTCGCTCGATGGCCGGGAGCGTGAGGGGGATGACCTTGCGATCCGGCTCTGGGGTCACGATGTATCGCATAGTACACATTCTCGCGGCGGCCGCAATCCGGCCGTAACATGCCTGAAACACTACGCTTCAGGAAGTTCTTGCGGTTTCGACTTGACGCATGGCGAAGGCTGCGCTACGAATTCCGTTCACAATCCGACAGGGTTCCGGACGCCGGGATCCGGCCGGCGAGCAGCCGGCTTTTACCGAGGGAGGGCCGCATGGCCGCCAAGATCACCGACGCCGGAACCGAGCTGTTCAACACCAGCGAGAAACTGTTCGAGGACATCCAGGCCGAGCCGGGGCAGTCGGCGTACACGTTCATGCACACGGTGCCCTACGAGGGCTCGGTCGGGCTCGTGAACCTGCTGACGACGACCCGCGTCCTGCGCAAGGGATTCCAGACGAACCTGATCCTCTACGGCCCCGGGATCCTGATGGCCTCGGGTACCCGCGGCTTCCCGAAGGTCGGCGACGAGGCGTTTCCCGGCCACATGGCGATCAACAACCAGATCGGCAAGTTCATCGAGGAGGGCGGCAACGTCTACGCCTGCCGCTTCGCGGCCGGCGCGCTGTACGGCTTCCCGGAGGAGAACTTCATGCCCGGGGTCAAGCCGTTCCATCCGCTCGACGTGCTCGACGCCGCGCTGACCGCGTGGCGCGACAAGGCGTTCCAGCTCAACACCTGGACCGTCTAGGACCGTGCTCGCGCTGGACCGGGACGCGGCGGTGGCGGCGTGGCGCCGGGCGGAGGGGCAGATCTACCCCTCGGTCATGCTCAACGCCGCGCTCTACCAGGAGTACGTGGCGGCCGTCAAGGCGATCGCCGAGGAGCTCGGCGACGTCCACACCGAGGACGACCTCGTGCTCGCGTGGCACGAGCGCCGCGACCTCGCCGACGAGGTGATCGCCCGCACCGCGCCGACGATGGCCCGGGTGATGAACCGCAGCGGGCTGCGCGACGCGGCGTTCTGCCATCGCCACCGGGAGGTCACGCGTGAGCACGGCAAGGAGCTGGCCGCGCAGCGGCTCGAGGAGGGCAAGCGGACCGGTGCCGAGTGGGTCACGTTGTTCGACGACGTGACCCCACTCGGCGCCCAGCGCCTGGAGATGCACGTCCGTTCCGGTCGCGCGCTGCACACGAGCGCCGAGCTGCCGCTCGACGGCACGCGGCCGTCCTGGGAGCTCGAGGTCGTGCAGCTCGATCCGCACGACGGCGCCTGGTTGTTGGACCAGGCGCCGCTGGTGAAGACCCAGAAATTCGACCGTCAAGACGAATGGGAGGCGCGCATCCAGCAGGCCCGATCCTCCTTCGGAGGTGACCAGCCGTGACGACCCATCCCAAGAAGATCATCGACGCGCACTGCCACATCGGTGAGATTCCGCCGTGGAAGTTCTACGACCTCGAGCATCCGGTGAAGCCGACGGTCTACGACTGGCCCGACAAGAAGTCGTTCATGAAGGGCCACATGGAGGAGTTCAAGGTCGAGCGCGCGCTGATCATGTCCAACTACGGCGTGCCGATCCACGAGCTGTCCTTCGACCTCAACGACGTCGTCATGGACGCGGCGACCTCGACCGACCGCCTGCTGGCCGCGATCTGGGTGTCGTTCCTCCCGCGCAACGCCGAGCTTACGCGCAAGGCGCTGAAGCTCGCCTCGGAGTCGACCGTCGTCGCGCTGAAGACGACGTTCCTCCTCGGCGGCAACCCGGACCCGAACACGTGGGACGAGGAGACGACGGCGCTCGCCGACGAGGTCTTCGACGTCGCCGAGAAGCACGACCTGATGTTCCACTTCCACACGAGCCCGGGCGGCAACTCGGACTTCGGCAACTTCGTCCCGCTCGTCGAGAAGTACGGGAAGCGCTGCAAGATCTACCTCGTCCACATGGGCGGCGGCGTCTCCGGGCACATCAAGCTCGTCCCGAAGTTCCTGCAGTGGGTCCAGGAGGGCTACAAGGTCTACACCGACACCTCGTGGGCGGTCGGCTTCGGAGCCCGCTGGCTCTTGACCGAGATCGAGCGCACCGGCGTCGGCGGCGACCGCGTCTTCTTCGGCTCCGACGAGCCGTGGTCGGACTTCGACTCGGAGTACTGGAAGCTCAACGGCGTGCGCGGGATCTCCCAGGAGCTGAAGGACAACATCTTCTGGCGCAACTTCGAGACCGTCTATGACCATCGTGGCTGAGCAGCGCGCCGCCACGCTGTCGCTCGACGACCGGCGGCTGCTCGTCGAGCTCCAGTCCTTCGGCGTCCGGGTCGTCGGCGGCGACGGCGCGCTCGGACGCCGCGGCGGCGCGGGCCCGTCCGATGCGCTGTTCATGTACGTCCGCGGGCTGCCGCTGACCGTGCCCCAGCACGCCGAGTACGTCAGCGGCTCGCCGTACACGCTGCGCCTCGACGGCCCCAAGCCGTCGCTGTACCGCGAGGACGACCTCGTCGGCGTCGTCGGCCTGCCGCGCCGGCCGAAGATCTACGACATGGAGACGGCGGACGGGATCCCGTACTGGAAGATCGCCCTGCTGCACCTCGACTCGATCGCCTCGACCGTCGTGCAGAAGTGCATCTACTGGGACACGCCCGAGCAATGCGGCTTCTGCGGCATCGAGCTGACCCGCGGCGAGCAGACCATCCCGGTCAAGACGCCGGCCCAGCTCGCCGAGGTGGCCAGCGCCGCGCACGAGCTCGACGGGGCGGTCGACGCGACGCTGACGACGGGCTCGATCAACCGTCGCGACCGCGGGGCGCTCTACATCTCGCGCTGCGCGGCGGCGATCAAGGACGCGTGCGGGATGCCCGTGCAGGTGCAGTTCGAGCCACCCGACGACCTGACGGTGCTCGACGAGGTCCACCGGGCGGGCGTCGACGCGGTCGGCATCCACATCGAGACCTTCGACCCACAGGTGCTCGCGCGGGTGGCCGCCGGCAAGGCCCAATGCGGCATCGAGGGCTACTTCCGGACCTGGCAGCGGGCCGTCGAGGTCTTCGGCCGCGGCCGGGTCACGACCTACGTGATCCTCGGCATGGGCGAGCGCCCCGAGCTGATCGAGGAGGGCTGCCGGCGGGCGATCGAGATGGGCGTGTACCCGTTCGTCGTCCCGATCCGGCCGGTGCCGGGCACGCTGCTGGAGCGCACCCCGACGCCCGATCCGGACTACGTCGCCGCGATCTACCGGACCGTCTCGGCGATGCTCGCCGAGGCCGGGCTCGATCACGGGGACGCCGCGGCCGGCTGCGCGCGCTGCCAAGCCTGCTCCGGGCTATCGGCCTGGGAGCGCGTCTTCGAGAAGGAGGCCAACGGTGGCCACCGTCCGCTCGGCACCGCGCTCGCTTCCTGATCCGCGGCTCGTTCCGGTCTGCGCGCTCGCCCGCGGGCCGGCGCAGCGGGCGGCGCACTTCGCGATCCGGCGCAGCGTGTTCGTCGAGGCGCAGGCCCTGTTCGCCTTCGACGACCGCGACGCCCGCGACGACGACCCCGCCACGCTCCACGTGGTCGGCCTGGCCGGCGACGACGTCGTCGGCGCCGTGCGCCTGTATCCGCTCGACGGCGACGGGCTGTGGAAGGGGGACCGGCTCGCCGTGCTGCCCGCCGAGCGCGCGCTCCAGCTCGGCGCGATGCTCGTGCGCTACGCCGTGCGCACGGCCGGCGAGCGCGGCGGCCGGCGCATGGTCGCGCAGATCCAGGTGCGGAACGTGCGCTTCTTCGAGCGCCTCGGCTGGCGCCGCGACGGCGACCCGGGGCCGATGCTCGGGGTCCCCCACCAGCCGATGACGATCGACCTCAGCCGCCACCCAGGCCGGTGAGCGGCGCGATGGCGAAGTCCCAGACGGTCGCACGCCGCCGGCCGCGCTCGAGTCGCAGGGAGCGCGAGTCGTCGAAATGGCCGCAGGCCGCGCAGGCCAGGCCACGGCGGGCGAACACCGCGCACGCGGCGTCGGCGCGCTCCGGCGTCGTCGCGAGCAGGAATCCGAAGCTCGGGAACGTCCGCAGCCAGCGCTCGACCGAGACGCCGTCGGGGCGGGGCAGGCGATCGACCTCGAGCACCGCGCCGCACCCCGCCGCCTCCAGCAGCTGGAGCAGCGAGCCGGCCGCGCCGGGCATCGAGACATCGCGGGCGGCGTGGCAGAGCCCGGCGTCGGCCACCTCGACGAGCGCGTCGCCGTCCGTGCGCAGGCGATCGGGCGCGCGGTCGCGCAGCGAGCTGAAGAAGTGGTCCTCGTCGCCGAGGTACCGCCCTTCGAGGCAGAACGCGGCGAGCAGGACGTCGCCGGGCCGGGCGGCCGCGGCGCGGAGCGGCCGGCGGGCGATGCCCGTGCACGTGGCCGACAGCGACGCCGCGCCGCCGATCGTCAGGTGTCCGCCGACGACCTCGACGCCGAGCAGCTCGGCGGCCCAGGCGAGGCCGTCGAGGACGAGCTCGGCGTGAGCCTCGTCGGGGCTGACCAGCATGTCGAGGATCGCCAGCGGCCGCCCGCCCATGGCCCGCACGTCGGAGACGTTCGTCACCACGGCCGAGGCGCCGGCCGCGTGCGGCTGGGCGGCCACGAAGGACGGGAGGATCGCCTCGCCGCAGAGCACGATCCACTCGTCGCCGTGGGCGATCAGCGCGCCGTCGTCGCCGTCGCCGACCGGGCCGAGCCGGAGCACGAGCCGGAGATCGCGCTTGGCGCGTAGGGCGGGCAGGTCGCGGACCGCGGCCGCGAGCGCTTGGACGTCGGACATCGGCGCGACCCTAGTGGTCTATCTCGAAATTGGCTTGGGTGGCTGGCGAGTGACGCCAAGCGAGTCGCGAGACAGGCCAATGAGTGACATCGGAATCGGAGGCTGGACGTGACGCTCGATCAGGCGGTGCTGCACAAGGTGGAGGTCGTCAACGTCGGGCTGGCGGCGTTCGGGGAGGCGATCCGCGATCAGGACACGCCGGTGGTCGACGTCGACTGGCGCCCGCCCGCGTCCGGCGACCCCGAGGCGGTCGCCGCGCTCGAGCGCGTGTGGGGCGTCCACGGCGCGACCGTCGCCCAGGCCAACGAGCAGGTCCTCGAGCGGATGGAGGCGGCCAGCCCGCGCGCCGTCGGCGTGGCGACCGCGCGCGACGTCCTCCCGGTGCTGGCCGCGGGCCGCACCCTGATCCACTCGGGGCCGCCGATCGAGCCCCACCGCCTGGCCGACCCGCAGCGGCGGGCGCTCGTCGCCGCCTGCCTGTTCGAGGGTTGGGCGGACGACCGCGACCGGGCCCGCGCGATGATCGAGGAGGGCGTGGTCGGCCTCGCGTCCGGGAACGAGAACCACCACGTCGGCGCGATGACCGGCGTCTGCTCGCCGTCGATGCCGGTGTGGGTCGTCGAGGACGAGGACTCCGGGGCGCGGGCCTTCTCGACGTTGAACGAGGGCGCCGGCCAGACCCTGTGGTTCGGCACCGACGGCGACGAGGCGATCGAGCGCCTGCGTTTCTTCCGCGACGACCTCGGGCCGCTCCTGGACCGCCTGATCGACCGGGTGGGCCAGATCGAGATCTTCAAGCTCGCCGCCCAGGGCCTGCACCAGGGCGACGAGCTCCACATGCGCAGCCAGGCGACCGGCAACCTGCTGATCCGCGACCTGCTGCCGGGCTTCGCGGCGCTCGGCGGCGAGGCCGCCGCGCGCTTCCTGTCGACGAACTGGCACTTCTTCCTCAGCCTCACGATGGCCGCGGCGAAGTGCGCGCTGCTCGCCGGATCCGGGGTTCCCGGCGCGAGCGTCGTGTCGCTGATCTCGCGCAACGGCACCGACGTGGGCGTGCAGCTCGCATCCATGCCCGGGCGCTGGTTCATCGCCGACTCGCCGCCGGTCTCGGACGCGCTGCTCCGAGACGGCTACGTGGAGTCCGACAAGGCGAAGGACATCGGCGACTCGGCGGTGATCGAATGCGTCGGGCTCGGCGGGATGGCCGTCGGCGCCGCCCCGGCGGTCGCCGCCTTCTTCGGCGGGGACGCGGCCGACGCGATCGCGCGCACCGAGCGGATGCGCGAGATCTGCGCCGGGCGCTCCTCACGCTTCACGATCCCGTCGATGGACTCGGCGCCGACGCCGGTCGGGATCGACGCGCGACTCGTCTGCGAGCTCGGGATCGCCCCGCAGATCACCACCGGGGTGCTCCACGTCAGCCAGGGCGTCGGCCAGATCGGCGCCGGCGTCGCCCACCAGCCGACGGCGCCGTTCCGGGCCGCCACGATCGCCCTCGCCGCCGAGCTCGACGCCCCGAGCGCGGGCGCGCGGTGAGAGCGGTCCCCGCGGGGCGCTCGCTGCGCGCGGTCCTCATCGGGCCGGCCGCCCGGCGGGCGCTGCCCGAGGGCGCCGGCGGAAGCGTCGAGCTCGCCTTCGGCCCGGGTGGCTACGTGAGGCTGGCCGGGCACCGCGTCCTGCTCGCGCCCGCGCGCTCGCCGCTCGGCCCGCTGTCCATCCTCGTGGCCGGACTGGCGCCCGGCGACCTCGTCCCCGGCCAGCCGGCGGGCGTGTCCGCCGGCGCGCTCGTCGTCGGGGCGCTGCGGATCGAGCTCGGCGGCGCCGGCGAGCCGCCGCCGCCGCGCCGGGGGGAGCTCGCGCCGGGCTGGAGGGGCGCGCTCGCGGCCGCGCGCGACGTCGTCCCGGCGGCGCCGGCGAGCCTCACCGATGGCCTCGCGGCCCTGGCGGCCGGCGACCTCCCCGTCGCGCTCGCGCTGCTCGCCGGCCGCGGCGACGGTCTCACCCCCGCGGGTGACGACGCGCTCGCCGGCTACGCCGCCTGGCGCTGGGCGCAGGGGGACCCGGTCGCGCTGCCGGCGCACCGCTGCGCTCCGCTCGGCCGCGACTACCTCCGCTGCGCCGAGCGCGGCGAGCTGGCCCAGCCCGCCGCGGGCGTGCTCGAGGCGATCCGCGCCGGCGAGCCACGCCTGGCCGCCCGCCGGGCACGCGCGCTCGCCGGCTGGGGCGCCACCTCCGGCGCCGCGCTGTTGTGGGGGATGGCGGCCGGCGCCGCCGAGTCACGACCCCCGCCGGGGACCCCCCGCCCCCGGCGACACCCGCGCGGACGATCGGTTAGTCTCGCGCCGCGATGAACCTGGCAGCCCTCGGCAACGCCGTCACGCTGCTGGCGGAGGCGACGCCCCACGAGAAGAGCAAGACCGCCTTCTATGTCGCCGGCGGCGCCCTCGCCGGGTGGGCGGTGCTCGTCGGCGTGTTCGGCTTCACCCACCCCGACTTCCCCGGCACGCAGACGCTCGCCCGGGCGGTCATGGCCACCAGCCTGGTGCTCATGCTCGGCGCCGTCTCGGCCGCCGCCATCACCGGCTCGACCCCGCCGCCGGCGCCGCCCTTCGTCCACGTCAAGCTGCCCCCCAAGGGCACGGCCCCGCCGCTCACGCCGACCGTCTCCTCGACCGCCCCGGCCGCACCGAGCGCCCCGGCACCGAAGCTCCCGGCCGGCGCCCTGGCCCTCGCGGCCGACCCGAACGGGACGCTCAAGTTCGACCAGACGAGCCTGTCGGCCAAGCCCGGGAAGGTGACGATCGCCTTCACCAACGCCTCGCCGGTCGGCCACAACCTCGCGGTGACCAAAGGCGGCAAGACGCTCGGCATGACGCCGGTCTTCCAGGGCGGGGGCACCAAGGACCTGGTCGTGACCCTGCCGGCCGGGACCTACACGTTCCTGTGCACGGTTCCCGGTCACGCGGCGGCCGGCATGCAGGGCACGCTGACGGTCCAGTAGGGGCCCGCGACGAAGGGTCTCGCGGATCGCCTCGGGCCGGCGGCCGCGCGGCTCGGGTACCGGCCCGGCCGGCCCGGCGACCGCTCATGGCTCGACGCCGTCTGGGTGGTCTGGCTCGCCTGGGTCTTCGACGCCATCAACAACCTCGGCGAGGTCCGCCAGCACCTGGCCGAGCAGCACGGCCGGGAGGTGCTCGACCTCGAGCGCTCGCTCCACCTCGCGCCCGAGCTCGCGCTCAACACCTGGCTGGCCGGGCGGCGGGGGCTGGCCGAGGCGGTCGTCTTCTACTACGACAACGTCCACGCCGGGGTGACCTTCGCCCTGATCGCCTGGCTCTGGTGGCACCGGCCCGACCTCCTGCGCCCGCTCCGGGGCGCCCTGATCGCGGTCAACCTCGCCGCGCTCGCCGTGTTCTGGACCTGGCCGGTCGCCCCCCCGCGGATGCTCGCGAGCCCCCGCTTCGTCGATCTCGTCGCCCTCGTCCAGGGCTTCTCGCCCCACTGGCGACCCGGGTCGATCGCGGTCGACGCCAACCAGCTCTCGGCCCTCCCGTCGCTGCACATCGCCTGGGCGGTCTGGTCGTCGGTCGTCCTCTGGCGCCTGTCCGCCCGGCGCGCCGTCCGGGCGCTCGCCGTCCTCTACCCCGGCTTGACCCTCCTCGCCGTGATGGCCACAGCCAACCACTACCTCGCCGACGGGGTGACCGGCGCCCTCCTCGCCGGCCTGGCGGTGGCCGGCGCCGACCGGCTGGCCACCCGGCCGACCCGCCGGCGATCGTCCATCCGCGCCGCGCCGTCTATGCCCCCCGGACCCGCTCCATAAGCCTAAGCTCGGAGTCCTCGATGAACGTCCCGGGGTCGCGGCTGAGCCCGGCGCGCCCCGGGCTCGCGTAGTAGTCGGCCTCGGCGGCGGCGAAGTCCGGGTGGCCGACCACCCAGGCGAAGGTGCTCGTCTCCGGGTCGGCCCAGGCGCCCTCGACGGCGAAGCCGAAGCCCTCGCGGAGGGGCACGATCTCCGCCCGCCAGAACTCGGTGAACTCGTCGAGGAGGCCCGGCTTGATCCGATATATCCGCAGCTGAGAGGCCATTTCGCTGGACGTATGAATAGTCCATCCGGCTCGACCGCGGCGTGCGGGTCGGTACGCTTGCCTGATGGCACGCGACACCGGCTTCGGCAAGCGCCGCAGCGAGGACCACCAGGCGCTGGCCCTCGAGTGGCGTCGCCTGACGCGCGCGGCGACCTTCGTCGCCGTCCTGACCAGCCCGATGCTCTTCGCGCTGCTCTACTACACCCACCGCTGGAGCCTGCTCAGCTCGATCATCGGGACGTTCGCCGGGGTAATCGCCTTCCGCGGCCTGATCGACGTCCTCGCCCACAAGGTCATCCCCCGCCCGAGCCTCTACGGCGCCGACCGGGAGGCGCTGCTCGAGGACGCGGTCTCCCGCCGGCGGGTCTGGTTCTGGCGCGGGAAGTACAAGCTGGCGATCTGGATCGCCCTCGTCGTCGGGCTGTTCGCCCTCCTGATCGACGTCGTCTTCGGGTCGACCCTCAGCGACCTGGTCTCCTCGGCCGGCAGCACGCTCGGGCCGAACGCGCCCGGCCTGATCATCCTCCTGATCCAGCTGCCGCTGCTCTTCCTCTTCAACATCCTGATCTTCCTCGGCCCGATGCTGATCGCCAACCTCCGCCAGATGAAGGGCTACGAGCCGGGGGACGCCAACTGGGGGGTCAAGCTCGACGACGTCCGCGGGCAGGCCGAGCCCAAGGAGGAGGTGACCCGGGTCATCAGCCTCTGGCAGTCGGGCGAGGAATTCCGCAAGGCGGGCGGGAAGCCCGAGCGGGGGCTGCTGTTCATCGGCGCCCCGGGCACCGGGAAGACGATGCTCTCCAAGGCGATCGCCACGAGCTTCAACTCGCCGATCGTGATCATGCCCGGGTCGGGCTTCGCCGCCGCGTTCATGGGCATCGACGTGATCATCGTGATGGCGATGATCGCCAAGGCCCGCCGCCTGGCCCGCAAGTGGGGCGGCCAGTGCATCATCTTCATCGACGAGATCGACGCCGTCGGGCTCCGCCGCCAGGCGCTCGGCGCCGGGGCCGGGCCCGGGTTCGGGCCGCCGGCCGGCGTCGGCCGCTTCGAGGAGCAGGCGTTCTACGGGCCGTACGGCGCGATGAACCCGTCCGGCGACCTGATCCTCGAGACGCGCGCCTGGCGCGAGCACATGTTCGCCGCCCGGGCCGATCGGCCGAAGCCGTGGGTCCCGCCCGTCTACCGGTGGGCGAGCGACCGGATCGAGCAGTACATCTTCCCCGGGATGGGCGGGATGGGCATGGGCAGCGGCGCCCTGAACCAGCTCCTCGTCCAGATGGACGGGGTCGACTCGCCGCCGATGATGCGCAAGTTCTGGACCAACCGGGTCAACACGTTCCTCGATGCTTCCTACGTCGTCCCGCGCCGGATCGGGAGCCTGACCCTCCGCCTGCCCCCGCCCAAGCCGCGCTCCGAGCAGATCTACTTCGTCGGGGCGACCAACGTCCCCCTCGACCGCCTCGACCCGGCGCTCATCCGGCCGGGCCGGATGGGGCGCCACATCTGGTTCCGGACTCCGACCAAGGACGACCGGCGGGACATCTTCGACCTCTACATGGCCCGCGTCGCCCACGATCCCGAGCTCGACACCGACCGGCGCCGGGACGAGCTCGCCCGGATCACCAACGGCTACTCGCCGGCGATGATCGAGCAGGTCTGCTCGATGGCCCTGACCTTCGCCCACGCCGACGGGCGGATGGAGTTCGAGTGGGGCGACATCGTCGAGGCGATGACCTCGAGCGAGTCGGGGACCGCCCAGGGAATCGACTACATCCCGGCCGAGACCCGGGCCGTGGCCATCCACGAGGCCGGCCACGCCGCGGCCTCCCACGTCTACATGCAGGACGTGCTGTCGACCCGGCTGTCGATCCGCAAGCGCGGCGGGTCGCTCGGCCACCACCAGGCGATCGAGAAGGAGGAGCGGTTCTCGAGCTGGCGCCACGAGGAGGTCGGCAAGCTCGTCTGGACGCTCGGGGCGATGGCGGCCGAGCACGTCTTCTACGGGGAGAACTCGACCGGCGTCGGCGGCGACGTCCAGAGCGCGACCGCCCGGGCGGCCTGGATGGTCGGCACCTGCGGGATGGGGCCCGAGCCGATCGACTGGGGCGGTCGGGAGTGGGCGACCGATGCGGAGCGGGACGCGGCCGCCGCCGAGTACATGGACCGCTTCGAGCGCATCGGCTCGCGGATCATCAACCGGGCCGGCGGCAGCGCGATGATGGGCGACCCGGTCCCGTCGATCCTCGGCGACCGCAACAAGAGCCGGGCGGCCGCCCAGATCCTCGGACAGGCGTACATCACCGCCTACTGCCTGATCCTCCACAACCGCCGCCAGGTCGAGCGGATCGCCGAGACGCTGATCGCCCGGCGGGAGCTCCACGGCGACGAGGTGGTGGAGGTGCTCGACGCGGCCAACCTCGAGGCGCCGGCGATCGACATCACCGACGAGTCGACATGGCCGACCCTGTGACCGAGGTCCGGGGCGAGGCGGACGCCGACGCCACCGAGGAGGCTCCCGGCGCCGACGAGGCGCTCGCGCCGGCGGAGGTCGAGGCGGGGGCCGAGGGGCCGTCGGCGTCGGGCTCGGCCGAGCCCGCTCGGGAGGTCGAGCCCGCGAGGGAGGTCGAGTCCGTGAGCGAGGTCGAGCCGGGCCCGGCCGAGCCTTCTCGCGAGGTCGAGCCCGCGAGCGAGGTCGAGCCGTCGAGCCCGGCCGAGCCTTCTCGCGAGGTCGAGCCGGCGAGCCCGGCCGAGCCCGCTCGAGCGAGGTCGAGCCCGCGAGCGAGGTCGAGCCGGCGTCCCCGGCGGCGGCTGGCGGCCCTGGCGAGCGACCGGTCTACCCCCCGGATCCGGCCGGCACCCGTCCGAAGGTGCCGAGCGCCGTCGGCGCCGTCGGTGCCGAGCGCCCGCGCTCCGGGCCCCTCGGGCAGACGTTCCGTCCCCCGCCGGCCGCCGGTACCGCCCCGCCGGCGACCCCCGTGGCGGCCGCGGCGGCGCGGCCGGCCCCCGAGCCGGCGGTCGAGTCACCGCACGCGCCGCGCTTCCAGTTCATTCTCGGGGCGCTGATCGCCCTCGGCCTCTCGGCGCTCGCCATCACCGCCTACACGCTCAGCTCTGGGCGCGACCCGCTCCCGACCGACTGGTCGGCCTGGCATCCGACGGCGAGCGGGATTGGGGCGGCCAACCAGATCGCCAACCACGTCGCCGTCGAGTACCGGCTGCCCGACGCCGCCCAGCTGCTCGCGGTGAAGGGCGGTCCGCTCGTCTACGCCGGCGCCCCGGTCTCGATCGCCATCAAGACCGGCAGCGCCGCCGCCGACGTCTCGGTGCTCCCGGGCAACGCCGTGCTCTACAAGATGTGCGGCCTCGGACCCGGGTGCACGATCATCGGCAAGGCCTCGGCCGAGCGGCTGATGCTCGTCCGCCGGGAGGCGCTCGAGCTCGCCCTCTACACCTTCCAGTACGCCGGGGCCGACCAAGTCGTCGTCCTCCTCCCGCCGCTCCTGCGCCCGGCGGCGGTGACCGGCCAGAAGAAGGTGAAGATCACGACCGACCCGACCAACGCCGTGTTCTTCCGGTCGAGCGACCTGTCCGGCGAGCTGAGCCACCCGCTCGACACGACCCTGACCCGGCAGACCCCCGGCGTCGCCACGGTCGACAAGGCGCCGGACACGGCCGCGGTGAGCGCGCTGACCAGCCCGTCCTTCTACAAGTTCTCCTTCGTCCAGGCGAGCCAGGACAACTCGCTCTTCCTCCTGCTCGAGCCGTCCACGCTCGGCAACTGACGGCAGAGGGGGCCGGGGTCGAGGTCGGGTTGGGCCGTCGACGCCCGCGGCGGCTCGGACGATACGCCGGCGGGGGTGGGACCTGACGGTGGTACGCGGCAACCATGCGCACACGCCGGTGCCCTGGTCCGGGATCAGTGTGAACTCGACGCCGGCTTCGAGCTGCGCCCATGTGCGCTCAGCCGTCAACGCCGGAGCGCGCAGCCGTTTGGCGAGCGCGAGGCAGGCGCGGTCGCCGATGGAGAGACCGAGCGTCGCACCCTGCGCGATGAGTGCGGCAGCCGTCTCCGCGTACGCGACGTTGAATGGCTCGACGAGGACCTGCGCGGCGACGCGGCGAGACGACCACCGCGGCGATCGACCTGCTGAAGACCTACATCGAGAGTAGGGTCGTTGGCGGCCAGTAGAGGGTCACATGTCCACGGCTCTGCGCGGCAACAACGCCCCCCCACGCCACACTCGGACCGCCGGATCGACCTCGACCGACTCGCCTGCGCTCTCCGCTATCGCCTGCCACCGGAGTGACCCCTTGGACCAATGGGAGAAGGCGTCTCCAGCATCGCAGGCGAGGCGCCTGCCTGGAACGAGCTCCAGCAACGAGCTGCATGCCGGATCGGCCACCTGCATCGCCGGTGGAAGCGGGTGTCTCGCGATGGCCGGCGACCGCGCTGGCGCTTCGTCCGCAGCCCAACCCCGTCATCCACCTTCTGGCTGGTCTGCCGGCGAGAAGGCGAGTGTGCATTGCCGTCGCTGAGTGAGTTCCTTCTCCCGATGTTCACCTATCTGACGCTAGTCAGCCCACCAGTCCCGCTGACCATCGACGTCTTCGCGCGGAGCCTCGCCGAGATTGGGCGCGCCGATGACGAGGATCTCAAGGCCCTCCGGCCCGGCCTCGTAGCCTCGCCACGTACCGGGCGGGACGCGCACCGCGTCCCATTCCTTGAGCTCGACGATGTCGTCGTCGACCTTCATCCGGCCGCTCCCGCGCACGACCACGTACACCTCCTCCTGCTTCTTGTGCGTGTGGCCGTACGGAAAGCGGTAGCCGGGCGGGACGCGCTGGTAGCTCAGGCCGGACTTCTCGAGCTCGAGCGCCTCGGTCGCCAGACGGAACTCCAGGTCCGGCGCCCCGTCGAACCTCGACCCGAGGTTCTCCAGGTCCTCCTTGAGGTTCCTGAGAGTGAACGTCACGGCACAATTCTATGGCACCCCAGGCTGGAGTCGCTGATCTGGTGAGTCAGGCGCCGCGGTGCTGCCAGGTTCCTTCCCGGCGGCGCTCCCCGGTCAGACAGTAACGCCGGATCGTGTCGGCGCCGCAGGCCGACGGCGTGGCCGACGCGCCGCCCGCGCCGGCGGGCGACGCCGAGCCATCCCCGACGCGTTTTCCGGGCCGGTCGAGCGGTCCCGCACCCTCCTTGATCGCCGGCCACTCGGCTCGCGCGCCAGCCGCGGCCTGCCGGCGCCGATCGACCTACCGCGCCGCCGAGCCCCTCCATGACGAGTCAGAAGTCACGGCGCCCCTCGAGGCGACTCGCCGCCTCCGGCCGGACCAGCTCGTAGACCGCGAGACGCTGCGGGCCCGGGCACACCAGCTCCGCGACCGGCCCGTGGGGGATCTCGAACCGCCCGGCGATGCGGACGCCGCGCGCCTCGAGCTCGGCGATCGCCCGGGCGAGATCGCTGACCCGGTGGACGAGCACGGGCTGGTCGCCCTCCAGGTGCTCGGCCAGGAGCAGGGCCGGAGGGTCGGGCGCCATCCGGAGCATCGCCACCCGGGTCCCGAACGCCTCGATCGCGAACACCAGCTCCGCCCCCAGCCGGCTCGTGTAGTGGTCGGTGTCGGCGGCGACGTCCCGGCTCGGGAGGTAGACGAAGTCCAGCCGCTCGAACACGCCCGTCAGGCTACGTCACCGTCCGGCGGCCCCGGCCGCCTCGAAGCCCCGACACTCGAGCACCGGTATCCGCGGGTAGCGGGCGAACGACTCGGGCTGGTCGCGCGAGCGCTCGCACAGGGAGAACACCGACCCCCGGGTGGTCGGCACCAGCCGCTGATGGCGGCACCGATTGCACAGGCCGGCCGGCGGCGGACGAAGATCTCGGGGCACTATACTTTGTGAAGTGAGGACGTTCTTCAGGTTGCTCGGCTTCCTGCGACCGTACCGCACGGCCGTCCTCTGGTCGCTCGTGCTCGCCGCCCTGGCCATGGTCGCCACCGTCGCCATCCCCTATCTCAGCGGCCGCGGCCTCGACGCGATTCGCGCCCACGACCGCCACCAGCTCGTCCTCCTGGCCGGCGCGGTCGCCGTCGCCGGCCTCGTCCGCCTCGCGCTGACCGTGCTCCGCCGGCTGGTCGCCGGCCGGGTCTCGCTCGGCGTCGAGTATGACCTGCGCAACCTCCTCTTCGCCCACCTCCAGGCGCTCGAGCTCGGGTTCTTCGACCGCAACCAGACCGGGCAGCTCATGTCGCGGGCGACGGTCGACCTCCAGGCCGTCCGCTTCTTCCTCGGCTACGGCCTCGTGTTCATCCTCCAGTCGGCCCTGACCATCATCCTGGCCGGCGGGGCGATGGTGATCCTCCAGCCGGACCTCGGCGCGATCTCGCTGATTCCCGTTCCCTTCGTCGTCTGGGTCTCCGCCCGCTACGGCCAGCGCGCCCGGCCGGCGATCCAGGAGGTCCAGCAGCGGATCGCCGAGCTGACCGCCGACGCCGAGGAGAACATCTCGGGCGTGCGGGTGGTCAAGGCGTTCGCCCGCGAGGCCCACCAGCGGAGCCGCTTCGAGCGGAGCGTCGGCCGCGTCTTCGACCAGGCGATGGTCTCGGCCCGCCTCCAGGCCCGCTACAACCCGCTGATCGGCTTCCTCCCCCAGCTCGGGCTGGCCGCCGTGCTCCTGGTCGGCGGACGGCAGGTGATCGACCACCAGCTGACCCTCGGCCAGTTCAGCGCCTTCTACTTCTACCTCCTGATGCTCCTCTCGCCGATGCGCACCCTCGGCGTCATCCTCGGGCTCTCCCAGCGGGCGACCGCCTCGGGCGCCCGGATCTTCCAGCTCCTCGACCGGGCGCCCCGCCTCGTCGCCGCGCCCGGCGCCCCGCCCCTCCCACCCGGCTCCGGGCACGTCCGCCTCGAGGGCGTCGAGCTCCGCTACGAGGACGCCGGCCGGCCGGCCCTGCGCGACGTCACGCTCGACGTCGCGGCCGGGCAGACGGTCGCCCTCGTCGGGGCGACCGGGTCGGGGAAGACGTCCCTGGCCGCGCTGATCGCCCGTCTCTACGACCCGACGGCCGGTCGGGTCACGATCGACGGCGCCGACCTGCGGGAGGTGGCGGTCGGCTCGGTCCGGGCCGCGGTCGCCCTCGTCACCGACGACCCGTTCCTGTTCAGCGCCTCCGTCCACGAGAACATCGCCTACGCCCGGCCGGAGGCCACCCGGGAGGAGGTCGAGTCGGCCGCGCGGCGGGCCCAGGCCCACGACTTCGTCCTCCGCCTGCCCGACGGCTACGAGACCGCCGTCGGCGAGCGCGGCCTGACCCTCTCCGGCGGCCAGCGCCAGCGGCTGGCCATCGCCCGCGCCCTCCTCGCCGACCCGCGGATCCTGATCCTCGACGACGCGACCTCGTCGGTCGATGCGTCGACCGAGCAGGAGATCAAGCGCGCCCTGCGCGAGGTGATGGCCGGACGCACGACCTTCGTCATCGCCCACCGCCTCTCGACGATCGCCCTGGCCGACGAGATCGTCGTCCTCGAGGACGGCCGGGTCGCCGCCCACGGCACCCACGACGAGCTCCTGGTCCTGTCCGACCACTACCGGGAGATCGTCGAGAAGGGCCTCCCCGACCAGGTGTTCCTCACCCGCAAGCCGCGCGAGCGCGAGGTGGCCGGGCTGTGAGCTGGGAGATCCGCCGGCGCCTGCGGGGGACGAGCGGCCGCGGGCGACGCCTGCGCGGCCTCGTCGCCCTCCTCGGCCCGTACCGCTCCCGGGTGGTCGCGATGTTCGTCGCCCTGATCGCCGGGACGGCCGCCTCGCTCGCCCCGGCGCCGCTGGCCAAGCTGGCCATCGACGACGGCATCAGCCGCGGCGACCGCCACGCCCTGACCCTGATCGTCATCGCCTTCCTCGTCGCCGCCGGGATCGTCTGGATCGCCACCTACGCCCAGACCTACCTTGTCGAGTGGGTCGGCGAGCGGGCCCTGGCCGACCTGCGGATGGCGATCTTCGACCATCTCCAGCGGATGCCCGTCTCCTTCTACGAGCGCCGCCGGGCCGGAGTCCTCATCTCGCGGATGACCAACGACGTCGAGGCGCTCGACAGCCTGGTCACCGACAGCGTGATCACCCTCTTCCAGTCGTCGCTGACCCTGATCGGGACCGTGGTGATCCTCCTCCTCCTCGACTTCCGCCTCGCCCTCCTGACCTTCACCATCGTCCCGGTGATCATGCTCGGCTCGCTCGCCTTCCGGATCGCCTCGGCCGACGCCTACCGGCGGACCCGGGAGACGATCGGCCAGATCACGGCCAACCTCCAGGAGACCCTCTCTGGGATCCGCGTGGTCCGCGCCTTCGGGCAGGAGCCCCGCCACCTCCGGCGCTTCGCCGAGCTGAACGAGGCCAACCGGGCGGCGAACATGACGACCGTCCATCTGAACGCCGCCTACTTCCCGGCGATCGAGCTCGTCGCCGCCCTCGGGACGGTGGCCATCCTCGTCTACGGGGGCTTCCAGGCGATCGACGGGGCGATCACGATCGGGGTGATCGTCGCGTTCATCGCCGCGCTCAACAACTTCTTCGATCCGATCACCCAGCTCTCGCAGCTGTACACGACCTACCAGTCGGGGATGGCGGCCCTCGACAAGATCTTCGAGCTCCTCGACGTCGCCCCCGACATGGTCGAGGCGCCCGACGCGGTCGAGCTCGGCGAGCTCCGCGGGGAGATCCGCTTCGAGCACGTGACCTTCGCCTACGCGACCGCGCCCGCGCCCGCCGCCCCGGCGCAGGCGGATCCCGAGGACGCGACGATCCCCGCCGCCCCGGGACAGGCGGCTCCCGAGGATGCGGCGCTCCCCGCCCGGCCGCAGCCAGTGATCGCCCTCGACGCGATCGATCTCGTCATCGCCCCCGGGCAGACCGTCGCCCTGGTCGGGGCGACCGGAGCCGGGAAGTCGACCCTGGCCAAGCTCGTCGCCCGCTTCTACGACCCGACCGACGGACGGGTCCTGGTCGACGGGCACGACCTCCGCCAGGTGCAGACGGCCTCACTCCGGCGCCAGATGGGCATCGTCCCCCAGGAGGCGTTCCTCTTCTCGGGCACGGTCGGCGAGAACATCGCGTTCGGCCGCCCCGGGGCGAGCGCCGAGGACGTCCGGGCCGCGGCCACCGCGGTCGGGGCCCACGAGTTCATCGAGGCGCTCGACCGCGGCTACGACACCGAGGTCGGGGAGCGGGGCGCCCAGCTCTCGGCCGGGCAGCGCCAGCTCCTGGCCTTCGCCCGAGCCCTGATCGCCGACCCGCGCATCCTCATCCTCGACGAGGCCACCTCCAACGTCGATCTCCATACCGAGGGCCGCATCGAGGCCGGACTTCGCCGCCTGCTCGCCGGCCGGACGGCACTGGTCATCGCCCACCGGCTATCGACGATCCGGGCGGCCGGCCGGATCGTCGTGCTCGACGGCGGGCGCATCGTCGAGCAGGGAACCCACGAGGAGCTGCTCGAGGCCCGCGGGGCCTACTGGGACCTCTACCGCGACTGGTCGGTCCAGGCGGCCGTCGCCTGACCCCGGCGCCGGTCAGTCCGGCTTGCGCTCGGCGTCGGCCTCGCCGTAGGTCGCGTCGACCGGCTCCTCCCCGGCCCCGATCTCGGTCAGGATCCGCGTGTCGGAGCAGTCGTCGGCGTGGGAGGCGTGCTCGACCAGCTGGGCCTCGGCGAGCTCGAACCCCTCCGACTCGCCGCCGCCGGCCTCCTCCACCGCCCGCCGCTCCTGGCGACGGCGCTCGAAGAGGTTCATCAGCGGCTCGGGAGCCGGGTCGTCGGCCATGACCTCACGGTAGCGGGTTCTCGTCGCCGACGAACGGCAGCCGCCCGCTCAAGCCGGCCAAGCCGAAGACGACCTCCGTCTCCAGCCCGGGGAGGATGCTCAGCTCGGCCCCCCGGGCGCGCGACCGGTGGTGGGCGTCGAGCACGCAGCGGATTCCCGACGAGTCGATGAACGTCACTCCGCGGAGGTCGAGCACCAAGTCGGCGACGCCCGTCTCGGCCGCCCAGCCGAGCGCCGCGTCGAGCGCCGGCACGCCGGCCATGTCGAGCTCGCCGGTCGCGATCAGGCGGGCCCGCCCGGCCCCACCCGTCACCTTGACCTCCAGCGGCTTGGTCTCCATTCCCGCGCTTCCGATTCGATGTCGAGGGGCCTCAAGGACTACTGTAGCCCGCCCGCGCGCCCCGACCAATGCCCGGGCCGGACGTGGCCTATCGTGTCGGGCAAGGTTGACGGCGACGGAGGATGGGCACGAGATGAAGGCAGTCCGGTTCAGCGAGTACGGCGGACCCGAGGTCCTGACGGTCGACGAGATCGACGAGCCCCACGCCGGGGACGGCCAGATCCGGGTCGCCGTCCGGGCGGCCGGGGTGAACCCGATCGACTGGAAGATCCGCAGCGGGGCGATGGCCCAGATGATGCCGGTCGAGCTGCCGCGGACGATCGGGAGCGACGTCTCCGGGGTGGTCGACGAGGTCGGCGCCGGCGTCACCGACGCGGCGATCGGCGACGAGGTCTTCGGGAGCGCGGTCGGGGGCGCGAGCGCCGAGTACGCCCTGGTCGACCACTGGGCGGCCAAGCCGGCCGGGCTCGACTGGGCCGAGGCGGCCGGGCTCCCGGTCGCCGTCGAGACCGCGATCCGCTCGTTGAAGCTGCTCGGGCTCGGGTCGGGCCAGACGATCCTCGTCAACGGGGCGGCCGGCGGGGTCGGCCTCGCCGCCGTCCAGCTCGCCCGGGCGCGCGGAGCCAAAGTGATCGGCACGGCGAGCGAGGCCAACCACGAGTACCTCCGCGGACTCGGCGCCGAGCCGACGACCTACGGCGACGGCCTCGTCGACCGCGTCCGCCAGCTCGCCCCCAACGGGGTCGACCTTGCCTTCGATGCCGCCGGGCACGGGGCGCTCCCCGCCCTCATCGAGCTGACCGGGAGCCCGGACAACGTCGTGACGATCGCCGACTTCACCGCCCCGGAGCTCGGGGTGCGCGTGAGCAGCGGCCGCGAGGGGCGGTCGTGGGAGGCGCTCGGCGAGGCGGCCGAGCTCCACGAACGGGGCGCGTTCACCCTCCCGGTGGCCCGGACCTTCTCGTTTGCCCAGGCCGGCGAGGCCCACCGCCTGAGCGAGGACGGCCACGTCCGCGGGAAGCTCGTCCTGACCCCCGACGCGAATGGCTGAGGCCGAGCCCGCCGCCGGCCCGAAGGGCTGGTGCGTCTGCGGGGAGAAGGTGACCATCGCCGACGCGCTCGAGATCACCCTCCCGAACGGCCGCCCCGGATGGGAGGGCCACTGCCCGGAGTGCGGGGCCCCGCTCTTCGCGATCCGCCGCAAGCCGGCCAGCTCGGCCTAGTCCGCCGCGGCTCGAGTTACCTGCGATCCTCGGACCGACAACCAACGAGGGAGAAGGCGTGGAAGCCGACCAGACCCGCTCGACCGCCGAACTGTCAATCGAGGAGCGCAAGGAGCTCCGCCGCTCGCACGAGCGCCTGCGGGCGGCGTCCCAGGAGCTCGAGGGCCTGGTGGCCACCGAGCCCGTCCGCGGCCGCTGGGCGCCCGAGCCACCGCCGGCGGAGATCCTCGAGGCCACCCGCGCCGAGCTCCAGCGCGCCTACGACGAGGTCGTGCGCTGCCACGCGGAGATCCTCGGGACCCGGTAGTGGCCCGCCGGCGCCCCGGGTCCGGCGAGGCCCGGCCGCTGCTCACGGCGCGCTGGCAGAACCTCCTCGTCGTGACCTTCCCGGTCGCCGACCGGCTGCTCGAGCCCCACCTCCCGCCAGGGGTCGCGATCGACCACCTCGGCGGCCGGGCGCGGGTCAGCTTCGTCGCCTTCGAGTTCGCCCGGACCCGCCTCTACGGCGTGTCCATCCCCGGCCACATCCGCTTCCCCGAGGTCAACCTCCGCTTCTACGCCCGCGACGCCGCCGACCGGGGCATCGTCTTCATCCGCGAGTACGTCCCCCGCCGGGCGGTCGCCCTGGTCGCCCGAGCCCGCTACAACGAGCCGTATTTGACCACCGCGATGCAGAGCGAAACCCGGCCGATCGGGCGAGACCGGCTCCTCGTCACCCACCGCTTCGGGCCGGGCCCGTCCTCGCTGGCGGCCGAGGTCGACGCCCGGGGCGACCCGCCGCCGGCCGAGTCCGACGACTACTGGCTGACCCACCAGGCGTTCGGCTTCGGGCGCACCCATCGCGGCGCCGCCCGCCGCTACCGGGTCGATCATCCGGTGTGGCCGCTCCATCCGGTCCGCGAGCTCCGGCTCGAAGTCGACTTCGCCGGACTGTACGGGCCCGAGTGGGCGTTCCTCGGCGACACCGCGCCGAGCCACGTCACCTTCGCCGCCGGCTCGGACGTCGCGCTCTACCCGCCGGCTCGCGGCCGCTGACCGATCCGCTCCGCCGCGCGCTCGAGCACCCGCTCGAGCTCGCGCGCGTGGAAGGGGTCGCGGTTCTCGGCCAGCCGCCGGCCAGCCGTCTCCCGGTCGCACCACTCCTGGCGGCGGAACGACTCGGCCGGTCCGCCGGTCCGGGTGACGCAAAGGAGGAACGCGGACACCAGGTCGTCGCCCCCGCCCCCCGCCGGGTAGCGGTACGCGAGGAGGCGGCGCCGGTCGACGACCCCCTCGACCCCGGCCTCCTCCCCGGCCTCGCGGGCGGCGGCGCGCGCCAGCGACTCGCCCGGCTCGCGGTGGCCCTTGGGGAAGGTCCAGCGCTCGCCGTCCCGGGTGCTCACCAGGCCGAACCGGAGCTCGTCCGCCTCCCAGCGGAAGCACACGGCCGCGGCGAGGTCCCGGCCCCGCCGGCCGGGGACGAGCCGCCGTGCGGCCGCGGCCAGGCGCCCGTCAGCCGAGCGCATAAACGATTGCATCTACAATCATCGTATGGCGAATGAGCTCCTCCTCAGCGTGCTCGACCAGTCCCCGATCCCCGAAGGCGCGACCGGGGCCCAGGCCCTGCGCAACTCGGTCGACCTCGCCCGGCTGGCCGACGCCCGAGGCTACCATCGCTACTGGGTGGCCGAGCACCACGGCGGGCCGATGCTCGCCGGGCCGAGCCCCGAGGCGCTGATCGGGCCGATCGCCGCCGCGACCACCCGCCTGCGGGTCGGGAGCGGCGGGGTCATGCTCCCCCACTACAGCCCGCTCAAGGTCGCCGAGACGTTCAGCGTGCTCAGCGGGCTCTTCCCCGGCCGGATCGACCTCGGGCTCGGGCGGGCCTCGGGAACCGACCCGCTGACCACCGTCGCCCTCCAGCGCGACCGCCGCCAGCATTCGCCCGACGACTTCCCCGCGCAGCTCCGGGAGCTGCTCGACCTCCTGGCCGACACACTTCCGGCCGCGCACCCGTTCGCCCGGCTCGGCGGGACGCTCCCCGGGCGTCCCGAAGGGCCCGAGCCCTGGCTCCTCGGGTCGTCCGAGCAGAGCGCGATCTGGGCCGGCCAGCTCGGCCTCCCCTACGCCTTCGCCGACTTCATCAACCCCCGCGGGTCCGAGGCGGCCGAGATCTACCGCGAGCACTTCACCCCGTCGGCCCGGCTCGCCGCTCCGCGGGTCGCCGTCGCCGCCTGGGCGATCTGCGCCGAGTCCGACGCCGAGGCCGAGCGCCTGACCTCGAGCAGCCGGATGGCCATGCGCCTGCTGCGCCGCGGGCGCCTGATCCCGGTGCCGCCGGTCGAGAAGGCCCTGCGCTTCCTGGCCGCCGACGGCCCGGGCGACGGGGGTCGGCGACTGATCTTCGGCGCTCCCGCCCGGGTCCGCGCCGAGCTCGAGGACCTCGCCGGCCGCTACGGGGCCGAGGAGGTCATCGTCGTCTCGATCACCCACGACCACGCGGCCCGCCGGCTCTCCTACGAGCTGATCGCCTCCGAGCTCGGCCTCACGGAGCCCGGGCGCGGCGCCCGGTCGGCGCCGGCTCCGATCGTCTGAGCGGTCAGGCCTCGGGGATCTCGACGCAGTTCGTCGCCTGGCACTTCGCGCAGCGGATCCGGACCTTGCGCATCTGGGCCGCCGGCATCGACTCGGCCAGCAGGTTGCCGCACGTCGCGCAGAAGTAGTTATCCGGGCCGTTGAGGTGGAACACCGGCTTGTCCGGTGCGTCCTGGACGGCGGTCCCGAAGGCCTCGGGGATCGCCTCGGGGGGCAGGTCGATCATGGTGATGTCGGCCATTCGTCGGCTCCTTCGTCTCGGGCTCAGAGGACGGCCGGGCGCCACCGCGAGGGGCTCCCGGCTCGGACGCGGAAGTAAAGCACGCCCGCGCCGGCCGCCGGCCCCCGCTGGCCGGACCGGCCCACGGACTCAAGCATAGGGGCGGCCACGTCGATCCATTCCCCGTGGATGTCGCCGCGTCCCCTCCCCCGCCGAGCCCGGCGCCCGCGCCGACGCCGCGCCTCCGCGTGCGGCCATGACCGTGCGCCGGCTGATCGTCTCGGACTTCCACTTCGGGAGCGGCGACGACCTGATGCGCTCGCCCCGCGCTCTCGAGCGGATCGAGCCGGAGCTCGCCTGGGCCGAGGAGGTCGTCATCAACGGCGACCTCTTCGAGCTCGTGTTCGCCTCGCTCGCCGAGGCGGTCGCCGCGGCCCGGCCGTTCCTCGGCCTGGTCAACCGCCACGTCGGGCGGATCCACTTCCTCCCCGGCAACCACGACCACCACCTGGTCGCCCTGGCCGGCGACGAGCGCCGCCTGGCCGAGATGACCGGCGAGCCGAACCCGCCCCCCTTCCGGGTGATGCCGGCCGAGCGGCTCCTGCGGGCCCTGTGCCCGGACGTCGAGGTCATCGCCTCCTATCCGATCTGCGAGCTCGACGGGATGCGCTTCATGCACGGGCACTACATCGCCCCGCACATCGAGTCGCTCGGTTGGCGGATGATGGACCGCCTGGCCTGGTCGCTCACCGGCGAGGCCCGCCGGCCCGAGCGTTTGACCATCGGCGACTACGAGGCCCTGATCTCGCCGCTCTACGAGCTCATGTACGAGATGGCCAACCTCCCCCAGGGCAAGCGCGCCCAGCAGCAGTTCGAGCGCTGGCTCGTCGGGATGGGCGCCGTCGCCCGAGCGCCGGGCCGGGCCTCGCGCCAGGCCGCGGGCCTCGCCCACGCACTGGCGCGCCGGCGCGACGCCGAGGAGATGCTCGAGCCGCTCGACGCCCCGACCGCGCAGATCCTCGCCGCGATGGAGGCGGTCTGCGACGACCTGAGCGTCGAGGCGGGCACCGTCGTCTTCGCCCACACCCACATCCCGTTGCGCGCCCGCCGGTCGCTCCACGGCCGCTACACCTTCTGGAACTCCGGGTCCTGGCTCTGGGACCGGCGGATCCGCGACGAGCCGACCTACCGCGACTCGGCGTGGCCGGGCACCGTCCTCCGCGCCACCGGCGGCGAGCTCGAGCTGCGCGGCCTGCTCGACGACTGCGACGAGGGCGACCTGCGCGAGATGCTCGGGTCGGTGCCCGAGCCGAGCCGCCGGGGACGCCGGCTCAGCCGGCGGCCGCTCCTCCGGACGGCGGCCTAGGCCTAGGCGCCCGCCGGGACCGCCGCCCCACCGGGCGGCCTTTTATACTGGCCGGACACCGTTGGGGAATGGTGTAATCGGCAACACGCCTGCCTCTGGAGCAGGAATTTGGGGTTCGAGTCCCTGTTCCCCAGTCACCCGACCAGCCGGCCCCGGCGCTACGAGTGCTGGCCGTTGGGCGAGAAGAACGGGGTGATGGCGTCCTCGAGGCCCGGATCGAGGACGAGGAGGACCTCGTCCCCGGCCTCGATCACCGTGTCCGCCTTGGGCACGAAGCCCTGGCCGTTCCGGAGCACCGAGATCACGAGGCTCCCCTCGGGAAGCCCGACGTCGACCACCCGGGTCCCGGCCGCCGGGGCGTCGGGCAGGACCTCGAGCTCGATGATCTCGAGCCGCTCCTCCTCGAGCGCGAGGAGATGGACGAGGCCGTAGCGGGGCACCTCGTGCTCGATCAGGCGGAGGATGAGGTCGGTCGCCGAGACGACCGGCTGGACGCCGAGCAGCTTGAAGTGCTGGAGGTTGCGCGGGTTGTTGACCCGGGCGATGACCCGGTCGCACAGGTACTTCTCCTTGGCCACCTGGCAGACGAGCATGTTGTCCTCGTCGTCGCCGGTCACGGCGATGACCAGGTCGGCCCGCGAGATGCCGGCCCGCTCGAGGACCCAGAGCTCGGTGGCATCGCCGTACTGGACGGCGTGCTCGAGCTCCTCCTCGACCACCAGGTACCGGCGCCGGTTGGCCTCGAGCAGCGTCACCTCGTGGCCCTTCTCGATCAGCTCCCGCGTCAGGTTCCAGCCGACCTTGCCCGCCCCGGCGACGATGACGTACACGGCGGCCTAGACCGCCAGATCGACGGCGCGGGCGAACATCTCGATCGCGTGCTGGGTCGGCGAGATCGTGTGCAGACCCTGCTCGGCGTACCAGGACGCCCGGGCCGGGTCCATCACCCGGCAGATGACCTTCTCGACGCCGTACCGGCGCTGGGCGATCTGGGCGACCGTCAGGTTCGTGTTGTCGCCGTCGGTCGAGGCGATGAACACGTCGGCCACCTCGATCCCGGCCTCCTCGAGGGCGTCGACCTCGAGCGCGGTGCCGACGGTGAAGCGACCGCCGGCGTCCTCCCACCCGCGCCCGGTGATCTCGTCGAGGCGCTCATGGGAGAGGGGGTCCTCGTCGAGCACCGAGACGTCGTGGCCGGCGGCCAGGGCACGCTTGGCGACCGCGGCTCCGACCCGCCCGGCACCGACGATGAGGACGAACATTGGCGCCCATGTTAGTCAATCCCTCCCCCCTCTCGCCCCGCGCTCCGCGGGCGGCCGTCGGCCGGGCGCCGTCCAGCTTCCCCGGGGCCGGCGGCGACGGCGCGGCGGCGGCGTGGGGCGGGGCGGTGAGGATCACCCGGCACGGGGCCTTGCTGACCACGTAGCGGGTCATCGCCCCGATCGAGCTCTCCCCGAGGCTCGCGCGCCCACCCAGGAGCGCCCCGCCCCGGATCCGGGGCGACTCCTCGGCGGCGAGGACGATCGCCTCGACCCCGCGCCGGCGCGCCTCCTCGACGATGGCGTGCCCGGTCCGGCGGGCCCGGACGGTCGCGGTGGCCACCTCGACGCCGCCGTACTCCTCCCCGACCGCCTTGGCCCGGGCGAGAGCGGCCCGGGCCTCCTTGAGCTGGGCGTCGGGCAGACGGGCGTCGAGGGGAAGGGCCATCGGCACCTGGAAGACCCAGATCGCCTCGATCGTCACCTTGTCGATCGCCGCCGCGTCGGTCTGCTCGCCGGAGACGAGGAGCGCCGCCGTCTGGACGATGTCGTCGTCGAGCCCGGTCCCGAACAGGGGGACGAGGATCGACCCGAAGTCGCGCTCGGCCCGCTCGGCCCGCAGGACGGCCGCCGGGACGACGACCCGGTCGAGGACCGGCTTGCCGGCGCTCTTGCGATAGCCGACGTAGAGGACGATCCCCCCGACGAGCCAGGCCGATCCGACGTAGCGGGCCCCGCTGTGGAGGACGATCACGCTGATCCAGGCGGCGAAGGCGATCACGCCGCCGACGACGGCCGGGAGCGGGAGCTGGCCGCCGCGCACGGGGACGGAGAGGGGGATCCGGAACGGCCGGTCGCGGTCGGGCTCGCGGTAGCGCAGGACGCAGATCGCCGTGTGGGCGATGGTGAAGGCGAGCATCGCCCCGAAGGCGTAGATGCCGACGAGGAAGTCGAGGTCGGCCGGGACGACGAGCAGCGCGGCGAGCGCGGCGGCGAAGCCGATCAGGACGTAAGGGGTCGAGCGCTGGGGGTGGAGGCGGCCGATCAGGCTGGGGATCTGGCGGTTGGTGGCCAGCGAGTAGGCGAGGCGGGAGAGGCCGAGCATGGCCGAGTTGGCCGCCGCGACGAGGGTGAAGGCCGCCGCCGCCGCGACCACGTACTTGAGGGTGTCGGCCAGGGCGGCCGGGTGGAAGCGGACGACGATCCCGATCACCGGGGCGCCGAGGTGGCGATCGCCGAGGGCGGTGTGACCGGCGACCACGGGAATCGCCGTCACGGCGACGATGGCCATCCCGACGTAGATCACGTAGACCGAGAGGTTGGCGCTCAGCACGAGGCGGCGCAGCCCGCGCGGCCCAAGCGTCACCTCCCCCGACAGGCCGGACGCCGATTCGAGGCTGGTGAAGGCGACGGTGGTGATCGCGAACGCGTAGACCACGTCCGACCAGGTCGGCGCCGAGCCGAGATGGATCGGGCCGGTGATCGTCGAGAGATTGAAATAGAGCACCAGTCCGATGCCGATCACGAGGAGCTGGATCGCCAGGTCGGCCACCACGATCAAGGCCGTGCGCTGGGTCCGCCGGGTCGAGAAGCCGCGGACGTTGCTGTAGGCGACGAACGCGATGATGGCCAGGGCGACGACCAGGCGGGGGGCGCCGTGGCCGAGGGGGGCGTAGAAGGCGGCCAGGTAGCTCGTCGCCATGAGCGAGGCGATCGCGATCAGGATCACGTAGTCGAGGAGGATCGCCCAGCCGGCGACGAACGACACGAGCTCGTTGAACGCGTAGCGGGCGAAGACGGTCGACCCGGCCCGATCCTGGTGGAGCGCCGCCCCCTCGGCGTAGGTCATCCCGGTCAGGGTGAAGAAGACCCCAGCGGCGAGGAAGACGAGCGGGGTCAGGCCGAGGGCGTGGCCGGCGACCACGCCGAGCGAGAAGTAGATCGAGCTGGCGAGCGAGGTCCAGACGATCGCGAACAGGGCCGGCGATCCGAGGCTCCGCCGGAGGATCAGCGCCCTCCGGGGCGTCGGCGCCGCCGGCGGCTCGGCCTCCCCCCCGGCGTCCATCACCCCTCCCGGCGCCGCCGGCGGCGCATCCGCGCGCCGACGTAGAGGCGCCCGGCGCCGGCGGCCAGGAAGAGCAGGCCGAGCACGGCGCTAAGCGGCTGGAGCTGGGCGACCAGGGCCAGGCCGATCACCACCATGGCCAGCGACAGCACCACGGTCGCGCGGTCGTGCAACTCGGCGAGCAGCCCGGGACGGGCCCCTTTCGGATCGTCCATCTGCCGGGAAGCTTACGACCGGCGAGCCGCCCGAGCGGTTTTGCGCCCCGGGTCAGGCGATCAGCGGGATGATCAGGATGGCGACGATGTTCGCCACCTTGATCATCGGGTTGATCGCCGGTCCGGAAGTGTCCTTGAACGGATCTCCGACCGTGTCCCCGGTGACCGCCGCGGCGTGGGCATCCGACCCCTTGCCGCCGAACGCCCCGTCCTCGATCAGCTTCTTCGCGTTGTCCCACGCCCCGCCCCCGGCGGTCATCATCACCGCGAAGAAGAAGCCGACGACGATCACGCCGATCAACAGGCCGCCGAGCGCCTGGACGTCGATCAGGCCGACGATCAGGGTCATCCCGATCGGCAGGAGGGCCGGGATGATCATCTCGCGCTGGGCGGTCTTGGTGACGATGTCGACGCAGGTCGCGTAGTCCGGCTCCTCGGTCCCCTCCATGATCCCCGGCTTCTCACGGAACTGGCGCCGGACCTCCTCGACCACGGCGCCGCCCGCCCGGCCGACCGCCTCCATCGACAGCGAGGCGAACAGGCAGACCATCAGCCCGCCGAGGAGGAGGCCGATCAGGACCGGCGGCTGGTCGATGCCGAAGGAGATCGAGCCCGACCCGGTGACCGGCTTGTTCGACTTGACCGCGAGCTCGTGCTGGAAGCCGGCGAACAGGACGACGGCGGCGAGGACGGCCGAGCCGATCGCGTAGCCCTTGGTGACCGCCTTGGTCGTGTTGCCGACCGCGTCGAGCCGATCGGTGACCTCGCGGACCTCCTCGGGGAGGTCGGCCATCTCGGCGATCCCGCCGGCGTTGTCGGTGATCGGACCGAACGCGTCGAGGGCGACGATCAGCCCGGTCAGGGACAGCTGGCCCATCACGGCGACGCCGATCCCGTAGATACCGACCGTCCCGCCGCCGGCGAGCTTCCAGGCGCCGAGGACGCCGAGGACGAGCACGAGGGCCGGGAACGCGGTGGCCTGGAGGCCGGAGCCGAAGCCCTGGATGATGTTCGTCGCGTGGCCGGTCTCCGACGCCGCCGCCGTCTTGCGGACCGGGGAGAACCGGGTCGACGTGTAGTAGTCGGTGATCACGAAGAGGAGGGCCGTGACGCCGATGCCGATCAGCGAGCAGAGGTAGAGATCGGTCACGCTCGGGGCGGTGATCGGAGCCGACGGATCCTGGTAGCCGAGGGCGCCGCCCATCAGCCACTTGGTGATCGGGTAGAAGGCGATCGCCGCGATCACTCCGGAGGCGATCAGGCCCTTGTAGAGGGCCATCTCGACGTTGCCGGTCCGCGTGCGCACGAACAGGGTGCCGAGGATCGAGGCGATGATCGCCGCCGCCCCGAGCACGAGCGGGTAGAGGACGACCTGGCTCTGCTGGTTGAAGGTGAGCACGCCGATCAGCATCACCGCGACCGCGGTGACCGCGTAGGTCTCGAACAGGTCGGCCGCCATCCCGGCGCAGTCGCCGACGTTGTCGCCGACGTTGTCGGCGATCACCGCCGGGTTGCGCGGGTCGTCCTCGGGGATTCCGGCCTCGACCTTCCCGACGAGGTCGGCCCCGACGTCGGCCGCCTTGGTGAAGATGCCGCCTCCGAGCCGGGCGAAGACCGAGATCAGCGACCCGCCGAAGCCGAGTCCGATCAGCGCGTCGACCGCCTGCTTGGGCGAGTCGCCGAAGAACGAGGTCAGGGCGCCGTAGTAGCCGGCGACCCCGGCCAGGGCGAGGCCGACGACGAGCATCCCGGTGATCGCCCCGCCCCGGAAGGCGGCGTTCAGGGCCGGGGAGACCCCGCTCCGGGCCGCCTCGGCGACGCGGCAGTTGGCCCGGACGGAGACGTTCATGCCGATGTACCCGGTGGCCCCCGAGAGGATCCCGCCGATCGCGAAGCCGACGGCGACGGCGACGTTCTGGACGAAGATCAGCGCGATGCAGACGACGACGCCGACGAGGGCGATCGACGTGTACTGGCGGTTGAGGTAGGCCTGGGCCCCCTCCTGCACGGCGGCGGAGATCCGCTGCATCCGCTCGTTCCCCGGCGAGAGCGCCAGGAGGGAACGCGCGGTCACGGCGCCGTAGATGACCGCGCAGGCCGCGCACACGAGGGCTACGACGACCCCGTGGTTGGTCAAGAACTCAGTCAACGGAACTCCTCAAAGTCGATTGCCGCGGTCTCGGCGGAAGCCCAGCCTGTCCCCGGAACACAGACATGCCGGGAGGCGTGGTCGCCCACCCGGCATGAAGCGTCCGGAAGTGTATCGAGCCGGGCGGCGGCACGGCCGGGCGGTCGGCGCCCGCGGACGGGTCCCGGCCGCCGGGTTCGGCCAAGCGTCGGTCGGGCCGCGCCGGGGATCGCCGCCGGCGCCCCGACGCTAGCGCCCGGGCACCCAGAGGCGGCTCGCCGCCTTGGCCGGCCCGGCCTCGGCGACCGGATCCGGCGCCCCGGGCGGCGGCGGCGGCGGCGGCGCCGGGGCGGCACCGGCCCTGGCCAGCCGGGCGTACTCGACCTGGAGCTGGGCGATCGCGTCCCGCAGCGGCTTGAGGGTCTCCGGCGAGTCGTAGCGCTCGAGCACGGGCATCAGGCCGCGGACGCCGTCGATCGCGTCGCGCACCTGGGCCAGGTCGCGCTCCTCCTCCCCGTCCGGCCCGAGGCCGAGCCGCCGACCGGCGAGGTTGACCAGGGAGACGGCCGTCTGAATGAGGACGTCGGCGACGGTGATGTGGCGCAGCTGCTCCTCGAAGGCCGCCCGGAGCTCCTCCTCGGTCGGCTCGGGTCCGTCTGTCTCGGGAGTGCTCATGCGGTTACCTCCTCGGAATAGGTGGCTCGCGTCTCGCGGACGCAGCTGGCGTAGACCTCCTCGATCGAGGCCCCGGCCTCGATCATCCGGCGCTGGCGCTGGGCGCCGTTGGCGTCGGGCAACGCCGGCTCGATCCCCAGCTCGGCCCGGACCGGCGCCGTCCAGGCGAGCAGCCGGTCGCCGATCTCGGCCGCCGGGTACTCGACTGCCCGGTCCAACTCGACCATCCGACCGTCGAGGCCATGGCGGATCGCCCGCCACATGTTCTCCTCGATCAACCGGCCGGGCGGGTCGGCGTGGGGTACGCCGTCGTCGAGGTCGCGCGCCGCCTGGGCGACGCAGGCGACGATCAGCCCGGCCAGGGCGTCGGATTCGCCGGCCGTCGCCTGGACGTCGCAGATCCGCATCTCAACCGTCCCGAACGAGAAGTGGGGACGGACCGACCACCAGACCTGGGTGTACTCGACGATCGAGTTGGTCCGGACGAGGAAGCCGACGTAGTCGCGGTAGGCCTCCCAGCTCCCGAACACGTCGGGCACCCCGCAGCGCGGGAAGCTCCGGGTGAAGGTCTGGGTCCGGGCCGAGTGGAGGCCGGCCGGACGGCCCTCGAGGAAGGCCGAGTTCGCCGAGAGGGCGAGGAGGAGCGGGAGCACCGGCCGCAGGCGATCGCACACCCGGACGGCCCGGTCGATGTCGCGGACGCCGACGTGGACGTGGAGGCTGAACGTGTTGTTCCGCCATGCGACGTACTGTAGGTCTGCGGCGACCCGGCGGTAGTGGTCGGTGTCGATGATCGGCTGGCGGCGGTAGTCGGCCCACGGATGGGTCCCGGTCGCGCCGAGCGCGGCGTCGTTGGCCTCCGCGAGGGCGAACAGGCGCCGCCGCTGCTCGCGCTGGAGGGCGATCGCCTCGTGGACGTCCCCGCCCCGGCCGGAGATGATCTCGATCTCCGAGGCGATCAGCTCACCGGTGATGTGCTGGCGGAGCAGCGGATCGTCGACCGCGGCGATGTCGCGCAGCTCCTCGAAGCGCGGCGCCAGGTCGAGCGTCCGCGGGTCGAGGATGCCGAACTCCTCCTCGATGCCGACGGTGAAGTCGTGGGACGCCGCGAACACCGCGGCCGCCCCGTCGAGATCGATCGGCGAGCCCATCAGGTCAGGTAGAAGTAGAGCGCGTAGAGGAGGTCGACGGCCGGGCTCGAGGTGTGGACGGTCACGTCGGGGGGGACGGTGAGGAGCCCCTCCGAGTAGTTGAAGATGATCTTCACGCCACAGCCGACCAGGTCGTCGGCCAGTGCCTGGGCCGCCTGGGTCGGGACGGCGAGGACGCCGACGACGATGTCCTCCTGCTCGACCACTGCCTTCAGCTCGTCGACGTGGCGGACCACCTGCGGGCCGACCTGCTGGCCGACGACGGCCCGATCGGAGTCGAAGATGGCCACCACCCGGAAGCCGTGGTCGGCGAAGATGTCCGACGAGGCGATCGCCTTGCCGAGGTGGCCGGCCCCGAAGAGGGCGATGTTGTGCTGCCCGGCCGTCCGCAGGATCCGGCGGATCTGGCCGACCAGGGCGTCGACGTTGTAGCCGACCCCCCGCTTGCCGAACTTCCCGAAGCCCGAGAGGTCGCGGCGGATCTGGGTCGAGTTGACGTGGGTGTACTCGGAGAGCTCCTGGGAGGAGATCGTCTCCCGGCCCATCTTCTTGGCCTGGGTCAGGACCTGGAGGTAGCGCGACAGGCGCGCCGCCACCCCGAGGGAGAGCCGTTCGCCCGAACCCTCCGGACCGCCGGGATCGAGGTCGGCGTCGGTCGCGAGCTCGCCGTAGGTCATCGACTTGACTCTAGATCATCACCCGTCCCGACCGGCGGGCGCGAGGCGCGCCCGGAGGACCGCCTCGTCGACGTGGTAGTCGAACACCTCCTCCCCGTCCAGCGCGACGACCGGAACCCGCTCGAAGTACGCCCGGTGGAGGGCGTCGTCGGCGGTGATGTCGCGCTCGACGAGGTCGAAGTCGAGCTCCCCGGCCAGGCGCTCGAGCACCTCCCGGGCCGTCCGGCACAGGCAGCAGTCGGCGTGGCCGTAGAGCTCGACGAGGGGGCGGGCGCCGGTCATCGGAGCGGCCCCTCCCCGGTGGCGTACGCCTCGAGGCCCAGGTACTCGGGGTAGGCCAGGGCCGGGGCGTAGCGGGCGGCGCTGGCGATCATCGCCGCGTTGTCGGTGCACAGCTCGAGGGGCGGGAGCGCCAGGCGTACGCCGAGGCCGCCGAGACGCTCGCGCAGCGGCCCGTTCGCCGCCACCCCGCCCCCGATGGCCAGGCGATCGAGCCCGGTCCGGGCGAGCGCCTGCTCGACCCGCCCGGCGATCGCCCGGACGATCGCCTCCTGGTAGGACGCGGCCAGGTCGGCCCGGAGCCCGTCTCGCGCTGCGCCGAGGTCGGCACGGCGGCCATCGTCGCGACCCGCGGCGCCGCCGGCGTCGACCCCCCCCAAGAAGTCGAGCCGAAGCTCCCGCAGCTTGTAGAGGAGGGCGGTCTTCAGGCCGGCGAAGGAGAAGTCCGCACTCCGGCCGCTCGGGAAGGCGAAGGCCGCCGGGTCGCCGCCCGCGGCCAGCCGCTGGAGGGCGGCCCCGCCCGGGTAGCCGAGCCCGAGCATGCGCGCCCCCTTGTCGAAGGCCTCCCCGGCCGCGTCGTCGAGCGTCCGGGCGAGGATCTCCGGCTCGCCCCCCCGGGAATCCACCCGCAGGAGCAGGGTGTGCCCGCCCGAGGCGATCAGCGAGACGAACGGCGGCTCGAGCGGCGCCGGCTCGAGGAAGGCGACGGCCACGTGGCCCCGGAGGTGGTCGACGGCGGCGAACGGCAGCTCGCGGGCCGCGGCGATCGCCTTGGCGCTGGCCAGGCCGACGAGCAGCGCCCCGATCAGCCCCGGGCCCTGGGTCGCCGCCACCAGCGACACGTCGTCCAACCCGGCGCCGGCCCGCTCGAGCGCGTCGGCGGTGACCGCGTCGATCAGCTCGAGGTGATGGCGAGCCGCCACCTCCGGGACGACGCCCCCGTAGCGGTCGTGGACGCCCTGCGAGGAGATGACGTTGGCCAGGATCCGCCCATCCGGCGTGACCACGGCGGCGCACGTGTCGTCGCAGCTGGTCTCCAGGGCCAGGATCACGGCCGGTGATGGGCGACCGGGTCGGCCGCCGGCACGTCGTCCAGCCGGCCGCCGAGGGTCGACGGCGTCCGCCACATGATCAGCGCGTCCTCGCCGTTGTCCTGGTAATAGCGGCGGCGCAGCCCGGCCGTCCGGAAGCCGTCGCTCTCGTAGAGCTCGATCGCCCCCCGGTTCGACCGCCGGACCTCGAGCGTGAACTGGGCGCTCGGGTCCCCCACTCGGATGTAGAGCTCGGCCAGGAGGGCGCGGGCGATGCCCTGCCGGCGAAGGTCCGGGTCGACGGCGACGTTCATCACGTGCCAGACCGTGTCGTAGCGCGAGCAGACCGTGTAGCCGACGATCCGCTGGCTGCGCGTCGCCACCAGGCACAGGCCCGACGGCTTGGAGAGCTCGAGCACGAACATGGCCAGCGACCACGGAGTCGGAAAGGCGCGCCGCTCGATGGCGATCACCTGCGGGAGGTCGGCGTAGACGAAGGGGCGGATCTCGGCGACGGTCATGGCCTCGCGCTGCGGAGCGCCAACTCGGCGTCGGGCAGCCTCAGGTATAGGGGGGTGACCGCGCCCCGGGCGTCGACCTCGCCGGCCTGCGCGAGCCCGAGCATCACCCGAGCGCTGACCCGGTGCGCCGGCGACGCATCCGGCGGGACGGTCACATCTGCGTCTTCGAATTGCCCCCGGAATCGTAGCGCCCCGCTCCCGACCGCCAGCCATGTCCGCCCCCGCGCCAGGTCGGCCACCCCGCCCGGGGCCACCGCCGCCGGGACGACGAGCTCGCGGCCGTCCTCGTAGCCCGCGGCGAACACCTCTCCCCGGCCGGCGTCGATCAGCGACAGGACCGGCCCCGGCCCGGCGCCGGCGGCCAGGACCCGCAGGCTGCCTAGTCCGACCAGCCCGGCCCCGGTCGCCCCGGCGAGCCCGCGGGCGGTGGCGATCCCGATGCGCAGGCCGGTGAACGTCCCCGGCCCCAGGCCGACCGCGATCAGCCCGACCGCGCCGAAGCCGAGGCCGGCCTCGTCGAGGAGCTCGGCGGCCAGCCCGAGCAGCCGCTGGGTGTGGCGCGGACGCTGACCCCGGGCGACGTCGTCGCGGGCCTCGCGGACCGCCCCGTCGGCCGTGCGCAGGCCGACCACGGTCGAGGACGTCGCCGTGTCGAGGGCCAGGGCGATCACCGCTCGACCTCGATTCGCCGGCGGTCGCCGCCGAGGTGACGGAGGGTCACCCGCAGGCGCACCGGCCCGAGCCCGGCTCCGTCACCGCGCGACCACTCGACGAAGGCGAGCCGGTCGGGGCCGAGGTAGTCGTCGAGCAGGTCGGGGTCCTCGGCGTCGAGCCCGCCGAGCCGGTAGAGGTCGAGGTGGGAGACGATGAGACCCCCGGCCGCCCGGTAGCGGTTGGCCAGGGCGAAGGTCGGGCTGGTGATCGGCCCTTCCACCCCGAGCGCCCGGCACGCCCCGCGCACGAACGTCGTCTTCCCGGCTCCGAGCTCCCCCTCGACGAGGACCACGTCACCGGCGGCGAGCCCGGCGGCGACCCGGCCGGCGAACGCGGCGGTCGCCTCGGCCCCGGCCGTCTCGATCCGCAGCGGCGGGTCGGTGCCGGGCATCAGAACAGCCCGAGCTGGTCCGGCTCGACCTTGGTCGGGACGACCGGCGCCGTAAGCGGGGGCGGCCGCGGTGGCGCTGGCGGTGGCGCCGGCGGCGGCGGCGGCGGCGGGCGGTCCTCCGGCGGCTCGGGGGCCGGCGGGGGCGGAGCCGGGAGGTCGAGCAGGCCGGGGAGGCGGGCGAAGTCCTCGCGGAGGATGTCGAGCATCCGCGGGGTGTAGAGGGCCGCCGCCGGATGGTAGATCGGGAAGATCCGGACCGCCCGGCCGCCGATCACCCGGACCTCCGGCTGGCCGTGGACCCGGGTGATCCCGGTCGGATCCTCGCGGAGGAGCTTGGTGGCGAAGTTGCCGAGCGTGCAGATGACCTTCGGCTCGATCAGCTCGACCTGGCGGCGCAGGTACGGCCGGCAGTGGGCGATCTCCTCCGGCTGGGGGTCGCGGTTGCCCGGCGGGCGGCACTTCAGCACGTTGGCGATGAACACGTCGGCCCGGCTCAGGCCGATCTCGACGAGGAGCTTCTCGAGCAGCTTGCCGGCCGCCCCGACGAACGGCAGCCCCTGGCGGTCCTCGTTGGCCCCGGGCGCCTCGCCGACGAACATCAGGTCGGCGTCGGCGTTCCCCGCCCCGAAGACCACCGTCTGACGGGTGGCGGCGAGCTCGGGGCAGCGCGTGCAGGCCGACGCCTGCTCGTAGAGGCCCTTGAGGGCCTGGCGACGCTCGGGCGCATTCGGGTTGGGCACGACTCCGATCGTAGTCGCGCGCCCCTCGCCCGGGCGGCTCAGGTGAGCTATCTTTTCGGGTGGACCGTCACTCTCCCGAGGACGGATCCGCAGCGCCAGCGCCGCCTCGAATCGCGACCGGTATCCCGAGAGGGAACTGGACCGAGACCTTGAATCCCGTTCCTCCGCACCCCCGCCTCCCGGCCACCGTCGGCACCGGTCAGGCCTGCGAGAAAGCGCGATGAGGACGATCGCCGCGGTCGCCGAGCTCCGCCGCGCCGTGGCCGCCGAGCGGGCCGCCGGCCGGACGATCGGCCTCGTCCCGACGATGGGCGCCCTCCACGACGGCCATCTCTCGCTCGTGCGCCGAGCCCGGGCCGACGGGCGGGTCGTGGTGATGTCGGTGTTCGTCAACCCGACCCAGTTCGACGCGGCCGCGGATCTCGCCGCCTACCCCCGCGACCCCGGGACCGACGCCGAGCTGGCCGAGCAGGGCGGGGTCGACGTCCTCTTCGCCCCCGCGGTGAGCGAGGTCTACCCGGACGGCTTCGCCACGACGGTCACGGTGACCGGGGTGTCCGACGGCCTCTGCGGGGAGCATCGGGGCCCCGCCCACTTCGCCGGGGTGGCGACCGTCGTGACCAAGCTCCTCAACATGGTCGCCCCCGACGCCGCCTACTTCGGCCAGAAGGACGCCCAGCAGGCGGCGGTGATCCGCCGCCTCGTCCGCGACCTCGACATCCCCGTCCGGATCGAGGTCTGCCCGACCGTCCGCGAGGCCGACGGCCTGGCCATGTCGAGCCGCAACTCGCTCCTGCGTCCGGCCGAGCGCCGGCGCGCCGCTGGCCTCCACCGGGCCCTCCGGGCCGCCGAGGAGGCCGCCGCCGGCGGCGAGCGCGACCCCCGGGCGCTGGCCCGGGTGGCCCGCCGGATGCTGGCCGAGCACGAGATCGAGCCCGAGTACGTCGAGCTCGTCTCGCCCGAGACCATGGCTCCGGCCGACGGACTCGACGGGCCGGTGCTGCTCGCCGTCGCCGCCCGCGTCGGCCGGGCCCGACTGATCGACAACGCCATCGTCAACCCGAGGAACTGAGGTCGCTGTGCAACGTACGATGCTCAAGGCGAAGATCCACCGGGCCACCGTCACCGCGTGTGACCTTCACTACATCGGCTCGATCACCATCGACCCCGATCTGCTCGAGGCTGCGGAGATCCTCGAGTACGAGCAGGTCGCCGTCGTCGACGTCGACAACGGCGCCCGCTTCGAGACCTACACGATCGCCGGAGACCGCGGGTCCCGCGAGATCAAGGTCAACGGCGCGGCGGCCCGGCTCGTCCACCGTGGCGACACGGTGATCGTGATCGCCTACGCGTCCTACGACCAGGACGAGCTGGCCGGCTACCGCCCGCGGATCGTCCACGTCAGCACCGAGAACGAGATCCTCGCCGTCGACGATCGCGCCTCGGCGCTGCTCACCTGAGAGGAACCACCGTGTCCACCATCCCCGAGACCTCCCTGCGCAACGACCGCCTCCCGGTCACCCTGCCCGAGCTCGCCGAGAAGAAGCGCCGGGGCGAGGCGATCGTGATGATCACCGCCTACGACCACCCGAGCGCCCAGGTCGCCGAGGCCGCCGGCGTCGACATCGTGCTGGTCGGCGACTCCGGCGCCATGACCGTCCTCGGCTACCCGTCGACCGTCCCGGTCAGCGTCGAGGAGATGCTGATGCTGGCCGGCGCCGCCCGGCGGGGGTGCGCCACCCCCCTCCTCGTCGGCGATCTGCCGTTCGGCTCCTACGAAGCGAGCGACGAGCAGGCGATCCGGACGGCCCAGCGGTTCGTCAAGGAGGCCGGGTGCGACGCGGTCAAGCTCGAGGGCGGGGGCACCGCCCAGGCCGCCCGGGCCCGGGCGATCGTCGGGGCCGGGATCCCCGTCATGGGTCACGTCGGCCTCACTCCGCAGACGGCCACCGCCCTCGGCGGCTACCGCGCCCAGGGGCGTACGGCCGGCCGGGCGCTCGACGTCGCCCGCGAGGCGTTCGCCCTCGAGGCGGCCGGGTGCTTCGCGATCGTCTTCGAGGCGATCCCCGCGGCCGTGGCCGCCGAGCTCACCGGCCGCCTCGGGGTCCCGGTGATCGGCATCGGCGCCGGACCGGACACCGACGGTCAGGTCCTCGTCCTCCACGACCTCCTCGGCATCTACGACGGCCACGCCCCGCGGTTCACCAAGCGCTACGCCAACCTCCGGGCCCAGATGGTCGCCGCGATCGGCGAGTACGCCGACGAGGTCCGCCGGGGGCGCTTCCCGGCCGCCGAGCACACCTACTCGATCGACCCGGACGAGCTCCGGCGGTTCCGCGACGGGCTCTAGGCGTTGGGCGCGCTCCGCGCCTGGGGCGTGAACGCCTCGGCCGCGGCGCTTCCCGGGACGAGCCCGATCGCGTCGGCGACGGCGGCGTCGAGCTCGGCGCCCCAGAGCGGCTGCTCGAGCTGGCCGAGCGCCTTGCCCAGCGAGCCGCCGATGCCCTTCCAGCCGAGGCCGACCGCGGCGAGGAGCCCGCCGAGGCCGGCGACCACGTGGGCGGTCGAATCCGGATTCGTGACGACGAAGGCGACCGCCCCGGCGAGCAGGGCGACGACGACCACGACGAGCAGCCAGGCCTTGGCCAGGAACTTCCGGACGAGCGCGCCGACGTGCTTGGTCAGGCCCTCGCCGGCGGCCAGGTAGTGGTCGAACTCGAGCACGTCGGTCGCACGCTTCTCGCCCGAGAGCAGCGCCCGCCAGCGCTCTCCCTGGCGCCGGAGGAGGTCGACCACGTTGGCCGGCTCCGAGCGGGGCCGATTCTGGGCCCAGGCGACCCAGGCGTCGATCGAGCCCCGAACGCCGTGGCCGGCGTGGGGCGGGAGGGCGCTCGTCAGATCGGAGAGCCGCGCTCGCAGCCCGGCGATCTGGAGCGGTTGGAAGGCGGCCACCACGGCGGGGACGTCGTTCGGCCCCCGGCACAGGTCGGCCACCGTCCGGCCGAGCTCGTATCCCTTGCCGACCTTGAAGTCGGCCGCGATGAGCGTCGAGAGGAGCGAGGAGTGGAGCTCCACGAGGGCGGTGGAGAAGGCCGGGTCCGGTTGGGCGCGCGCCGTGCGGGCCGCGGCGGTGGTCGGCACCTCGAGCTTGACCTTGGTGATCGTCGCGTCGAGCCGGTGGAGGGCGACGTCGACCTGGGCGAGCCCGATCAAGGCCCGGGCCTCGGCCGAGAACGTGCCGAGCCCGGGAAGCGGCGGGTCGTCCGCCGCCTGCGCCGGCGCCTCTACCGGCGGGTCCGGCCGGTAGAGCTCGGCGATCTGCCACCCGAGCGCGAAGGCGACGGCCACGTTCGGGTCACGGGCCGGGTCGGCGGGTGGCTTGGCGGCCGCGGCCAGCGCCTGGACCAACGCGCCGGCGCCGGCGCTCAGGTCGTCGGACGCCTTGGCCGGCGCTGCCGGGGCCGGCTTGGCCGCGGGCTCGGAGCGCTCGGCCGCCGGCGCTGAGCCGGGGGGTGCGTCGCTGGATCCAGGCGCTTCGGCCACGGTTGGTACCTCGCGTTCGGCTGCGCCTCCGGCTCCCGGCCACACCCAACCACACGGCGATCGGGTTTTCAAGCGCGGCGTCCGGCGCGGTGTCACTCGGTGGCGTTGAACTCCCAGATCGCGATGGCCAGCATCCCCAGGCCGAGCGCGAGGACGACACCGGCCTCGAAGACCGGCGGCAAGTGCCACCCCCACCAGGTGACGCCCGGATCGAGGGCGGAGCGGGCGGCCGCGCTGATGTCGAGGTGGCTGAACACGAGCCGGCGCATCGGATCGACCGCATAGGTCAGGGGGTCGATCCGGTTGAGGAAGCCGAGCCAGCCGGGGAGGCCCTGGACGGGGAAGAGGGCGCCGGAGATGAAGAACATCGGCATGATCACCATCTGCATCACCCCCATGAACGCCTGGATCTGCTTGATCCGCACGGCGATCATCACCCCGAACGCGGTGATGCTGAAGGCGAGCAGGAGCTGGAGGCCGAAGATCCCCAGGAGCATCAGCGGGTCGTAGGGGACGTGGACGGCGCCGGCCAGGCAGATCAGGACGATGCCCTGGAGGCTGGCCACGGCCGCGCCGCCGAGGCACTTTCCGATCACGATCGAGCTCCGGCGGATCGGCGCGACCATCATCTCCCGGAGGAAGCCGAACTCCCGGTCCCAGACGATCGACGCGGCCGAGAACATCGCCGTGAACATCACCGTGATGCAGAGGATCCCCGGGTAGATGAACGTCTTCAGGTCGACCCCGTGGGTCCCGGCCCGCGACAGCTGCTGGAGGCCGGAGCCGAGGACGAACAGGAAGAGGAGCGGCTGGACGAGCGACGTGACGATTCGCATCCGGTCGTTCACGAACCGGATCAGCTCGCGGCGGAAGACGATCTTGATGGCCCGCAACTCGCTGCGGACGCTCCGCGGCGGGACGACGACGCGGATCACCTCGGTCGAGGCGCCCGGCTCGGCGGCCGGCGCGACGGTGTCGGTCGTGCTCATCGCCGTCCCGCCGACATCACCTGCATGACCATGCGGTTGCGTGCTGCCCCGCCCGTCTCCTCGGCGTCACGGATCGTCGAGCCCGTGTGGGCCATGAAGACGTCGTCGAGCGTCGGCCGCGAGACGCTGACCGAGCGGATCGGGAGGCCGAGCTCGGCGAACAGGCGGGGGACGAACTCCTCGCCCGAGGGCACGTAGAAGGCCACCGCCCCCTCGGCCATCTTCGCCTCGAGCCCGAACCGGTCGGCGATCGCCGCGACGGCCGCCTCGTCGTCGTCGGTGTGAATGGTGACCCGGTCGGCCCCGACCTGCGCCTTGAGGACGTCGGGCGTGTCGAGGACGACGATCACCCCCTGGTCCATGATCGCGATCCGGTCGCAGAACTCGGCCTCGTCCATGTAGTGGGTGGTCATGAAGATCGTGATCTCCTCCGCCCGCTGGAGCCCCCGGATGTAGCGCCAGATCGAGCTCCGCGTCTGCGGATCGAGGCCGATCGTCGGCTCGTCGAGGAAGAGCACCCGCGGCGAGTGGAGAAAGCCCCGGGCGATCTCGAGCCGCCGGCGCATCCCGCCGGAGAAGGTCATCACCTGGGCGCCGCGGCGATCCCAGAGCCCGACCATCTCGAGCACCTGCTTCATCCGCCCGGCCACCAGCCGCGACTCGACCCCGTAGAGCTCGGCGTGCATCCGGAGGTTCTGCTCGGCGGTCATGTACCCGTCGAGGGTCGGATCCTGGAAGACGAGGCCGATGTTCCGGCGGACGTCGTCCCGCTCGGCGACCACGTCGTGTCCGGCGACCCGGGCGCTCCCGCCGGTCGGTCGGGCCAGCGTGCAGAGCATGTTGATCGTCGTCGTCTTCCCGGCCCCGTTCGGGCCGAGGAAGCCGAACACCTCGCCGGCGGCGACGTCGAAGCTGACCCCCTTGACGGCCTCGATCTCGCCGAACGACTTCCGTAGGTCCCTGACCTCGATCGCGCTGGCCACCGCCGGAAGAGTACAGGAGCTGTAATCATCGTGCCACCGTACGGTAGCTTTACGGGATGGACACATCCGGCGGCGAGGGTCTCCGCGAGCGGAAGAAGCGCCAGACGCGCGAGGTCATCGCCGCCGCCGCCATGGCCCTCTTCGAGGCGCGGGGGTTCGACGCGGTGACGGTGGCCGACGTCGCCCGGGCGGCCGACGTCTCGGAGAAGACGATCTTCAACTACTTCGCCACCAAGGAGGAGCTCGTCTTCCGGGGCGACATCCCCCGGGCCGCCCTGATCGCGGCGATCCGCGAGCGCCCGGTCGGCGAGTCGGTGGTCGCCCCGTTCCGCCGGGCGACGATGGCCTTCCTCGACCGGGTCGAGCGCGACCCGGTCGAGTCGATCGTCGCCATCCCCCGCCTCGTCGCCGGGAGCCAGACCCTCCGCAACCGCCTCTTCCTCGGCTGGGAGGAGGAGTCGGCCGTGCTTTCGCCGATCATCGCCGAGGAGGCCGGCGAGCCGGCCGGCGACCTCGTGCCGGCCGTGGTCGCCCGCACCCTCGCCTGGACCCACCGGCTCGCCTTCCGAGCGGCGTTCAGCCGGCTCCTGGCCGGCGAGGACCAGGGCGCGGTCGCCGCCGATCTGCGGGTGCAGGCGGCCCGGGCGTACGACGCCCTCGAGGCCGGGCTCGGCGCCTACGGGGTCAAGCGCGGCGGTGAGGCCGGGGCGGCGCAGGCCGGCGAGGCGGGGGCGGATCGGGCGGCGGAGCGGGCGCCGACGCTCAGCCGGTGAGCCTTCACCTGCCGGCCGTTGCCGACGCCGCCGGCACGCCACGCCCGACCCGCGTCGAGCCGGCTCCACACGGTGCGACCGCTCTGCGCCGAGAGTCATCCGAGGTACGCTCGGCGTGTGAGCGTCGAGGCCGAGCTGCGAGCGCCACGCCCACGGGACGGCCAAGGTCCGCATCGACACGCTCGAGGTGATCGAGAGCACGCTAGCTCGCCGACAACTGCGTTTCGTGCTCGCCTGGGCCGAGCTGCACCAGGAGGAACGTCTCGAGAACTGGCGCTTAGCTCGAGCCGGTGAGACACTTCGTGAGATCGAGCCACTCCGATGATCGGCCTTACCCCAGACATCGTCGCCGTTTCCGTCGTTCGCCACGGCGTTTTGCGCCTGACGTTCGCCGACAGTCTCGCCTGAGAGCTCGACGTGCTCGAGCGGATGCACGGCCCGGTATTCGACAAAGCCCGCACACCAGCCGGATTCGCTAAGGCGTCGGTTGATCGCGAGACTGGGACGGTGGTCTGGCCGGGCGGCGCCGACCTGGCGCCCGACACGCTTTACGAGCGCGTCCGCTGCGGGACCTGGCCCGGCGAGAACCTGGCAGCCTGACCTCGCGGGCCTGCCGCTCTGCACGACGCGGTGATCGTCGTGGCGCGCAGCATCGATGGCGGTGCACCGCGGGTGATCGGACGCGGCTCGGCGCCGGTCGTCTCGCCCGACGGACGCGAGGTTGCGTTCCTCCAGCCGCGTGCGGCTTGTCCGCGTGCCCTCTTCGCCGACGCAGGATGCCACCGGCTCTTGGTCGCCGACATCGCCACGGGCGCCATCCAGCAGCTCGCTCCGTACGCGGAGGCACCGATCGCGTGGTCGGCCGATTCGCGCTACCTCGCTAGGCTAGTCAAGACTCGAACCAAGACAACCTCAATCGGCTCGGCCAGAACAGCGACATGTCGCTCACGGGATGGTCAGCCACCGGCGTGCTGCTCGCGGCCACAAGTGATGCCACCGGAGAGCACGCGGTCGTGATCGACCCTCTAACCGGCGCCGCCGCGGCGACCTGGACTCCGGCGACGATGTGAAACGAGCCGGGCGCCTGGTCGGCGCTGGGCGACGCCGCCGCACCACTCCGCCGCTGACACCGCCGGCAGTGACAGCAGCTCGCGATCACCAGCGGCTCGGTGACCTCTTAGCGCACCGCGCCGCAGTTGCATCCACCGGTCAGAGGCAGCCCGACCATCGCCGTGGATGATCGCGCATCCGCTCCACTCGCACGCCGGCCGAGATCGCCCTGCTCGTCGAGGAGCCGCCCGCCAACCCGCTCGGCCCGAGACCCCCACCACCGCCAGCCCGCCCGCTGGCCCGGGCCAAAGTTTGGTATGCCATACTTCAGAGATCGACACCCTGAAAAGACATTCACCGGCCGTCGAAGACTACGCCAAGGCGATCTACTCCCTGGCCGCCCGGGGCACCGGCGAGGTCACCAACCACGCCCTCGCCGAGCGCCTCGACGTCACCCCCGGCTCCGCCTCGGCGATGGTCAAGAGGCTGACCGAGCTCGGGCTCGTCAGCCACGTCCCCTACCGGGGAACCCAGCTGACCCCCGACGGCGAGCGGGTCGCCCTCGAAGTCCTCCGCCATCACCGGCTGCTCGAGCTCTTTCTCGCCGAAGCGCTCGCCGTCCCCTGGGACCGCGTCCACGACGAGGCCGAGGTCCTCGAGCACGTCCTCTCCGAGGAGCTCGAGGAGCTGATCGCCGCCAAGCTCGGCGACCCCGCCCGCGATCCCCACGGCGATCCGATCCCGACCCGCGAGCTCCTGATCGACGAGGGCGAGACCCAGGCCCTCCAGGCGCTCGAGCCCGGCGCTCGCGGCGTGTTCGTCCGCGTCTCGGACTCCGATCCCGAGATGCTCGCCTACCTGGCCGTCCGGGAGATCAGCCTCGGGATGACCCTCGAAGTCCTCGACAAGCAGCCCTTCGGCGGCCCGCTCTCCGTCCGCCTCGGCGGCGTCGTCCACATGCTCGGCGGCCGCCTGGCCGGGGCGATGCGGGTGGAGGTCGACCGGTGAACCCGCTCCCCCCGCCCCCGGACCTCCTCGGCGAGGAGATCCTCGCCCCGACGCCGACCCCGGCCGAGTCCGGGGCGTGGCCGCTCGAGGACGTCGAGGCGCTCCTCCGACCGACCCCGCTCCAAATGATCCGTGCCCGCGGGCGGGTCCGCACCGGCCTCGCCCTCCTCGGTCCGGCCTTCGTCGCCTCCGTCGCATACGTCGATCCCGGCAACTTCGCGACCAACATCCAGGGGGGCGCCCGGTTCGGCTACATGCTCGTCTGGGTCATCGTCATGGCCAACCTCATGGCCATGGTCGTCCAGTACACCTCGGCCAAGCTCGGCGTCGCCACCGGGATGAGCCTGCCCGAGCTCTGCCGGGAGCACCTCGGCCGGCGGTGGTCGCTCGGCCTCTGGGTCCAGGCCGAGCTGATCGCGATCGCCACCGACGTCGCCGAGTTCGTCGGCGCGGCGATCGGGCTCAACCTCCTCTTCGGCGTCCCGCCGTTCGCCGCCGGGCTGATCACCGCGGCCGCCGCCTTCGGCCTCCTCGCCCTCGAGCAGCGCGGGTATCGCAACTTCGAGCTGGCGATCGTCGGCCTCCTCTTGATCGTGATGCTCGGCTTCGTCTACGACGTGTTCGCCGTCGGGCCCCGGGCCCACGACACGCTCGGCGGCCTCGTCCCCCACCTCGGCGGGTCACAGAGCCTGATGCTCGCGGTCGGGATCATCGGCGCCACCGTGATGCCCCACGTGATCTACCTCCACTCGGCGCTCACCCAGCGGCGGATCCCCTGCGCCGACGACGCCGAGAAGCGAGCGGTCCTCCGCTTCCAGCGCCTCGACGTCATCGCCGCGATGACCCTCGCCGGGCTGATCAACCTGAGCATGCTCGTGGTCGCCGCCGCCCTCTTCCACCAGACCGGGCACCTCAACGTCGACTCGATCGAAGCCGCCCACGCCGGCCTCGGTCAGCTCATCGGCGGCGGCGCCGCCCTCGCCTTCGCCTTCGCCCTCCTCGCCTCCGGGCTGTCCTCCTCGAGCGTCGGGACCTACGCCGGCCAGGTCGTCATGCAGGGGTTCATCCACCGGCGGATCCCCCTCTTCCTCCGCCGGGCCGTGACCATGGCCCCGTCGCTCGTGATCCTCGCCATCGGCCTCTCCCCCACCAACGTGCTCGTCATCTCACAGGTCGCCCTCTCGTTCGGCATCCCCTTCGCCCTCGTTCCCCTCCTCCTCCTCACCCGCCGACCCGACGTGATGGGGACCTTCGCCAACCGCCCGGCCACCAGCCGGCTGCTCGGAGTGATCGTCACCGTGATCGTCGGCCTCAACGGCTTCCTCCTCTACGCGACCTTCCTCGGCTGAGTACACGATCCGCCGCCGGACCTCGGCCGGGGCGCCGGTGGCGATCGAGAAGGCGGGGATGTCGTGGGTGACCACGCTGTTGGCCCCGATCACGCACCGCTCGCCGATGGTCACTCCGCTCGTGACCACGACGTTGGCCCCGAGCCAGCAGTTGTCGCCGATGCGCGTCGGGCCCTTGGTCGTGAACCCCTGCCACGGCACCGGGCGCCCCGGGTCGTCGAAGCGGTGGTTCCCGTCGGTCACGAAGCAGCCGTTGGCGAGCATGCAGTGGTCGCCGATCTCGACGAGCTCGACCGCCGCGATCATCACTCCGAGGTTGAGGAACGTGCCCGCGCCGATCCGGACCCGCGCCCGCCCGGGCGCGGTGATCCAGACGTGCGGCTCGAACAGGGCGTGCTCGCCGACCTCGAGCCGTTTGTCTTGGAGCGCCTCCAGCACGTCCCCGTGGAGCGGCCAGCGCGCGAAGGCCCGCCGCACGGCCAGCTCCCAGTGGATGCGGGCCCGGTTCCAGGGCAGCGAGTTGCGCTCGTACCAGCGCCACTTGACCAGCCAGAGGCGGGCCGCCGCCGCGGTCGCCTCAGCGTCCATTACGCTGAGCCCCATGGAGGTCCGCGCGCCGGACGGCTCGGAGATCAGAACGCTCGGCGAGGCGTGGCGCGAGTTTCGCCGCAAGCACGGGCCCCGGGTCATCGCCGCGGCGATCGTCGCCGGCCTCGCCGCCCGCCTCGCGCTCGGGGCCCCCGACTGGCGCGACGCCGCCGCCGGCCTGTTCATCCTCGCCGTCTACCCGTTCGGCGAGTGGGCCATCCACGTCTACCTCCTCCACCTCCCGCCGGTCCGCTGGCGTGGGCGGACGGTCGAGCTGGCCAGCGCCCGGGCCCACCGCGCCCACCACGAGAACCCCCGCCGCCTCGACCTGATCAACTTCTCCCCGGCCGAGGCGCTCGCCATCCTCCTGCTCGCGGTACCCGCGGCCGCGGGCGCCGGCGCCGGCGCGGTCGCCCTCGTCGCCGGACCGGTCCCGACCGGGGCGTTCGTCAGCATGCTGCTGACCGGGTACGTCCTCGTCGGCGCCTACGAATGGACGCACTTCCTGATCCACACGGCCCACCGGCCCCGCTCGCGGTACTACCGCTCGATCTGGCGCAACCACCGCCTCCACCATTTCAAAAACGAGCACTACTGGCACGGGATCACCAACACGGTCAGCGACCGGCTCCTCGGCACCTACCGCGACCAGGTCGACGTCCCCCGGTCGCCGACGGCGCGGACCCTCCGGGGCGGCGACGCCGGCTGACCGCGGGGGGCTCGGCGGCGCGATGGCACTGCCGCCGCGCCGGCGGGCCGGGCGCGCCGAGCGCCGGGGTAGCCTCCGTCCCCATGACCGACGAGACGCTCGAGGCGGAGATCCGCGAAGCCGGACGGGCCCTCGACGCCGCCCGGCCGCGCGGGCGGGGCGGCCTGCGCCGCGCCGAAGAGGAGACGCTCGAGTGGACGAGCCGCCACCCCGGCTTCCAGGCCGCGCTCCTGCGCCTGGTCGACGTGGCTCCGGCCTGCCACGGCAACCGCGACCTGGCCGACCATTTCCGGGCCCTCCTCGCCGGCGTCGAGGACGGTCCGCTGGTCCTCCGGGGCGGCGCTCACCTGCCCGACGCGCTGCTCGGGCCGGCCGCGTCAGCAGCGGTCCGGCACATGGCGTCCCGCTTCATCATCGGGACCGACCCGGCGGCGGCGGCCGGCGAGCTCGAGCGCATGTGGCGGGCCGGGCAGGCGAGCACGCTCGACCTGCTCGGCGAGGCGACGGTCACCGAGGTCGAGGGCGAGCGCTACGGCGCGCGGTGCGCCGAGGCGCTCCGCGTGTTCAGCGCGGCGGCGTCCGGCTGGCCGGCGAACCCCCGGCTCGACGGCGCGGAGGCCGGCGGGCGCCCGATGGCCGTTCCCCGGGCCGACCTCTCGATCAAGCTCTCGGCGCTGACCCCGCTCCTCCGACCCCAGGCGCCCGAGCGGGCCCTCGCCGCCCAACCGCGGTTGCGCTTCCTCCTGCGCCTGGCCGCCGAGCTCGGCGCCCACGTCCAGATCGACTCGGAGTCCTACGACACCCACGACGCGGCGATGGAGCTCGCCCTGGCCACCCTCGCCGAGGACGAGTTCCGGGCCGGACCGTCGGCCGGGGTCGTCGTCCAGGCCTACCTGCGCGAGAGCGCCGCGATCCTCGAGCAGGTCATCGCCCGGGCCGGGGCGATGGGGCGCGCGACGCCGCTGGCCGTCCGCCTCGTCAAGGGCGCCTACTGGGACGCCGAGACGGCCCAGGCGGCCCAGCACGGCTGGGAGCCGCCGGTCTTCGCCGAGAAGTCCGAGACCGACCGGAGCTTCGAGGCGCTGACCACCCGGCTGATCGAAGCCGGCCCGGCCGTCCGCCCGCTGATCGCCTCGCACAACCTCCGGTCGATCGCCCACGCCCAGGTGGTCGCCCGCCGGGCCGGGGCCGGGGCCGAGGCCGACCTCGAGTTCCAGGTCCTCCGCGGCCTGGGCGACGATCTCGCCGCCGCCCTGGCGGCGACCGGTCAGCGGGTGCGGGTGTACTGCCCGGTCGGCGACCTCGTCGCCGGGATGGCCTACCTGGTCCGGCGGCTGCTCGAGAACACGAGCAACGACAGCTTCCTCCACCAGGTGGCCGCCGGCGGGCGGATCGAGGATCTCCTCGGCGCGCCATGAGCCGCCTGCCGCCGTTCGCCAACGAGCCGCTCGCCGAGCTCCGCCGCCCGGCGGTGCGCGCCGCCTACCGCGAGGCGCTGGCCGCCCTCGACGCCGCCGGGCCGAGGTCGGTGTCGTCGCTGATCGACGGCGAGCCGACCGGCGCCGGCGAGCTGACCCGGTCGACCGACCCGGGCCGGCCCGACCGCGTCGTGGCCGAGCATCCGCGGGCCTCCCCGGCTGACGCCGGCCGGGCGATCGCGGCGGCGCGGGCCGCGGCCGGCGGCTGGGCCGGGCGGCCGGCCGGCGAGCGGGCGGAGATCCTCCGCCGGGCGGCCGCGTCGATGCGGGCCGATCGGGCCGGCCTGGCCGCGCTGATCGTCCGCGAGTGCGCCAAGCCCTGGGCCGACGCCGACGCCGAGGTGGCCGAGGCGATCGACTTCCTCGAGTACTACGCCCGCGGGGCGTTGGCCCTGGCCGCCGGGCGGGCGCTGATCTCCCCGCCGGGGGAGCGCAACTCGATGGCCTACGCGGCGCGGGGCGTGGCCGCGGTGATCGCGCCGTGGAACTTCCCCCTCGCCATCCCGACCGGGATGACCGCGGCCGCCCTGGCCACCGGCAACGCCGTCGTCCTCAAGCCGGCCGAGCAATCACCGGCCTGCGGGGCGGAGCTGGCCGCCATCCTCCACCGGGCCGGGGTCCCGGCCGGGGCCCTGGGCCTCCTGCTCGGGGACGGGGCGCTCGGAGCGGCGCTGGTCGACGGCGACGTCGAGACGATCGCCTTCACCGGGTCCCAGGCGGTCGGCCTCGAGATTCTCGGCCGGGCCGCGACGGTCGCGCCCGGCCAGCGCCATCTCAAGCGGGTCGTCGCCGAGCTGGGCGGGAAGAACTGCGTGATCGTCGACGCCGACGCCGACCTCGACGAGGTGGTCCCGGCCGTGATCCAGTCGGCCTTCTCCTACGCCGGCCAGAAGTGCTCGGCCGCGGCCCGGCTCCTCGTCGTAGACGCCGGCGGCCCGGGCGGGGACGGGGCCGGGCTCGCCGACGAGCTCGGCCGGCGCCTGGCCGGGGCGATCGACCTCCTCGTCGTCGGCCCGGCCGATGACTTCGCCACCGAGGTGCCCCCGCTGATCGAGGCGGCGGCCCGCGAGCGGGTCGACGGGTACATCGCCCGGGCCCGAGCCACCGGGCGCATCCTCACCGCCGAGCGGGCGCTCCCCCCGACCGGGCACTTCGTCGCCCCGACGCTGGTCGCCGGGCTCCCGCCCGACTCGCCGATCGCCGGCGAGGAGATCTTCGGCCCCCTCCTCGCGCTCGAGACGGTCGGGTCCCTCGAGGAGGCGTTCGCCGTCGTCCGGGCCAGCCCGTACGGGCTGACCGCCGGCTTCTTCTCCCGGCATCCGGGCCACGTCCGCCGGGCGGTCGACGAGCTCCCGGTCGGCAACCTCTACGTCAACCGCCACATCACCGGCGCCGTGGTCGGACGCCAGCCGTTCGGCGGCAACCACCTGTCGGGCAACGGGACCAAGGCCGGCGGGCCCGACTACCTGCTCAACTTCGTCGAGCCCCGGGTGGCCAGCGAGAACACCATCCGGCACGGGCTCGTCGTCTGAGCCGCGGGCGGCGTCAGTGCGATCGGGCGTAGAGCTGCTCCATCAGGGTGCCGACCCCCGGGGCGGTCGAGCCGAAGGCCGGGCAGCAGGGCGTCCCGCCGGGCGGGGTCATGCCGATCTCGAGGTGGGGACCGGAGGAGATCCCGACGATCCCGCAGCCGACGGCGGCGATCGGCTGCCCGGCGCGGACGTGGGCGCCGACCGGGACGAGGGCCGGGGCGGCGTGCCCGTAGTAGACGTACCAGCCGGCGTACGGTCCGCCGTCGACCCGCATCACCGGGGCGTAGGGGCCGAATCCGGAGATCCCCTCCTGGACGATCGTTCCCGAGGTGATCGCCACCTCGTAGGCCCCGGTTCCGCAGGCGCCGCCGGCGGTGGCCATGTCGATCCCCTGATCCACGGTCCAGGTCGACGGGCCGAGGACGACGGCGAGCGGCTGGATCGGGAAGGCCCAGTTTCCGTTGGCTCCGAGCGAGAGCGTCGATCCCTGGTTGCAGGTCTGGACGCTCGTGCACGGGGTGATGGCGATCCCCTGCTTGGCCGCCTGGTTGAGCTCGGCGCGGATCTGGGCGTCGGACGCCGACCCGGGCGAGACGGCCTCGACCGCGGCGGTCGGGTAGGGATCGGGCTTGCCGCCGACCTTGCCGGAGACCTCCTGCGCCCCGGCCGCCTTGGCCGGCGGGGGCGGCGGGAGCGCCTTGTGCCGGGCCGCAGCCCGGCTCAGCGGGGCGGGGAGCTTCTTCCCGGGGTCGGCGGCCAGCTTCTTGACCGGCCGCCCGGGCACGGCAACGCTCCGGGCCGGGGAGACGGCGACGGTGTTCGAGACCGAAGGGGGGGTCGACCCGCCGCCGCCACAGCCACCGAGGAGGGCGGCGGCGAGGGCGAGCGCGGCGGCGCCGGCCGGGCGGCGGGCGGAGCGGCAAGCGCCGCGGCCGGTCGACGGCGGGGCGAGATCGGGGCGCATGAGGCGGGATCTTCGCGCACGAGGACCGCGCGGGACGCACCGACTTGACCCCCGCGCTTGCGGGGGAGTCGTCGGCCGGTACGCTTGGACCATGCCAACACTGGTTCTCGGCACGCCTCCACCGGAGCTCGAAGCGCTGCTCGAGCGTCGCCGCCAAGCGGGCGTCGACCGCCTCGACGAGGTCTGGCAGGGTGTCCGCCACATGGTTCCCGGCCCGAGCATCGAACACGCTGATATCAGCCAGCAGCTCGCGGAGCTGCTCGGACCACCGGCGCGCGCGGCGAGGCTGCGTCCGACGATGAGCGAGTTCAACCTCGGCGAGTCCGAGCACGACTTCCGCGTACCCGACGGAGGGCTCCACCGCCCGGGCGCAGCCGGCATCCGGCACGCCACGGCCGCACTCGTCGTGGAGATCCTCTCGCCAGACGACGAGACCTGGCAGAAGCTCCCCTTCTTCGCCGCCCATCAGGTCGACGAGGTCTTGATCGTCGACCCCGCCGAGCGAACCGTCACTTGGCTGGCGCTGCGCGACGGCGAATACGAGCCGGCTGACCGAAGCGGCCTGATCGCGCTCGGGGCAGGCGAGCTCGCCGAGCAGATCAACTGGCCATAAACCGGCGGCCCCCGCGGAGAGTCGCGGCAGGTCAGGAGAGACGGAGCCGCCCGGCGAGTCAGCTGGCGGCAGCGACGCGCGGCCGCCGGCGCCGGGGCCGGGCGGGCGCGGGGGCGGGGACGAGCAGCTCGGCGAGGAACTCGCCGGTGTGCGAGCCGGGGGCGGCGGCGACCTCCTCGGGCGTCCCGTGGGCGATCACCAGGCCGCCCTCGTCGCCGCCCTCCGGACCCATGTCGATCAGCCGGTCGGCCGACTTGATGACGTCGAGGTTGTGCTCGATGACGACGACCGTGTTCCCGGCGTCGACCAGCCGCTGGAGAACCTCGAGCAGGCGCTGGACGTCGGCGAAGTGGAGGCCGGTCGTCGGCTCGTCGAGGATGTACAGGGTCCGGCCGGTGGCGATCTTCGAGAGCTCGGTGGCCAGCTTGACCCGCTGGGCCTCGCCCCCGGACAGGGTGGTCGCCGGCTGGCCGAGCCGGATGTAGCCGAGCCCGACGTCTCGCAACGTGACGAGGCGCCGGAAGATCTTGGGGATGTGCTCGAAGAAGACCACGGCCTCGTCGACCGGCATCTCGAGGACGTCGGCGATCGTCTTGCCCTTGAAGCGGACCTCGAGCGTCTCGCGGTTGTAGCGCCGGCCGTGGCACTGCTCGCAGGGGACGTAGACGTCGGGGAGGAAGTGCATCTCGATGCGGATCTGGCCGTCGCCCCGGCAGACCTCGCACCGGCCGCCCTTGACGTTGAAGGAGAAGCGACCGGGCTTGTACCCCCGCGCCCGCGCCTCGACCGTCTTGGAGAAGAGGTCGCGGATCACGTCGAACAGGCCGGTGTAGGTCGCCGGATTCGACCGGGGGGTCCGGCCGATCGGCGACTGGTCGACGGCGATGATCTTGTCGAGCTGCTCGAGCCCGCGAATCTCCCGGTGGGTGCCCGGCCGCTGGCGGGCTCGGTGGAGGCGGTTGGCCACCGCCTTGTAGAGGACCTCGTTGACCAGGGTCGACTTGCCCGAGCCGGAGACCCCGGTCACGCAGGTCAGGGTCCCGAGCGGGATCCTGACGTCGATCCCCCGGAGGTTGTGGGCCGCCGCCCCGACGATCTCGACGGACCCGGTCGGCCGGCGACGGGCGGCCGGGATCTCGACCCGCCGGGTCCCGGCGAGGAACTGCCCGGTGAGCGACTCGGCGACCCGCTCGACCTCGGCCGCCGTCCCCTCGGCGACGATCCGCCCGCCGTGCTCGCCGGCCCCGGGGCCGAGGTCGACGAGGTGGTCGGCCGCCCGCATCGTCTGCTCGTCGTGCTCGACCACCAGCACCGTGTTGCCGAGGTCGCGCAGCCGCTCGAGGGTGGCGATCAGCTTGGCGTTGTCGCGCTGGTGGAGGCCGATCGACGGCTCGTCGAGGATGTAGAGGACGCCGACCAGCGACGAGCCGATCTGGGTGGCCAGGCGGATGCGCTGGGCCTCCCCGCCCGACAGGGTCGCCGCCGCCCGATCCATCGAGAGGTAGCCGATCCCGACGTTCTCGAGGAACCGGAGGCGCTCGTCGATCTCCCGGAGGATCAGCCGGGCGATGTGCCGGTCGGTCGAGGACAGCTCGACCTGCCCGAGCCAGACGAGGGCCCGCCGGGCCGAGAGGGCGGTGAACGCCTCGATCGGGGTCCCGGCGACGAGCACGGCGCGCGACTCGGGGCGCAGCCGGGCGCCCTCGCAGGCCGGGCAGGGCCGGACGCTCATGAACTCCTCGATCCGCTCGCGCGTCCACTCGGAGTCGGTCTCCTTGTAGCGGCGGGCGAGGTTCGGGAGGATCCCCTCGAACCGGGCGGCGTAGGACCGGCGCCGGCCGTAGCGGTTCTTGTAGGTGACCTGGACGGGGACGCCGGCCGTGCCGTAGAGGAAGAGGTCCCGGTGCTCCTGGTCGAGCTCCTGCCAGGGCCGCTCGAGGTCGACCCCGTACTGCTCGGCGATGCCGAGCGTCATCTGCTCGTAGTAGTCGGACGCGCTCGCCGACCAGGGGGCGAGCGCGCCCTGGGAGATCGAGAGCTGCGGATCGGGGACGACGAGCTCGGGATCGATCTCCCGCTGGGACCCGAGTCCGTGACAGCGCTCGCAGGCGCCGTGGGGCGAGTTGAACGAGAAGATCCGGGGCTCGAGCTCGGGCATCGACGTCCCGCACTTCAGACAGGCGAACTTCTCTGAGAAGGTCATTCTCTGGGGCGGTGCCGGGTCGTCGCCTGCCCCGACGAGCTCGATGGTGACCAGTCCCTCGGCCAGGGCGACGGCGGTCTCGACCGAGTCGACGAGGCGCTTGCGGACGTCGTCGCGCATGACCAGGCGGTCGACGACGACGTCGATGTCGTGCTTGTAGCGCTTGTCGAGGACGATCGGATCCTCGAGCAGCCGGATCTCGCCGTTGACCGAGACCCGGGTGTAGCCCTCGGTCCGGAGGTCGTCGAACAGCTTCCCGTACTCGCCCTTGCGCCCGCGGACGACCGGGGCGAGGACGAGGAAGCGGGTCTTCGGGGGGAGCTCCATCACCTGATCGGCGATCTGCTCGATCGTCTGCCCGGCGATCGGGGCCCCGCACTTGTGGCAGTGGGGCTTGCCGATCCGCGACCAGAGGAGGCGGAGGTAGTCGTAGATCTCGGTCACGGTCCCGACCGTCGAGCGGGGGTTCTTCGAGGTCGTCTTCTGGTCGATCGAGATCGCCGGGGAGAGTCCCTCGATCGAGTCGACGTCGGGCTTGTCCATCTGGCCGAGGAACTGGCGGGCGTAGGCGGAGAGCGACTCGACGTAGCGCCGCTGCCCCTCGGCGTAGATCGTGTCGAAGGCGAGGCTCGACTTGCCCGACCCGGAGAGGCCGGTGATCACGACGAGGGCGTCCCGCGGGAGGACGAGCGAGACGTCCTTGAGGTTGTGCTCGCGGGCACCGGAGACGACGATCTGACTGGTGGAGGCCAAGGCGTTATGGATTCTACTTGGGCGAACAGACGTTCGTCGGGCGTCGGCCGGGTCCCCGGGCGGCTAGTCTTCCAACCCGTGGGACGCGTCGTCCATTTCGAGATCCACGCCGGCGACCTCGACCGGGCCGAGCGGTTCTACACCGCGGTGTTCGGCTGGGAGGTCCAGCGCTGGGACGGGCCGGTCGACTACCGGCTCCTGATCACCGGGACCGACACCCCGGGCATCGACGGGGCGCTCGTCGGGCGCCAGGGCGAGATCGACGGCCAGAGCGTCAACGCGTTCGTCTGCACCGCCCAGGTCGACGACATCGGCGCGACCGAGCAGAGCGTGATCGCCGCCGGCGGTCAGCAGGTGCTCGACCGGATGGAGATCCCCGGCGTCGGGCAGGTGTCGTACTTCAAGGACACCGAGGGCAACGTCTTCGGCGCCCTCCAGCCAGCCGCCGGCTGAGCCGCCCCGAGCCACCACGGTGGAGATCCGGGACGCCCGGCTTGCCGAGGTCGCGGCTCTCGAGGAGCTCCAGCGCCGGGCGTCGACCGTCTGGGACGACTACCGCGCCGAGCTCCTCGCCCACCCGGACGCGATCGAGCTCCCGGTCGACCAGGTCCGCGACGGCCTCGTCCGGGTCGCGGTCGACCCGACCGGCGGCCCGCTCGGCTTCTCGGTGGTCCTCGCGGTCGCCGGAGGCGTGAGCGAGCTCGACGGGCTGTTCGTCGAGCCGGCCCACTGGCGGCGGGGCATCGGCTCGGCGCTCGTCGACGACGCCGCCCGCCGGGCCCGGGCGGCCGGGGCCGGGACGCTCGCGGTCACCGCCAATCCGCGGGCGATCGGCTTCTACGAGGCGGCGGGGTTCGCCGCCGCCGGGATGGCGACCACCCGCTTCGGCCCGGCGCCCCGCATGCGACGCCCCCTCTGACGCGGCCGGCCGGGAGTCAACCGAGGGCGGCGAGAACCTCGTCGGCGAGGGCGAACGGGTCGGGCAGGCCGAAGCGCCGGCCGAGCTCGCCGCCGATCTCGTCCCGGTCGCTCCCCCCGAGCGCCATGTCGAGGGCGACGAGCCGCGCGTCGGTCGACGGGGGCGGCTCGACGGACGGCGGAGCTGTGGTGTCCACCGGCGGGTGGTCGGGGTCCTCCCGGGTCGCAGGCGGCTCGACCGGCTGACCCGCCGGCCCGGGATCCGCGGACCCGGCCTTCGGTGTGGAAGCAGAATCCCCGGCCTTGAGGGCGTCGAGCGCCTCCGCGATCGTCTGGCTCTGCGCGAGCAGAGCGGCCGAGAGCCTCTGCAGCTCGGTCCGCATCAGGCTGATCTGGCCGAGCAGGAGATGCGCCCCGGCGATCAGCGCGAACTCGGCGTCGGCGGCCGGCTGGTCCGAGGCGCCGTCCCGCCGCTCGAGGGTGGCGGCCACGGCGGCGAGATGGGCGTCCACCGCCGTGCGGTCGTACCCCTGCTCGCTGAGTGGGAAATCGCGGCGGAGGATCCGAGCGACGGTGGGGCCCATCCCCGGTCTAGCCTACGTCGGCCGGCGCCGTCAGTGCACTCGGAGGAGGCTGCGAATCGATCTCGGAACCAACAAGTAGCCGCTCGGCAAGGTGAGGTTGGTCTTGTCCGCCTGGGCGACGATGCGCGCCACCTCCTCCTCGGCGTCTCGTTCGAAGCCGTTCTTCTCGATGTTGGCCTCTTGATCGCTCATGGTCTCCGATGGTACACCTAGCTCACGACGGCTCCGAGGAGCGCCGCGACCGCAGTCGTCAGGAAGATGATCACGATCGCGGCGCGGATGAGGTTGCGCTTGTCGACGATCTCCTCGTGGTTATGAGCCCACGTGTGGCGCAGGTTCCCCACGATCACCGCGTCCATCTCGCGCTCGTCGAGTCCGCGGTAGAGCTGGTCGGGGTCGCTCGGATCGAGCCCGGCCTCGAGCTCGCGGCGGTCAGCGCCACCATGCACAGCGCGATGGCCAGGAACAGCCCGACCAGGGAGACCCACCACAGATGCTCGAGAAAGTCCTTGGCCGCGATCGCGGCGGCGGCAAGGCCGGCGGCGAGGCCCCCCAGCGCACGGCGGCACCGGTCAGTTCCGGGCGGGCGCCTCGTGGCGGTGGACGTCGCCGAGCGCCCGGCGGAGGTCGCGCAGCTCGTCGCGCAGGCGGGCCGCGTACTCGAAGCGCAGATCGGCCGCCGCCTCGAACATCTCCTCCTCGAGCTCGATGATCGTCCGCTCGAGCTCGTGCGGCTCGACGTTCTCCGTCTCCCGCCGCGCCCGCCGGCGCCGCTTCGGCGTCTTCGACTCCGCGGTCAGGAAGTCCGAGATGTCCGACACCCCCTTGACGATCGTCGCCGCCGTGATCCCGTGCTCGATGTTGTGGGCCAGCTGGATCTCCCGCCGCCGGTCGGTCTCCTCCAGCGCCGCCTTCATCGCCTTGGTCTCCCGGTCGGCGTACATCAGCACCGTCCCCTCGACGTTCCGCGCCGCCCGGCCGATCGTCTGGATCAGCGACGTCTCGCCCCGCAGGAAGCCCTCCTTGTCGGCGTCGAGGATCGCCACCAGCGAGACCTCCGGCAGATCCAACCCCTCGCGCAGGAGGTTGACCCCGACGAGGATGTCGTACTCCCCCAGGCGCAGCCCCCGAATGATCTGGATCCGCTCGAGGGTGTCGATCTCCGAGTGGAGGTACCGCGTCTTGAACCCCAGCTCGAGCAGGTAGGCCGACAGGTCCTCGGACATCTTCTTGGTCAGCGTCGTGACCAGGACCCGCTCGTTCCGGTCGACCCGCTGGCGGATCTCCCCCATCAGGTCGTCGATCTGGTGGCGGGTCGGGCGGACCTCGACCACCGGATCGACGATTCCCGTCGGCCGGACGATCTGCTCGACCACCTTCCCCGACCGGGTCCGCTCGTACTCGCCCGGCGTCGCCGAGACGAAGACGATCTGCGGGGTGATCGACAGGTACTCGGCGAACCGCTGGGGCCGGTTGTCGAGGGCGCTCGGCAGGCGGAAGCCGTAGTCGACGAGCGTCTGCTTGCGCGACCGGTCGCCCTCGTACATCCCCCCCAGCTGGGGCACCGTCTGGTGCGACTCGTCGATGAAGCAGACGAAGTCCTTCGGGAAGTAGTCGAGCAGGCAGTACGGCCGGTCGCCCGGCTGGCGGCCGTCGAGCACCCGCGAGTAGTTCTCGATCCCCGAGCAGAACCCGACCTCCCGCATCATCTCCATGTCGTACTGCGTCCGCTGGCGCAGCCGGTGCGCCTCGAGCAGCTTGCCCTCCGCCTCGAGCTCGGCGCACCGCTCGTTGAGCTCCCGGCCGATCTCGGCCACCGCCCGGTCGATCGTCCCCTCGGCCACGTTGTAGTGGGTCGCCGGCCAGATCGCGATGTGCTCGAGATCGGTGGCCAGCAGCTCCCCGGTCAGCGGGTCGAACTCGGACAGCGACTCGACCTCGTCGCCGAACAGCGCCACCCGGTAGGCCGTCTCCGCGTAGGCCGGGAAGATCTCCAGCGTCTCCCCCTTGACCCGGAAGTTCCCCCGCGCGAGGACCGTCTCGTTGCGCGTGTACTGGATCGACACCAGCTTGCGCAGCAGCTTGTCCCGGTCGATCTCCTCGCCCCGGCGCAGCAGCTGCATGTTCATCTCGTAGACCGCCGGCGAACCGAGTCCGTAGATGCACGAGACCGACGCCACGATCACCACGTCCCGCCGGGCGTGGACCGCCGCCGTCGCCGAGTGCCGGAGCCGGTCGATCTCCTGGTTGATCGACGAGTCCTTCTCGATGTACAGGTCCCGGCTCGGGACGTAGGCCTCCGGCTGGTAGTAGTCGTAGTAGGAGACGAAGTACTCGACCGAGTTCTCCGGGAAGTACGTCCGGAACTCGTTGCACAGCTGCGCCGCCAGCGTCTTGTTGTGGGCGATGATCAAGGCCGGCCGCTGGACCTCCTCGATCACCCCGGCCATGGTCATCGTCTTGCCCGTCCCGGTCGCCCCGAGCAGGGTCGTGAACCGGTCGCCCGCCTCGATCGACGCGGCGATCTCCTTGATCGCCTGCGGCTGGTCGGCGGCCGGGGTGAAGATCGGGTCGAGCTTGAACGGGGGCACCAATTCGAGGCTACACGTCCTAGCGGCCGGTCCATGGCCGCAATCGCGACGCCGGCTCCAAATCAGCGTCCCCGACCCCCGGCCGCCTCACTCGGCGTCGCGCCGCGGCACCCACGAGAAGGTCAACAGCGCGATCAGGAGCCCGCCCACGCCCCAGGCGGCGAGGACGAGGAGCTTGCCGCCCTGGAAGCCGCCGCTCCCCGACCGCGGGTCGAAGCAGGCGAACAGCGCGTCGTTGAGCGGGCGGACCGGGAACACGCTCGCCACCTGGGCCAGCCAGTGGGGGAGCGTCGAGGTCGGGACGAAGACGCCCGAGATGAAGTAGAGCGGCAGGACCACGGCGTTCGTCATCGCCGGCGCCGCGTCGACCGACGGGATCAGCCGCGAGTAGGCGATCCCGACCGCGCTCAGCGCCATCGCCCCGAGGGCCAGGGTGACCAGGAGGGCCGGGACCCGCGCCGTCCGGAGCTCGACGCCGTAGAGGACCCGGCCGATCAGGAGCAGCAGCGCCGAGACGAGCAGCGCGCTGACGATGGCCACGCCCACCCGCCCGGCGAACACGATCCACGGCGGCACCGGCGTCCCCCGCACCCGCTTGAGGACCGCGTCCTCCCGGGCGCGGACCAACCCGATCGCCAGGCCGAGGAACGACGCCGACGTGACGGCCAGGGCGATGAAGCCCGGCACCTGGAGGGTCGAGAGCTTGAGGCCGGTGTGCTTGTCGGTGTCGTTGCCGAAGATGGCCACGAACAGGACCATGAAGACGATCGGCAGCATCGCCGTGAAGAACATCGCCGCCGGGTTGCGCCTGAATTCGAGCAGGTCGGCCCGCAGCTGGACGGCCGCTCGGCGCACGTCGCTCATGGCGCACCCGTGAGCTCGAGGTAGACGTCCTCGAGCGACGGCCGGCTCACGCTCAGCTCGGGCAGCTCCCCGCCCCGGCCGGCCGCCCACGCGGCCAGGGTTCCGAGCGCCGCCGTCGGGCGCTCGCTGCGCAGCGTCACCCGCCGCCCGCTCACCGCCGCCTCCCCGGGCAGGGCCGGCGGCAGGTCCGCCGCCTCGCTGCCGGCCGGGAGGACGAAGCTGATCAGCGAGACCCGGTCGCGCCCCGGGCCGAGCTCGCCCGGCGGACCCTCGGCGACGATCAGCCCGTCCTTGACGATGGCCACCCGGTCGGCCAGGACCTGGGCCTCCTCCATGTAGTGCGTGGTCAGGAAGACGGTCGTCCCCAGGTCGCGCAGCCCGCTGATGACCCCCCAGAACTGGCGCCGCGCCTCCGGGTCGAAGCCGGTCGTCGGCTCGTCGAGGAAGACGAGCTCCGGATTGCCGATCAGCGCCATCCCCACCTCGACCCGCCGGCGCTGGCCGCCCGACAGCCGCCCGATCCGGGCGTCCGCCTTCTCGTCGAGCCCGACCAGCTCGATCACCTCGTCGACCGGGCGCGGCCCGTCGTAGTAGGCCGCCCACAGGCCGAGCATCTCCCGCACGGTCAGCGTCCGGCTCAGCTCGCCGCTCTGGAGGACGATCCCGATCCGCCCGCGCCAGGCCCGCCCGCCGGCGCTCGGGTCGACCCCGAGGACGCTGACCTCGCCGGCCGTCCGCTTCCGGTAGCCCTCGAGGATCTCGACGGCCGTCGTCTTCCCGGCCCCGTTCGGCCCGAGGAAGGCGAACACCTCGCCCCGGCGCACGTCGAGGTCGATCCCCCGGACCGCCTCGACCGCCCCGTAGCGCTTGACCAGCCCGCGGACCGTGATGGCGGACTCGGCGGCGGGCATCGGCGGATCCTACGCTCTACCCGGCGCCCAGTCCGAGCTCGGTCGGGTAGTTGGCCCGGTAGTCGCGCTGGGCCTGCTCGACCCTCGCCACGTAGGCGCGCGTCTCCGGGAAGGGGATGCTGGCCAGGCCGAAGCTCCGCTCGGCGGTGTGGGCCCGGGCGAGCCAGCCGTCGACGTTCCCCGCCCCGCCGTTGTAGGCGGCCAGGGCGAGCGTCTCGTCCTGGTGGTAGCGGTCGAGCAGGTAGCGGAGGTAGTAGCTCCCGTAGGCGATGTTGACCGCCGGGGTCCCGAGGTCGGCCGTCGTGAAGGTCGTCGCCCCCGACCGGTGGGCGAGGAACGCCGCGGTGGCCGGGAGGATCTGCATCAGCCCCTCGGCCCCGGCCGACGACCGCCGGGGGACGAACTTCGTCTCCGCGTAGATGACCGCCGCGATCAGCCCGGCGTCGAGGTGCTTCTCCCGGGCCTGCTGGCGGATGATGTCCGCGTGCTCGAGCGGCAGGGTCAGTTTGCGCAGCTCGGTGTGGAGCGCCGGCCAGGCGATGGCCAGGCCGACCGCCCCGGCGAGGGCGAGCGCGACCAGCCGGCGGAGCACGACCGCCCCGCGGCTCGGCGCCCGCCTCAGGCGCGGATCTGCGCGAGCACCACCCCGAGCTGGCGCTCCAGCTCTTCGCGGCTGCCGCTGTTGTGCACTACGTGGGTGGCTCGTCGCCCCTTCTCCTCCTGGCTGAGCTGGCGGCGCTCGCGCTCGGCGATCGCCTCCTGGCCGCGTCCTCCCGCCCGCCTGCCCCGGAGCGCGTCGTCGGCGATAACCGCGATCGTCGCGTCGTAGGCTCCCTCCAACCCCGCCTCGAACAGTAGCGGGGTCTCGATCACCACCGCCGCCGGCGCCGGCTCCCGCGCCTGGGCCGCGGCCCGGAAGGCGGCCACCCGCTCGCCGACCAGCGGCCAGAGGAGGCCCTCGAGCCAGCGCCGGTCGGCCGCGTCGGCGAACACCCGCCGGGCCACCCGGGCCCGGTCCACCCGCCCGTCGACGACCACCTCCTCGCCGAGGCGCGACCGGACGGCCTCACGGACGGTCTCGGTCGCGTAGAGCTCGTGGACCACCGCGTCGGTCGAGAGGACCGCCGCGCCGAGTCGCCCGAGCACGGCGAGCGCCGTCGACTTGCCCGCCCCCAGCCCGCCGGTCAGGCCGACGAACGGGACCCCCGGTGGCCGGTCAGCCGGCGTCCGGCGGGGCGGCGGTCGCGGCGGTGTCGGGGGCGACGGCGACCGGCTCGGCCACGCCCGGGGACGGATCCTCATCCGGGGCCGCGGCCACCGGCTCCGGGATCGCGACCGGGTCGTCGGCGATAGCGGATTGCTCGGGAGCGCTGGCCGCCGCCTGCGGCGCCTCCTCGCCGACCGGCGCCTCGCCCGGTTCGGCCACGCCCGCCTCGGCCGGGTCCGGCTCGGCCGGGTCGGTCTCGGGGGCGTCCTGGTCGGCCGCGTCCTCCGGGTCGAGGGTGCGGACGGGAAGGATCTGGTTCTCGACCCGCTTCACCGACAGCGACAGGCGCCGGCGCTCGGAGTCGATCTCGAGGATCTTGACCCGGACGTCGTCGCCCGGCTGGACGATCTCCCGCGGGTTCTCGACGTGATGGGTGGCCAGCTCGGAGATGTGGACGAGGCCCTCGACGCCGTCGAGGATCTCGACGAAGGCGCCGAAGGTGACGACCTTGGTGACCTTGCCGGCCAGCTCGTCGCCGACGTTGTAGGTGTCGACGATCCGCTGCCACGGATCCTCCTGGGTCTGCTTGAGACCGAGGGAGATGCGCTGGCGGTCGCGGTCGATGTCGAGCACCTTGACCTGGACGGTGTCGCCGATCGAGAGGAGCTCGCTCGGGTGGTTGACGTGCGACCAGGAGAGCTCGGAGATGTGGATCAGGCCGTCGATCCCGTCGAGGTCGACGAAGGCGCCGAAGTCGACGATGTTCGAGATCTGGCCCTCGACGACGAGGCCCGGCTGGAGGCGGTCGAGGATCTGCTGGCGGATCTCCTTGCGCTCCTCCTCGAGCACGGCCCGGCGGGAGAGGACGACGTTGTTGCGCGAGCGGTTGAGCTCGATCACCTTGCACTCGATCTTCGTGCCCATGTACTCGTCGAGGTTCGGGACCCGGCGGATGTCGACCAGCGAGGCGGGCAGGAAGCCGCGCACCCCGAGGTCGATGATCAGGCCGCCCTTGACGACCTCGATGACCGTCCCCTCGACCGGCTCGCCCGACTCGGCGGCCGCCTCGATCCGGCGCCAGGCCTTCTCGAAGCGAGCCCGCTTCTTGGACATGATCAGGCGGCCGTCCTGATCCTCCTTGGTCAGGACGAGGGCGTCGACCTCCTCGCCGAGCTCGACCTCGTCATGCGGGTCGACCGACTTGCGAATGGAGAGCTCGTTCGCCGGGATGACGCCTTCCGACTTGTAGCCGATGTCGACCAGGACCTCGTCCTGATCGATGCGCACCACGTGACCGGTGACGACCTCGCCCTCTTCGAAGGGGCGGAGGGTCGCGTCGTAGTTGGGAACGATCTGCCCGTCGATCTCGAGCAGTAAGCCATTTGAGCCTTCGACGATCGAGGCCGAAGGATTGTCGATTAGTGTCTGCACCGGCCGATCGTAGCGCAGCGCCGCCCGCCCGGCTCTCCCCTGGGGCTCCGTATCATCCGGCGTGATGGCGGTCAGGGCGACAAAGCGCGGCGCCGAGCGAACGCCCCTCGACCGCGACTGCGACGTCCTCGTCTGCGGGGCCAGTTTCGCCGGCCTCGCCGTGGCCCGCGAGCTGGAGGGCGCCGGGGCCGACGTGCTCATCGTCGACCGCTACGAGGTCGGCGAGCGCCAGACCTCGGCCTGCGCGGCGCCGACCGAATGGCTCGAGAACCTCGACCTCGGCGGGTCGATCCGCCAGACCTTCGACGAGCTGGTGATCCACACCCCGCAGGACTCCTTCCGCTACCCCCTCCCGTGGACCTTCTCGACCTTCGACTACCGCGAGATCTGCCGCCTCCTGCGCGAGCAGTCGCCGAGCGCCGAGTTCGAGACGGCCAAGGTCGAGGGCATCGTCCCCGGCCAGCGGCACGTGGTGACCACCGACCGGGGCGAGCTCCGGGCCCCGGTCGTCGTCGACGCCCTCGGCTGGCGCCGGGTCCTCGCTCCGGGATCGGCCGTCCAGCCGCCCGAGGCCCGGCTCTCGCGCGGCCTCGAGGTCCACCCGCACGGCTCGGGCGAGGATCTCGAGATCTGGATCGACCGCCGGTACATCCGCGCCGGCTACGCCTGGAGCTTCCCGGCCGCCGGCGAGCTCCGGGTCGGGGTCGGGTCCTTCGAGCCGCGCGACCACGTAAAGGCGGGGACGGTCCGCCTGGCCGACGAGCTGTCGGTCGACGCGGTTCGCTACCAGGGCAACTGGATCCCCCACCAGCTGCGCCCGGCCGTCGAGGACGGCGTCTTCTTCGTCGGCGACTCGGCCGGCCACTGCCTGCCCCTGACCGCCGAGGGGATCCGCACGGCGCTCTACTTCGGGATCGCCGTCGGGCGCGAGCTGCGGCTCGTCTGCGACGGACGGCTCACGCGCGCGCAGGCGCTCGAGCGCTACGGCGCGTTCAGCGCCGCGCACGCCTGGCAGTACGCCTGGCTCCTGCGGGCCCAGCACCTGGTCGGGCGCCTGACCGACCGGTGGCTGCTGAGCGCGGTCATCGGCCTGCTCGGCCGCGGGCGCGTCGTCGACTGGTCGTTCAACCACTACCTCGACATCGCCCCGCCGTCGTTCGCGCTCGGCCCGGCTGGCGCCACCCTGCCGCCCGGCGCCGCCGCACGCCTGCTCAGGGCCGCCTGAGCTCGCCCCGTGCTGCGCCGGGCCGCCGGCCGCGCACGGGCCGCGCTCGAGGACCGCGGCGACCTGGCCCTCGACTGTTCCCGACCGTGGCGCTCCGGCACCGCGCATTCGACCGGCGCTACAACGTGACCGCGGGCGACGCGCTGTTCGTCGCCGTCGCCGAGAGTCTCGACGAGCCCCTCGTCACCACGGACCGAGCGCTCGCCGCGGCCACGCGCGCTCACCGCCGGGCAGATGTCCTCGTGCCGGGCGCGACCGTCGACGGCTCGCCGATCCGGTAGGGCGCGCCGACGATCCAGCCGCCCACCCTCCCCGGGCGGGCGTCCGTGTCGACGAGCGCGACCGGATCGCCGACCGCGACGCTGCCCGGCCGGATCACCCACGCGTCGAGGGCCAGCTTGCCCTCGAACCCGTCGCGGATCCGCCGCAGGACATCCACGTCCTGGGCTCCCGTGTCCGGGTCGATCGTCGTCACGACGCAGCGCTGGCGGACCGAGTGGATGCCGATCAGGGCGTCGCCGATCGCGAGCGCCCGGCCCGGCCACGCGCGCTCGGCGTTCCCGGGCACGCCGCCGACGAGGAGGTTCGGACGCAGCCGCCGCACGTCGGCCCCGAGCTCGGCCACCGCCCCGTCGGTGGCCACGAGCAGGTTCAGCACATCGAAACGTTCGGGCCCGGCGTATGCGGCCAGGTGAGCGCCGGACCCAGCCCGCTCGCCCACCACCACCGCCGCCTCGGGCGAGTCCCACCGGTACCCAGCCACGAGGGGGACGCCGTCGGGTCCGGTCGACGCCGGGATGGTGAGCAGACCGTGCCGGGTGCGACCGGTGAGCGGCCCTCGATCGCCGTGGACGTGGACGAGGCGGTCGCCGGCCACACCGCCGGCGGTCAGCTCGGCCTGGCGCAGAGGCTCGGCCCGGAGCGACTTCACGGGGTAGCGAGCGAGCGCGGCGACGTACATGGCGGTCGGATCGAAGGACGGCGGGGGTGGGCGGTGCATCGGACGGCGCTCCCTCTCGGTCGCGGGGCTCGCCTAACGGTTGACTTGCCTGCTGTCGTTAGGCAAACAAAGATAGCCGTCGTCGACGCGATCAACGGCGCCTGCGGTCGCGCCCCCCGCTCCGAGCCGCCGGCTGGCGGCCCGGCGGCCGGCCGGCGGAGCCGGGTGCCGGCTTCCACGGGGCGAACCGCGCGGACATCCTCGTCGCCGGCCTCGCCGAAGCCGCCGGAGCGCCGGCGGGGCCGAGTCGGCCGACCGCGCGACCGCGACGAGCGGAGTCCGTATGTGACGAGCTCATCCCGACGATCACACACGATGAGGCGCCAGGACAGCCGGTTCACGTCGGGCGTTCCGCCCGATCCCACATCCGCGTAGCTTGGGCGAGCTTCGACTGACGCCTGGGGCGCGACCTTCGTGGGCTTGGACCCGTGCAGGGTTGCACACTTGCTGCGCGTCACTTGACGGAGACGCCGCCGGCGCGCTCTCGCCGGCGGGCCGCGCCCACCCTATGATCCGGCGCGTGCCCGACGCGCCTGCCCTCAAGGGTTATCGCCTTGGCACGCACAGGCTCTGCGATCCCCATGAGACCTATGAGCGTGTCCGGCCCGTGTTTCCTACACTCGGGATCACCCGCGTCGCGGATGTGACTCGCCTGGACCGAATCGGGATCCCGACCTACCAGGCGATCAGGCCGAACTCACGCTCGTTGTCGGTCTCGCAGGGGAAGGGCTTCACGGCGATGGCCGCAAAGGTATCGGCCGTCATGGAGAGCGTGGAGATGTGGCACGCCGAGCGACTTCCCGCGGGATCCCGCGTGGCCCGCCTGGCCGACATCGAGGCCGAGCTGGGGTACGACCTCTTCGGTATCGTGGATCTCGGGCGCAGCCTGCTCAACCGCGGTACGCGGCTGGATTGGCTCGACGCCCGGCGCATGGACGGCTCGGGCCAGACGTTCGTGCCCGGCCCGTACGTCTCGGTCGACTCGCGCGTCGCGCGGCGGTGGGCGCCACCGATGTTCCTCCCGAGCACCAATGGGCTGGCCAGCGGCAACTCCGTCGGCGAGGCGTCGCTCCATGCGTTGCTCGAGCTCGTCGAGCGCGACGGCACGACGCGGGCCCGCGCGCTGACGACGGAGGACCAGCGGCCGGTCGACGTCGAGACGGTGGATGCCCCGGAGGCGCGCGATCTCTTGCAGCGGCTGGATGCGGCGGGCATCCGGGTCGAGATCCGCGACGAGCGCGGTCCGACGATGCTGCCGTCCTTCGCGACGACGATCTGGTCCGAGGACCACCCGTTCGGCTTCGCCGGGTGGGGTTGTCACCTCGACCCGAACGTCGCCCTTTGTCGTGCGCTCTCTGAGGCTGCGCAGTCGCGGCTTGCTCAGATCGCCGGCTCCCGGGACGACGTGAGCGGCAGCTTCCGGCGGGGGCATCGCAGCTCCGAGCGTCGTCTCGCCGCGAGCGCCCCGGACTCGTCCGTGCGCTTCGGTGACATCACGTCGCTCGCCACCGACGACATCGAGCAAGACCTCGGCCTGGTGGTCGACAAGGTCAAGGCTCAAACGGGCGTCTCGCCGATCGTCGTCGACTTGACCCGGGAGGAGCTCGGCATACCTGTCGTCAAGGTCGTCGCCCCGGGGCTGGCGTTCGATCACGAGCCGCTGGAAAGGCGCCGCGCATGATCCACGTGTTCGTGGGGCCGACGCTCGCGGCCAAGACGGTCTTGGAGCTCCTACCGGACGCCCACCTGTGCCCGCCCGTCAGGCACGGCGACCTATTCCGGCTCGAACCCGATCCCGGCGACATCGTGGCGATCATCGACGGCCTCTTCCATCATGAGATCGCGATCCGCCACAAGGAGATCCTCGCCATACTCGACCGCGGCGTGCACGTCTGCGGCGCGAGCAGCATGGGGGCGCTCCGCGCGGCGGAGTTGCATCCATACGGAATGAAGGGGATCGGCTCGATCTTCGCGATGCTCGTGAGCGGCGAGATCGAGGGGGACGACGAGGTCTCGCTCATCCACGCCGATGCGACCGACGGCTACCTCCCGCTGACCGAAGCGCTGGTGGATATACGACTCCACTGCCGGCAGGCCGTGAAGGCCGGCGTTGTGACCGAGACCGAGGCGGATACGATCGTCGCCGCGGCGGGTGAGCTCGCGTATGACGAGCGCGCGTATGCCCGGGTGCTGGGGCTCGCGACGGAGCACGGCCTGATGGCTCCCGCATCCGCGGCGTACCTGGACTTCGTGCGAGGTGAGGGCGGCAGCGCCAAGCGCGATGACGCGCTGGCACTGGTGCATGATCTGTGCGATGGCGCCCCCGCCGGGCCGCACGAGCCCTTCGCGCTGTCGGAGACGCAATGGCTCCATCACTGGCGAGCGTCGCTGACCGGATCGCGCGACGCGGCGGGCAGATTCGTCTCCGACCGTGTCGTGCTCAACTTCATCCGGATCGTCGCGCGCGACTACCCGGCCTTCCACGAGCGGGTCGCGCTCGAGGAGCTCGCGGCGTTCCACGGCGAAGAGCTCGGCCTCGCCGTGCCTCCGGCACGCGAGCTGATCGACGACTTCCGCAGGACAACCGGGTTTCAGGACGAGCAGGTGTGGCATGCGTGGTGCGCGGAGCGTCAGCTCGGAGAGGAGGATCTGGCGACGTCGCTGCAGCGGGCCGCACGCGTCCGAGCGCTGACGGGGAGCGCCGGAGAGGTCAGCTCGTCGCGGCTGCGGGAGCTGGCCGGCGAGTACGCCGTCGCGCTCGGCTTGTGGCGGGAGGACGACGCGCCGGTGACGCAGATCGCGCCGTGGTTGACCGTGAGGGAGCGAGGGCGGTTGTCGAGCCTCGAGCAGGTCGCGCGCATGGCCGTGCGCACCTTCCGGATCTACCCGGACGCGGCCCACGACAAGCCGTTCGTCGTGGAATTGAAGCGGTCCGGGACCTTCGCGCGTGCATGCGCCATCCTGGCGCAGCGACCGCCGTTGCCCGAGGCCAGGCCACGGGCGACCGCCGTACTCGACTGGTGCGCCATGCGCTGGGGCGTCCACGCGGTCGGCCCTCTGGACATCCTCGACCGCGGCCTCGACAGCGCGTCGCGCCACGGCCAAGGCCGATCGCTGCCCGACGCCCTCGTGGCCCGGGCCAGGCGCTTCTACGGACGAGTCGAGGACTCCGGCGACTTCCCGCTCTTGTCGGTCGTCTCGGAGGCGCAGCCGTTGCTCGGTGCTGCGTTCGAGTAATCGGCCAGCCGCCGGCCTCACACCTCAGGCGCCACCGTTGGGTGACGCATGCAGCGAGTGCGGCTCCGCCGAGCGCTGCACCAACCCACTGAGCTCGCCGGCGGCGGCGCGCGATCGCGAAGAGAGCTGGGCGACGACCGCACCGCCCAACGCCCGATCGCAGCGGAACGCGGCGACGGTCGGGACGTCGCTCGCCGGCGTCTTCCCGAATGCCTCGGGCGGGCCGCCGACGAAGAGCACCGCGCTGGCGTTCGCGCGCCGCGCGACCGTTCGCAGCTCTTCCACCGCCGTGCCTCGCAGCGTGTGCGTCATCAAGCCCTGAAAGCTCAGCTGGAGCTGCAGGATGTCGCTCACCGTGCGCAGCGGCTCGCACTCACTGGAGCAGTCGGCGACGATCACCACCGATTGCACGGGCGTCGTCGCGAGCCTCCGGTAGTGGAGCGCGCGCTCGCTGGCCCAGCCGAGGGACAGCGCGACGATCCCGGCGTTGTCCTCGCGCTCGATCACCGCGTCGATCGCCTCCATGACGATCTCGTCGAACGCACGACACACGCCGCGCATGGTGATGGCCGCCTCGAGCAGACGGTCGCAGGCCGCGAACCGCAGGGCGGCGAGCTCGCTGGCGAGCATCTCGGTGTGCGAACCGGTCTCCTCGCGGATCTGGCGCACCGCCGACGAGATGCCCAGCCCGCGCGCGAGCGCGTCGCCGAGGAGGGTGATCGTCGCCTCGTCGTACAGCCGGCGACCGGAGCCCGATCGCGCCGGCCGCGGGTATCCCAAGCGGCGCTCCCAGCTCCGGATCGTGCTGGGCGTGGTGTGAAGTCGGACGGCCGCTTCGCCGATCGTCAGCAGCGGCATGTAGGCCGGCGACGCCGATTTCCGGACCGCCACCGCATCCACGTCGACGCGAGCGGTGTTGTCGTCCGAGCACGCCTGATGTGTCCCACCGCTGCAGTCACCCTCTACCGCGCTGATGTCTAGACTGTGAGCGTCAACGCTAGCAGCAGACTTGCGCAATCGCAAGCGGCGAAGATGCAGAACGTCTCGGAGTGGCGCCGCGTCACGAGCGGCCGTTTCGCGCGCGTCTCAGTCTCGAAGGACCGCGTGCGAATAGCGCCGCCGATGTTGTGCGCTTCCTACGCACACAGCGCGGGCGTGAGTGTCGCACCATGGCCGCAGCCCCCGCTCAGGCCGGCTAGGCGCGTAAGATGGTTGATCGCCGAGGTTCGAACGAGCGAGGTGCTCAAAGCGCCCCGAAGCCGCCGGCAAGATACGGCTGAAGTTGCGCCTCCGCACGATCATGTCCAGCACAACGTCCCTCCTTGACGAACTCGTCGGGCGCCCAGGGCGAGCCGTTTCCCGCGAGCTCCCACCCCACACGCCGCGCTGGATCGCAGCCCTCCAGCAGCGGATCAGCGGGCACATATCGGTGCCTGGGATGCCGAACTACGACGCGGCCCGAGCGGGGACCAGCGCGCTTTACCCCGCGCGCCCCGCCGCCGTCGTGTCCTGCGCGACCGAGCAGGACGTTCGCATGGCGCTGCTGGCCGCGCAGGACGCCGGCGTCGCGCTGCGGCTCCGCTCCGGCCGCCACAGCCTGATCGGCGAGTCGAGCGTCGATGACGGCGTCGTCATCGACGTCCGGCAGCTGCGGCAGATCTCGATCGACCATGCCGCGCGCACCGCGACCGTGGGTGCCGGCGCAAACCTCGACGAGCTCAACGCGGCGCTCGGTGCCTGCATGCTGCACGTCCCGTCCGGGACCTTTCCGACGGTCGGTATCGCGGGCTTCATGCAGGGCGGCGGCTACGGGCTTACGTCGAGGAAGTACGGCATGAACTGCGACGCGGTCGCGGCTGTCCGGGTCATGCTGGCCGACGGCCGCATCGTGAGGGCGACTCGCGACGTCAACTCGTCGCTGCTGTGGGCGGTCCGCGGCGGCGCGGGCGGGAACTTCGGCGTGCTGCTCGACGTGACGTACGACGCGGCCGAGCTTTACGAGGTCTGGGGATTCAAGCTCCAGTGGCCGATCGACGACGCGCCCGAGGTTCTCGCCGCGATGCAAGACGGATACACGCGCAACGGCCACGCTCCCGACGACCTGGGGTTCGTGATGACCTTGCGAAGGGTCGGCGCAGCCCCGGTCCTGGTCATGACGGGCATCTTCACGGGGAATCGGAGCGCGGGCGTTGACGCGCTCGGGTCGTTGCGGGAGATCGGTGCGTGCGCGATGACCATGGACGTGACCGCTGCGTGGACCGCGATCAAGACGCGAATCGCAAAGGAGGACGCCCTCGACGCGGACGCCGATGTCTCGGATCGCTTCGCTCACCGGTCCGGATACGTCGTGCGGCGCTTGGGCGTCGAAGGCTGGGGTACGGTGGTCGAGCATTTCCAGGCCGCCCCCGGGCCGCACGACGTCGCCATGCTCTTCCCGTTCGGTGGGCGCGTCTCGCGCATACCCGCGCGCGACTGCGCGTTCGTCCACCGTTCCGTGGACATGAACGCTTATGTCTGCGCCGAGTTGAGCCACGAGGGCGAGGGCGATTTCGACGAGCGGGTCTGGACCTGGGCGAACCGCTTCCTCGACTTGTTCGGGCCGTTCCGGGACGGATCCGTCTACCAGAACTATCCTGAGCGGGACCTACCCGACTACCGCACCGCCTACTGGGGTGAGAACTTCGGCAGGCTCCTGGCCATCAAGCGCATGGTGGATCCGGACGACGTCTTCGCGCAGGCGCAAGGCATTTCGCCCGATCCGTCGGCGGCCGCGGCGCCCGAGTCGCTGCCCGAGCTCGAGCTGGAGCCCGAGCTGATCGTCGCCGGCCCGCGCGGCACGTACCCGAGCTCCGAGGCGCCGGTCCGATCGGCCTCGAGCGAGCTTCGAGAGCGACTCGCCGAGCTGTCGGATCTCGGTCGTGCCGGCGCGGTGCTCGTGTGGGACCAGCAGGTCATGATGCCGTCGCGAGGCGGCCCCGCTCGGGGAGCGATCCTCGGAACCCTGGAGCGGCTCGGGCGCGAGAAGCTCGTCGGACCCGAGCTGTCGACGCTGCTGGCGATTGGCGACCCCTGGGATCCCGTCGTCCGCATCGTCGGCCGCGATCAACAGCGGCTGCGCCGGGTTTCGGCCCGTCTGACCGAGGACATCGCCCGGGCGGGCGCCGAGGGCATGGACGCCTGGCTCGCCGCGCGCGCCCTCAACGACTTCCGGCTTTTCGAGCCGGCGCTGCGAAGGAACGTCGAGCTCGCCTGCGAGTACGCCGGCTGCTTCCCCGAGTCTGCGCATCCGTATGACGCGCTCATGGACCGCTACGAGCCCGGCGCGACCACCGTGGAGGTCCGGGCGCTGCTCGAGCGCATCTGCCGGGGTCTGGCGCCGCTCCTGGCCGACATCGCTGCGCGGCCCGCACCGGCCGCGCTCACGGGCCCGTTCCCAGTGAAGTCGCAGCGCGAGCTCGCGCTCGAGATCGCGGCCGCGACGGGCTTTCACGCCGATGGCTTCCGGCTCGACACGGCGGTGCACCCATTTGCCTGCGCGCCGGCACTGAGCGACGTTCGCGTTGCCGCACGGTTCGAGGAGGGCAGCCTGAGCGGGCTCTTCACGTTCCTGCACGAGATGGGGCACGCGCTCTACGAGCGCGGGATCGATCCGGCGCTTGCGCGCACGGGCCTCGACGCGGCAGCGTCGATCGGCGTGCACGAGTCGCAGAGCCGACTGCTGGAGAACCTCGTCGGGCGGGCCGAGCCGTTCTGGAGCTGGTGGCTACCGCGACTGCGGCATTCGATGCCCGCCGCGCTGGCCGACGTCGCGCTGGATGATTTCGTGCGCGCGATCAACATCGTTCGACCGACGTTGATCCGGATCGATGCGGACGAGGTGACGTACGCCCTGCACGTACTCTTGCGGTTCGAGCTGGAGATACGCCTCGTCGAGGGGACGCTTGATCCCAGCGATCTGCCTGCGGCGTGGGCGCAGCGGACGCGCGAGCTGCTCGGCATCGACGTGCCCGACGACCTGCACGGCGTGCTGCAGGACGTCCACTGGGCGCAGGGGATCATCGGGTACTTCCCGACGTACGCGATTGGGAACGTCCTGGCGGCGCAGCTGTGGGAGGTCATGCGCGCAGAGGTTCCGGGTCTCGAGGACGATCTGCGCAGCGGGGATTGCCGCTCGCTCCGTGAGTGGCTGCGCGATCGGGTTCACCGCTACGGCCGCACGCTGCTGCCGGCCGAGGTCGTCGCCCGGGCGGTCGGCGGCTCGCTCGATCCGGGCCCCCTGCTCGCCTACCTCGACGCGAAGTACCGTGCGCTGTACGGCTTGCGCTACTAACGACTTGGCGAGCTCGCGTCGAGCGTGAGCCACGACGTCGGCGTGTTGCGAAAGCGGTACCAGGTGGCGCCCAGCGTCAGCCAGGCGTCTTCGTCGTTCGACCACTCGAAGACCTCGTCGAGCATGTCCATCGTGAGCGCGGCAGGGTCGACGAGCTCGGCCGCCGCGCGCAGGAGGTGGTGCGCAAGCAGCCTGCCGCGCGCGCCCGCCAGCTCCGTGACGGCCGTGTGCGATCCCGTGAGCGTGAAGCCGGCGTCGGCGAACACGCGGGGCGAGTCGACCCGCTCGCGGTCGCGCGCGACGGCCTGCGCGTCGACGGGATTGCTCCAGCTCGCCCGTGACAGCAGCTCAAGGTAGGACGGCAACGCGGGCTTCATCGAGGAGCGGCGCTGGTCGTTGTCCATGACGAGTGCCGCGCCGCAATGCTGGCCCGCCCACGTCGCCAAGGCCCGCGGGTCGGGCATGTAGTGGAGTACGGTGCGGGCGAGGAGGACGTCGAAGAAGCCCTCGAGACCCGGGTCAAACCCGCCGTGGAGAAACGCGTAGTTCGGTGGTGCCGGTGTGCGGGCGCCGAGCGCGTGCAGCGCTGCGTCGGGCTCGAGCGCCACGATGCTCTTCGTCGGAAAGTGCGCGGCGACGCGCCGGCCGAACGCGCCGGTGCCCGCGCCGAGATCAAGCACGGTCGTCGCCGCCAGCCACTCGGGCGAGCGGACGAGCACGTTCAGGTCCGCGCCCCACTGCGCCTCGGCCTTGAGGGTGATCATGCGGTCGTAGATGCGCGCGTCGTCCGGCGACCGGCCGGTCGGGTCGGCGTCGCGCGAAACGGTGGGTCCGGGAAGCGGGTTGCTGGCGTACCGCACGCCGGGATAACCGAACGCCGAGCCGATCACCCGGCGGACGCTCCGCCGAGCTCATCGTCGGCAAGCAGAGGGTTGAACACACAGTGGTATGCGAAGCCGGCGGTCGATCGCGCCTCGGGATCGAGCGACCAGTAGTACATCTCGTCGAGCAGCGGCCGCGTCAGCGCCTCGGGATTGAGGTTCGCCACGACAAGGCGGGTCACATGGTGAGCGAGGCGAAGGTCGGGGCCGCTGAGATTGACCAGCAAGGTCTCGGAACCCGCCGGCAGGAAGCCTGCCGCAGCCCACTCGGCTTGCATCGCCCCGAGATCGTGATCGCCGACGAGCGTGGTGCCCATCGTGTCAGCGCTCTTGCGGAAGCCTTCCTCGATCGCGGCGTCGGCGATCGGCGTCGAGGGCACGGAAACCGTTGCCGCGTCGTCGTTGTTGACGACGAGCGCCGTGCGGAAATGCTGCCGCGCCCAAGCGTAGAACGCCTTTCGATCAGGTAGGTACATGACCATGAGCCGGGCGAAGAGCAGGTCGTGCACCCCTTCGACGGCGTCCTGGCCGCCGTGCACATAGCGGTAGTTCGACGGCGACGCCAACCGCGCGCCGACCGCGAAGACCTCGGCGTTCGGCTCGACGCCGAGGAAGCGCTTCTCAGGGTGAGCGCCGGCGAGGCGGCGGCCGAAAGCGCCGTTTCCGGCCCCGAAATCGACGACCGTCCCAGCCGCCGCGAAGGCCGGGATCGAGGCCATGAACGGATGCTCGTGGCGCCACAGCATCTCCGCCTGCAATGTGAGCTGCCGGGAGTATGTCTCCGCCCAACCGGTCGCCACCGATCAATCCCCGGCTACGTCAGACGCATGGTGCTCGCGGTGCGCCGGCTGCGCGTCGCTCGTCGCCCGACTCTCGAAGTCGAAGTGGCGCGCCGCATCGTCGAGGCGCGGCACGACGAGCGTCGAGGCCAGCGGCGCGTCGACCGCGTCGAGATCCTCGAGCTTCACCGGCGTCACGATCGAACGCAGCGGATCCGCCGACGCCGCGCTCGTCATCGCGAGGCACACCACGTGATCGGCGGGATAGAAACGCCGGAGGTACGCCTTCAGCTTGGACATCTCCTGCCGGGGCTCGGTGCGCATCCTCTCCGCGTCCATGCCCGTCTTGACCCCATAGACGGGCGCCTGGGGGAGCAGCAGGACGGCTTTCGTGTCGGGGACCACGTCGAGGTCGACGAACGCCGACGCCTCCCAGATCTGACAGCCGAAGAAGGGCTCGACGTTGAAGTCCGCCCAGAGGCCGTCGAAGGACGACACGGCGTTGGCGGCGTGGACCGTCAGCCCGCGCCGCGGTGCTTCCTCGAGCAAGCGGTGAGCGGGAAACGTCCCGACCATCGCGCTGCCGTAGGTGGCGAACGCCACCGGCGGATCCACGGCTGCCGCCTCGAGCACCTGCTCCGCCATCTCCGCGTAGGTCTTCATGCGCGGCTTGTCCGGTGCGTACAGCACGGTGAGATCCTCCATCGGTGGAATCCCAAAATCCGGCGCGTTGATCGGCGGGGCGCCGAACAGCCGCTTGCAGCGTTTGAGGACCGCGAGCGTCTCGAGGGTGAAGTCGTTGGGCAGCCGCATCCCGTAGCCGACGATGTAGAGGTCGGCGACCGGCACGTTCAGCTCCCATGGCACGTCGATCGGACGATGTGCAGATCTCGGCGTTGCCTGCGCGGTCGAGTCGATGGCCATCGATGGTCCTCTCGTTAGCTCGGATCGGTCCAGGTGCGGACGTCGCCGAGGGTGACGGGCATGATGTCGGACACGTCGATCGTGAAGCGAAAGACGCGCTTGGCGCGGCGGTTGTTCTCGGGATCGAAGAAGCGCAGGCGGACATCCCAGCAGTCTGAGTCCAGGCGGCAGAACGGGCTCTTCTCGACGTAGATCGTGTCGAGCACGCGTCCTTCGGCCAGCGCGCTGGCGAACGTGTGCGCGGCCTGGAAGGCGTTGGTCGCGGCGAAGTTCAGCGCCCGGTCGGGGCTGGTCATGCCGAGGTTGCGCAGGTCGTAGTAGACCTTGGTGAGAAACTCGCGCAGGTTCGCCGCGACGACGACGTCGGACGCGCTGCCCGGAGCGACAGCGGCGGCGGCGACGGCCGCGGTCACGAGCTTGTTGACCTCCCAGCCGTACAGGCCGCGCAGCTGCTCACAATCGATCACCGGGACGAGCTGGCCGTTGTGCAGCTTGATGGTGCGCCCAGGCAGCCGGCCCGGGATCGCGACGCGCTCGACGTAGCTTGGGTCCTCGCTGGAAGCGACCTCGCCGGCGAGCAGCCGCGTCAGCAGCTCGTACACCGCAGCGGCGTACGGGCCCTCGGCCTCGATCGCGTAGATCGGGGTCAGCTCCATGTTCAGCGTCCAGATCAGCGACCGCGCCTCGGACGGGTGCGCGGCGAGGTGGTCGACCATCTGCCGCGAATCGAACGGGTTCGCCGGCACGACCGTGCCGTCGATCTCGACCGGCGCCATCAGCTGCTTGAACGTGTCGCGCCGCGCGTCGGTCCCGAAGTCATAGCCCAACGTGCCCAACGCGTAGACCGGCGGCGACACCCCCGGACTGTTAGGCGGCGCCGCCGACACCGCCACACCATCCGACGACACCGCCTCCGACGGACCCGAGCTCACCCCGGCACCCCCCGACGCAGACGGCGCGTTCGGCGGTAAATCCTCGTCGTAGGCGAGCACTGCTTCGACGCGTTCCGCCTTTCCCGGCCGCCATCCCTGGGGGTGCCAGCGGCGGGGGGGCGGCGGCTCGAGCACGCGCCGCGTCGCGGCGGGCACGTCGAGCCTCCCGGCGAGACAGCGCGCCGGCTCACCACGCGCCTCGTCCGCCGTGCACGGTCGCGCGCTGGCGAGGAGCGCGTCGCGGACGGCGAGCGGATCGCCGTCGCGACCGGCGTCGCGCAAGATGCTGAGCAGCAGGGCGACAACGCCTCCGACGATCGGGGTCGCGACGCTCGTGCCATTGCGGACGACGGTCCCGCCGCCCGGCGCTGCTCCGGTGACGTTCGCCCCCGGAGCGACGATGCCGTGGCTGGCGTACGCCGCTCCCCAGTTGCTCGACGCGCGCACGCGCCCATCGTCGTTGTACGCGCCGACCGCGAGCACGTCGGGCTGAGCGGCCGGTTGGCAGAGCACCTGGCCGCCGAAGTTGCCGGCGGGCGCGACGACGAGCATGTGCTGCTCGGTCGCGCGCCGCAGCGTCTGCGCGAGGGTTGCGTCCGCATCCGGCTCGTCGGACGGCAGGCAGACCCCGAGGCAGACGACGTCGGCGCCCGCGTCGATGCACACGTCGAGCGCGCGGGCGAGCGCCGCTGGGTCGAGCATGGCCGATGCGTCGCTGAACGCCGGGACGAGGACGCCCCGGCAGCCGGGCGCCATCCCGGGCACCGGGCCGTCGCGGCGGCCGAAGAGGATGCTCGCAGCGACCGTCGCGTGCTCCGCTGAGGTGCCGGTCGCGCTGCCGTCGCGGGGGAGCCGGTAGGGCTCGACGACCGTGAGGTCCGCCCCAGCGAAGCACGTGTGTCCGAGGGCGAACGGGCCGAGGTCGACAACGCCGATCGCCACGTCCACGCGCCCGCACGAGCGGTCCCACAGCTCCCGCACGCCTGGTATCGATGCCAGCGCGGGCATCTATGCGGCCGGAGCACGCCCGTCCGCCGCCGGGTCCGGCGCGCCGTCGCTGGAACGCCTCATCTCCAGATCCGGCCTCGTCGGAACCCGCCGAAGGGCGCCGGCGCCGGCTCGTGGTCGGCGAGGTACTCCGTCCAGAACGCGTAGTCCGAGAGGCCGGTTTCGAGCGGCGCCGGCACCACGCGCTCAATCTGCAGGGGCTTTGGCCAGGGCTCGTCGAGGGCGCCGCCGCGCGGGAGCGCCACCCCCGGGGTGGGTCCCTCGACGGTAGCCGCGACCGGGGCCGCCGCCGGAGACGCAAGCGGACGCTTCCGGGTGAGCGACGGCGACGGAGCGCTCGCCGAGCCGCCCGCCACGATCACGCCGGTCCCGGCAGACGGGATCGGCGCCCGCGGAGTCCTGGCCGCGCCGCCCGTCACCGGCGGGCCCGCGCCGCTGGAAGTGGCCAGCCGAGCCGGCTTGGGGCTGGACGCGGCGGCGGCCTTCGGCTTGGCCGCTGCCGGCTTCCTGGGCGCCGCCGCTGCCGGCTTCCTGGGCGCCGCCGCTGCCGGCTTCCTGGGCGCCGGACTCATCGCATCCCTCCGAACGCGGTCGCCAACCCGCGCGCGGGCGCGCCCGAGAAGTACTGGGGGTCGTTGTAGTTCGCGCCGTGCATGAGACTGATCCGCAGCGCAACCAGCTCCTGCGGGCTGCCGTGCACGAGGTCGACCGTGCGGTGCGGATGGACGAGCTCGGGGCGTCTGACCGGTGGGGACTGCACGGGAAGTCGCATACGAGTCGCCCTACGCTTCGGTCCAGGTGCGGACGTCGCCGAGGGTGACGGGCATGATGTCGGACACGTCGATCGTGAAGCGAAAGACGCGCTTGGCGCGGCGGTTGTTCTCGGGATCGAAGAAGCGCAGGCGGACATCCCAGCAGTCTGAGTCCAGGCGGCAGAACGGGCTCTTCTCGACGTAGATCGTGTCGAGCACGCGTCCTTCGGCCAGCGCGCTGGCGAACGTGTGCGCGGCCTGGAAGGCGTTGGTCGCGGCGAAGTTCAGCGCCCGGTCGGGGCTGGTCATGCCGAGGTTGCGCAGGTCGTAGTAGACCTTGGTGAGAAACTCGCGCAGGTTCGCCGCGACGACGACGTCGGACGCGCTGCCCGGAGCGACAGCGGCGGCGGCGACGGCCGCGGTCACGAGCTTGTTGACCTCCCAGCCGTACAGGCCGCGCAGCTGCTCACAATCGATCACCGGGACGAGCTGGCCGTTGTGCAGCTTGATGGTGCGCCCAGGCAGCCGGCCCGGGATCGCGACGCGCTCGACGTAGCTTGGGTCCTCGCTGGAAGCGACCTCGCCGGCGAGCAGCCGCGTCAGCAGCTCGTACACCGCAGCGGCGTACGGGCCCTCGGCCTCGATCGCGTAGATCGGGGTCAGCTCCATGTTCAGCGTCCAGATCAGCGACCGCGCCTCGGACGGGTGCGCGGCGAGGTGGTCGACCATCTGCCGCGAATCGAACGGGTTCGCCGGCACGACCGTGCCGTCGATCTCGACCGGCGCCATCAGCTGCTTGAACGTGTCGCGCCGCGCGTCGGTCCCGAAGTCATAGCCCAACGTGCCCAACGCGTAGACCGGCGGCGACACCCCCGGACTGTTAGGCGGCGCCGCCGACACCGCCACACCATCCGACGACACCGCCTCCGACGGACCCGAGCTCACCCCGGCACCCCCCGACGCAGACGGCGGCGCGGAGTGCAGCTCCATCCCTGCCCCGGCAAGCTGTGGGGCCACCCCGGCGAGGGCTGGCGCGGTGGGAGCTGCGCCCCCGGTCCAGGCTGGCGCGGCACCGCCGCAGCCGCAGACGCTCGACGACTGGCCGACGTTTTCAAGGCTCTCTGACACCGCACTCATCGCTCTCCCAATGTTCAAGGTTCCGCTCAAGAAACGTTCACACGAACCGGTTCCGTCGCCGGCGCCGGGATCTTCAAGTTCGCAGGGGTCGGCGGTCTCGACGAGCAGCGCGCCGATCGACGACGGGTCTGGCTCGCGCCCCCGTTGGAGCTGCAGGCTCAGCAGGAGCGCGGCGACGCCGGCCACGATCGGCGCGGCGAGGCTCGTGCCGCTGCGCTGAATGACCTGGCCGCCCGGGACGGCGACGAGGATGTTCTCGCCCGGTGCCAGGATGCCGTGGCCGCGATACGCCTGACCCCAGTTGCTCATAGCCAGCGGCTGGCCGTCGTCGCCGAGCGCACCGACGGCCAGGACGGAGTCCAGTGCCGCCGGGACGTGATTGCAGAAGCAGGCGTTGTTTCCCGCCGCCGCTACGACGAGCACGTTGCTGTCGCGGCAGTGCCGAACAGCTCGTGCGAGGGGATCTTGCGCGTAGCCCTCCGGGCTGAGCTGGCCCCCGCTGACGTTGATGACATGGGCACCGGACGCGGCCGCCAGCTCGATGCCGCGGGCAATCTCCAGCTGCGAGGTCCTGCGGCGATGATCGGAGAAGGACGGGACGGTCAGGCCCCGGCACGCCGGAGCGACGCCGGGTACCGGCCCTCCGGGCTGCCCGAAGATCACGCTCGCGACATGCGTCCCGTGCGCCGCGTGCCGTCCGCCGAGGCCGTCCTGCGACCCGACGCCCGGCAGGCTGGTCAGCGCTGCCCGGCGAAACGCCGGATGCCCACTGTCCACCTTCCCGTCGACGACGGCTACGCAGATCCGCTCGTCGCCTCTGGTGCGTTCCCATAGCTCGGCGAGGCCCGGTATCGTTCGAACGTCAGCCAACGCGCCGACCCTCGAACTCGCTGTCGGTCACGGCGGATCGCCGGCCAGACATCCGGCCGGCGATCCGCGGGCCGGCGTCCCTAGTCGTCGTCGCCGTCGTCGAACGCCGCACAGAGCACCGTGGCGGCAGCGTAGACGCCGTCGCCGTCGTCGCTGCTGTCGCTGATCCCTGTCGGGTGACGCGTCACGGGCGGCGTGAGCAGCGGCTCCACGCTCTCGATGAGATTCTCTGACATGTAGTGCGCTCCTTCGTTCGGACAACGCTTGTGTGGTGCCGTCGGGTGCTTGCACGTCCCACCACGACTTAGGCGCACGCCAAACAGGTTGGTCTGAGTCGACCGCTCGGCTTGCGTCCTCCGGGGTGAACCGGGCCTCCTAGGGCACTGGGTAGACAACCACCTGAGCTCCGCTGCCACAAGGCTTGCTCCTCGGCAATTGCTGCGCATGGCCCCCTTCCAGGACGACGTCGCTTCGCGGTAGATCGCGTGTGAGACGCCGTCCGCCCCAGCGCCGAGTACGCAGGGCATTAGCACGCCAAGCCGGGGCTGTGCAGGATCTCCGCACGGCGATGTCCGCCGCCCAGCGGGGGGAACCCTGGAACGCGAGCGCGCACTCGCCTGCTGCGCGTCGCGTGACCACTGACGCCCCGACACCGCACACCGACCTCGCCCACCTCCCGCCGGGCGCTTGGAGCCCCAGAGTGTGCGCGGACACACGCGGCGCATGTGGCTTGTGGGCGGGTGTGCCTAGGCACGAAGCTGGTGCGATGGCGCCGAGGCGCGACGTTTCGCAGGCCGGCGCCGGCGCGCGACACCTCACAGCCCGGGCCGCTACCCGCGGCCGGACGCCACGGCCGCCAGCGGCACGGGCACGGGCGGGAGCGGCGACGGGAAGGCGACGAAGGTCTGCGGGGCGAGGCTGTCCAGGCTCGAGGCGAGCACCCCGCCGTCGGAGATGGTGAACAGCCGCGGTCCGGCGACGACCGACCGGCGGATCGGCGGGACGTAGCCCGCGGCGAGCCCCGGGTGGGCGATCCGGCCGACCTCGGTGATGCCCGACCGGTCGACGTGGTACCCGATCGCCCCGACGAACCCGGCCGGCGACGGGGCGATCGCCGCCGCCGACGGCGGGATCACCCCGGTGGTCGAGACCGGCGTCGGCGGGTAGATCTCGACCGGCAGCACCGCCAGGCCGGTCGGCGGCCAGTAGAGGAACGCGTGGTGGTCGGATTGAACCTCGGACGACGACCCGCCCCCGACCAGCGTCCGCTGGATCAGCCGCGGCGCGCTCGGGTCGGACACGTCGAATAGCTCGAGTTGGGTCCCCGCCGGCTCGTTGCCCGGGCCGACGGCCTGCCCGACCCCGAGCAGGAGCCCCGGGGCGAGCGGGTGGAGGTAGGCCGAGTACCCGGCGAGCTCGAGCTGCCCGGCCACGCGCGGGGCGGACGGCGAGCGGAGGTCGATCGTGTAGAGCGGGTCTACCTGGCGGAAGGTCACCACGTAGCCGGCGTCGTCGACGAAGCGGACCGAGTAGATCTGCTGCCCGGCCCCCAGCCCACCGACCCGACCAACCGCGGTCAGGAGCCCGCCGCGCTCGGCGAGCACGGTCACCGCGCTGCTGCTCGCCACCGACGGCGGTCCGCCGCCCTCCCACCAGATCGGGCGGCTCGTGGTGGCCACCCGCAGGTAGCCCTGGTACTCGGAGAGCGAGAACTGGTTGAGGAGGTAGCCGCCGACGGCGCCGGTCGCGACCAGCTTCGTCTTCGCCGGGTCGCTGACGTCGAAGCGGCTGATCAGCGTCGTCTGCCCGGCGGGCACCCGTGAGAGCGCGAGCCGCGGGTCGGTCCACCGCTGGGTCGCGACATACAGGCTGGTCGTCGACCCGTAGACGATCTGGGCGTCGGCCATCAGGGCCTGGGTGTCCGCCGTGTAGAGACCCCGATCGAGGTCGAGGGTGAAGATGGTCAGCATCCCCAGCCCGGAGAAGACGGCCGGCCGGCGGATCGTCCGGCACGGGGCGACCGGGCGCACGTAGGATCGCCCGGTCAGCGCGCTGTGGAAGCGGCGGCTCGGCACCCAGGCGCCGGCGACGGTCCGCCGGCCGGCGGCGAGGCCGATCGCCTGCGGGGCCGAGCTGATGACCAGGCGCGCCGTCGCCCCGTTCTGGCGGGCGTCGACGAACGACCCGTCGATGGTCATCGTCCGGGTGACCTTCATCGCCGCCGGGTCGTGGACGTCGACCTCACGCACCGTGGTCGTCAGGCCGAAGTTCAGCGGGAACGCGACCGCCGAGCCGGGGAGCCGGCCGGCGAGCGGGCGGGCGTAGCCGCCGCCGCCCGAGGAGATCACGATCAGGCGGCTCCCGCGCAGCAGCAGCTGCGCCCCGTAGCCGTCGTTGCCGAGGTCGAGCGATCCGACCAGCCGCGGCGTGGCCGTCCCCACCGCCACCGCCTCGACCTTGCCCTGCGCGACGGTGAACAGCGTCGTCCCGTCCGTCTTGACGATGTCCGGCTCGTCGACCCCGGCCTCCTGGTCGTTGGTCGTCGAGAAGCTCGGCGACCCGGACGCCGAGCTCGGCGCCGGGGCCGCAGCCGGAGCCTGCTGGCCGGACGCGAGCTGGTTCGGGCTCTGGGGCGACGCGAGCGGGGCCGGCTCGGCGACCCCGATCGCCGGCTCGGGGAGGCCGCCGGTGACGGCGAAGTTCCGGCGGGCGTAGCCGACGAGGTCCGCGCACGAGGCGAACGTCTGGAGCCGCGCCGTCGCCGGCCGGTGGGTCGCCGCGCGGGCGACGGCCGGGGCCGCGGGCACGGCCGCCGGGACACAGACGACGATCAGACCCGACACCAGCCGAGGACGCCACCGCATGGGGTCAGCCTACTCCCGTCGGCCGCCGCGATGGCGCGGTCGTCTCGACCCCCGGCGGCCGCCTACTTGGCCTCGAGCCAGTTCGCGCCGACCCCGAGGTCGACCGCGAGCGGCGGATCGAGCTCCCACGCACCGGTCATCTCGGCGCAGACGATCCGACCGACCGCGTCGGTCTCGCCGGGCGGCCCCTCGAAGAGGAGCTCGTCGTGGATCTGGAGGATCAGGCGTGTCTCGAACGGTTCGAGCGCCCGGGCGCAGCGGACCATCGCCACCTTGATGATGTCGGCCGCCGTTCCCTGGATCACCGTGTTGACGGCCAGCCGCTCGCCCAAGGTCCGCTGCTGGTAGTTGCGCGCCCGGAGCTCGGGGATCTGCCGCCGGCGGCCGAGCAGGGTGGTGACATAGCCGCGGTCGGTCGCCTCGGCGATCGTCCGCTCGATGAACGCCCGGACGGCCGGGAAGCGCTCGAGGTAGCGCTCGATGAAGCCCGCCGCCTCCGTCCGCTCGATCTGGAGTCGGTCGGCGAGGCCGTAGTCGGTCAGCCCGTAGACGATCCCGTAGTTGACCATCTTCGCCTTCGAGCGCATCCCCGCGTCGAGCTGGTGCGGCTCGACGCCGAACACCTGGCAGGCGGTGGCCGTGTGGACGTCCTCGCCCCGGTGGAAGATCTCCTTGAGCACCGGCTCCTCGGCCAGCTGGGCGAGCACCCGGAGCTCGACCTGGGAGTAGTCGGCCGAGGTGAGCAGGCGACCCGGCGCCGCCTCGAAGCAGCCGCGGATCTCCCGGCCGAGCGGCGTGCGGATCGGGACGTTCTGGAGGTTCGGGTTGGTCGACGACAGCCGCCCGGTGGTGGCCACCGTCTGGAGGAACGTCGTGTGCAGGCGAGACTCCCCGTCGACCAGCTCGGGCAGCGGCTCGAGGTAGGTCTTGACCAGGGTCGAGAGCTCGCGCCAGCGTTCGATCATCGGGATGATCGGGTGCTCGCCGCGGATCGCCGCGAGCACCCGGGCGTCAGTCGAGAACCCGGTCTTGCCCCGGCGCTTCTTCGAGAGCCCGAGCTTGACGAAGAGGATCTCGGCCAGCTGCTGGGGCGACCCGATCAGGAACTCCTCCCCGGCCGACGCGTGGATCTCCCGCTCGAGCCGGTCGACCTCCTCGCGCACCCGCTCGGTGATCAAGGCCAGCCGGTCGAGGTTGAGCCGCACCCCGCAGCGCTCCATCTCCCGCAGGACCCCGACCAGCGGGAGCTCGACCTCGCGCAGCAGCGGCTCGAGCCCCCGGTCGCGGATCTCGGCCCGCTGGAGCTCGGTCAGCGCGGCGACCAGCAGCGCGTCGGCGGCGGCGCCGTCCTCGACCGCCGCCGCCAGGCCGCGCTCCTCGCAGAGCTCGGCCAGCGGATAGCCGCGGCGGGCCGGCTCGAGCAGGTAGGCCCCGAGCAGCGTGTCGTGGGACAGCCGGTCGGGAACCCGGCCGAGCGTCTTGGCGTCATGCGCGATCACCGGGCGCCCGCTGGAGGAAGAGAGCAGCTCCGAGGGATCCGCACACTCCCCGGCGACCACATCGGAACCTGCGGCGGCGGCGAAGCTCCAGAGCGGACTCGCCCCGAAGAGCGCCCCCTCCGGGACCTCCGGGGGCCGGACGGCGACCGCGAGCTCGCCCGCGGGCAGGCCGGCGATCTGGTCGACCGTCCCCCGGCGGACCCGGGCCGTCAGCTTCCGGTCGGCCGCCGGCGCCGGCGCCGCCGCCTCGGCGCTGCCGAGCGCCTCCTCGAGGCGACGGAGCGGGTCGCGCAGCTCCCAGCGGCGGAACACCTCGCGCAGCCGCGAGCGGTCCGGCTCGCCGTCGAGCATCTCGGCCACCGGGAAGGGCAGCGGGATCTCCCGGTTCATGGTGGCCAGCTGCTTGGAGATCCGGGCGTTCTCGGCGTGGACGGTCAGGTTCTCCCGCCGCTTGGCTCCGCCGACCTCGTCGACGTGGGCGAGCACGCCCTCGAGCGTCCCGAACCGCTGGAGCAGGTCGGAGGCGGTCTTGTCGCCGATGCCCGGGACCCCGGGGATGTTGTCGGACGTGTCGCCCTTCAGCCCGTAGAAGTCGGGCACGAGGGCCGGGGGAATCCCGTAGCGGTCGACCACCGCCGGGTGGTCGTAGAGCTTGGTCTCGGTGATCCCCCGCGAGGTGGCCATCACCTTGACCAGGCCGGCCTCGTCGATCAGCTGGAAGGCGTCGCGGTCGCCGGTGACGATGGTCACCGAGATCCCCTCCTCCCGCGCCCGCTCGGCGATCGTCGCGATCACGTCGTCGGCCTCGAACCCGTCGACCCGGACGTTGCGGTAGCCGAAGGCGTCGACCAGCGGCTCGAGCGCCGGCCACTGCTGTTTGAGGAGGCTCGGCCGCGACCGGCGTTGGGCCTTGTACTCGGCGTAGACCTCGACCCGCCCCGAGGTGCCGGCGTCCCACACGACGATCGTCGGTTTGACGCCGTGCTCGGTGACGATCTTCACCAGCATCGACGCGAACCCGAAGATGGCGTTCGTCGGCTCGCCGGTCGACGTGGCGATCGACTCGGGGAGGGCGAAGAAGGCGCGGTAGACGAGGCTGTTGCCGTCGATCAGGAAGAGCTCTGACATTTTTAAGCCACTCTAGGCGCCCCGGCGCCGCCGGGCCCGGGCGGGCGCTCTCGTAACATCGGTGTCCGATGCCCGACCCAACCGCTTGCCGCCCGGTGCGGGGATGAAGGTCACGATCACCGGAGCCAGCGGGCTGATCGGTCGCCCGCTGGTCGCCGCCCTCCGCGCCCGCGGCGACGAGGTGACGGCGTTCAGCCGCGACCCGGAGCGCGGCGTCACCTGGGATCCGCTGAGCGAGCCGGCGCCGCACGAGGCGCTGAGCGGCCGGGACGTGGTCATCCACCTCGCGGCCGAGAACATCGCCCAGCGCTGGACCGACCAGGCCAAGCGGATGATCCGGGAGAGCCGGCTGATCGGCACGGAGAACCTCATCGCCGGGATCGAGGCCGCGTCGCCCCGGCCCCCCGTCCTCATCAGCGCCTCGGCGGTCGGCTACTACGGGGACCGGGGCGACGAGCCCCTCGACGAGGACGCCGCGCCCGGCGACGACTGGGTCGCCCAGATCTGCGTCGACTGGGAGCGGACCGCCGCCGCGGCGGCCCGCCTCGGGGTCAGGGTGGGCATGCTCCGCACCGGCGTGGTCCTCAGCCCCGACGGTGGGGCGCTCGCGAAGATGCTCCCGCCCTTCCGGGCCGGGGTCGGCGGGCCGGTGGCCGGCGGGCGCCAGTACATGTCGTGGATCGCGCTCGAGGACGTCGTCGGCCTCTACCTGGCCGCGGCCGGGGACGCCCGCTTCGACGGGCCCGTCAACGCGACCGCCCCGACCCCGGTGACCAACGCCGAGTTCGCGAAGGCGCTCGGCCGCGCGCTCCACCGGCCGGCCCTGGCGCCGGTGCCCAAGGCGGCGGTCCGACTCCTGTTCGGCGAGATGTCGCAGATCGTCACCGGCGGCCAGCGGGTGCTCCCCCGGCGCGCGGCCGAGCTCGGCTACGACTTTCGCCTGCCCGAGCTCGACGGCGCCCTGGCGGCCGCCCTGGTGGATTGACGGGTCAGCCGGCGGCCCGGGCGAGAAAATTCGTCCCTCGACCTGTCGATCCGGGGAGATCGCGTTCGTCTCTGTGGCGACCATTCCCGAGAAGGAGGAAGCGATGAAGTACATGCTGCTGATCAACCTGGGCCCCAAGGCACGCGACTTCCAGAACATGTCCGCGGACGAGCAGAAGGCGATCGCCGCCGGGTGGCAGGCCATCAACGAGACCCCCGGCCTGACCCCCGGCAACCAGCTCCAGCCCCCCGAGACGGCCACCACCGTGCGGGTGCAGGACGGCCGGACGCTGACCACGGACGGCCCGTTCGTCGAGACCAAGGAGGCGCTCGACGGCTACTGCATCCTCGAAGCCGACGACCTCGACGCGGCGATCGAGGTAGCGGCCCGAATCCCGTCGACGAGCATGGGCGGAGCGATCGAGGTGCGCCCGATCGCGGAGTGGTGACCAGCCTCGACCGGACCTTCCGCGACCACTGGGGACAGGTCCTCGCGGCCCTGATCGGCTTCCTCGGCGAGTTCGACCTCGCCGAGGAGGCGGCCCAGGAGGCGTTCGCCGTCGCCGCGGAGCGCTGGCCGCGGGACGGGATTCCGTCGAACCCCGGGGCGTGGCTGATCACCACCGCCCGCCGCCGGGCCATCGACCGGATTCGCCGCGACCGCACCCTCGCCGCGAAGACCCGACTGCTGGAGGCGCCCGAGGGCGTGGAGGACACCGTGGAGGAGACGACCTTTCCCGACGAGCGGCTCGAGCTCGTCTTCACCTGCTGCCATCCGGCTCTGGCCGTCGAGGCCCAGGTCGCCCTCACCCTCCGGACGCTCGGCGGGCTGACCACCGAGGAGATCGCCCGCGCCTTCCTGGTCGGCGAGGCGACGATGGCCCAGCGGCTGGTCCGCGCCAAGCGGAAGATCAAGGCGGCCGGGATCCCCTTCCGCGTACCGCCGGATCATCTCCTCCCCGACCGGCTCGCCGCCGTGCTCGCCGTCGTCTACCTGATCTTCAACGAGGGCTGGGGCGGGCGCAACGACCTGGCCGCCGAGGCGCTGCGGCTCGGCCGGGCGCTCACCGAGCTGATGCCGGACGAGCCCGAGGCCCACGCCCTGGTCGCGCTCATGCTCCTCCACGACTCCCGCCGGCGGGCGCGGTTCCGGGACGGCGAGCTCGTGCTGCTCGCCGACCAGGACCGCGCGCTCTGGGACGCCGCGCAGATCGCCGAGGGCCGGGCCGTGCTCGACCGGGCCCTCGCCCTCCGCGGGCACGGCCCCTACGTCCTCCAGGCGGCGATCGCCTCGCTCCACGCCGACCAGCCGCGCGACTGGCCGCAGATCGCCGCCCTCTACGGCGAGCTCGCCCGGCTGAGCGGGTCGCCGGTGATCGAGCTCAACCGAGCGGCCGCGGTCGCCGAGGCTGACGGTGCCGAGGCGGGACTGGAGCTGCTCGACCGCCTCGAACTCGACGACTACCGCTACCTCCACTCCACCCGGGCGGAGATGCTCCGCCGGCTGGGGCGGGTCGTCGAGGCCCGGGAGGCCTACGGGCGCGCCCTCGCCCTCGTCCCCGCGGGCGCCGGCGCCGAGCGGCGACTGCTCGAGCGGCGACGGGCCGAGCTCGGCGGGGACCCGGGCTCCGCCCCGCCGGCGGCGAGCTCCCCGCCCTGAGCCTCGGATGAGCTCGACGGGACGAACGCTCGCGCTGCTCGCCCTCCTCTCGGTGGCCTCGCTCGGGGCCCGGGCCGCCTGGCTCGGAGACCCCTGCCGGGGATCGTGCCGGACCCCGGCGGCGCACCGGCTCATCTTCGACGAGACCTACTACGTCAACGCCGCCCGCGTGATCGCCGGCGCCGCCGTCCCGCCGGGTCAGCCGTACGCCGGGGCTCCGGCCGGCGACGACCCGAACTCCGAGCACCCGCAGCTCGTCAAGCTGATCATCGCCGGCTCGATCGACCTCCTCGGCGACGGACCCCTCGCCTGGCGCCTCGGCAGCCTCGTGTTCGGCTCGCTGGCCATCCTCGGCATGTTCGCGCTCGTTCGCGCCGCCGGTGGGAGCCCGGGTCTCGCCCTCGGGGCGGCGACGCTGATGGCCCTCGACAACCTCCTGCTCGTCCACGGACGCATCGGGACACTCGACATCTACGTCGTCGCCTTCATGCTCTGGAGCGCGGTCCTCTACCTGCGCGGCCGGCCGCTCGCCGCCGGGGTGGTGCTCGGCCTGGGCGCGACGGCGAAGCTCGTCGCCCCGTACGCGCTCCTCGTCTTCGCGCTCCTCGAGGCGGCGCGCGGGCGGCCGGCGGGCATCGGCCGCCCCGGCGGGCGGCCGGCGCTCGCGCGCCTCGCCCGGTGCGGGGCGGCGACCGCCGCGACCTTCCTCGGCCTGCTCGCGCTCTTCGATCGCCTCGCCCCGCCCTACGATCCGGGGACCGGGAAGCCGGTCGCCGGCGGGGTGCTCGGCCACATCGGGCACCTGCTCGGCTACGCGGCGGCCCAGACCAGCCCGCGCGGCCCGACCGGCATCGCGTCCTACCCGTGGCAGTGGCTGTTCGACGACAAGCCGATCGTCTACCTCAACGTCGACGCCGCCGGGACACCCCTCGTCTCGACGACCCATTTCCTCGGGCTGATCAACCCGGTGATCCTCGTCCTCGCCCTCCCGGCCTTCGCCGTCGCGATTCGCCGCGCCCGGCGGGGCGGCTCGGCGATCGACCGCCTCGGCGTCGCCTGGTGCCTGGGCACGCTCGTCCCCTTCGAGCTCCTCAGCCTGATCTGGCAGCGGACGACCTACCTCTACTACATGGTGATCGTGATGCCCGGGGTGTACCTGATCGTCGCCCGCCTCCTCGCCCATCCGCGCGTCCCGCGCTGGGCCGTCGGGGTCTGGCTGGCGCTCGCCTTCGCCGCCGCCGTCCTCGCCTACCCGTTCACGCCGCTCCCCGACCTCAGGCTCGTCTGACCGGTCCGGTGCGGGCAACGGCGTCTCTCGCGGGCTCGCGAGATGATCGCACCGAACGTCTCAGTCGCTCACCGGCCGCGCGCCGGCCTCGGGAGCGGGGTGCCGATCCGCGCGACCGATTAGTTGCCTGCCCGCCCCCAGTCATACGATCGTACCCCGCGAGACAAGGAGAACGACATGACCCAGATCACGCAGGTCGGCAGGATGATGGTTCCGGTGACCGACCAGGATGCGGCGATCGCGTTCTACACGGGCAAGCTCGACTTCACGATCGTCGCCGACGTCCCCTTCGGCGAGAGCGAGCGCTGGGTCGAGGTCGCGCCGAGCGGCGGCGGGGCCGGCCTCGCGCTGGTGCCCGGCCGCGGCGACTACCAGCCGGGGCGCATGACCGGCATCGCCCTCGAGTCCTCCGACCCGCGCGCCGACCACGCCGAGCTCGCGGGCAAGGGGGTCGACGTCGACGCCGAGCTGATGGGCGGCGACGGCACGGTACCGCTCCTGTTCTTCTTCCGCGACCAGGACGCCAACCATCTGATGATCGTCGCGGCTCAGTAGCGCCCCCGGCGCGACGCGGCCGGGGCGTCAGCGCTCGGGACGCCAGCCGGCGACGGGCCGGATCCGCGCGGGCCACGGCGTCCGAATCGAAGAGGTCGAGCGCCCCCCGGCGGGCATGCTCAGGCGAATACCCGGCGGCCTGCCCCGCCGGGCCCAGCGCCCGCCCGAGCACGCCCGTTCCCCCGGTCTCCCGGAGGCGCGTCGCCACGCCCGTGTCCGCCGTGGCCCGCCCCGGCTGCCTCAGTCGCGCCCGACCACGTCGGCGAAGCCCTGGAGGCCGGCGCCCCAGCCGCCGGGCGACCCGACCGCGTCGCGGTGGGCCTCCCAGCCCTCCCCGTGGCGCTCGAGGTGCCGGTGCTCGAGCTCGACCCGCGTCCGGTCGTCCGCCTCGGCGATGAAGCGCACCTCGACCTCGCTCGTCTTCTCCGGGTCGGTCTCGACCTTCCACTCGGTGTCGATGTCCCAGCTGAACACCACCCGGTTCGGCGGCTCGTAGGCGAGCACCCGCGACCACCGGCACTCGCTTCCGTCGACCGCCCGGTCGTAGACGTTACCGCCGACCCGGGGCTCGAACACCATCTCGGCGAGCTCCCCCTCCAGGATGTGGTGGTCGGGATTCCACCAGCTCCCGATCCCCTCGGTGAACACGGTGAACGCCCGGTCGAGCGGCGCGTCCACGACGATCGACGTCCGTACCGAAGTGTCTGCAATCTGCGTGGTCATCAGGTCTCCTCGTCTTCTTGCTCGGCGGCGGCCTTGAAGGCCGTCAGCGACTGGTTCCAGAACTGGTCGAGGTAGGCGCGCAGCGCGCCCACCCCGGCCGGGTCGACGGAGTAGATGCGGCGGTTTCCCGCCGGCCGGTCGGTCACGAGCCCGGCGGCCTTCAGCACCTTCAGGTGCTGGGAGACGGCGGGCCGGCTGACCGGAAGCCCGCCCGCCAAGTCGCCGACGGCCCGCGGGCGCGCGGCCAGGTGCTCGAAGATCATCCGCCTCGTCGGGTCGGCCAGCGCGGTCAGGCCGGCAGCTTGGTTAGTCATGGCTTACGGTAAGCCTACACTTACGCCCGGTGCCGTGTCAACCCGGCAGCGCGGGCGCGGGCGCGGGCGCGGGCGCGCGCCGCCGCCGCCGATCCCGACGACGCGGACTCGTCAGCCGATTCGCCAGTCGACCGTCGTGACGGCCGCGCCCTCGATCAATACGTTGCTCTCGCGAACGGTGTCGTTCGTCAGCAGGGTGTAGCTGCCTTGGCGGAGTCCGCCGAACACGGCCGCGTAGATCGTCTGGCCATTGATCGGCCGCTCGAGGACGTGCTGGTGCTCACGTTTCCCGTCCTCCTCGCCGGACCGGCAGATCTCGACCTGGAGGTCGTGGGCGGTCGGGTCGGCCCGCACGACCAAAGCCCCGACCTCGCCGCCGAGGTCGAGGACGACGTGCTCTGGATGGGGTCGAGCGACCGGCTCCGTCGACATCGCCTGGACCGGACTAGCTGCCCGGCACGTCGTACCCGCTGTAGGGCACGCCGAGGTAGGGGAAGCTCGGTAGGTAGTTGTCGAACACGAGGCCGTCGGTCACGACGCTCGCCGCCCCGTCTGGCGTGAACGACGGGTCGACCAAGGGGATCGTGACCCCGGCGATGGCGCGGAGCTCGATCGTGAAGACGTCGTCGAACACGCGGCGGCCGTTGGGGAAGCCGGCCAGGTCCCCGCCGAGCACACCCAGCACGTTCGGGCTGGTCGGCGTGGGCTTGATCGACGTGTTCAGACGTAGCATGTCGGCCTGAGTCGAGCCGGTGAACGTCGAGTAGGTCGGCGAGACGACTCCCGCCGGAATTCCCGTCAGCAGGATGGCCAGCAGGTCCGCGCGCGGCCTCTTGTAGGCCGCGAGCTTGGGGAACACGCCCGGGTAGAGGACGTTCAGCAACCCGGCGAGCTCGGGGTGCGCGACCCCGTTGGCGTAGGCGGCGTCGCCCGCGGGGCTGCTCGCGTTCCAGGCGTCCTTCCTACCGAGCGGGACGAGCACCTCGTTGAACAGCGGGTTGCCCAGGCGCGAGACCTGGACCCACGGCCCGGTCTCGATCGACGGTACGCCACGCAACTGGACCTTGGACCGGCTCGCGGTCGCCCACACCCCGATCGTCGGCCCGGTCCCGACGAGGTCGGAGATCGGGACCTTGAGCGCGATCGTGTGGACGTTGACCTTCGCGGTCGCGTTCACGCCCTCGCGGGCCGGTAGATTGCCAAAGGCGTGCAGCTGCTCGAACGGGCGGAGGTCGCCGAGATCGAACACGGCCCCGAGGTCCACGTAGAACCCCTCGGCCCGCTGGCCCGCGAAGACCGTCCGCCCTCCCGGAAGGCTGTGGACGGCCGCGGCGGCGAGCGCCGGGTAGTTCGGCGTCGACAGCGGTCCGATGTTGCACGGCGGCGACGCGAGGCCGCTCCCCAGCAGGGTCGAGCGGAACCCGACGGTCCGGGTGACGCTGTAGAACTGGCGCTTGTTGAAGTGGGGGTCGTCCAGGCTGGCGATCGGCCCGGTGTTGTAGAGGAAGGTGTCCGGATTGAGGACCTGCGTCTGGAACCGGAAGTCGTAAGAGATGTCCGCCTGCGCGGTGCCCCGGTTGCTGATGTGCAGCGAGTAGAGGACGTCGTCGCCGAACTCGTAGAAGTTCGGCCCGGCCGCCGGACCCTCGAGCGGTATGTAGTTGCAGATCAGGGTGACCGTCGTCGGATCGTCCGGGCTGACGAACGCATAGACGTCGGTGCTGTCGGCCACCGGATCCTGACTCGTGCCCGGCGCTTCGCGATGCGAGGACATCTACTCGCCCCCCTTGACCGACCGTTGCGACGACTGCGCCGCGGCGAGCAGGCGCTTCACCAGGACGGGATCCCGGTAGGTGCGCTCCACCCGTCCGGACACCACCGTCACCTCGCCGCGGTCTGCGTCGTGCACGTAGGCCACGATCGGATCCGGCGGGATCGGGGTGGATGGCGTCGCGACCGCCGTGGCCGCGACCTCCGACCGGGCGATCGCCGCGGGGGCGACCGCCGTCACGGCGATCGTGGTGGCGGCGCCGGCCGAGCCGGCGATCAGCGCCCGGCGACTAAGCCCCGTCGGCTTCGGCTCTGCGTCCTCGTTGAGTCCGGCCACCGTCGACCTCCTGGTGTGTTTCGCGTCTGAGCGGATGTCAGTGGTTGCGACGAGAAGGCCGTTGCGGATCACCCGCCCGGCCCCCGCGACCGCCTCAGACGCGCACGACGAGCTTGCCGGTGTTCCCGCCGGTGAACAGGAGGTTGAGCGCCGCGGGCGCCCGCTCGAGCCCCTCGACGACCTGCGCCGCGTGCTTGACCCGGCCATCGGCCACCCACCGCGCCATCTCGGCCTGGCCTTCCGGGAACCGGTCGAGGTAGTCGAGGATGATGAAGCCCTCCATCCGGCCCCTCCGGCGGATCAGGGTGAGGTAGTTCGCCGGGCCCGGACTCGGCGCCGCGTCGTTGTAGCCGGAGATCGCCCCGCACAGGACGACCCGTCCCCGGAGGGCGAGCCGGGCGAGGCAGGCGTCGAGGATCGGGCCGCCGACGTTGTCGAAATAGAGGTCGACCCCGTTCGGGCACTCCTCCCGCAGGCGGGCGCCGACGTCGTCGCCCCGGTAGTCGATCGCCGCGTCGAAGCCGAGGTCGTCGACCAGCCAGCGGCACTTCTCCGCCGTCCCGGCGATCCCGACCACCCGTCCGGCGCCCTTGAGCTTGGCGATCTGCCCGGCCACCGACCCGACCGCGCCCGCCGCGCCCGAGACGACGACGGTGTCGCCCGCGCGCACGGCGCCGACCTCGAGCACCCCGAAGTACGCGGTCATGCCGGTGACGCCGAGGACGCCGAGCGCGGTCGTCGGGGCCACGCCCTCGGGAACGACGGTCATCCACGAACGCCCCTCCCCGGCCAGCACGTAGTCCTGCCACCCGGTCGCCCCGACCACCGTCGCGCCCACCGGGTAGCGGTCGGAGCGGCTCGCCACCACCTCACCGGCGCCGCCGCTGCGGATCACCTCGCCGATCCCGATCGGCGGGAGGTACCCCGGGGCGTCGTTCATCCACCCGCGGATCGTCGGGTCGATCGACAGGTAGCGGACCGCCACCAGCGCCTCCCCCGGCCCCGGCTCGGGCACCGGTCCCCGCTCGAGCCCCACGACGTCCGGCTCGACCATCCCGGTCGGCCGCCGGGCGAGCACCAGCCGGCGATTGACGTCGGGATCGGCCACCGGCTACCCCTGGCTCAGCATCCGGTCGAGGCGGAGCCGTCCGTCCGGACCGATCCGGTAGCCGGCCATGTTCCCGAGGGTCGTGTCCCCCGTCGCGGTCACCGCGTAGCGGCCGATCGGCGAGTCGCGCGGCCCGAGGTCGAAGTAGGCCCGCACGACGCTCGCCCGGTCCCCCCCGTGCGACCCGGCCGCCCGGATGGCGTCGAGGATCGACTGCATCGCCTCGTAGCCGTAGAGGGTGTACGCCGTCGGCGCCGTCCCGAACACCAGCCGGTAGCGCTTGAGGAGGACCTGGGCCTGCGGCGGATAGAGGCCCGGATCGAGCACCGGGCTGGTCACCCGGGTCATCGGCCCGGCCGCCCCCGCCGCGGCGACGAAGGCCGGCGTGGCCAGCGAGCTCGCGGCGAAGAGCAACGCCCGCGGCGCCGCCGCGTGGAGAGCCTGCCAGAGCGCCCGCACCCCGGGGCCGTCGGTCGCCCCGACGAGCACGGCATCGGCCCCGGACGCGGTGACCGCCGCCGCCGGCGCGCGGTAGTCGGACGTGGCCGACCGGCTGGGGCGGGTGTCCACCTCGGCCCGTCCCGCGAGGCGGATCCCGCTCCCAGGAACCAGCCCGGCGACGATGGCCGCGATGTCGGAGTCGAAGACGTCGCGGTCGCCGAGGACGAACAGCCGGTGCACGCCGAGGCCCTTCATGTAGGCGACCATCGCCCGGGCCTCGACCGCGTCGGACGGGGCCAGCCGGGCGAAGCTCCGCGGCCCGATCGACGGGTAGTAGCGGTCCGGCTCCCCGCGTCCGTCGGTCGGCGCCGCCTGGGTCAGCCCGATGTAGGTGCTCGCCGGGCTGACCTGGAGGATGCCGCCCTCGTTGAGCAGGGGGAGCGAGATCGCCGTCGCCGGCGAGTCGAAGTCCCCGATGTAGGCGACCGTGCTCCGGTCCGACGACGCCGTTCGCGCCGCCTGGAGGGTATCTCCGGCCGTCGAGGACCCGGCTTGCGTGTCGGAGTCGGTGAGCGAGGCGAAACTCACGTGGAACGGGCCGACCCGGCCCCCCGAGTCGGCGAGCGCCAGCTTCTCGCCGTTGACGATGCTCTCCTGGCGGGCCTCGTCCGATCCCTGGACCGGCAGGCTCGAGTAGATCGTCAGCGTCTGCGCCGAGTCGGGCGCCGTCGCCCCGCCGCCGAGCGCCCCGCAGCCCGTGAGGGCGACGGCCACGGCGATGCCGGCGGCTGCCGAACGGAGCTGGCGCAAGGGGGAACTCCCATCCACGAGGGCCACGACACCCCGCCGGGCGCGTCCTGCGGCGCCGATCGAGTCTATTCGCGGCGGCCGCTGCCGGGCAGGTAGCGGGTCACGATCCGCGCGGTCGCCCCGATCAGGATGACGAACGCGGCGACCAGGAAGGCGTCGAAGCCCTTGCTGCCGAGCGCCCAGAGGACGATCCACAGGATCATCCCGAAGGTCGTGGTGAGAACGAGCCCCATGGCTGCGGGGTAGCTTAGCTACGTCAGACCGACGCCGCGACGGCGAGGGCGTCCGCGAACTCGCCCACCAGCGCGCCGACCGCCGCCCCCGGATCCTCGGACTCCCCGGCCGCCCGCACCAGCCGGCTGCCGACGATCACCCCGTCGGCCCCGGCCTCGGCCGCCTGGACCGCCTGCGCCGGCGTGCCGATCCCGAAGCCGACGGCCACCGGGACGCTCGTGAACCGCCGGGCCCGGGCGACGAGCGGGCCGAAGGTCGCCGACAGGGCCCGCCGCTCCCCGGTCGTCCCCATCAACGACACCGTGTAGACGAACCCGCTCGCCCGGGCCCCGATCGCCCGCAGCCGCTCGTCGGTGGTCGTCGGGGCGACCAGCGGCACCAGGGCGACCCCGGCTCCGGCGCAGGCCGCCGCCACCTCCGGCGCCTCCTCGACCGGCAGGTCGGGCACGATCAGCCCGCTGATCCCGGCGCCGGCCAGGGCGGCGGCAAACGGCTCGGCCCCGCGGGCGAGGATCGGGTTGACGTAGCACATGAGGACGACCGGGACCTCGGGCGTCAGCGCCGCCGCCAGGTCGAGCACCCGGGCGATCGTCGACCCGCCGCGGAGCGCCCGGGTGCCCGCCGCGTGGATCACCGGGCCGTCGGCCAGGGGGTCGGAGAACGGGACGCCGAGCTCGACGATGTCGGCCCCGGCCCCGGCGTAGGCCCGCCCGATCTCGTACGAGGCGTCGAAGTCGGGGAAGCCGGCCATCATGTACGGCATCAGCGCCGCCCGCTTGCCCGACCCGGCGAAGGCGGCGGCGATCCGCTCGTGGCTCACGGTTGGGCCAGGACCTCGGCCAGGTCCTTGTCACCCCGCCCGGACAGGCAGACCAGGTCGAGCTCGCCCCCCGGGTTGGCGAGCACCCAGTGGAGCGCGTGGGCCGGCTCGAGGGCTGGGACGATGCCCTCGAGGCGCGTGACCTCCCGGAAGGCGGCGATCGCCTCGGCGTCGGTCACGGCGACGTAGCGGGCACGCCCGCTGTCGCGCAGGAAGGCGTGCTCGGGCCCCGAGCCCGGATAGTCCAGGCCGGCGGAGATCGAGTGGGCCTCGAGGATCTGGCCGTCGCCGTCCTGGAGCACGGCGGAGAGCGAACCGTGGAGTACGCCGGGCCGCCCGCCCACGGTCAGGGGCGCCCCGTGGCGCCCGGTCTCGATTCCGTCGCCCGCCGCCTCGACCCCGATCAGCTCGACCCCCGGGTCGCCGACGAAGGCGGTGAACATGCCGATCGCGTTCGACCCGCCCCCGACGCAGGCGATCACCCGGTCGGGGAGCCGCCCCGTCCGCTCGAGGAGGGCCGCCCGGGCCTCGTCGCCGATCGTCCGCTGGAGGTCGCGGACGATCACCGGGTAGGGGGCCGGGCCGACCGCGCTGCCGATGATGTAGTGGGTCGTCTCGACGTTCTCGACCCAGTCGCGGATCGCCGCCGAGACCGCCTCCTTCAGCGTCCGCGCCCCGGCGGCCACCGGCTCGACCCGGGCCCCGAGGAGCCCCATCCGCTGGACGTTCGGCGCCTGGCGGCGGATGTCCTCCTCGCCCATGTAGACGACGCACTCGAGCCCGAGCAGGGCGCAGGCCGTCGCCGCGGCGACCCCGTGCTGCCCGGCGCCGGTCTCGGCGATGATCCGCCGCTTGCCCATCCGCTGGGCCAGCAGCGCCTGGCCGAGGGCGTTGTTGAGCTTGTGCGAACCGGTGTGGTTGAGGTCCTCCCGCTTGAGGAAGATCCGCCGGCCGGCCCGCGCGCTGAGCCGCTCGGCCTCGTAGAGGGGCGTCGGGCGGCCGGCGAAGTCGCGCATGAGCACGGCGAGACGGTTCTGGAAGGCGGCGTCCTGGCGCGTCTCCAACCACGCCGCCTCGAGCTCGGCGAGCGCCGGCATCAGCGTCTCCGGGACGTACTGGCCGCCGAAGCGGCCGAACCGGTGGGCGACCCCGGTGACCGGCGGCGCGCTCATCCGATCGGCGCCGGCTCGGGGGCGCTCGGCGCGGCCTGGGCGGCGGCGGCCGGGACGGGGACGGGGGCGGGGGCGGGGGCGACGGCCGCGAAGAAGGCGGCCAGCTTGGCCGCGTCCTTGACCCCCGGCGCCGCCTCGACCCCGCTGGCCACGTCGACCGCGTACGGATGGGCCGCGGCGATGGCCGCGGCCACGTTGGCCGGCGACAGGCCACCGCTCAGGATCGCCGGCACCGTCGACCGGCGGTTGGCCAGGAGCTCCCATTCGAAGACACGCCCGCCACCGCCCCGCAGCCCGGGGACGTGGCCGTCGAGGAGGTGGAAGTCGGTGTGGAAGCGCTCGAGATCCTGGAGCGCCCCCGGCCCGCCGATCGGCGACGCCTTGATCACCCGGGCTCCGGTCCGCCGGGCGACCTCCGCGCAGAAGGACGGGCCCTCGTCGCCGTGGAGCTGGACCAGGGTCAGCCCGAGGCGCTCGCTCAGACGCCCGACCACATCGAGCGACGCGTTGACGAAGACGCCCGCCAGCTCGGTCCGCCGGCGCAGGGCCGCGGTGATCCGCTCGGCCTCATCGACCGTGCACGACCGGGGCGACGGCGCGAAGAACACCATGCCGACCGCCCAGGCGCCGAGCTCCGCCGCGAGGACGGCGTCCTCGAGCCGGGCGACCCCGCAGACCTTGATCCGAGTGGTGGGCACCCGAGACACGGTATCGGGGCGCGAGGCGGGGCGGACTCCGCGACGCGGTATCGGGGCGCGAGGCGGGGCGGACTCCGCGCGCTCAGCCGCCGGACGGCACCAGCGTGTTCGGGCGGTTGCCCAGGGTGACCGGGACATCGAGGTGCTTGCCCGACCGGAGGACCCCGAGCTTGACCGTGTCGCCCGGCTTGTGGCCGCCGATCAGGGTCCCCAGGTCGTTGGCGGCGGTGACCGGCTTGCCGTCGACGGCGACGATGATGTCGCCCCCGAGCTGGATCGGCCCGCCGTTGACCTGCGAGGAGACGGTGCCGGCCTTGAGCCCGGCCTTGTCGGCCGGGGATCCGCGGTTGACCGACTCGACGAGCGCGCCCGCCTTGACCGGGAGCCCGAGTGAGCCGAGCGTCCCGTCGATCGTCAGGCTGGTCAGCCCGAGGTAGGCCCGCTGGATCGTGCCGCCGTGCTCGAGCTGGGGGATGACCTGCTTGGCCGTGTCGATCGGCACGGCGAAGCCGATCCCGACGCTCCCCGACCCGCCGCCGGTCTCGATCTGCGAGTTGACCCCGATCACCCGGCCCGTCGCGTCGATCAGCGGGCCGCCGGAGTTCCCCGGGTTGATCGGCGCGTCGGTCTGGATCACGTTGTCGATCTGGAAGCCGTTCGGCGCCTTGATCTGGCGCTGGAGGGCCGAGACCACCCCGGTGGTCAGCGTCCGGTCGAGACCGAACGGGTTGCCGATCGCGATCGTCGGGTCGCCGACCTGGACGTTCTTGCTTTCGCCGAGCGCAAGCGGGCTGAGGGTCAAGCCGTCGGGGGTGACCTTCAGGAGGGCGAGATCCGAGTTGAGGTCCTTGCCGATCACCGTCGCGTCGACGATCTTCTGGTCCCCGAACTGGACGGTGACCTTCTGCGCCCCGTCGATCACGTGGGCGTTGGTCAGGATCGTCCCGTTCTTGTCGATCACGAAGCCCGATCCCGTCGCCTCGCCCTGCTGGGTCTGGGGTCCGAGGTCGAACGGCGACTGGATCTGCTGGGAGACGGCCGCCCGGACGAAGACGACGCCCGGCGCCGCCCGCTTGTAGATCTCGCGCGGGGTCAGGCCACTCGCGGACGTCGAGCCGCCGGCCGAGCCCGTGGCGGCGAGCGGGGCCTGCTGGACGATCGTCGTCGCCGTGGTCCCACCCCCGCCGGCGCCGAACCCGAGCAGGGCCACGGCGACCAGCGCGCCGCCGAGCAGGGCGGCGGCGAATGAGCGGATCGTGGACTTCATCGGGCCGGCAGTGTGCAATTCGGCCCTGAACTCGGGCTAAAGCCCGGCGATGGGCATCCTAAATTGCGCTCGCCGCGCCACGGGTGCCGAGGTCGAAGACCCCAAACCCGCGCCGGCGGCGCCGGCCGGCGGCGGTCCGACGCCCGGGGCGCCGCGGAGGACCGCTCGGGGACTTCGGCACCACGATCGACCGGTTCCGACGCCTCCCGCTCGTCCGACCGAGCCCGTACCGCCGCGCTCCGCCGGCCGGCGGACTGTGTGACGAACGTCACACAGCGATCTCGCGAGTCGTCCTATCCTGTCGCCAGCGGGCAAGAAGAGCCGCAAGATGCGTGATCGGACACCATCACGGCGCGGCTATCGCGTCTTGAGAGGCGGGGGTTGGCGCGACCGGGGGGGCCGGTCGCGCCAAGGCTCAGAACCGACGGACGGAGCGCAACCCGGGCAGGCCGACCACGGCCGCCCGGGGCTCCGACCGCCGCCCGCGGCGCCCGACCACGCGCGGGCCCTCGGCCGGCGACGCGTCGACCGAGGTCGGCGGCCGGCGATTCACTCGGTCAGCAGGACGACTGCCTTGGACACTTTGATCGTTGCGTGGTCGAGGTCAATCTTCGGCCGGCCGATGCCGGCGGTCTTCTCCAACGAGTACTTCTCGCCGTCGAAGCTGACGAGCTCGTACGTAGTGCCCGCGATCCTGATTCCCCTGACCCGAAGGTCGATGAGATGCGGGCCAAGCGGCTCGCCGGGCCCCGGCAGCTTGCGCTCGGCCTCCGGAGACAGCGTCTTCCGGTCCGAGAGCGCCTTGCGGATCACCTCCGCGATGTCCGGCGCCGATTCAGAGGGCGGTGTCGTCCGGGTCGCCGGCGACGCCGTCGGTGGCGCATTCGCGACCTGCAAGGCCTCCTGGTAGCCGGCGGCCAGGTCGACCCACGCCGTCGCCGGCAGCTCCTTGGCGACCTGGCGCTCCTCGAAAACCGGGGCGAGCCCGCGCGGCCCGGGCGGTCCGACGGGCTCGGGACCGATCTGCTTCATCTCCTTCCAGCGCCCGACCTGCGCGTCCCCGTGCCCGCCCAGAACGCCGCTGAGCCACCCGCCGACCGTCGGGCCGCCGGGGTCCTTGTCGTTGACGAACAGCTGCTCCGAGGCGCCTCGTCCTGAGGCGCCGATGACGGCGGCGCGCACCTTGGCGCGCCCGGCGGGATCGCGGAGCACGCGGAGCGTCTCGTCGGCGAGGTAGCCCGTGGCGACGACGGGCGCGAGCGAATGGCGGACCAACAACGCCACCCGGTTCTTGTCGAGCTTCGATGCGGCATTCAGCCCGCCGAGGAGGTACATGCACAGCAGGTGCAGAAGGCCCCGGAAGGCGGGATCCTCGACCTTGAGCTCCTCCGACGCGATCACCGCGGCCTCACGGGTCTGCCAGATCAGACTTCGCTCGTCGGGCAGGACGCGCGGGGCCCGCCCCAGTGCGCGGAGCCAGCCGCCGACCTGGGCGAGCTGCACCGCGTAGGTGGCCTGAACACTGGCTTGCGTGGAGACTCCCGGCCACGGAGTCGGGCCGAAGCTCGTCTGCGTCGTGGGCCTCCCGATCAGCAGCTCCGACCGCGCTCCTGGCAGGACCTTATCGAGCGGGACGAGATCCGTGAGACCGCCGGTAAGTCGCTCAACCGCCGCGGCAACTCGGTGCGCCGCGACCATAGGTGCGAGGAACTCCCCAGCGGAACGGAACTCGTCACGCGCTTCGGTGACGATCTCGGCGATTGAGCTCGCCCTCCAGCCCAACGCCCCCACCTCGGAGGCGTTGTCCTGAACGACCCGAACCGGCTCACCCTCTGGCGCCCAGGCGGGAGTGGCCTTCTCCAGGCCGGGGTCGACGAGCTCGCCCTCATCTCCCATCTTCAGAAGCGGCACCTGCATCTCGAGCTCAAAGCCGCACATCCGCTGCAGCGGCACCGGCATCGACCGGTGCCGGTTCGCGAGGAGGCGCGCCGTCGCCGCGTTGCCGGCACGCCGTTGGAGCATCAGCACGGCAGCTCGATCACCTGTGACCGGGGCCGCGGGGCGCGCGACCGGGAACGGGTGCACCCGGGCGCCCGGGACACGGGGCTTAGCCGTCCGGCTACGCACCGCGGCAAGCCGGCTCGCGCCCAGCAAAACCGCCGGACGGCGGCCCCAGGCGGCGGATGCGCGCAAGGTCATGGGTGGACGGCACCGCCGTCGCACGATACCAAGGGCCCCACCAGCACGAACGGTACGCTCGACGATGCGCACGTGGTCCTCGGGACGCCCCCAGCGGAGCTCCAAAGCCCCGGCGCACTTGTCCGCCGGAGGGCGGGTGGGCGCCGAGCCGGTAACCCCCCGTCATCCGCGCAGGTCGCGGAGCGCCGTCGCCGGATCCGGCGCCCGCATCAGCGTCTCGCCGATCAGGGCCGCGTCGATCCCGGCGGCCCGGAGCCGGTCGAGCTGGGCGGGCGAGTCGAGCCCGGACTCCGATACGACGATCGTCCCGTCGGGGATCAGCTCAGCGAGGAGGAGGGTCCGGCCGACGTCGACCGAGAAGTCCCGGAGGTCGCGGTTGTTGACCCCGATGATCGCCGGCTCGAGGCCGAGCGCCCGGTCGAGCTCGTCGGCGTCGTGGACCTCGACGAGGACGTCGAGCCCGAGGGCCAGGGCCGCGGCGTGGAGCTCGGCCAGCCGAGGCGGGTCGAGGGCGGCGACGATCAGGAGGACGGCGTCGGCCCCGACGGCGACCGCCTCGCGGAGCTGGTAGCCGTCGACGACGAAGTCCTTGCGGATGATCGGTAGGCCCGGGCAGGCGGCCCGGGCCGCGGCGAGGTCCGCGAGCGAGCCGCCGAAGTGGCGCTCCTCGGTCAGGACCGACATCGCCGCGGCCCCGCCGCCCGCGTAGGCCGCGGCGACCTCGGCGACCGGCGCGCCCGACCCGATCGGCCCGGCCGACGGGGACCGGCGCTTGTGCTCGGCGATGATCGACAGCCCCGGGGCGGCCAGGGCGTCGCGGAAGAGGTGAGGCGGGCGGTCGCTCGCCGCGGGCTCGAGCGGGCGCGCGGCCCGGCGGCGGGCGACGTCCTCCCGCGTGGTCGCGAGGATCTCCTCGAGGACGCTCGTCGCCCGGCCGGACGCCCTCATGCCGGGGCCAGCTCGACCGTCGCGGCGACGAAGCGCTCGAGCGCCGCCCCGGCCGATCCGTCGTCGACGGCCCGGCCGGCGAGCACGACGCCGTCGGCGATCGTCGCCGCCCGCCCGGCCGCGTAGATCGCCGCCCCGGCGTTGATCAAGGCCACCGCCCGCGCCGGGCCGTCCTCGCCGGCGAGGATCGCCCGGGTGGTGGCCGCGTTCTCGGCCGGCGTCCCCGCCGGGACGGGGCCGCCGTCCACCAGGTCGACGCCGAGCTCGGACGGACTGACCGTGTAGCGGCGGATCTCGGCCCCGTCGACCTCGATCACCCGGGTCGGAGCGGCCGCGCTCAGCTCGTCGAGCCCGTCCTCGGAGCTGACCACCAGGGCCCGGGTCGCCCCGAGGGCGCGCAGCGCGCCGGCGATCACCTCGGTGAAGGCCGGGTCGCTGACCCCGATCAGCTGGCAGCCGGCCCCGGCCGGGTTGGTCAGGGGGCCGAGCAGATTGAAGATCGTCCGCACGCCGAGGGCCCGGCGCACGGGGACGACGAAGCGGGTGGCCCGGTGGTGGGCCGGGGCGAACATGAAGCCGAACCCGGTCTCCGCGATGCACCGTCCCACCGCCTCGGCCCCGAGGTCGATCCGGGCGCCGAGCGCCTCGAGCAGGTCGGCCGACCCGGAGAGGCTGGTGGCCGACCGGTTCCCGTGCTTGGCCACCACGCATCCGGCCCCGGCCGCGATCAGGGCCGCCGTGGTCGAGACGTTGAACGACGCCCGGCCCCCGCCGGTCCCCGCCGTGTCGAGGGCCTCGGCCGGCCGGGCGACGGCGACGGAGGTGGCCAGGGAGCGCATCGTCCGGGCGAAGCCGACGACCTCCTCGACGGTCTCCCCCTTCGTCCGCAATCCGATCAGGAAGCCCGCGATCTGGGGCTGGGAGACCTCCCCGGACATGATCCGGCGGAGCACGTCCCCGGCCTCCTCGGCACTCAGGTCCCGCCCCCGGGCGACCTGGTCGAGGGCCCGGGTGACCGCGGCGTCGGGCGCCTCGGTCACGCCCGCCCGACCGGGCCGCCGGTGACCGTCGGCACACCGAAGGCCGGGGTGCCGAGGAACGTCCGCAGGAGAGCCATGCCCTCGTCGGTGAGGATCGACTCCGGGTGGAACTGGACGCCCTCCGCCGGGAGGTCGCGGTGGCGGATCCCCATCACCACGCCGGCCCCGGTCGCCGAGATCTCGAGGCAGTCGGGAAGGTCGGGGTCGACCACGAGCGAGTGGTAGCGCCCGACGGTCAGCGGGTTAGAGAGCCCGGCGTAGATCGTCCGGCCGTCGTGCTCGATCTCGGCCGTCTTCCCGTGGATCGGCTGGTGGCGGACGACCTGGCCGCCGAAGGCCCGGGCGAGCGACTGGTGACCGAGGCAGACCCCGAGGGCCGGGATCCCGGACTCCGGGAAGCGGCGCATCACCTCGATCGAGATCCCGGCCTCGGCCGGGGTGCACGGGCCGGGCGAGACGACGACCCGGTCCCAACCGCCGGCGAGGAGCTCGTCGACGGTCGCCCGGTCGTTGCGGACGACCTCGATCTCGGCTCCGAGCTCGCCGAGGTACTGGACGAGGTTGTAGGTGAAGGAGTCGTAGTTGTCGACGATCAGGGTCCGCATCGCCTGCACCGTATCCCGGTTCAACGCCCGGCGCCGCCGCGCGGGTGGACGGTCATCGGCAGGCCGTGGAGCGGTCGGAGGGTGATCGTCGGGTCGAGCACGACCTTCGACCCGGGGATGAAGTCGAGCGTGTACCGCTGGGCGATCATCGCCGCGAGGATCGCCGCCTCCATCATCGCGAAGCCCTGCCCGACGCAGACCCGGCGGCCCCCGCCGAACGGGAAGTAGGCGTGCCGGGGCCGGGTCTTCGGCCCGTCGCCGAGGAACCGCCGCGGGTCGAACCCGGCCGGGTTCGGCCAGACGGCCGGGTCGCGGTGGGTCGTCCAGGTCGAGATCAGGACGACCGCGTCGGCCGGCACCCGATGCCCGCCGACCACGTCGTCGGCGAGCGCCCGGCGCTGGACGTGCCAGACCGGCGGATAGAGCCGCATCGACTCCTGGAAGCAGGCCGTCGTCCACGGGAGCCGGTCGACCGCGTCGGCCCCGGGCGGCCGGCCGCCGAGGACGTCGTCGACCTCGGCGAGGAGCTGCTCGCGGGCCGCCGGGTGCTCGGAGAGGAGGTACCACATCCAGCCGAGCCCGTTGGCCGTCGTCTCGTGGCCGGCGGCGATGAACGTCATCAGCTCGTCGCGGACCTGGGTCCGGGACATCGGCTCGCCGGTCTCCTCGTCGCGGGCCGACATCAGCAGGCCGAGGAGGTCCTCGCTCGCCCCGGCGGCTCCCCCGGCCCCCCCGGCGCCCCCGGTCCCGCCCGTGCCCCCGGTCCCGCCCGCGCCCCCGGTCCCGCCCGCGCCCCCGGTCCCGCCGGCGACCCCGGCGCCCCCGGCCCGGCCGCCCGCCGCGGCCCGGCCGCCCGCCGCGGCCCGGCGGTCGATCAGCCCGGCGACCACCCCGTCCATCAGGTCGACGGCGGCGGCGTGGGCCCGCCAGCGGGGGACCTGGAGCTTGAACGCCCGCTCGGGGGTGATCCCGGGCAGCCGGGAGCCGACGACGTTCACCGGCGAGCGCCCGGCCGCGCCGATCTGGTGGTTGGCGGTGGCCGCCGCCGCCGAGAAGGCGCCGTCGAGGGCGCTGACGTCCCCGCCGAGGAGGGCCCGGCCGACGACCTCGAGCGTCATGTGGACCATCTCCGCCGCCGCGTCGACCCGGCTCCCGGCCGGGAAGCGCTCCTCCCAGCCGGCGAGCGTCGCGGCCGCGGCGGCGACCATGTGCCCGGCGAACGGGACGAGGTGGCGCTGGGCGAACAGCGGCTGGACGAGCGCGCGCTGGTGCTGCCAGGAGGCGCCCTCGTTGGTGACGAGCCCCCGGCCGAGGAGGCGCCGGGCGAGCTCGTAGTGCTCGGACTTGACGTAGTTGTCCTGGTTGGTGAGCAGGACGTGCTTGACCGCCTCGGGCCCGCGGACGATGAACAGCGGGCCGCCGAGGATCTGCAGCAGGACGACGTCGCCGTAGACCTGGGCGACGTGGTCCATCGCCTCGAGCGGGCTCCGGCCGATCATGGCCAAGACCCGGGCGAGCTCACGCCCGCGCGGGCCGGGCGCCCGCCCGGCGGCGGCCGACCCCGGCCGGCGGGCGATCAGCGAGCGGACGGCCGTCGACATCGACTCAGTCCCAGTCGCCCTGCTGGCCGGCCAGCTCGACCGCCCGCAGGACGGCGCGGGCCTTGGCCTCGGACTCGGCGAACTCGTAGGCCGGCTTGGCGTCGGCCACCGTCCCCCCACCGGCCTGGACGTGGGCGACCCCGTCCTTGACGATCACCGTCCGGATGTGGATCGCCGTGTCGAGGTCGCCGGCGTAGCTGAGATAGCCGACCGCGCCGCCGTAGCCGCACCGCTTGACCGGCTCGAGCTCGTCGATGATCTGCATCGCCCGGACCTTCGGGGCCCCGGAGAGCGTCCCGGCCGGGAGCACCGAGCGCAGGGCGTCCATCGCGCCGACGTCGGCCCGGAGATCGCCGGAGACGGCGGAGACGATGTGCATGACGTGGCTGTAGAGCTCGACCTCGAGCATCGCGTCGACGGTCACCGTCCCGTACTCGCAGACCCGGCCGAGGTCGTTGCGCCCGAGGTCGACGAGCATCAGGTGCTCGGCTCGCTCCTTCTCGTCGGCCAGGAGCTCGGCGGCGTTCTCCTCGTCCTCGGCGGCCGTCGCCCCGCGGGGCTTGGTCCCGGCGATCGGCCGGGTGAACACCCGGCGCCCCTCGACGGTGATCAGCGTCTCCGGACTGGCCCCGGCGAACTGGAAGTCGCCGAAGTCGAGGAAGTACATGTACGGGCTCGGGTTGATCGCCCGGAGCCCCCGGTAGATCGAGAAGGCGTCGACTTCGACGGGGGCCGACCACCGCTGGGAGGGGACGACCTGGAAGGCATCGCCGGCGTAGACGTAGTCGATGATCCGGGCGACCGTGGCCTCGAACTCGGGGCGCGACATGTTCGAGCGGAAGTCGGGGAGCGGGCGGACCGGGCGCGGGGTCGCCGGGAGCGGAACCGGCCCGGCCAGGGCGCTCCGGACCGCGGTGATCACGGCCGAGGCCTCCCGATACGGCTCCGCAATATCCCCCTCGCCGACGTACACGTTGGCCAGGACGGTGACCGTGTGCTTGAGGTGGTCGAAGACGACGAGCGAGTCGCTCAGCATCAGCGCCATGTCGGGCAGGCCGAGGGTGTCGGGGTTGGGCGGTCCGAGGGGCTCGACCGTGCGGACGAGGTCGTAGCCGAAGAAGCCGACCGCCCCGCCGGCGAAGGGGGCGAGGTCGGGGGCGGGCGCCTGGCGGTAGCGACCGACGGCGTCGGCGGCGACGGCGTAGGGGTCGCCGTCGTCGCCGAGCGACCAGCGGATGATCTCCCGCGGATGGTGGCCGATGAACGAGTACCGGCCGAAGCGCTGGCCCTGCTCGGCCGACTCGAGCAGGAAGGCCGGGTGGTCGCCGCGGAGCTTCAGGAAGGCGGAGACCGGGGTCTCGGTGTCGGCGATGAAGCTGTGACGCAGGGGGATCAGGTTGTACTCGCCCGCCAGGGCGCGGACCTCCTCGAGCGAGGGCTCGATCTTCAGGGGGCGCCGGTCATCGACGGGCCGGCCGGATCGGCCCTAGCGGCGGCGGGCATCGAGCACCCGCTCGACGTCGGCGAGGGTCCGGCGGCGGCCGGCGAGGAGGACCAGGAGGTGGTAGATCACGTCGGCCGCCTCCTCGTCGACGCGGTCGTCGGTCTCCTCCCGCGCGGCCCGGGAGACCTCCTCGGCCTCCTCGCGGACCTTGGCTCCGGTCAGCTCGGGGTCGTCGAGGAGCGCCACCGTGTACGACCCGGCCGGCCGCTCGGCCACCCGCCGGCGGAGGGTCCGCTCGAGTCCGGGGAGGGCCTCGTGGGGGGCCGGGGGGTCGAGCTCGCCCCGGTGGAAGCAGGTCCGCTGGCCGGTGTGGCAGGCCGGGCCGGCCGGCTCGACGAGGGCGAGGAGGGTGTCGCCGTCGCAGTCGAGCCGCAGGGCGCGGACGGCCTGGGTGTTGCCGCTGGTCGCGCCCTTGTGCCAGAGCTCGGCCCGCGAGCGGCTCCAGAGATGGAGCTCGCCGGTCTCCCGGGTGCGCCGGAGGGCGAGCTCGTTCATGTAGGCGACCATCAGCACCTCGCCGGTGTTCCAGTCCTGGACCACGCACGGTACGAGACCGCGCTCGTCGTAGAGGATGTCCGCGTCCATTGGAGGGCGATTCTATGGGGCGGGCTCGGGTTCGCGGGATGGTGGCGGCGGGGGCGAGGCCCCCCGGTGCGCGGCCGTGGGCGAGTGGTAGCGTGCGCGCGGTGATCGGCGAGCGGATCTCGATCGAGGACGCCCGGCGCGCCGTCCGGGCCGAGGTGCGGCCCCTCGGGTCCGAGCCGGTCGGGCTCGACGAGGCGCTCGGCCGGGTGCTCGCCGAGGATGCGACCGCCCCGAACGACGTCCCGCCGTTCGCCTCGTCCTCGATGGACGGCTTCGCGGTTCGGGCGGCCGACACCGAGCCGGCGCCGGCGAGCCTGGCGATCGTCGGGGAGGCCCGGGCCGGCGCCGGATCCGAGGTCCGGGTGCGGGCGGGCACGGCGATCCGCATCTCGACCGGCGCCCCGATCCCGGCCGGGGCCGACGCGATCGTCCGCCAGGAGCTGACCCGGGTCGACGCCGGCGGCGGCTTCGTCGTCGTCGGGGAGGCGGTCGGCGCCGGCAACGACATTCGCCGGGCGGGCGAGGACATCCGGTCGGGGACGCTCATCCTCCACGCCGGGACCCTCCTCGGCCCGGCGGAGATCGGGGTCCTCGCTTCGGTGAACATCCCGCGCCCGGCGGTCGCCCGCCGGCCGCGGATCGCCCTGGTCAGCACCGGCGACGAGCTCGTCGAGCCGGGTCGCGACCTCGCCCCGGGGGAGATCCGCGACTCGAACGTCCCGACGCTCACGGCGGCGGCCCGCGCCGCCGGCGCCGAGGTCTTCTCCCGCCGCCGGGTCGGCGACGACCGGGAGGAGACGGTGGCCACGCTGGCCGCGGCCGTGGCCGGCGCCGACATCCTGATCACCTGCGGCGGGGTCTCGGTCGGGCCCCACGACCACGTCCGCCCGGCGCTCGAGCGGCTCGGGGCCCGGGAGGTCTTCGCCCGGGTGAGCCTCAAGCCCGGCGGCCAGGTCTGCTGCTACGTGGCCGAGGGCGGGACGCTCGTCTTCGCGCTGCCCGGGAACCCCGGGTCGGCCCTGACCGCCTTCCGGGTGCTCGTCGTGCCGGCCGTCTACGCCTTCCAGGGCCGGAGCCTCGTCGAGCACACCGCGCGCGGCATCGCCGGGGCCGACCTCCCCGGGACGATCGGGCGCACGACGGTGGTTCGCTGCCATGCGGCGATGCACGACGATGGCTGGCACGTGACGCCGAACGGCGCCCAGGGGTCGCACATCCTCACCTCGATGCTCGGGCTGCCGGTCCTCGCCCTCGTCCCGGAGGATCGCGATCGCCTCGCGGCCGGCGAAGCGGTGGACATCGAGTTCATCGCCTGATCGGCGGGGTCAGTGTGACGCATGTCACACATGACAGGGGCGCGGCCGGGTTACGGTAAGGTCAGCGGTCGAGGAGTGCCGCACCCGCGGTCCCGCCGCTTTATCAGCATGTTGGTGACCCCAAGCGGGCGGTGGTTGCTCGGCAGTCGTGCTCTCCCCCCGGGGCGACCCACGGGCTCCGACTGACTGAAAGCCCACCACAGGAGACACGATGACCGAGATGCGCCACGGCACCTGGTGGGAGCGCGTGAAGGGTGCCCCGCCCGCCCAGACCATGGAAGGCCGCTTCACGCGGCTCTTCACCCCCGCGGAGGCCCCGCCGGCCAGCTTCGAGTTGGACGACCTGAAGGCCCTCTCCAAGGCGATGACCTCCCCGCCCGAGAAGAAGCCGACCGACGAGGGAACCGTCGATGCCGAGGAGAACTCGGGCATCGCGTCGGCCTACACGTATCTCGGCCAGTTCCTCGACCACGACCTGACGCTCGACCCGACGTCCCATCTGCGCGAGTTCGTGGAGGACGTGACCAAGCTGGTCGACTTCCGCACGCCCCGCTTCGACCTCGACTGCCTCTACGGGCGGGGGTCGACCGACCAGCCGTACCTGTACGACCGGGACGGCTTCCACATGCTGCTCGGGGAGCCGATGAGCGGCAACCCCCAGGATCCGGGCGCGTGCGGGGTGCCCCGCGGCCCGAACGGACGGGCGCTGATCGGCGATCCCCGCAACGACGAGAACCGGATCATCTCGCAGCTCCAGGCGACGATGCTCCGCTTCCACAACCGGATGGCCGAGGTCTTGGGCAGCAAGGACTTCGACACGATCCGCAACGAGGTGCGCTGGCATTACCAGTGGATCGTGATCAACGACTTCCTGCCGACGATCATCAACAAGCAGACCGTGCACCGGGTGTTCCCCCACCTGGCGACCGGGGGGACGATCAAGGACCATCCGCCGGAGTTCTCGATCGAGAAGCTCGAGCACGGTCTCGACCTGATGCCGGTCGAGTTCTCGGTGGCCGCCTACCGCTTCGGCCACTCGATGGTCCGGCCGATCTACCGGCTGAACGAGACGATCCAGCGCCGGCCGATCTTCTCGGTGTCGAAGGACGCCGGCGCCGATCTCGGCGGGTTCCGCCCGGTGCCGAGCGATTGGGCGATCGACTGGCAGTTCTTCATCAACATCGAGCACATGACCGGATTTCCGCCCGGGGACAACCCGCGTGATCCGATCGACCGCAAGCCGCAGCCGGCCTACAAGATCGACACGTCGCTGGTCAACCCGCTGGCCTTCCTGCCGGAGGCCGTGGCCAAGGATCCGCCGTCGCTCGGGCTGCGCAACCTCGAGCGCGGCCGGGACTTCGAGCTCCCGTCCGGGCAGACGGTGGCCCGGGTCCTCGGCCTCGAGGTCATCCCCGACGACAAGCTCGTCATCGGCAAGGCGACGGCCGACGCCAAGGCCGACCGGAAGATCCCGATCGCCGAGATCGCCAGGGGCTTCGCCGGCAACGCGCCGCTCTGGGCCTACGTCCTCGCCGAGGCGCAGGTCACCTCGCTGCGGGGCCACGACGAGATCACCGATCCCGACGAGCGGGACCGGATCCCGATCCGCCTCGGCCCGGTCGGCGGCACGATCATCGCCGAGGTCTTCGCCTCGCTCCTCAAGGCCGACAACACCTCGTTCATCAACGCGAACCCGAACTTCTTCCCGAGGTCGGAGTTCCTCCACGAGGGGAAGTTCGGCCTGGCCGAGCTGATCAACGCCGTCCTCGCTTGATCGGCCGGGCGGCGGGGTGCGGGGCGCGGTGATCAGGCCATTTGTCGGCCGGGCGGCGGGCGGCGGGCGGCGGGCTGAGGTGATCGACGCCGTCCTCCGTCTGTCGGCCGGGGGCGGCGGGCCGGGGGCGGCGGGGTGCGGGGTGCCGGCCCCGCGGCCGAGAATCGACCCGCCGACCCGGGGAGCCGGGTCGGCGGGTCGTCCTACTCGGAGTACCCGGGGATCGCGTCGGGGTCGGGCCCGGCGGTCCCGGCGGTCAGCCGTCCGCCGCCGAGCGTCACCGCGGCGAGGACGAGCGTCGCGCCGACGAGGACGATGTCCTTGATGACGTACTGTCCCTCGAGCGTCGGGGCGTTGTGCGGCCCGCTGAACAGCCGCCCGGTCAGGAGGACGAGCGGGGACAGGATCCCGACGAGCTGGATGCCCAGGAGGCAGATCGCCAGGCGCACGGTCCGGCTGCTGAGCAGGCAGAGCCCGATCACGCACTCGAGCACGGCCACCCCGGCCAGGGCCACGGGGCCGGGGACGAGCCCGAAGGTCAGGATGTGGGTCGTCGTCTCGACGAGGTTCTGCGCCGGGCTGACCCCGGGGAAGAGCTTTAGCGCGCCGAAGGCGAGGAACACGATCCCGAGGCTCAGCCGCAGGCAGGTGATGCTGTAGGCGAGGAGGAAGCGGTGAACCGTGGCCTCGACCAGCTCCAGGCGCTCGCCGAGGCGGCGCGCGGCGGCCGGCGCCCAGGGCGAGCGCGCCGGAACGGCGTCGACGAGACCGGCGAGCCCGGGCCGCTCGCCGGAGCCGACTGCTGGTGCCGTAGTGGGCTGGAGCATGATAGTCCCTACCTTCCCGAAATTATCGCGGTGTCACACCCATAAAATCATGTCGACTCCGGGTGCCCTACCAACACGGTACGGAGGGATCGGTCGGGCTACTGTGATAAGGGTCACACCAACATTTTCAGCACCACGCCGGACGGAGTCGAGGCCGCTGGGCCGCTCCCGGCGGGCGCCGGCCCCGGGTCGGGGTCCCGGACCGCTGGCCCGGCCCGAGCGGCGCCGCCCTGCGCCCCGCGGGCCGGCGGGGGCGGCGACTCGCAGGACGGCGCCTCGGCCCCGGCCGCCCGTCCCGGGGGGCGGAGATCGGGCCGGCCGGGACCGGCGGCGCCTCCGGCCCCGGCGGCGGCCGGCCCGGCCACTCACAGCGCTGCTCACAGCTCGCCCGGTCCCCGGGCTCCGGGGCGGCGAGCGGCCGGGCGCGGTCAACGTGCCCCGCCAGCGACTAGCATGGACATCAGAGGAAGGAAGACACCTATTCGCAGCACTACCCTGAACCCTTCCCCGGGTCCCGAACGGACCGTCGGGACGATGTCGGCGCCTGGCGCGGATCGAGCCGAGGCCGACCGGTTCACCCTCCGTGCCCTCGGCGGGCTCTACCTGGCGGGCGCGCTGCTCGAGCTCGTCGGGACCCTCTTCGGCGCCTCGGGGCGGGCCGACCGGCCCGGGCTGGCGGCCGTGTTCGTGATCGCCGCGGGCGTCGGCGGCCTCTTCTGGCTCGGGGCGGAGCGCCTGCCGGTCAGGCTGGCCCCGGTCGCCGTGGCCCTCGGGAGCGTGCTGATCGCCGCGGCGATCCACTGGAGCGGGGAGGGGGTGAGCTCGTTCGCCTTCATCTACCTGTGGGTCGGCCTCTACTCGGCCTACTTCTTCAGCCGCCGCCAGACCGCCGGACAGCTCGGGCTCGCCGGGCTCACCTACGCGGTCGCGCTCGCGAGCGAGCCGGCGGGGACGGCGCCGGCCGTGCGCTGGCTGATCAGCATGGCCACCGTCGTGGTGGCCGTCATCCTCATCCGCCTCCTGCGCCACCGGGTCGACCGCCTCGTCGCCTCGGTGACCCGCGACCGCCGGCGGCTCGCCGAGGCCCAGGCGGTGGCCCGGGTCGGCAGCTGGGAGTGGGACATCGCCGCCGACCGGATCGACTGGTCCGACGAGCTCTGGCGGATCTACGGCCTCGAGGCGGGCAGCCGGGTGCTGGGCTTCGCGGACCTCCGCGAGCTCGACCATCCGGATGACCGCGAGCGGACCCGGGAGGTGATCGAGGCGGCCCGGACCAGGGGCGAGCCCTTCTCCTTCGAGCACCGGATCGTCCGCCCGGACGGGACGGTGCGCCACCTCCAGGGGCACGGCGAGGTGATCGCCGGGCCGGACGGCCAGGCCATCGGGATGCGCGGCACGGCGCAGGACATCACCCGCCGGGTCGACCGGGAGGCGGCGCTGCGCCGGAGCAGCCGGTACTTCGAGGTCTCGCGCGACCTGATCTGCACCGCCGGCTTCGACGGGTACTTCAAGGAGCTGAACGCCGCCTGGACGCAGACGCTCGGCTGGAGCGAGCCCGACCTGCGCGGGCGGCCGCTGATCGAGTTCGTCCACCCCGAGGACCGCGATCCGACCCGGCGGGAGATCGCCGCGCTGATCGGCGGGGCGGGGACCGTCGACTTCGTCAACCGGATGGAGACCGACGCCGGCGGGTGGTGCTGGTTCCACTGGAGCGCGATCGTCGCCCCCGACGAAGAGCTGATCTACGCGTCGGCGAGGGACATCACCGAGCGCAAGCGGGTCGAGGCGGCCCTGGCCGAGAGCGAGCGCCGGACCCGCCGGGAGGCGGCCCGCCGGCAGGCCGACGAGCGGTTCCGCACCGCGTTCGACCAGGCGCCGATCGGCGTCTGCCTGGTCGCCCTCGAGGGCGCCGACCAGGGACGCCTGCTCCAGGTCAACCGGGCGCTGGCCAACATCCTCGGCCGGTCGGTGGAGGAGCTCACCGGGGCGCCGATCGGCACCCTCACCCACCCCGGGGATCAGGCCGGCCTCGACGCCGACCTGCGCGAGATGGCGGAGGGGCGCCGGGGCCACGTCGAGCGCGAGCAGCGGGTGATGCACAAGGGCGGGCACTTCGTCTGGGTCCTGATCAGCGCCACCCTCCTCAGCGACGCCGACGGCCCGCCGAACGTGGCGGTGACCCACGTGATGGACATCTCCGACCGCAAGCAGTTCGACGGCCAGCTCCAGCACCTGGCCGACCACGACGCCCTGACCGGCCTCTACAACCGGCGGCGCTTCACCGAGGAGCTCGAGCAGGAGCTCAAGCGGTCGCGCCGGTTCGCCGAGTCGGGCGCCGTGCTCTTCCTCGATCTCGACGGCTTCAAGTTCGTCAACGACTCACTCGGGCACGCCGCCGGTGACGAGATGATCATCCGGGTGGCTCGCCTGCTCGGCTCGACCGTGCGGGAGACGGACACGCTCGCCCGGGTCGGCGGCGACGAGTTCGCCGTGCTCCTCCCCCGCTGCGACGCGGCGACGGCGTCGCTCGTGGCCGAGAAGCTGCTCGGCGCCGTCCGCCGCCACGGCCTGGCGATCAGCGAGAACCGCTACGCCCAGGTCTCGACGTCGATCGGCATCGCCCCGTTCAGCGGCGGCGACGACCTCAGCGCCGACGAGGTCGTCGTCGAGGCCGACATCGCGATGTACGACGCCAAGGAGGCCGGCAAGGACCGCTACGTCATCTACGAGCGGGCCCACGGGCGGCGCGAGCGGATGCGGGTCGACCAGAACTGGAACCAGCGGCTCAGGTGCGCCCTCGACGAGGACCGCTTCGTCCTCCACGCCCAGCCGATCATGCCGATCTCCGCGTGCGGGGCCCCGGGCTTCGAGCTGCTGCTCCGGCTCCCCGACGCCCACGGCGACCTGATCCCGCCGGGCAGCTTCCTCTCGAACGCCGAGCGATTCGGGCTGATCGACAAGATCGACCACTGGGTGCTCCGCGAGGCCGTCCGCCACCTCAGCACGAGCCACGCGGCCGGGGCCGACCTGATGCTGACGGTCAACGTCTCGGGCAAGACGATGGGCGACGCCGGCCTCGGAGCCTACGTAGCGAGCCTGCTCGCCGACTACCCGATCCGGCCGGATCGGCTGGTGATCGAGATCACCGAGACGGCGGCGATCATCAACATCGAGCGGGCTCACCACCTCGCCCAGGAGCTCCGGGCCCTCGGGTGCCGGATGGCGCTCGACGACTTCGGGGCGGGGTTCGCCTCCTTCTACTACCTCAAGCACCTCGAGTTCGACTACCTGAAGATCGACGGCGAGTTCATCCGCAACCTCTGCGCCACGCCGACCGACCAGCTCGTCGTCCAGGCGGTGGTCACGGTGGCGGCCGGGCTCCAGACGACGACGATCGCCGAGTTCGTCGGCGACGACGCGACCCTCGGACTCCTCAAGGACCTCGGGGTCGGCTACGGCCAGGGCTATCACCTCGGCCGGCCGGCCGCGCTCGCCCAGACCCTCCCCTACCTGATCTCGGAGCGCTCGAAGACCTGACCGGCGCCCCGGATCAGGCGGGGGTCCCGTCGGGGCGGGAGGCGTCCGAGAACTCGTGGACGTCGCCGGTGACGATGAAGGCGGCCTGCTCGGCGATGTCGACCGCGTTGTCGGCGATCCGCTCGAGGCTGCGGGCGATCAGCATCTGGCGCATGGCCACGTCGCGTTCGAGCTCGCCGCCGTCGTTGTAGACGGTCGCGGCGAACACCTCCCGGTTCAGCCGATCGACGAGGTCGTCGTCGTGGCCGACCTCGCGGGCGAGCTCGGCGTCGCGCTGGGCGAGGGCGGTCGTCGCCTTGGCGAGGACGGCCGCCGCCTGCTCGGCCATGCGGACCAGGCGCGACGCCGTCTGGGCGACGGCCGGGACGTCCGGGTCGGTCTCCATCAGCTGGGCGGTGATGAGGACGAACTGGTTGGCGATCAGGCTTTGATGGTGGGCGATGTGCATCAGGGCCATCGTCAGGCGGAGATCACCGGCCACCGGGGCCTGGAGGGCCATCGTGGTGAGGAGCTCGAGGTCGGCCGCCCGGGCGCCCTCCTTGAGCAGCTGGGCGGCGGACTCGATCGAGGATGGGGTCGGCGTGCTCGTGTCGGCCACGACCCGAGCGATCACCGAAAGCGTGGCGATCGCGAGCTCGAGGTTGCCGACCACCGATCGCTCGATCCCGGCGAGCTGTTCCTGGAATACGTCCCTCATCGCGCCTTCCCCACCCTAGCCCGCCGGGGACATGTGTGACACCGGTCGGCCGAATTGCCCCGGGCGAGTCGAGCCGGCGCCGGTCGAACCCCGGCCGGCGGGTCAGTCGACCCCGAGCCGGTCGAACCCGGCCGGCGGATCAGTCGATCCGGCGCCGCTCGAACCCCGGCCGGCGGGTCAGTCGACGCCGAGCCGTCGAACCCGGCCGGCGGGTCAGTCGATCCCGAGCCGGTCGAGGAGCCCGTCGTCGGTCCGCCAGTGGCGACGGACGCGGACCGAGAGGTCGAGGTGGACGCGGGTGCCGAGCATCCGCTCGAGCTCGCGCCGGGCGGCGGTCCCGATCGCCTTGATCATCCGCCCATGGGCGCCGATCAGGATGCCCTTCTGCGACTCGGTCTCGACCCAGACGAGCGCGCGGATCCGGTGGAGGTCGTCGTGGACGGACTCGAGCTCCTCGAGCACCACGCCGACCGAGTGGGGAACCTCCTGGAAGGTGCGGCGGAGGACCTGTTCGCGGACGAGCTCGGCCAGCATCTCCTCGAGCGCCATGTCCGACCGCTGGCCGGCCTCGTAGAGGGACGGGCCGGGGGGCAGGAGCTCGACGAGGTGGGCGATGAGCGGGGCCACCCCGACCCCGGTCCGCGCCGAGACCGGGAAGATCTCGGCACCGCCGGCGCTCAGCTCGCCCGCGTCGATCAGGGCCTGGGCCTGGCCGGCCGGCTTGAGGCGGTCCATCTTGTTCACGGCGATGGCGATCGGGACCCGGGCGCCGCGCAGCGCCTGGGCGATGTAGCGGTCGCCGGGACCGACGCCCTCCTGGCCGTTGATCATCAGGAGGGCGGCGTCGGCGTCGGCGACCTCACGCTCGACGCTCTTCTGCATCCGCGCGGTCAGCGCGTCGAGCGGGCGCTGGACCCCGGGGAGGTCGACGAGCACGAGCTGCCAGTCGGGGCCGTTGGCCACCCCGCGGATCGCCCGCCGGGTCGTCTGCGGGCGGTCGGAGACGATCGCCACCTTGGCGCCGACGATCGCGTTGGTCAACGTCGACTTGCCGACGTTCGGGCGGCCGGCGAGGGCGACGAAGCCGGCCCGGCTCACCACGAGAGGAGCTCGCGCTGGACGGCGAGCATCTCCCCGTCGTCGCGCTCGTGATCCATGCCGACGAGGTGGAGCACCCCGTGGACGACCGCCTCGCGGAGGTCGACGGTGTGCTCGGCGCAGATCACGACGTCGCCGAGCTCGCGCGGTCCGTGGGCCCGGCCGTCCTCGTCGACCGGAAAGGAGAGGACGTCGGTCGGACCGGCCTTGCCCCGGTACTCGAGGTTGAGCTCGGCGATCCGTCCGGGGTCGACGAACTCGACGGCCACGTGTCCCTCCTCGACCCCGGCGGTCGCCGCGGCCAGGGCGCAGAGGCGCTCGATCTCGACTCGCTCGAGGTCCCCGGGCACGAGCGGCGGGGCGACGATCTCGACCTCGAGCATCAGCGCGGGGACGCGCCCGGGTCGGGCCCCTCCCGCCCCCGGGCCGACCACCCCGGATGGGTCATCGGTTGCGACCCTCGCCGCGGCGGCGGTCGGTCGGGCGCGCGCGCTGGGCGGCGAGGTCCGGCCGGCTCTCCTGCGCGTGCTCGTCGTAGGCCTCGACGATCCGCTGGACGAGGCGGTGGCGGACGACGTCGGCCCCGCCGAGGCGGACGAACTCGACGCCCTCGACCCCGTCGAGGATGTCGCCGACCACGACCAGCCCGGAGCGCTCCTCGCGGGGGAGGTCGACCTGGGTGATGTCGCCGGTCACGACCATCCTCGACCCGAAGCCCAGCCGGGTGAGGAACATCTTCATCTGCTCGGGCGTCGTGTTCTGCGCCTCGTCGAGGATCACGAACGAGTCGTTCAGGGTGCGCCCGCGCATGAAGGCCAGCGGCGCGACCTCGATCACCCCGCGCTCGAGGTGCGCCGAGACGCGCTCGGGCTCGAGCATGTCGTGGAGGGCGTCGAAGAGCGGGCGCAGGTAGGGATCGATCTTGGCCATCAGGTCGCCCGGGAGGAAGCCGAGGCGCTCGCCGGCCTCGACGGCCGGGCGGGTGAGGATGATCCGGGTGACCTCGCGCCGGGTCAGGGCCGCGGCGGCCATGGCCACGGCGAGGAAGGTCTTGCCCGTCCCGGCCGGGCCGATCCCGAACGTGATCGTGTTGTTGCGAATCGAGTCGACGTAGCGCTTCTGGCCGACCGTCTTCGGGGCGACCCGGGTCGAGCGATGCCGCCAGACGACGTCGTCGAGCACGGTCGACGGGGACGCGTCGGCGTCGATCGCCCCGCGCACGGCGGCGACCGTCCCGGCGGCGACCGGGTGGCCGCCGGCGACGAGCTCGTCGAGCTCGCGGACGATCCGCTCGGCCTCGGCCACGGCGTCCGACTCGCCCTCGAGGGTGATCAGGTTGCCCCGGAGGTAGACCCGGCAGGCGAGCTGCGCCTCGAGCGCCCGGAGGGTCGCGTCCTGGTCGTCGGCGAGGGCGGCGGCGACGTCGTTGGGCAGCTCGAGCTGCTTCCTCACCGGGAGGCTCGCCCTTCGGCGCTCTCCGGACGGGTCCGGCGGTGGCCGGCCGGGCGGCGGGTCACCCGGCGAGCGCTTCCCTGACCTGCTCGGACACGCGGCGGCCGTCGGCTCGACCGGCGGCCGCGGCGAGCGCGAGGGGCATGACCCGGCCGATGTCGCGGGGCGAGTCGGCCCCAGCCTCGGCGATCGCCCGGCGGACGAGCTCGCGGAGCTCCGGGTCGCCGAGCTCGGCCGGGAGGTAGGCGCCGATCAGCTCGGCCTCGGCGGCCTCGGTTTCGGCCAGCTCGGGGCGGGCGGCCTCGCGGTAGGTGCGCTCGGCCTCGAGCCGGCGCTTGCGCTCGCGGCGCAGGACGGCCAGCTCGTCGCCGCCGCCTTCCTTGGCGGCCTTCTGGAGCTCGGAGAGGATCATCCGCAGCGCGCCGACGCGGTCGCGCTCGCCGGCCTTCATGGCGCTGACGAGATCGCTCTTCACGGTCTCGGTGACCGTCATCGGGGGCTCCGCGGCGTCCGGGTCGGGCTGGTCATCCACCTAAGGATACGCGGGCCGCGGACGCCGATCGCCGGGGCGGCGCGCCGGCCGCCGAGGGGCGTACCCTTGGGCGGCGTTGCCTTCACTCGGACGATCGCTGCCCTCCGGCTCCGGCGGACGGGCCCGGGCGGCGCTGGCCACGCTCGCTGTGGTGGCGGCCGCCCTGGCCGGCGGCCTCCTTGCCGTGTGGTCGTTCTCGGCCGAGCGAAGCCTCTCGGTCGGGACGATCTCGCTCTCGGTCAGCCCGTTCCACCCCGGGACCCTCGACGCCTACGTGCCGGTGGTCGACTGGGGCGTGCGCTTTCCCGGCGTGCGCCTCCCGGCCCGGCTGATGATCGAGCTGCGGACGGTCGATCGGACGGCCGTGGCCGGGGTGGTCCACAGCGGGCTGGGCGCCGCCCGCCAGGTCCGCGGCCAGGTGCGCGCCGCGGTCGTCTCCTACCTGACCGAGCTCGCCCTCCTCGCCGCCGGCGGGTCGCTCGTCCTCGGTGCCCTGATGGCCGCCGCGCTGCGCCCCCGGCGCCCCCGGACGCGATGGCTGCTCCTGACGAGCGGCCTCGTCGCCGGGGCCTGGCTCGGCGCGATCGCCCTCCTCCTCGCCCCGCGGGGCGACCTGCGCAACCCGGTCTACTACGCCCACGGCAGCGACATCCCGGTCGCCCTGCGCGCGGTCGAGGCGGCCTCGAAGGCGCCGGGCCACCTGACCGAGGAGGTCGACGCCCAGCTGCTCGGGCTCGCCCGCCTGGTCACCGACCCGGCCCGGCGGGTCGAGCTCGCCGGGCTGCCCCGGCTGACGCTGGCCTCGGACCTGCACAACAACCTCGTGGCGATACCGGTCCTCCGGGGGGCGGCGGCCGGCGGCCCGGTCTTCTTCCCCGGCGACTTGACCGACCGGGGCACCCCGCTCGAGATGCGAGCCGTCGGCTCGGCGGTGACGACCGGCCGGCCGTTCGTCTTCGTGGCCGGCAATCACGACTCCGACACCGCCTCCCTGACCCTGGCGCGGGCGGGGGCGATCGTCCTCACCCACCGGGGCCAGCTCCTCCCGAGCGGCCGCTACGGTCCCCCGGTGGTCGACGTCCTCGGCCTGCGGGTCGCCGGGTACGAGAGCCCGAACGAGCGGCGGGCGGCCGACGGATACCGGGACCGGGGGGCGGCGGTCACGCCGGCCGAGCAGGCCGACTTCCAGGCGTGGCTGGCTGGCCTGATCGGGCGGGTCGACATCGTGATGGTCCACGAGCCGGCGCTCGCCGCCCCGGCCATCGCCGCCCTCCGGGCGGCTCCGTCGGCCGCGCCGCTGCTCTTCCTCGACGGCCACACCCACACCCAGTCGGTCGAGTCACGGGACGGAGTCGCCGAGGTCAACGGCGGCACCGTCGGGGCCGGGGGGACCGGCAACCTGGTCGAGGGCCAGCCGATCGGCCTGGCCGTCGTGACCTACCGGCCGCGGCCGTTCGCCCCCCTGGCCGTCGACCTGATCCAGGTCGCTCCGGGGACCGGCTCCGGGGCGGCGCGCCGGCTGCGCCTCGACCAGGGCCCGGTCGCCGCCCCGCCGAGCAGCGTACCGGCCCCGTGAGTCAGACGATGGTGACCGGGGTGCCGACCGTGATCAGGCGGTAGAGGCGGATGATGGCCGGGTTGGGGACGCGGACGCAGCCGTGCGACGGGCGCCCGGGGATCAGCTCGGGCTGGTTGGTCCCGTGGATCCCGACGACGCCGCCGCCGGGCCAGTCGGTGAGGATCGAGTAAGCGCTCGTGCCGAGGGCGAACGGACCGTAGATCGGGTTGCTTCCGCCCAGGGCGACGAGCTTCTCACGAATCCAGAAGTTCCCCCGCGGCGTCGGCGTCGCGGCCTTGCCGACCCCGACCGGCGAGCTCCAGATGACGGTGCCGGCCCGGTAGAGCGTCGCGACGAGATGCTCGCGGTCGATCACCAGATGGGCGGTCGTCTGGTGGACGGGCCCGAGCGCCCGGGCGACCACCCAGCCGGTCGTGCCGTTCGGCCGGCGCGGAATCCGGACCCGGAGCCAGGTCCGCTTGGCGCCGTCGACGTAGACGCGCAGGACGATGTAGACCTCGGCCGCCCCGTCCTCGGTCAGCAGGTGGAGGCGGGTCACCTGGGGACCGGTGACCGTCGGGATGGCGTGGACCACGCCGTCGCCGGCCGCGTGGGCCCAGTAGGTCTTCGTGCGCTCGTCGGAGAGCTGGTAGCCGCCCGGCGCCGGCTTGGGCGCGACGGTGGTGGGAGGCGGCGCCGCCGCGGGGCTGGTCGGGTCGGGCGTCTGGGCGCCGGCGGCGGGAGCGAGCCAGACGGCGGAGGCGGCGGCCGCCGCGGCGAGCGTCCGGAGGAGAAGCGAAGCCCGGGCGGGGCGCGAGACGCGTGATTTCACCGGCTAAGCCTAGGACAGCCGGCGGGGGGCCCGCGCCGGTCGGGAGTCGGAGCGCGTCAGGAGGAGGGCGGTCCAGCCGCCCTCCTGGCGGCGTTCGCCCTCGACGAGGCCCTGGTGGCGGGCGAATGCGGCGACCACCGCGTCGGCCTGATCGGGGGCCAGGCCGCCGGCGATCAGCCGCCGCGGCGGGCCGGTCATCCGAGCGGCCAGCTCGACGAGGAGCGGGGCGAGGAGGTTGGCCGTGACGGCCGGGGCGCTCGGCATTCGGTCGACGAGGATGTCGGCCTGCCGGGCGTCGACGGCGACTCGGTTGGCGGCGGCGTTGGCTTGGGTGGCCGCGACGCTCACGGCCTCGTGATCGAGAGCGGACACCGGTGACCAGCCGAGCTTGGCGGCGGCGATGGCCAGGACGCCCGACCCGCAGCCGATGTCGAGGAGCGGCCCGGCCGCCTCGCCGGCCTCGGCGAGCGAGACAAGGAGGCCGAGGCAGAGGCGGGTGGTCGGGTGGGAGCCGGTCCCGAACGCCTGGGCCGGCTCGATCTCGATGTCGATCAGGCCGGGGGCGGCCGGCGGCTCCCACGGGGCGCGGACCCAGAGCCGGTCGCCGACCTGGGAGGGTCGGTGGAACTCACGCCAGCGCTCGGCCCAGTCGTCGGCGACCGTCGTCGAGCTGAGGCCGAGGACGGCGGCGCCGAGGGCGGCCCGGACGGCCGCCGGGTCGGGCGGGGCGCCGGCCGGGCGGTAGACGGCGAACTCGATCGTCCCGTCGGCGCGGTCGACCTCCTCGAGACCGGCGGGAACCAGGTCGAGCAGCCCGGCCAGGGCGACCTCGGCGTCGGCCCGGGCGACCCGGACGGCGAGCCGGATCACGCGGCGTGGGAGCGGAGGGCGCGCTTCAGCTTGGCGAACACCGACTCGTCGCCGCGGAGGTTCTCCTCGGTCATCGAGGCGGCCAGCTTCTCGACGAGCTTGCGCTGGTCGCGGCTGAGCCGGCGCGGGACGACCACGTGGACCACGATCCGCAGGTCGCCGGACCCGCCGCGGCGCAGGCGGGGCATGCCGCGCCCGCGCAGGACGATGACCTCGCCGGGCTGGGTCCCGGCCGCGACCTCGACCTCGGTGGGGCCGTCGAGGGTCTCGACCTTGACGTTGGCGCCGAGCGCGGCGTGGGGCGCCGAGACCTCGACGATCGTGATCAGGTCGTCCTCCTCGCGGATGAAGCGCTCGTCCGGCCGGACGGCGATCAGGACGTAGAGGTCGCCGCCCGGGGCCCCGGCCTCGCCGGCGTGGCCGCCGCCGACCAGCCGGATCCGCTGGCCGTCGGCGATCCCGGCGGGCACCTGGACGTTCATCTCGCGGCGGCCCGTGCGCCGGCCCCGGCCGCGGCACTCGCGGCACGGACTGGTCGCGACCCGGCCGTCACCGCCGCAGACGTCGCAGGCGACGGTGCGCATCATCTGGCCGAAGGGCGTCCGGGTGACCGCCTGGAGGCGCCCGGCTCCGGCGCAGCGCGAGCACGTCTCGATCGGGGTGCCCGGCTCGGCACCGTTGCCCCGGCAGTGCTCGCAGCGGTCGATCGCCTCGTAGGTGACGTCGTAGATGCCGCCCTTGGCCGCCTCGGCGAGGTCGAGCTGGAGCGACGCGGCGACGTCGCCGCCGCCGACCGGTCCGCCCCGGCCGCCGGCGGCCCCGCCACCGAAGAAGGCCTCGAACAGGTCGCTGATCGAGCCGAAGCTGTCGAAGTTGGGCCGGTAGCCGCCCGAGCGCAGGCCGTCGTGGCCGTAGCGGTCGTAGGTCGCCCGGCGATCGGCGTCGGAGAGGATCTCGTAGGCCTCGGCCGCCTCCTTGAACTTCTCCTCGGCCTGGGGGTCGTGGCGGTTGACGTCGGGGTGGAGCTCCCGGGCCAGCGAGCGGAAGGCCTTCTTGATCTGGGCGTCGTCGGCGTCCTGGGCGACGCCGAGCACCTGGTAGGGATCGCGGGGCATGGGTGTGGTCGCCAGGAGGCTAGGCCCCGTCGTAGACGTCCTCGACGAAGCTCGAGAGCTGGTGGGCGGCCGCCCGGACCGTGGACATGGCGATGCCGTAGTCCATTCGGACGGGGCCGATCACCGACACGGTGCCGAGCTCGCGGTGGGCCAGTCCATAGCCCGCCGCCACCAGGGAAAGCGATTGCAGGGCGGGGACGTCGTTCTCGCGGCCGATGCTCACGTACACCCCGCGGCGGCCGAGGGCCCGGCGGAGGATCTCGAGCAGGGCGACGCGCTGCTCGAGGAGCTCCATCAGCTCGCCGAGCTCGTCGACGTCGGTGAAGATGTGGGTCCCGAGGAGCCGGGAGGTCCCGTCGTAGTAGAGCGTCTCGTGGGCGGTGCCGCGCAGCTGGTGGAAGGCCGGAGCCAGCCGGTCGACGAACGTGCGCTCGTGGACGCCGAGGGTCGGGTCGGCGAGCCGCTGCTGGAGCATGCGGGCGCCGAGGGCGAGCCCGCGAAGCTGCTCGTTGAGGTACTCGCCGGCCCAGCCGATGAGGCCGGGGTCGACGGGCCGGTCGAAGCGGCGGACGTACTTGGAGACGTTTCCGGTCGAGGTGATGATCACGACCATGACGACGCTTGGCTGGAGGGCGAGCACCTCGATGTGGCGGATCGTCGCGCTGTCGACCGACGGGGCCGAGACGATGGCCAGGAGGTTCGTCACCTCGGAGAGGGTCTCGGTGGTCACCCGCATCGCGTCGTCGAGCTCGCGCCGGATCAGGGTCAGCTGGATCGCCGGGGCGGTGACCATGGACTGGGGGTTGGCCAGGAGGCGGTCGACGAAGTAGCGATGGCCGGCGTCGGTCGGGACGCGCCCGGCCGAGGTGTGGGGGTGGGCGAGGAGGCCGTACTCCTCGAGCACGGCCAGCTCGTGGCGGATCGTCGACGGCCGGTAGTCGACCTCCGGATCGGCGGCGATCGTCCGGGAGGCGACCGGCGCCCCGGCGGCGACGTAGTTCTCGACGACCTTGCCGAGGATGAACTCCTGCCGGGGGGTGAGCATCTTCTGCATTGTACGAAGCGGCCTCCGGCGACCCGGGCCGCGGCGGGCGTGCCCTCGGCGGGTGGCGGCGCCCGGACCCCGGGGAGGGTGCGGGTCGGCCTAGCCGGTCAGAGCTCGAGCTCGGCCGTGGCGTTGCGGATGATCTGCCGGCCGTCCTGCTCGGCCACCGTCTCGACGATCGCCCGCCCGCCGGCGTGCTCGCGGACCCTCCCGGTGACCGTGATCTCCCGCTCGGGGATCCCCATCCCGCGGAACTGGACGGTGAGCCGCTTGAGCTTCTCGGGGCCGCCGGCCGCCTCGGTCTGGGCTCGGGCGACCTGGGCCATGGTGTAGAGGCCGTGGAGGATGCGCCCGGGGAGGCCGACGGCCTTGGCGAACTCCTCGTCGTAGTGGATCGGGTTGAAGTCGCCGGAGGCGCCGGCGTAGCGGACGGTGAGGTACTTGTCGGGGGTGACGCGGAGCGGCGGCAGCTCGCCTCCGGGCTCGAGGTCGGTCATGATACGTCCCGGACGATGTTGGTCCAGGTGCCGCGAGAGACGAGCTCGCCGCGCTGGTTCTCGGAGACCGTCTCGAAGACGTAGAAGCCCTTGCCGGCGTGCTCGGAGATGTCCTTGACCGAGACCACCGTCGTCACCTCGTCGCCGGCGACGACCAGCGGCCCCCAGGCGAACTCCTGGCCGCCGTGGACGAGCATGGCGAAGTTGATCCCGACCTCCGGGTCGAAGAAGGCCGGCATCAGGCCGGGCGAGGTGTAGACGACTGCGAACATCGGCGGGGCGACGACGTCGGCGTGTCCGGCGGCCCGGGCGGCCTCGGGATCGAGATGGACGGGATCGGTCTCGCCGACCGCGCGGGCGTACTCCTTGATCTTCTCGCGACCGACGGCGTAGACGACCGGGGGAAACGACTTTCCGACCGCCTTGGTGTCGACTGGCAACGCCCATCTCCTCGATGTGGCTCTGGCTGGGGATGCGCCGGCGGCCCGGGCGACCGCCGCTGCGACTGGCGGCCAGTCTACGCTCCCGGCCGGCGCCGCCCCGGGTGGGAGGCGGCGCCGCCCGGTACGCGTCCGGGGCAGGCGACGAGCCGGTCCGGCGGCTCAGAAGACGAGCGCCTCCTCCCCTTCGACCGCCGGCTCGGTCTCCGGAGCCTCGCCGGCCGGCCGCTGGCCGCCCGGGAGGAACTGGACGGTGTCGGCGATGATCTCGACCGACTGACGCCGCTGCCCGTCGGAGGTCTCCCACTCGCTCCATTCGAGGCGGCCGTCGACCGCGACCGGGCGTCCCTTCTCGAGGAACGTTCCGCACGCCTCCCCGGACGCGCCGAACACCGAGACGTCGAAGTAGTTGGGCTTCTCGTCCCAGTCCCCGGTCTCGGCGTTCCGCCGGCGGGTGTTGCTGGCGACGCGCAGCCGGCAGACGCTGGTGCCGGATGGCAGGGCGCGGAGCTCGGGGTCCTTGGTGAGGTTGCCGAGCAGGACCACGCGGTTGATGGTCGGTGCTGACAAGGTCTTGCCTCCTTCGGGTCGGGGGGCGGGCTCACGACCGTCGCGCGGTCGTGAGCCCGTGATTTCCCCGGCGACGCTACGCGGCGCTTGGGACGGGACTCGTCGATCCGCCCGCCGGCCAGGTCAGGCGGTCGGGCAGCTCGCCGGCCCGGTCGAGCCCGAGGACGTGGACCATCTCGGCGGCCTGCTCCTCGGCCACGGCCCGCCGGACGGCGCGAGCCGCGTCGGGCGGGGCGTAGTAGACGACGGCTCCGACCAGCCGGCTCCGCGCCCAGCCCCGGACGATCGCCCCGAGCCGGGGGGCGGCCTTGACCGTGAGCTCGACCTCGATCGCCACGGCCGGGGCGCCGTCCGCGCCGGCTCGCCCGGGCGGCCAGAGGACGAGGTCCGGGCGGTGCCGGGCGTAGCCGCCGCCGGCGGCGAGGCCGAGCTCGGCGCTGGCCAGCGGTCGCGGGGATCCGCGCTCCCAAGCGCGGAGCTCGCGTTCGCCGACCACCTCGACCCCGGGGAGGGCCCGCTCGAGGGCGACGGCCGTCCGGGCGACCTCGCGGAGGTGGGTGAACCCGCCGGGGCTGACCCGGCACGGCTTCAGCGCGGTCAGACCGGCTCGGCGCAGGCCGGCGGCGGTCGCGACGTAGAGCGCCGGCTGGCGGTGGAGGAGGCGCTTGGCCTCGATCAGGCCGTCTCGCTCGAGCCCGGCGAGCCGGGCTCGGGCGGCGGCGGCCGACAGGCCCGAGCGGGCGGCGACGTCCTCGGCGGCCGCCGCGCCGATCCGGCCGATCCAGTCGAGGATCGGCTGCTGTGCTGTGGTGGTCATGGTTGCTCCTTTCGTTGACCGGAGACGGTCAGGGATGGAAGATCCGCGCCACGTCGGCGCGGCCGCGGCCGGCGACGATCACCGCGGCGGTGCCGGTCGGCAGCGCCTTGATCGCGTCGGGATGGATCAGGTACTCGCGCCCGCGACGGCGCGTCCCCCGGGCGGTCGGCGCGTAGTCGTCGACCGCCTGGCTGCTCAGCCACGCCCCCCGCGTTCCGCCGATCGCCGCGATCAGGTCGGCCGAGTCGGGCACCCCCTGACGGTGGGCGATGAGGCTGGCGAGGTTGCCGAGAACCTGCTCGAGCAGGGCGCTCGAACCGCCGGCCCGGTTCACGGTCGACGCGGCCGAGAGGTCGGCGAGCTCCTGCGTGGCCAGGAGCATGCTGAACCCGGCCGACCGGCCGCGCCCGAACAGGCGGGCGACCCCGTCGGCGGCGATCGCCGAGAACTCGTCGACGGCGACGATCGTCGGCGTCGGCTCGACCTGGAGCGAGGCGGCCACGGTCAGGAGGTCCTGGACGATGGCCGCGGCCAGCATGCGGGCGATCAGGGGGAGCCGGTCGGCGTCGAGGCGGAAGTAGACGACCGCCCGCCAGCGGACCGCCTCGAGCAGGTCGAGCGCCGGCGCCCCGGCGACCGCCGGATCGAGCCAGCGCCCGACCTCCGACTCGGCGAGGATCGCCAACCGGTCCCGGGTCCCGGCGAGCCCGGCCCGCTGGCGCGGGTCGAGGCCGTCGAGGTAGCGCCAGGCGAGCCGCGCCCGATCCTCGTCCTCGACCCGCCGGGCGAGCAATTCGAGGGCCCGCGGATCCATCAGCTCGACGATCCGCGCCGGGCTCGGCGTGAGGCCGGCGGCCCGGAGGGTGCGCACGACGTGGGCCAGGTACCGCTGCGCCTGGCGCAGGTAGTGGGGCTCGGTGTAGGCCTCGGCGGCGAGGGCCTTGTCGGCGATCTCGCTGTCGCTGCCGTGGGCGTAGGGGTTGTAGGTGGACGGACCGGTCGGCGTCCACTCGATGAACGGCCGGCCGGCGCGGTCGGCGGCAGCCTGGGCCTGGCGGCGGAGGAGGTCGTCCCCCTTGGGATCGACGATCACCGCCCCGTGCCCGGCGTCGATCGCCCGGGCGAGGATCCACGCCTCGGTGACCGTCTTGCCCGAGCCGGTGGCCCCGACGATCAGGGTGTGGGTGCCGCTCGTGCGGCCGAGGGGGATGCGGACGGGCGCGCCGGCGTGGTCGAGGCCGACGCTGAGGCCGTCGGCGTCGACGGCGGGCCGGCGGCGGGCGAGGGCGGCGCCGGCGAGGTCGAGCGGACCGCGCCGGTCCTCGGCCCGCTGAGCGAGGTCGCCGCCGTCGGCGAGGTCGGCGCGGTGCCAGCGGGCGCCGAGGACGGCGGCGACGGCGCAGGCGGCGGCGAGCGGGGTGAACGCCCAGGTGAGGATGAGGCCGCCGAGCGCCCAGGTCCAGCGCAGGCCGGCCCAGCGGAGGTACAGGGTGAGGGCGAGCCCGGCGAGGGGCACGCAGAACAGCGAGAGCATGTGGCTCCTTTCGGTGGCTGCGGCGCGGCCGGGTGGCCACGCCGATGGGACGACCGCGGCGGTGGCCGCGGAAGGCTTCGGTCAGTGGCCGCCGGCCGCTCGAGCGGAGCGGGTCAACGGCTCGCTATGCGGCTTCACCCGCCGGGAACCGGCGGGGCGGAGAGTCGCTCGCCGGGGCTGAGCCGGGCGGGCGCGGGGCGCTCAGCCGCCGAGGCGGTAGCCGATGCCCCAGACGGTGACGAGCAGCGCGCGATGGTCGCCGAGCCGGCGACGCAGGCGAGCGACGTTGGTGTCGAGCCGGCGGGTCGGGCGTCCGGGTGGCTGGGACCAGACGTCACGGAGGAGCTCCTCCTTGGTGACCACCCGGCCGGGGTCGGCGGCGAGCCGGGCGAGGAGCTCGAACTCGCGCCGGGTGAGCTCCAGCGGCCGGCCGGCGAGGCTCGCCCGGCGGGCGAGCGGATCGATGGTGAGCGGGCCGACCTGGAGGGACGGGGCGGCCGCCGGGCGGAGGAGGAGCCCGGCGACGCGGGAGGCGAGCTCGGCCGGGCGGAGGGGACCGGCGAGGACGTCGTCGGCCCCGGCGGCGAAGGCGTCGAGGATCGCCTTCTCGTCGTGACTGGGGACGAGCGCCAGGATCCGCGCCGAGGTCGACCAGGGCACCGACCGGTGGTCGACGACGACGACCGCGGGCTCCTCGACGGGGCGATCGGCCCGGGGTGCGGCGCTCACCCGGTACCCGCGGGGTTCGAGCACCGCGACGATCTTCGCGCGCAGGCGGGCGTCGGGGTGGACGACGAGGATCGGCCGGGCGAGGACGAGGTCAGCCAAGCTCGACCTCGTGCGGGGCGATGCCGAGGCCGTTGCGGGCAATGAGGGCGAGGACGTCGGTGTGGACCCAGGGGTTCGGCCGGCGGCCGGAGTCGTCGGGGAGCAGGCCGACCCGACGGGCGAGCCAGCTCGTCTCGCCGGAGTGGCGCCCGCGCTCGTCGAGCTTGGCCCGCCCGCAGGCGAGGGCGATGGCGCTGAGGGAGAGGCCCCGGCGGACGCTGGCGTCGATGACCGCCTCCCGGAGCCGGCGGTTGAGGACGATCGGGCTGGCGCCGAGGCGCCGGAGCTCGAGGCCGAGGGTGGAAACGGCGACGGTGGGATCGCGACGATGCCGTTCGACGACCGCGGCGGTCAGCGAGCGGACCGGCTCGTAGTCCTCGAGGGCGCCGACGACCCGCCGGGCGCTGACGCACTCGGCGGCCCCGGCGGCCCCGGCCGGCGGCTCGCGCAGCCAGCGAAGCTCGGGGACCCGGTGGTCGGGGCTCGGGATCGCCGCCAGGCGGAACCGGGTGCCGTGCCGATCGACGAGGACCGGTCCGGGGACGAACGGCTCGGCCACGCGAGCGGCGGCCGCCGTGGCCGGGGCGAAGTCCGCGGCGGTGACCGGGCGGCAGGCCGGGCGTCTCGCGTCGGCGAGATAGAGGTCGGCGACGAGCGCGGCGTTGGCCCGCGGCTCGTCGGCCCCGATGTGAGCGACGAGTCGGGCGTCGGACCCGTCGGGGGTCCGGCGGTCGACGACGAGGAGCGAACCGGCGGCTCCGGCCAGCCCGACGAGCTCGCGATCCTGGCCGAGGCGAGCGAGCTCGATGACGGCGCGGGGTGGCGGCTCGGCCGATCGGCGCTCACTCGGCGGCGGGCTTAGCAGCGCGTCCATCTCCACTCCTCGCGGTCGTTGGGGTCGGCCGCTCGATCCGGCCGGAGGGGAGTGATCGGGACGACGAGGGGGCGGCGGGGTGCGGGCTTCGGAGAAGGCGTGCGGAGGGCGACGTGCGGAAGGCGTGTCGGAGGGCGACGTGCGGAAGGCGTGCGAGGGGGGCGGAGGCGGTCGAGGAGCGGGTGGGCTTGCCGAGGGGTGGGGCGAGTGCGGGGAGGGAAAGGTGAGGCGGGATGGGGCGGCCGAGCCTAGGATCGACCGGCGCCAGGGCCGCGCGGTTTGGGGGGACGACTTCCCGGCTACGAGGGGCGACTGCACGAAGCGGCGGGGCGACAGCGTCGGTTGGGGGGGCGACGGCAGCGCCCCGGCGAGGGCGACTGCGCGGTCAGCTCCACGCCGCGAGGGCGCCGGCCGGCGCGGCCTCGGCGAGCGCGAGGATCGGCTCGCGGCGGGGAGCGACCGCGCCGTCGGGGCGGGTCGCCGGGCCGAGGGGTGGCACCCGCCAGCCGAGGAGGATGCCGTCGTGGAGATCGCGCTCGGCGACGAAGACGACGCCCTCACGCCCGGGGCGGGCCCACTCGGCCGGCGCCTGCCCGATCCGGGCGAGGCAGGCGAGGAGGACGCGGTCGGCGAGGCCGGCGAGCGCGACAGCCCGGTCGGCGTCGGGACAGAGGATCACGGCGGTCGGGGGCGACCCGAGCCGGGCGTAGCGCGGATGCAGCCGCCACCAGCCGGCGATCAGGTGGTCGCAGCGCTCGAGCAACGCCAGCGCCTGCCCGGAGTCGACCGGGGCATGGAAGAGGAGCAGGTCGGCGGTCGAGGCGGGGCCGACGATCCGGAGCTCGGCGACGGCGGCCGGCGTCAGCGGGAGGAACCGGTCGACCGGGCGGCGGCCGCCCACGGCGTCACCGGTGAGGAAGTCGCGGGCGTGGACCCCGGGGCCGAGGTCGAGCCGGGCCGGGCCGGCGCCGGGGGCGAGGCGGGCCCGCCCGGGACCGAGCAGGCTGACCAGGGCGCCGCCGGCCCGGGCCTCGAGGGCGAGGAGCCAGCCGACGGCGTGGATGTCGGCCCGCAGCCCGTCGAGGGCCGCGTCGGAGAGGACGGGCGGGCGCCGGCCGGCGACGCCGAGGAGCTCGAGCGCCGGGGCGGTGGCCGCGCAGCCGAAGGGGACGCCGCCACCGTCGCCGCCGTGGAGCTGGAACCGGGCGAGAAGGCCGGCGTCGGCGAGGCGCTTCAGCCGTCGCTGGGTGCTCGTCAGCGCCCGGCCCGGGCTCAGCCGCCGGTGGGCCTGGCTGCTGAGCGCGCAGCGGGCGGCGGCGATCCACGCCAGCAGCTCGAGCTCGCCGGCGTCGAGCGTCGGCCGGCGGGCGGGCGGGGAGACGGGCAGCCAGCGGACGCGGGTGGCGGCGTCGAGCGCACAGAGCTCGGCGTACCCAGCCGGACTCGGCGGCGGCGGCCCGGGTGCGGGCTGGGGCTCGGGCTCGGGCCGGCGCGCACCGGCCCCGGTCGGCCGCGGCCCGGGCGCCGGCCGGGTCGGACCGGGCGGCCGGTCCTCGGGCGGCGGATCCGGGGGGAGCAGCTCGAGGCGGGGCGGCGGGGCGAGGCCGCCGACCTCGCGGCCGCCGCGCGCGTGCTGGGTGCGCGCGATCTGGTCGATCCGGTCGCGGTCGACGACGAGGGGCAGCGTCCGGGCGAGGAAGGGCCGCTCCCGCCCGCCCGGGGTCGTCCAGCTGACGATCGCCGTGTGGCGGGGCAGATGGAGGCGGACGTCGGGGGCGGCCAGGCCGGCGCCGGCCTGGTCGCCGGAGCGGAGCTGGTCGCTGAACTCGGCCATCAGCAGCCCGGCGGCGGTCCGGGCGTCGACCGCCGAGGCGGTGGCGAAGAGGACGCGATGGGCGAAGAGCGCGTCGAGCTGCTCGCGGAGCTCGGGCGGCCACTGGGCGTCGGTCTGCCAGCAGGCGACCGTCTCGAGGCCGGCCGACCGCTTGAGGGCGAGTGTCTGGGCGAACGACCCATTGATCACGAGGGGGGCCTCGTCGACCTTGAGGGCGACGGCGGTGACCGCCCGGTCGCCGCGCCGGTCCTGGGCCCGGGCGAGGGCGGCGTCGAGCATGCCGACGAGGAGCTGCATGAGGACGGACACGTTGCCCGGGCCGAGCTCGCCGAGGGCGCCCCGGACGATCAGGACCTCGCGCCGGTCGATCAGCCGATCGAAGTCGACGCCGAGCGAGTCGTTGAGGAGGACGCGCTTGACCGAGCTGGAGTTGAGGACGCGGGCGAGCTTGTTGGCCGGGGCGTCGAGCTTGGCGGTGGTGGTGGCCCGGGCGTCGGCGAGCTGGCCGGGGAGCTCCTCGGCGAGGAAGGTGACGACCTCGGCGAACTCGGGCTGGGCGACCAGCCGGTCGGCGACGCGGGCGCGGAGGGCCACCCCGGCCGGCCCGACCTCGAGCAGCCGGGCGACGTCCCAGAGCGAGGCGCGACGGTCGTAGGCGAGGGCGGCGATGAGCGCGTTGCGGAGGTAGCGATCCGAGCTGCCGCGGACCTCGCCGTCGGCGAACAGCTGGCGGAGGGCGGCGACGACGTAGTCGGCGATCGCGTCGATCGGAGCCCGGACGGCGAGCGGGTTGAACCCGCAGGTCGGCCGAGCGAGGTCGAGGAGGGTGCAGACGCGGTGGTCGGGGACGGCGCTGAGCGCGGCGTCGGCGGCGTCGCCCTTCGGGTCGAGGACGATCACGGCGCAGTCGGGCCGGCGGAGGTCCTCGCGGACGCTGGCGACGAGATAGGAGGTCTTCCCCTGCTCGACGGTGCCGACGACGGCGGTGTTCTGCCGGCGCAGGGCCGGATGGATGGTCACCGGCCCGTGCTCGTCGGCGACCAGGCCGCCGGGCCCCGAGACCCGGAGGATGCCGGCGGGAGCCGGGGCGAGCGGGGTCGGGCGCCGCCGGTAGGGGACGGCGGCAAAGCCGATCGACGGGAGCTGCCAGAGGGCGGCGACCTCCTCGGCGGCGTAGGTCCGGCGCAGCGGAGACGGGAGCGGATTGCCCTCGCCGCGGGCGATCCGCCGGGCGAACAGCCGGCGCCGAGCGGATCCGAGCCGGCGGGCGACGAGCCGGTTCGCGCGGGTGCCGAGGCGGAGCTCGGCGGCGATGGCCGAGAGCTGGGCCCGGCCATCGCCGATCAGACGGATGTCGCCGTAGAAGAAGGGGGGGTTCAGGGGGAGCGGCTCCGGGTCGGCGAGCGCCGCGGCGGACGGCTCGAGGACGGATTCGGGACTCGGCCGGGGCGGCCGGCCGAGGAGGAGCGGGGCCGGGGTGAGGGCGAGCTGGACGGCCGAGGAGCCGCCGGCGGCGGCCATCGCCCGGAGGAGCCGCTCGACGGGCGGCCGTTCGGGGTCGACGTCGGCGAGCCGGCGAATCGGGGCGGTGAAGATCGCCCGCTTGTGGAGCCGGACGACGCCGCCGCCGGGGCCGAGGGTCGCCGCGACCGGCCGGAGGGCGGCGTTGGGGTAGCTCGAGCGGAGGGCGGCCTGGGCCTGGCGTTCGAGCCCCCGGGGGACGGAGATCGCCAGCCAGGCGAGCGGCGCGCCGTCGGGGCGATGGTGGAGATGGACCTCGAGGGCGAGCGACGGCTGTCCGGTGAAGAGCCGGCGGGGACCGCGGGCGGCGACGAGCGAGTGGAGGGCGGTGATCGTCGCGAGCTGGGCGTCGGGGCGGGTCCGGTCACCGCGGTAGGGGTCGACCATCAGCCGGACGTAGGTTCGCCGGGTCCGGGCGAGGAGGCGAAGGCCGGAGAGACCGGCGCCGAGGGCGGCGAGGATCGCGAGGAGGCTCACGGCGGGACCCGGGCGGATCCCGGGGTAGGGGCTCCTCCGACGGGGTCGCCGGGGACGGACACACCGGCTGGTCGACTCAGCCCGGGCGGCGGGTCAGTTCGAGGCGGCGAGTCGCCGAGCCTGATCGCGGTAGCGACGGTACTCGGGGCGGTCGGGGCGCAGGCAGGCGGCGATGGCCAGGGGTCGGCAGGCCTCGCGGTGGCGGCCGAGCTGCTGAAGGGCACGGCCGAGGCAGAAGTGGGCGTAGTCGTTGGTCGGTGCCCAGTCGGCGACCGCTCCGAACTCCTCGGCGGCCTCCCGGTAGCGCTGCGAGCGGAAGAGGGCCCGGCCGAGCTCCTCGCGGATCGACGCCTTGTCGGGCTCGAGGTCGCGAGCCCGGGTCAGCGGCACGGTGGCGGCGGCGTAGTCGCCGTGCTCGAGCAGCTCCTGGCCGCGACGGTAGAGGTCGTACACGCTTTCCATCGCTAGCAGGAGCTTAGACCTCCGGTCCGACGATCCGACGGGTGAAAACAGTTCCACGGGGCCGGCGGCATGGCATATGGTCAGCGAGGCAACGGGGGCCGGCCGGAGATCGGGTCGGGGGCGGGCCGAGCCGGCGATGGGTCCGGGCGCCGGCCGTCCGCGCCTCGGTCCGGGGCACGAGGGAGGGACGGCCGCCCGGCGCGAGACACGTCGACCTACGAAAGGGAACACGATGAAGACCACCAGGATCGCGGGCGGCCTCGCCGTGCTCGCGCTGGCCGCGGGCGTCAGCGCCTGCGGAAGCAGCAGCAGCAGCAGCTCGAGCAGTGCGGCGGCGGGAGCGTCGGGCCTGTCGCGGGCCGAGCTGGCGGCCAAGGCGAACATGATCTGCGCGACGGCCAAGGGCCAGTCGAGCGGGATCACCGCGCCGGCGAACATCGGGGCGGACGCGACGGCGGCGGCGGCCTACTTCGACAAGATCTTCCCGATCACCGACGCCGAGACCAAGGAGATCCAGGCCCTCCAGCCGGCGCCGGCGGCGGCGGCCGACTGGCAGTCGTTCGTGTCGGCCCAGGTGGCGGCCGACCAGCTGCTCCTGCGGCTGAAGACGAACGCCGATGCCAAGAACCCGAAGGGCCTGGCCGACCTGGCGAAGGTCCAGCCGGCCGGTCAGAAGGTGGCGGCGGCGGCCACCAAGGTCGGCGCGACGACCTGCGCCAGCGGATAGGTCGACCGGCCCGGCGGCCGGGCGACCCGGCGGCCGGGTGGCCGGGCGGCCGGGCGGCCGGGCGGGCGACCCGGCGGCCGGGCGGGCGGGTGCGGCGGAGGCGGCCGGGCCGCCGCCGGGCGGGCGGCCGCGGCGGAGGCGGCCGCGCCCGCTACCCGGTCGGGTCGACCACGACGTGGGAGAGATCGTCGAACACGATCACCCCACCGTGGGGTAGCCAGCCGGGGGCGGCTTCGGGCCCGCTGAGGAGCGCGGCCTTGGCGAGGGCCTCGGCTTCGAGGGCGGTCGGGGCGAGGGCCGTCACCTGGACGACCCCGGTGTAGGCCGGTCGGCCGGTCGCCGGGTCGAGGAGGTGGTGAGCCGGTCTCCCCCGGTCGAGCCAGCTCCGCTTGGTGATCCCGGTGGTCGCGACCCCGCCGTCGCCGACCGGGAACTCGTGGAGGACGCTGCCGTCGAACGGGGCGGAGACCTGGATCAGACGCTCGACGCCGGCGGCTCCGCCGATCCGGAGGTCGCCTTCGCAGTCGATGGCATAGCTGTCGTGGTCGGCGAGGGCGTGGCCGAGGACGTCGGCGAAGAGTCCCTTGACGATGCCGCCGCCGTCGAAGCGCAATCCGGGCGGCCGGGCGACGAGGCTCCCGTCGTGGTCGACCTCGACGGCGCGCCAGGGCTCGGCCGGATGGGGGCCGGCGGGGCGGCGGGGCGGGGCGAGGGCGAGGGCGAGGGGGAGGGCGAGCGAGGCGCGGAGGTGGTCGGCCTTGTATCCGGCCTCCTCGATCTGGTCGAGCATGGTGGCGTCGACGAGCCCGCCGGTCAGGCTGGCGCTGTCGACGACGGCCTGGACGAAGCGGGCCATGATCGGGCTGACCGGGACCTGATCTCGGGGATCGCGATTGAGCTCGGCGAGCTCGGAGGCCGGCTTGAAGCGGGAGAACTGGTCGTGCCAGAGGAGGAGCTGGTCGGTCGCGGCGGCCACCGCCTCGTCCGCGGCTCCTCCGGGACCGGGGCCGTCGACGAGCACGGTGCAGGCGCCCCCGAAGCAGGTGAAGGTGTTGGCGGTCTCGGTCATCGGGTGCTCCGGTCGGCGGTCGGGCCTCCGCACCCTACCGGCGGCGCGGCGACCGGCCGGCAAGACGGGGGCCTGACCTGGGCCGGGGGTGGGGCTCGGCTGCGGTGGCCCGCGCCGGCTCCGGCCGGCCCGACCGGGCTTGCGCGCGGCCGGAGGGGTCGGATACCTTCGGGTCGAAAGGCGACCATCGGGCCGGGTCAGCCGGCACCAGACAGCGGTCCCTTCGGGGATGCAGCCTCATGAGGGAAGGAGACGAGATGCGCCGATTTCCGGCGGGACGGTCGATCACCGGCGGGGCCGTCATCGCGGGCTCGCTCGGCCTGATGCTGGGCGGCGCGGCGCCGGCGAGCGCGAAGACGGTGAGGCTGCACTTCTTCCAGAAGTTGACGAGCAGCAAGTACTACGCGCCCGACGGAAGGCCGGTCCAGCCACCGGGCCCGACCAACCGTCCGGTGGTCGGGGAGCGGCTGAACTCGACGGACAGCGACTACGTCGGAAACCACAAGCACCACGCCAAGCGGTTCTCGGCGACCGATCGTCTGGCCTGCACGTTCATCTCGGCGTCGGGCCTGGCGACCTGCCACGGGGAGATCGCGATCGGCGGATCGATGCTCCTCGCCGACGACGCGACGCTCAATCTCGGCGAGGGTGGGCCGATCAGGACGCCGCTGACCGGGGGGACCGGCATCTACGAGCACGCTCACGGAACGTCGGTGAGCGCGGGGGTCCCCAACACGAAGGACGCCGACTTCACCCTCACCGTCACCTTCTGATCCGGCCCGGGCCGGAGCTGGGTCAACCTGAGGGGCACGATCGGACCGATGGCTCCAAGGAGGAGGCGGGGCTCGATGCTCCTCGGACGCCAGCGGCCTGGACGCGTCGCCGGGAGCGCGACGCCGACGAGTTACCGGCCGCCTGCCAAGGGGCTTGGGGGCCGATCGACCGCGCCGCGGTCGATCGAGCCGTCGATGGCCGGGCTCACGGCCTGTCCGGCTCGACCGCTCGACTCGGCGTACTCCGATCAGCGACCTCGACTACCGCCTGTTCGGGCCCGAGATCGTCACGCGCGACCTCTCCGGCCAACTCGATCTCCACACTCTCACGTCGAGCTCAGATCCTCGCGGGTGACGACTTCGTGCAGTGGTCAATCGCCTCGACGACCTTCAATCTCCGGCGCGGGGCCGCGGTGATAGCTCTAAACCGTGGCCGGAGGCAGGCCGCAAGCGGCGATACGCGGCGACCCGGGCGCCGCACGGTCGCCTCCGGCGCCGAGGCTGCCGTTGATCAGGTAGGCACGGCGCTCTCGCAGGCCGCGCGTAGGGGGTTTCCCGGTTCGCGCGCCGAACTACCGCAGGAGTTGGCCGATCTCGGCCTCGCTGAGGTCGGCGAGTCGCTGGCGGTCACGGTCCACAGCGACACGGTCCGGCTCGCCGACCTTGCGCTGGCCGCCGAGCTCGGCGACGCGCTCGTCAGGTCCGGCTTCGACGCCGTGTCGACCGCTTAGAGTCTCGAGGGGCCATCTGAGCCACAGGTTGGAACGAACCCGCGACATCGGTCGAGATACCGCTACGGGGATTCGAACCCCGGTTTCCGCCGTGAGAGGGCGGCGTCCTAGTCCCCTAGACGATAGCGGCGCGGGTCCGGGACGAGCCTAGCAAACCACCCGGGCACGCCGGCCGCGCCGGGATGAGGCTTCGTGGCCAGCCCGGGGGCCGAACGGGCGCGGCGGTGCTCGACGCGGCGAGTCGAGCGTCGCGCCGGGGTGGCGTGCGATATCGTCGCTGCCTCGGGCGGATGTGGCGGAATTGGTAGACGCGCACGGTTCAGGTCCGTGTGGAGGAAGCTCCGTGGAGGTTCGAGTCCTCTCATCCGCATCCGACGAAAGGCCCGCTAAGCGGGCCTTTCTTTGTGCTCAGGTACAATCGTCGCATGGCGGCATTGCGTACATCTTGTTGTCACGTGACAACGGCGTACATTCGTGCGTACATCTGACGGGTATCGGAGGGCGCTTTGAGCGTGCGCGCGAGAGGGACGGGCTGGGAGGTCCGGTGGCGGGATGTCGACGGCCGGCACCGGGCACGGCGCTTCGCTTCCGAGGAGGCGGCGCGCGCGTTTGACGAGGCGATCTCGGAGACTTCCCCCACGTCGCGGTCGACCGGTGCCGGGGGCTCGGGCTCCGGCGTGTACTCGTATCGAACCGCCGCGGGCCTGCGATGGCGCTTCGTGGTGCGCCGTAGCGACGGGACACAGACGACGAAGCGGGGCTTCACGAGCGAGCGGGCGGCGCGCGACGCCCGGCGGCGCCTGGTCGAGCAGGTCGAGCGCGGCGAGGTGCGGCACACGAAGGAGACCTTCGCGGACCATTGGGCGCGCTGGCTCGAGCGGCGGCGGCCGTATCTCGAGCCGAACACGTGGCGGGGATACGACGTCGACGGGAGGATGCGGCTGGTGCCGGTGTTCGGGACCACGCCGCTGGGACGGATCGGCGTCGACGACGTCCGGCGCCTGATGGCCGAGCTCGCCGAGCGCGTCGAGGCGGGGAAGCTGTCGGCCAAGACCGTGAACAACACCTTGGGGACGCTGGTCGTCTGCCTGAACGCAGCAGCCGAGGACGGTCTGATCGCGGCGAACCCAGCGCTGCGAGTCGAGCGGCTGCCGCCCGCGCACATCGAGCGCGAGTACCTGCGGCTGCACGAGATCCCGGTCTACCTCGACGCCTGCGACCCGGTCTACCGCCCGCTCGCCGAGGTGCTGATCGCGACCGGGATGCGGATCTCCGAGGCGTTGGCGCTCCATGTCGGCGATGTCGAACTGGAGGGGACGGGCGGCTTCGTCACGGTCTACCGGTCGCGCAAGCGCGAGAAGATCGGCTCGACCAAGTCCGACCGCTTCCGGTCGGTCGAGATCGGGCCAGGCCTGGCGCGCGTCCTGGCCGACCAGCTCGCGCGGCGGGCGGAGCTCGACGATGGCGACCAGCCGGGCGCGTACCTGTTCGTGATGCCGGTCCGAACCCGCCACTACGGGCGCGGGAGATGGGCGAGCGCGGGGAAGCCGGAGCCGCTCGATCGAACCACCGTCTCGCGGGAGTGGCACAAGGAGGCGCTCGAGGACGCCGGGCTGCGGCCGATGGCGCTCCACTGCCTGCGCCACACGGCGGCGGCGGCGTGGCTGGCGGCGGGCAACTCGTTGATGTACGTGCAGCGGCAGCTCGGTCACTCGGACATCGCGACGACCGAGCGCTACTACGGGCACCTCGAGCGGCACGTGCTCGCGGCCGGTGCGGTTGCGACCGAGGAGGCGATCGAGCGGGCCGTCGCGCGGCGGACCGCCACGACGCGGTGACCGGCCCCGCCGCTGAGCACCCGATCGGCTGCGCACTGGCGGAGTCGCGCCGTCAGCAGAGCTGCTGCTGCTCGGCGCTCGGCGGCTCAGCAGCGCGCCGGCGACCGCTGGACGGTCGGCTGAGGCCGTCGTCGGCTCCGCCGCCGTTGTTCCGGCGCCCGCGGCCGGGCGTCCAGCCGGCGCGCGCCTCCTGAAGCCACCGGTCGATGTCGTCGGGCACAAAGCGGAGCGGCCCGTCGCGTCCACCGATCCGGACCGATGGAATGCGACCGTCCTTGGCTGCCTCGTAGACCCACGCGCGCGAGACATTGAGCTGGCGAGCGACATCGGTCGGCCTCAGGAGATGGACCACGCGCTCCACCCTCGAACCGTCGGACCAATACGCAAAATAGAGAGACGCTTGGCACGGTTGCATGCCGCGACCGCGGAATGTCGAGCAGCGCACCCGCGTCGGCTGTAGTCAGCCGTGGGCTCACTGAGGAGCTCGCGTCGGCTTAGTCAGCCGTGGGCTCACTGAGGAGCTCGTGCGATTCGGATCGGTTGCCGTCGGCGCGGGACATGGCGACGCGAGACAATCTAGCAAAATGCGTAGTCTTTAGCCATGCCCGTCCGGCTTCTTGGCTATCGTGCCCCTTGACGATGAGCGCCCCGGAAAACGTGTCGGCGGAGGAGCAGTTCGCGCAGGCGCAGGCGGCGTGGGCGGCCGCGGTGCAGGCGCACCGAATGGCGCCGCCGGACGCGGGCTTCAGCGCGCGGCTCGCCGCGCTGTCGAGCGCCTGCCGCCTGGAGGCTGCGGCGTGCCGCGCGGCTGATCGGGCAGGCTACGAGTGGCCGCCGCATCGGGCGGGCCAGAGCAACCAGCCGTGGGAGCTGCGGCCGGAGTCCGCGCGGCGCGGCCCGGCAGAGCTGTGGCGGTTGTTCGACGTCGCCGTCAGCGAACTCGAGCGGGCCGGCACGACGACGTCGCTGGTCGCTGTCGCGTCAGCGCACGAGCGTCTCGGCGATGCGGCCGCCGCGTTGGCGGACGCGGTCGAGGCGGAGGATCGTCGCGCAGGCCTGCTCCCGGCCGCACGCCGACGTTCGCGGTCAGCCTAGGCGTCCTCTTGCCTGGGTGGTCGCGGCGGCACGGCGTCCCACGCCGTGCGTGTGGCATCGGGGTCGGGGCGACGGGGGAGCGTCGTCGTCGCGGTCTGCCAGATGTCACGACGGGTGGCCAGCGACCGGCTGTCGGCCCTCGCGCGGCGCAGCAGCTCGTCGACGTCGGCGCGGCGGACGCGAAACCCGCGTCCGATCCGCACGGCCGCCAGCGCGCCGTGGTCGATCCAGTTGCGGATCGTCTGCGACGTCACCTGGAGCTCGGCGGCGACCTGCGGGACGGTGAGCAGCGGCGGATCGGTCATCGGGCTCCCGCATCCCTCAGCCGGCTCCGCGAGCGACCGGTGCTCCTGGCGCGCGACGCGGGAACCATGACAGCGACGAAGGTACCACCGGTCGCGGCGCGCGCGGCGTATCAACGTCGCTCGCGTGGAACGAGCACCGCTGCCGCGCCTTCGCCGGGCGTCGGCCACATCGTCGCGGGTTCCGTCGCGCGGACGGGCCGGCTGAGGCGTAGCTCTCGAACCGGCGCTTCCCACATGTCCGGCGCGGGAGGCGGCCGCCGCTCGACCGCTGCGGCCTCGAGCATGGCGTAGACGTCGCCGCGGAGGATGTGGTGGCTCTTCCCGACGCGTGACGCGCGCAGCTTGCCGTCGCGAATCCACGCGCGGATCGTCTGCGCGGTCACGTTGAACTCGGCGGCGACCTGGGCCACGCCGAGGATTTCGTCGTTGGTCATAGCGCTGAATAGAGTGAATTGGCGATGTTGCGCAATGCTTTGCGATATCTTACGCTACGGCAATGTCGGGAGGAACGGTGACCCCGCCTCGCAATCAGGATCGCGCCGGCGACGACGAGCTCGTCGCGCCCGTGATCGCGTTGCCCCGACGGGGACTGTGGGACGCAGGCAGCCCCGGCCCGTGGCCGCCAGCGCCGGAGTACTCCTTCTTCGACGCCCCGGACGACCCGGCACCGATTCTCGGCGAGCGCAACATCTGGGACGGTCGCCCGATCCAACTCCGCCTTCGCGAGCCGCAGCCGGCGCCTTCCGAAGTCGTCGACCGCCCGCGCGAGCCAGCGCCTCAGGCGCGACGCGACCCGCTCGCCACGCCTCGACTCGCCGCCGGCGCGGCCGCTCTCGCGCTGCTCGCAGCCGTAGCCGCGATCGCGTCGCTCGGCGGTGGCCACGCTCGCCCAGCCCGCGATCAGTCGCGACCGACACCAACAGGCATCTCGGTTGCGGCCGCGACGGCCGCGACTCCACCTTCCGTGCCGGAGCGCGGATCCAGCACTCAGCCGACCGCGGCCCGAGCGCGCCAGGCTCGCGCGCGCTCGATGCACCGCTCGCGCGCGCGCCGGCTCGCCCGAACGAGTGCGAGCGTCCTGCCGCCGCGCCCCGCAGCCGCGCCACCGACGGCGGCGCTCGGCGGGAGCGCCCCGAGCTCGAGCGCCGCGCCCGCGTCCGCCGACGTGTCGAGCCCGAGGGGCAACCCGGCCAGACCGAGGAGCTCGCGCCCCGTTGCGCCCTCGTCGTCCGTCACGAATCCGAACCGGTGCGTGCCAGGCGACCTCGCGTGCTGAGGTAACCGAGCGAAAGAGACGAACGAAACGCGGTTCGCGCGCCCGATCGCGCCGGTCATCTCCGCCGCCGCGCTGCCGCCGATCGCGGCGCGACGTGGACCTACACGCCGGCGGCGGGGTCGACGATCGGGCCGGCGGGAGGCGCCGTTCGACTGCCCGCGGGCCACAGCCACCAGTTCGGCGTCGGCTTGGCGACTCCGGGAGCCACCGGGTGCGGGCGACGACATCCCTGCCAGTCGTCCGCCGCGGTCGTCTCGCGAGGTGTGACCTCCCGCGCCTCCTTGCGGACGGAAGCGCAAGGGCGTAGACGGACAGCGCGAGTCGTCGAACGATCGCACGGTCGC
>CAVTCI010000014.1:0-192623 GCA_963733245.1 uncultured Solirubrobacterales bacterium
CCCCTACTTGACCTGGTCGTAGACCTTGAACAGCGGCAGGTACATGGCGATCACGATGAAGCCGACCATGCCGCCGATGACCACGATCATCACCGGCTCGAGGATCGAGGTCAGGGCCTTGACGGCCGCGGCCACCCGCTCCTCGTAGAACTCGGCGATCTTCGTGAGCATGGTGTCGAGCTCACCGGTCGACTCGCCGACCCCGACCATGTGGCCGACCATCGTCGGGAAGACCGACGCCTCGCGCAGCGGGTCGGCGATCGTCCCGCCCCGCTTGACCGAGTCGATGACGTCGCCCATCGCCCGCTCGACGACCACGTTGCCCGCCGTCTTCCCGGTGATGTCGAGCGCCTCGAGCAGGGGCACGCCGGCGCTGGTCAGGGCCGAGAGGGTCCGCGCCCACCGGGCGATCGCGATCTTCTGGACGATGTCGCCGATCTTGAACGGGATGCGCAGCCGGAACTGATCCCACTGCGGGCGCCCGATGGCCGACTTCTTCCACCGCAGGAAGGCGAAGACGACGAGGCCGGTGCCGAGGATCAGCGCCCACCAGTAGCTCGTCACCACGTGCGACGCGTCGACGCAGATCTGGGTGATCGCCGGGAGCTGCTGGCCGGTCTTCGTCGAGGCGACCTGCTTGAGCACGCTGGCGAACACCGGGACGACGAAGGCGACGAGGGCGATCATCACGCCGAGGGCCACGGTGGTGACCACCGTCGGGTAGACCATCGCCGACCGGACCTGGCGATTGAGCGCGTCCTCCTTCTCCAGCTGGTCGGCGATCCGCAGGAGCGAGCTCTCGAGCACGCCGCCGATCTCACCGGCCCGGACCATCGAGACGAACAGGGGCCCGAAGATCTTCGGATGGCGGGCCAGGGCCTCGCTGAACGCCAGCCCGGCCTCGACGTCCTTGCGGACGGCGACGAGCGTGGCCAGGAGCTTCTTGTTCTCGGTCTGCTCCTCGAGCACGAACAGCGCCCGGAGGATCGTCATCCCCGAGGAGACCATCGTCGCCAGCTGGCGCGAGGCGACCGCCAGGTCGGACAGCTTGACCCGTTCGAAGACGGTCAGGTTGAGCTCGCGCGAGGTGTGCTTGTCGACCACGTCGAGGACGATCAGCCCCCGGGCCTTGAGCTGGTCGGAGACGGCCTGCTTGGTCTCGGCTTCGACCTGCCCGCGCAGCGGCGCGCCGGCCATGTCCATCGCCTTGAAGGTGTAGGTGCTCATCGGTCAGGGCTCCTATGCGGCCAGAGCGCTCGCGCCGAGCAGGCGCTTGAGCTCTTCGGGGGTGGACGAGCGGCTCTCGGCGAGCTTCTGGCTGATCTTTCCGGCCCGCACCAGCGTGGCCAGGGCGGCGTCCATCGTCTGCATCCCGTGGGCCGACCCGGTCTGCATGAACGAGGTGATCTGGTGGATCTTGCCCTCCCGGATCAGGTTGCGAATCGCCGGCGTCGGCACGAGGACCTCGCAGGCCACCGTCCGCCCGACCCCGTCGGACGTCGGCAGGAGCTGCTGGGTGACGACCCCCTGGAGGGCGACCGAGAGCTGCACCCGAACCTGGTTCTGCTGCTCGGCCGGGAAGACGTCGATGATCCGGTCGATCGTCTGCGGGGCGTCCTGGGTGTGGAGGGTGGCGAAGACGAGGTGGCCGGTCTCGGCCGCGGTCAGGGCGGTCGCGATCGTGTCGAGGTCGCGCATCTCCCCGACCAGGATCACGTCCGGGTCCTGGCGGAGGGCCGACTTCAGGGCGGCGGCGAAGCTGGTCGCGTCGGTCCCGAGCTCACGCTGGTTGACGATGCACCGCTTGTGGCCGTGGAGGAACTCGATCGGGTCCTCGATGGTCATGATGTGTTCATCCCGGGAGCCGTTGATCTCGTCGATCATCGCGGCCAGCGAAGTCGACTTGCCCGAGCCGGTCGGCCCCGTCACCAGGACGATGCCCCGCGGCTTTCTCGTCAGCTCGTGGACGATCGGCGGGAGGCCGAGCGCGTCGATCGAGCTGAGATCGGTCGGGATCAGGCGGAAGGCCGCCCCGAGCGCCGAGCGCTGGAAGTAGGCGTTCACCCGGAAGCGGGCCTGCCCGGGGATGACGTAGGCGAAGTCGATCTGGAGGTCGTTCTCCAGGCGCCGGCGCTGCTCGCCCGAGAGGATCGAGTAGACGATCTCCCGCGTGTCCTCCGGTGTGAGGCGCGGGAAGTCCTCGAGCGCCACCAGGTGTCCGCGCACGCGCACGGTCGGGCGAGCGCCCGCCGCGACGTGCAGATCGGAGGCCCGGCGGCCGATCATCTCCATCAGGACGTCTGCAAAGTCAACCGTCATTTCAACCCCTATCGGCAACTGGTGTACAAAGATGAAGCGCGTTCGACCGGCCGGCCCGAGGGCCGCCGTCCCGCCGCCGAGCCGCCATCAGCCGGCGGTTCCGCTGCCGCAGACCCGGGCGATCTCCGAGATCGACGTCCGTCCCTGCTTGACCTTCTCGAGGCCGTCGTCCTTGAGGCGGCGCATTCCCTGGGTCCCGGCCATCTCGCCGATCTCGTCCGACGAGCGGCGCTCGATGGTCAGGCTGCGGATCTCCGGCGAGATGGTCATGACCTCGTAGATCCCCATCCGGCCCTTGTAGCCGGATCCCCCGCAGTGCTTGCAGCCGACCGGCTCGTAGCCCTCGATGTCGAACCCGGCGTGATAGCCGTAGTCGCGCAGGGTCTCGGCCGGGAGGATCGTCCGCCGCTTGCAGTGGGCGCAGAGCGTCCGCACCAGCCGCTGGGCGACGACGCAGTCGAGGGCCGAAGCGACCAGGAACGGCTCGATCCCCATCTCGACGAGCCGGGTCAGGGACGTCGGCGCGTCGTTGGTGTGGAGGGTGCTCAGCACGAGGTGCCCGGTCAGGGCCGCCTCGATCGCGATCTGCGCCGTCTCGCGGTCGCGGATCTCGCCGACCATGATCACGTCCGGGTCGGCTCGGACCATCGACCGCAGCCCGTTGGCGAAGGTCAGGCCCGCCCGCGGGTTGACCTGGATCTGGGTGATCCCGTTCAGCTCGTACTCGACCGGATCCTCGATCGTGATGATGTTCTTCTCCGGCGTGCTCAACGTGGTCAGCGCCGCGTAGAGGGAGGTCGACTTGCCCGAGCCGGTCGGCCCGGTGACGAGGACCGCGCCGTAGGCCTGGCGGAACGCCCGCTCGAACCGCTGGTGCTCGGCCGGAGCCATGCCGAGCTTGCTCAGCTCCATCACGACCGAGTCCTTGTCGAGGATGCGCATCACCACGCCCTCGCCGTGGACGGTCGGCAGGGTGACCACCCGGAGGTCGACGTGGTGGCCGTCGACCGTCAAGCCGACCCGCCCGTCCTGGGGCATCCGCCGCTCGGCGATGTCGAGCTCGGACATGATCTTGATCCGCGAGACCACGCCGGCGGTCATCCGCCGGGGGATCGTCGTCACGTCCGAGAGGATCCCGTCGATCCGGAAGCGGACCCGGAGGTCCTGGCCGTCCGGTGAGAGGTGCAGGTCGGAGGCGCCCTGCTCGACCGCCTGGGCGACCAGCTGGTGGACGAGCCGGACGATCGGTGCGTCGTCGGCCGACTCCCGCAGCTCGACGACCTCGACCCCCTCGTCCTCCTCGGTGCTCGCCTGGGCCACGACCTCGCCGAACCGGGTCAGGCGCGAGATCACGGTGCCGATGTCGTCGCGGGTGGCCACCGCCGCCCGCACCTCGTACCCGGTCATGATCGAGATGTCGTCGATCGCCACCACGTTGGCCGGGTCGGCCATCACCACGAGCAGCGTCCGCTGGTCGACGAAGCCGACGGGCAGCGCCTCGTAGCGCTTGGCCGCGGCGATGTTCACCAGGTTGGCCGCCGTCATGTCGACGCTGTAGACGCCGAGGTCGATGTAGTCGAGCCCGTGGCGCTCGGCCAGGGCCCGCGCCAGACCGTCCGGGTCGAGGGCGCCGGCGCCCACCAGCCACTGCTCCGGGGTCGTCCCGTTGACCCGGGCCGCCGAGATCGCCTCGTCCACCCGCTCGCGGGTGCACAGGCCGAGCCCGACGATCACGTCGGTGAGGAAGCGGGTCGAGCTGCCCCGGCGCGACGGGGGAACCACCCCGTCCCAGTTCTTGTCCCGCTCGACCGCGAGCGGCCCGACCGCGACCTCGGCGGCGGCGGGAACGGCTCTCAGGCGGGGGGTCCGATCATCACCCTTCAGTCCTTGGTGCACGTCTGGCTCCTGTTCGCATTGCCGCGAGCGGCGCACCCCGCCCTGTCCATGTCGTGAAGCTCCGGGCGCCTTGGCAGACGAGGATCTCCAGACCGTCGACGGTCTCCAGGCCGCGCGCTCGCGCGGCTGAGAGGAGGCCCGTCGGCCGGTCGCCATAGACCAGGTCGATTAGGCACGCGTATTCGCCCAATGCATCGGCGGACACGGGCAAGGACGTGAATGGGTTCTCGAAGCCGGTCGAATATCCGTCCAGGCCGACCGTCGTGCAGTTCACGAGGATGTCGGCCGGCTCGGCCCGGTCGACCGCTCGGACGCCGAGCTCGGCGGCCAGCCGCCGTGCCCGATCAGGCGTCCGGTTCCAGACCGCGACGTCCGCCCCTGCCTCCCGCAGCCCCCAGACCACCGCCCGGGCGCTCCCTCCCGCCCCCAGGACGAGCGCCGTCGACCCGGCCGGGTCGCGCCCGACCCCGGCCAGCGCGTCCAGCACGCCCGGAGCGTCGGTGTTCTCGGCGGCGATCGTCCCGTCGGCGGCGAAGCTCAGCGTGTTGGCCGCGCCGATCGCCCGCGCCCCCGGGCTCGCCCGATCGGCCAGCCCGAGCGCGGCCTCCTTGTGCGGCACGGTCACGTTCGCCCCGACGAAGCCGGCCGCCCCGAGCGCCCGCACCGTCTCGGCGAAGAGCTCCGGCGGCACCGGGAGCAGCTGGTAGGACCAGTCGGTCAACCCGAGCTCCGCGAACGCCGCCCGCTGCATGGCCGGCGAGCGGCTGTGGGCCACCGGCCACCCGAGCACGCCGAGGCGTTTCATCGGGCGCTCAGCGGCCGCAGGTGGTGGGCGAGTTGCCGCCGTTGGCGCTCCGCGCGCTGTTGTAGCGGGCGGCGTCCTGCTGGAACTGCGCGAACGTGGACGAGAAGGCGTGCTGACCGCAGGTCCCCGGCTTGACGACGTAGTACATGTAGGAGACCGCCGCCGGGTGCGCCGCCGCCTCGATCGACGCGAGCCCCGGGTTGCCGATCGGGGTCGGCGGCAGGCCCTTGTGCAGCCGGGTGTTGTACGGCGACGGGAGGCGCAGCTCCGAGGCGGTCAGCGGGCGCGTGTAGTTCTTGAGCGCGTAGCGGAGCGTCGCGTCGATCCCGAGCGGCATCCCGCTGCGCAGGCGGTTGTAGATGACCGCGGCGATCAGCGGCCGCTCGCTCGACAGCTGAGCCTCCCGCTCGACCATCGAGGCGATCGTCAGCACGTCGAAGGTCGACAGCCGCGCCTTGCGCGCCCGGCTGAGGTCGACCTTGGCGATGTTCGCCTTGAACGCGGCCACCTGCTTGTTGACGAGCTTGCTCGCCGGGTCGCCCGGGAGGAGGTCGTAGGTCGCCGGGAAGAGGAACCCCTCGAGCGAATGGGACGAGCCGCTCGGCGCTCCGTAGCTCTGCGGCTTGAGCAGGTGGGAGTGGACCGAGGCCCGGAAGTAGCTGCCGGTCACCCCGGCCCGCTTGGCCACGGCCGAGATCTCCGCCCGGGAGAGCCCCTCGGGAATCGTCACCGTGATCTGGACCGGCGTCCCCTGGGTTCCGGTCAGGGCGTCGAGGACGGCCCCGTAGCTCATGTCCTTGCGCAGGGAGAAGTGCCCCGACTCGAGCTGGCTTCGCTTGCCGGCGAGGGCCGCCCGCAGCTTGAAGAAGAACGGCGAGGAGATCACCCCGCGGCCGGCGAGGAGCGTGGCGATCGTGCTCGAGCTCGCCCCCCGCGGGATGTCGACCGTGACGTTCCCGTGTCCGCTCCCCTTGAGCGGCTGGAAGAGCGAGAAGATGAACCAGAGGGCGAAGACGACCCCGATCAGCGCCACGATCGCGGCGATCCGGCCCCGCCGGCTGCGCGGGGCGCCGGGGGCGGCGCTCTGGTTGCGTTTGAGCTTGGACACGGAGGCGGGGCGCGAACCGGTGCGGGCGGCCGGGCGGACCGGCGTTCGCCGGGGGAGGCGGTCGCGGGTCGAAGCGCGCAGGCTACCGGCGCCGGCCCGGGCAGGTCGATCGGACGCCGTCCGCCCCGGCTTGGGCCTCGGGAGCCGCTTGGGCACCCGGGCCCGGCCGGCCGCCGCGGCTCCCGCGAGCGCCGCCCCCGCCCGGTTGAGCGCGGCCGGGATGCCCGACGCCGGCGGCTTCTCCCCGCCGGCCCGCGTCCGCCCCCGCGACCGGCCGGCCCGTGCCGATCCGCCCTCCGCCTCGATCGCCCCGGCACCGGCCTCCCGCCGATGGGCGCCGGTGTCGAAGAGCCCGGGGGCGGGCGCCTCGCGCGGCGGGTAGGGGTCGGCGGCGCCGGGCTCCGCGAGATCGGGGGTGGTCGGCCCGGGCTCGTAGCCGGGTCCCGTCCCGTCGTAGGCCGGCCGGTGGGGTTCCCCGTAGGCCGGATCCGGATACGGGTCCGGCTCCCGGTAGCGGTCGGCCCCGGCGGGCTCGTACCCGCCCGGCTCCGCCTCCGAGCCCGGATGGCCGGTCGGCGGCTCGGCCCAGGGGTCGGGGTCGTAGGCCGGCGGAGGCGACTCGAGCCCGGCGCGCTCGACGTCGAAGAGGGGCCCCTCGCCGTCCGCCGGCGAGGAGGCCCCTCGCTGGCGGGCCCGCCGCCGCTCCCGCTCCAGCCGGTCGCGCTCGCGCTCCTCGGCCGTGCGCTCGCGCCCGGAATCTCCTCTGCGTGACGGACTCATAAGCGGTCCGGCCGCCCCCCGGCGCGGCCGTCGCGTCAGCCTAGACGATCGGCGGCCTCCGTCCGCGGGCCTCCTCAGCCCGCCGGCGGCTGCCGCGCGGTCAGCCACCCCTCGAGCAGGTGCGCCGCCGCCCGGGAGTCCTCGCTCGTCCGCGGGTCCGGGTCCCGCTGGGCCAGGCGAGTGGTCAGCCGCTCGTCGTAGAGCTCGACCGGGACATCCTCACCGAGGCGGGCGGCCAGCCGGGCGGCGAACTCCCGCGCCTCGAGCGTCTGCGCGCTGTCCCCACCGCGGAGGGTCAGCGGGAGCCCGACGACGACCGCCCCGGCCTCTCGCTCGCCGATCAGCTCGACCAGGGCGCGCATCCCCCGCCGGGTCCCCGGGGCGGCGACCGGGCCGAGCGGGGTGACGATCGTCTGCGTCGGGTCGCAGACCGCGACCCCGCACCGGGCGCTCCCGTAGTCGAGCGCCAGCACCACCACTAGTGGCCGCGTCCGGAAGCTCTGCGTGGAATCGGCGTGCGGCCGGGCGTGATCTGGCGCCGCACGGTGCACGCGGGCGTGCTGGTGGCACGGGTGCGTGCGGCGGGTGGCGCCAGGCGCGTCCGGACGCTGCCGAAACGCCCAGAACTTGCGGACGCGTCCACTAAGTCAGCGCGCCGGCGATCGCTCCCCGCGCGGCGGCGATCGCCTCGACGACCTTCCCGCCGTCGCGGCCCCCGGCCCGGGCCATGGTGTCGCGGCCGCCGCCGCCCCCACCGGCGACCTCGGCCGCCGCCTTGACGACCGCCCCGGCCTTGACCCCCCGGGCGACGAGCGCCGGGGCCACGCTCGCCACGAAGAGGGCCCGTCCGCCCGCCGCGGCCCCGAGGACGATCGCCGCGTCGCCGAGCTTCGGCTTCAGCCGGTCGAGCAGGCCGAGGAGGGCCTTCTCGTCGGCCGCGGAGACCACCTCGGCGAGCACGGTCGCCCCCCCGAGCGCGACCGCCCGGGCCGCGATCCCCTCGACGTCGGGCGCCGCCGCGCCGCCGGCGGCCCCCGACCGGGCCCCGCGGGCCAGCGCCCTGCGCTCCTCCTCGCGCGAGCGGAGCACGCCGAGGGCGTCCTGCGGACGGGTGCCCAGGACCCCGGCGATCTCGCCGAGGAGCCGGTCGTGGTCACGCAGGAGGCCGACGGCGGCCGGTCCGGTGAGCGCCTCGATGCGGCGGACGTTGGCCGCGCTCGACGTCTCGGCGACGATGCGCAGGACCCCGATCTCCGCGGTCGACCGGACGTGCGTGCCCCCGCACAGCTCGCGTGAGAAGTCGCCGTCCCCCACCTCGACCATCCGCACGATCTCCCCGTACTTCTCGCCGAACAGGGCCATCGCCCCGAGGGCCCGCGCCTCGGCGAGGGTGGTGGTGAGCGGGCGCACCGGGTGGTTCTCGGCGATCCACGCGTTGACCTGGTCCTCGACGTCCCGGAGCTCGGTCCCGGTCAGGCCCTGGGAGTGGCTGAAGTCGAACCGGAGCTTGTCCGGGCCGACGTAGGATCCGGCCTGGCGCACGTGGTCGCCCAGTCGCCGGCGGAGGGCCGCCTGGAGCAGATGGGTCGCCGTATGGTTGCACTCGGTCGCGTGGCGGGCCGCCCGGTCGACCCGGGCGACCACCCGCTCGCCCTCGTGGAGCTCGCCCGACTCGAGGACCGCGACGACGGCCTGGTCCTCGCCGAGCCGGACGACCTCGGTCACCCGGGCCCGGCAGTCGCCGTCGAGACACTCGATCGACCCCGCGTCGCTGACCTGGCCGCCGCCGGCCGGATAGAAGGGCGAGTCGGCCAGCTTGACGAGCACCGAGGTCCGGCCGTTGGGCGGGGCGACGGCGCCGACGGTGGTCGCCTGCTCGAGCGTCTGGTAGCCGACGAAGTTGGTCGTGAAGCCGGTCTCGGCGGAGAACGCCCGCGCCGCGTCCCGGGGGTCGCCGCCCGAGTCCCGCCCACCGGCCTGCCGTGATCGCCGCCGTTGTCCCTCCATCAACCGGCCAAAATCATCCTCGTCTACCGCGAGCCCCTCCTCGGCGACGAGCTCCTTGGTCAGCTCGAAGGGGAAGCCGAAGGTGTCGTGGAGGCGGAAGGCGTCGGCGGCGGCCACCGCGCCCGACGCGCGGCCCCGCTCGATCAGCTCGCGCAGGGTGCGCATCCCCTGCTCGAGCGTCCGGCCGAAGCTCTCCTCCTCCGCGGACAGCCACTTCTCGATCGCCGGGCGCTGCTCGATCAGCTCGGGGTAGGCTCCGCCCATCAGCTCGCGCACGACCTCCGAGTAGGCGCCGAGGAAGCCGGGCTCGAGCCCGAGCGTCCGGCCCTGCTGGATCGCCCGGCGCATGATCCGCCGCAGGACGTAGCCGCGCTCCTCGTTCGACGGGACGACCCCGTCGGCGATCAGGAAGTTCATCCCCCGGGTGTGGTCGGCCAGGATCCGCAGCGCCCGGTCGGTGGCCGGATCGCTGCCCGACCGGCGCCCGGACAGCGACTCGCCGAGGTCGATCAGCGGCCGGAGCGTGTCGGTGTCGAACACCGACGGGACGTCCTGCATGATCGCGGCCATCCGCTCGAGGCCCATCCCCGTGTCGATGCTCCGGGCCGGGAGCGGGGTCAGTGTGTCGACCGGATTCTGGTCGTACTGCATGAAGACGAGGTTCCAGTACTCCAGGAAGCGCTCGTTCTCGCCCCCCGGGAGGTCGTCCGGGCGGCCGAACTCGACGCCCCGGTCGAGGTAGAGCTCCGAGCACGGGCCGCACGGACCGGTCGGGCCGGCCTGCCAGAAGTTCTCGCTCCGCGGGCAGGCGACGATCCGCTCGCGGGGGACCCCGACCGCCGTCCAGGCCTCGATCGCCTCCTCGTCGGGTGGGACGCCGAGCTTGTCGTCCCCCTCGAAGACGGTGATCCAGATCCGCTCGGGGTCGAGGCCGAAGCCCTCGGTCGAGAGCTCCCAGGCGAACTCGACCGCCCCCCGCTTGAAGTAGTCGCCGACCGAGAAGTTCCCGAGCATCTCGAAGAAGGTCAGGTGGCGGGCCGTCGTCCCCACGACGTCGATGTCGACCGTCCGAAAGCACTTTTGCGCGCTGGTCAGGCGTTTGCGCGGCGGCTGCTCCTGACCGAGGAAGTACGGCTTGAGCGGCTGCATGCCCGCCGTGGTCAGGAGGACCGACGGGTCGTGGGCCGCCGGGACGAGCGAGCCGGACGGAATCAGGAGGTGACCGCGCAGGGCGAAGAACTCGTGGAAGCGGTGGCGGATCTCTTCGGTGCGCATAGCCGGAGGTTACCTTCGGCCCGTACGGGCTCTCCCCGCCGGACCAGCCTGTACAAAGGGTGGGGCGATGGCCCGCCGATCCCGCCGCTACGTCGAGCCCCTCCCCCGGGCCGGCTCGGTCCTCCAGGCCGCCGGTCGCTCCGGCGGTACCCGGCGCCGAGCCCGCCGGCCGCCCAGCCTGGGCGGCGGCCCGCGCCGCTGGGTGAGCCCGGCGCGGATCGGGGCGGTCATCGTGGTGGCGGCGGCGCTCGTCGCCGCCGTGCTCGTCTGGCGCGCCCGGGACGACGGCGCCGCCGCCCGGGCGGCCGCCGCCCGCCGCTACGCCGCCGCCTGGTCGGCCGGCGATCGGGCCGGGATGTGGCGGACGCTCACTCCCCGGGCTCGCGCCGCCTACCCGCTGGCCGCGTTCACCGCCGCCTACGCCCGCGCCGACGCCGCCGCCGGGGTCCGAAGCCTGACCGTCGGCCGCCCCGCCGGCGAGCGGGCCGGCCGCATCGCCGCCGTCGCCGCCGTGGCCACCGCCGACTTCGGCGCGTTGCGGGGGACGATCGCCCTCCCCGTCTCCGGGCGCGGCGCCACCGCCGGCGTCGACTGGGAGCCCGCGCTGCGGCTCCCCGGGCTGCGCCCGGGCGAGGCCGTGGTCAAGCGGGCCGGGCCGAAGCCGGTCCGGGCGCCGATCCTCGCGGCCGACGGCACCCGGCTCGACGCCACCGGCCTCGGCGCCTCGCTCGCCGGGCGGGCCACCGGCTCGCCGACCGGGCTCGAGCGGCTCTACGACCGGCGGCTCGGAGGCCACCCGGCCGAGCTCCTGCTCTTCGGCCGGCGGGTCGTCGCCCGCACGCGGGCCGTCCGCGGCCGGTCGCTCAAGACGACTATCCGGCCCCGGCTGATGACCGCGGCCGCCGGGGCCCTCGGCGCCAAGCTCGGCGGCGTGGCCGTCATCCGCCCGAGCGACGGGGCCATCCTCGCCCTCGCCGGCCTCGCCGTCTCCGCGCCCCAGCCGCCGGGCTCGACCTTCAAGATCATCACCGTCTCGGCCGCCCTCGAGCACGGCGTCGCCCAGCCGTCGACCTCGTATCCCGTGGCCACCTCGGCCACCCTGTCGGGCGTCGAGCTCAAGAACGCGTCGAGCGAGGCGTGCGGCGGGACCCTGACCGAGTCGTTCATCAAGTCGTGCAATTCGGTCTTCGCCCCGCTCGGCGCCCGGATCGGCGCCGCCCGGCTGGTCGCCGCCGCTCGGGCCTTCGGCTTCGACGAGCAGCCGACGACGATCCCCGCGGCCCGTCCGAGCACGATCTCCCCGCCGGCCGGACTGCGCGACAGCCTCGCGGTCGGCGCCGCCGCGATCGGCCAGGACCGCGACCTGGCCACGCCGCTCGAGATGGCCAGCGTCGGCGCGACGATCGCCGCCGGCGGCCGGCGCGCCGTCCCGCGCATCGCCACGCTCGAGCCGATCCGCCGGCGGACGGTCATCCCCGCCGCCGTCGCCGCCGAGGTCCGGGCGATGATGCTCGGCGTGGTCAGCTCGGGCACCGGGACCGCGGCGGCGATCCCCGGCGTCGCCGTGGCCGGCAAGACCGGGACGGCCGAGCTCCGCCCGAACTCGACCGACCCGAAGGACGCCGACGCCTGGTTCGTCGCCTTCGCCCCGGCCGGGCGGCCGACCGTCGCCGTCGCCGTGATGCTGGTCGGCGCCGGGTTCGGCGGGACGGCGGCGGCCCCGATCGCCCGGGCCGTCCTCCAGGCGGCGCTCGCCGGCGGGTGACGGTCGCGCGGCGTCCGGGCCGGCGAGGCCGGAACTAGACTCCGGACGGTGAGCCTCGCCGACCATCTCGAGCGTCCGCGGGCCCGCGGCCACACCCCGTCCCGGGCGCACACCGGGGCCGCCGGGGGGGCGGCCTGCGGCGACGTCGTCCGCGTCTCGGTCGCCCTCGACGGCCGCCGGGTGAGCGACGCCGGCTTCGACGCCCGCGGCTGCGCTGCGGCGATCGCCGCCGGGAGCGCCGTCGTCGCCCTCGTCCGCCACCGTCCCCTCCTCGACGCCGCCCGGATCGGACCGGATGAGATCGCGGCCGAGCTCGGCGGCCTCTCGCCCGCCGGCCGTCACGCGGCCGAGCTGGCCGCCGACGCCCTCCACCGGGCGCTCGGGGCCGCCGCCCGGGCCGACGCCGCCCTCGCCGAGGATCCGCGGCGAACGCTCGTCGCCATGAGCGGGGGCGTCGACAGCGCCGTCGCCGCCCTCCTCGCCGGCCCGGCCGCCGTCGCCGTCACCCTCGAGCTCTGGTCGGACCCGGCCGGCGACGGCGACCGGAGCTGCTGCTCGCCCGAGGCCGTGCGCGGCGCCCGGGCCCTCGCCCACGGCATGGGCCTCCCCCACCTCTCGCTCGACCTCCGCGCCGAGTTCCGGGCCGGCGTCGTCGAGCCGTGGCTGGCCGACCACGCGGCCGGGCTGACGCCCAACCCGTGCGTCCGCTGCAACGGCGACGTCCGCCTCGACGAGATGCTCGACCTCGCCGGCCGCCTCGGGGCCGCCGCCCTGGCCACCGGGCACTACGCCCGCGTCGAGGACGGGCTCCTCCGGGTGGCGGCCGACCCGGCCAAGGACCAGACCTACATGCTCGCCGGCCTCGCCCCGGCCTCGATCGCCCGGTTGCGCTTTCCCCTCGGCGAGCTCCGCAAGGACGCCGTCCGCGAGCTGGCCGCCCGGGCCGGGCTGCCGGTCGCCGGCCAGCCCGACTCCCAGGATCTCTGCTTCCTGGCCGGCATCGGGCGCGCCGCCTTCCTCGCCCGCCACGGTGACCAGGCCGCGTCCCGCCCGGGACCGATCGTCGACCGGGCCGGCCGGCGCCTCGGGCGCCACCGCGGGCAGCACGACTACACGGTCGGGCAGCGCCGCGGCCTCGGCCTCGGCGGCGGCGGCGGCGGCAGCAGCAGCGGCGGCGGCGAGCCCCTCTACGTGCTCGAGAAGGCCGGGGACACCGTCGTGGTCGGCCGCCGGGCCGAGCTCGAGGCCCGCCGGGTGACCCTCCGCGACGCCGTCGTCCACCGGGCCGGGGCCAGCGCGGTCAAGCTCCGCTACCGCCAGCGCCCCCTCCCCTGCCGGATCCTCGCCGACCCGCGCGACGGGCGGCTCGAGCTCGAGCTCGGCGAGCCGGCGCCCGGCGGGATCGCTCCCGGACAGCTCGGCTGCCTGATGGCCGGCGAGCTCGTCGTCGGGCACGGGACGATCGTCTGAGGGGTCGCTACGACGAGGGCACCCCGTCGACGGCGAGGGCCCGGTTGGCGTAGCGGGGGTCGTCGGTGACCTCCGCCCCGAACCAGTCCGGCGGCTCGAACGCGTCGGCGGCGGCCTCCGAGTCGAACTCGACCTCGGCGACCACCAGCCCCTCGAGGTCTCCCGCGTAGACGTCGAGCTCGATCGTCAGGTCGCCCCCGGCCGCCGGCAGGCGATGGCGGGTCTTGTTCACGCGGCGCCCCTCGCTCAGCGGCCAGAGCGACTCGAAGCGGCGGTCGTCGAGCTCGAGCTCCTCCTCCACCCGCACCCGGCCGGCCCCCGACTTCACCGTCAGGAGGGCCCGGCCGCCCCGGCGGCGCAGGCGAACCTCGACCGGCCCGTCGACGGCGATGTAGCCCTGCGCGATCGACTCCGACGGATGGCGCCCGAGATCGCCGGGGACCTCGGCGACGAGGAACTTCCGCTCGATCTCAGGCCCGGGCGCCATCGCCCGTCGTCCCGGCTAGCACGCTGGCCCGAGCCCGCTTGAGGTAGCGCCGGTTGCGGCGGGCGAAGGCGCCCGGGCGCTCGGCGTAGACCAGACCGCCGAGGTGGCGGGCCGAGGCGAGGAGCTCGGCCCGCCATTCGGCGACGAGCTCGAGCAGGGGGGCCGGGTCGATGGGGACCGGCGGGCGGTCTTCGGCCTCGTCGTCGAAGCGGAGGGCGAGGACGGCGAGATCGTGGTCGTCGCCGAGGATCTCCGAGAGGCGATGCGCCTCCTCGGCCTGGGCGCCGACGACCTCCGGCCAGGCCGGGCTGACGAGGCGCTGGTGGTACCAGAGATCCTTGACCCGCTTGCGCCAGTCGTGGAGGCGCTCGATCGTCGGATCGGCGTCGGCCGCGGCGAACGCGCGCCGCCCGCGCCGGTAGGCCCGCTCCATGCCGGCGGCGAGCGTCTTGCGCTGACAGCGCTCGAGCGGCCAGTCGTCGATCCGCCCGACCACCCCGTCGAGCATGTCGACGGCCGTCAGCCGCCCGGCCCCGGCCGACCCGGCCTGCGAGGCGATCGACGCCGCCCGCAGGTGGTCGCGCAGGCCTTCGAAGTCGGCGGCCGGGATCCGCCCGACGTAGCGCTCGGCGAGTCGCTCGACCGTCTCGACGAGGACGTCGGCGTCGCGGGCCCCGGAGATCAGCCGGCCGGCGTCGCGAAGGGTGCGATTCTCCCGGCGGTAGACCCGGTCGCCGAGGCCGGTCCGGGCGAGCCGGAGGAGGGCGCGGGTCTTCTTGAGACTCTTGCGGGCCTCGTGGACCGCCTCGGCCGGATCGTCGTCGAACCGGTCGCGCAGGAGCGTCGTCGCGGTGCCGAGCTCCTCCCGCGCGGTCGCTTCGATCGAGTCGGGAAGGTTGTCCTCGAAGCTGAGGCGGTATGCCATCGAGTCCTCCGTTCGGTCCGGGCCGCGGCCACCGCCCGGGCTGCGCGCGGCGACCTCCTCGTTGCTCGTCCCGACACCGGCGGGCGAGCCATCACAGCCTACGGTCTACCCGGGAGGCGGCCAAGATACAGCTCCGATGAGTTTCGCCGGGCCGGCGGTCTACGGGTTAACCAAACCAAGGAGGCTGTCGTGAGCAAGACCAAGACTCGCATCAACAAGCTCGGCACGGTGGTCATTCCGGTGTCCGACCAGGAGCGGGCGATCGGGTTCTACGTCGAGACGCTCGGCTTCGAGAAGCGCGTCGACGTTCCCTTCGGGAACGGCTACCGCTGGGTCGAGGTCGCCCCGGCCGACGCCGAGACATCCATCGCCATCGTCCCCCCGCCCCCGGGGAAGCCGACCGGCGGCGTCGAGACGGGCATCGCCCTGTCGACCGATGACGTCGACGCCGACTACGAGGAGCTGAAGGCCGGCGGCGTCGACGTCGACGCCGAGGTGAGCCGCATGGGCGACCCCGTCCCGCCGATGTTCTGGTTCCGCGATCCGGACGGCAACAGCCTGATGGTCGTCGAGAACGGCTGAGCCCGGCTCGCCGCCGCCGCCGGGTCCGGGCGAGCCACCCGGACCCGGCCGATCCAACGCGGGGACCACTCTCCCGCGGCCGGGGCCCTACGACCCCGCGCCGGCACCCACCGTCGCGTAGGACCGGTGATCGCGGAACATCGCGAGCGCGTGCCGGCCGGCCGGGTGGGCGCGCAGCTCGTGGACCACCTCGGCCGCCGCCGGCGGGATCTCCTCGGGCAGCGGGCAGGAGGACGCCGTAGCCGGGCGGCATGATGACGGGCGCCGACAGCGCCGCGAACGTCAGGTCGGCGGCGGTGAACGCGTCCCCGCAGAGGTAGCGCCGGCCATCGGCGAGGCGCTCGGCGACGGCGTCGAAGACGTCCCGGACCTCGTCGAGCGACGCGTCGGCCGTCGCCGGGGTGATCTCGAGGTGGCGGTCGATCCAGGCGTAGACGGCCGGGTAGAGCACCGGGAGCATGACCCGCTCGAAGGTGGGGACCCCGGCCGTCCCGTAGCGGCTCGCGAGGTCGCTCCGGCGGCGGAGCAGGTGGTACATCCAGCGCCGCCCGTGCGGCCCGAGGCGGTCGTCGAACTCCCGCTCCAGCCGGCGGATCTCCGCCCGGACGACCGCGTCGTCCGGATACAGGCGGCGGTCGGCGGGCGCATGGGCGTCGGCGTAGAGGAGGATGTCCGACGAGTCGGCGAGGACGCCGGCGTCGCAGACGAGCACGGGCACGGTGGTTCCGCCCCCGGCCCGCCGGGCGGCGAAGCGGTGGACGAACTGGACGTGCGCCCGCTCGACGTAGTCGACCCCGGCCCGGTCGAGCGCCCACCGCGCCTTCTCGCAGTAGTGGCTGATCGGGATCGTGACGAGCACGTTGGCCTTGGGTCTCGTCATCAAGCCGTCGAGGATACGTAGCTCGGGCCGCCGGCGCCATCGCGCCCGCCGCGACGGCTCCGCGCGGGCCGGACGGCCTCAGGGCCCGACCGTGAAGTGGGCGCTGCCCACCTCGAGGTCCTGCTCGGCGAACTCCGGGCACGGCGGGGGTGGACTCCCTGGGGCCGGCGTGGGGCAGTACGGCCCGCGCTGGAGGAACACCGTCAACCCGTGGCGGCCGCGGCACCACCCGCCGGCCGGCGTGGCGAGGGGGACGCGGACCACCTGGTGGGCGATCCCGGCGTCGATGCTCGCCGGTCCCGCCGGCGAGCAGCGGGCCGCCGACCGCTTGGCCGGAACGGTGAGGACAAGACGGTACCCCGTGGCCAGCACACCAGAGTGTCCGGGCGGGTCGGCAAGGGTCAGGCGGACCACGAAGTGCGTCCGCCGCCCGCCCGTGCGGGGCAGAACCGACGGATGGGTCTGCTCGGCCGCCGTCCCCCGGGGCAGGCCCGACGGCGACGTGGACGGCGCGGTGACGATCCTCCCCGTCCCGACCGTGCCCGTGCCGGTGTCCGCGACCGACGAGCCGGTGCCGCCGCCTCCCCCCTGGCCAAGCGCCCAAGCGGCGCCCGCGCCCGCTCCACCCGCGAGCACGGCGACTCCGACGAGGAAGCGCGAGGCCGTTCGCATCCGATCAGCGTAACCCCACCACCACCCCACCTGCCCGGCAGGGCCAGGGCCGCCCGTAGCACCGCCGGCCCGCCGCGCCGCCGCGGGACTACGGCCCGGCGCCCGTCGACGACGCCCGGGCGGCGTCCTTCTGGCTCAGGGTGACCGCCGCGTGCGCGGCGGCGACCGCCCGCTCGAGGCCGCTGAGGCCCGGAGCCGCGGGCGTGCGCGACGGCGGCGGGCTGCCGGCGCTGCCTCCCCCGCCGCCGCAGCCCGTCAGGACCCCGGGAGCAAGCAGAACGGCCAGGAGGATGCGACGCCTCATCCGGCAGCCATCGGCACGTCGGGCCGCCCGGTTTAGCGCAACCCCCTCATTTCCTGGCCGTCGTCGGGCGCCTGATCCGATCGGACAGCGGTAGGAGTCGCCGGGCGATTCCGAGGGCCACCAGCTTATTGGGCTTCACATCTTGGTGTTCGGCCTCCGAGTCGCGATATTTGATGTGCGCCTTCGTGCACTCGCCGGTCACGTCGCGATGGACGTGGATGACCCAACCGGCGTCCCCGGCGATCAGATGCGACGTGGTGAATCCTCCATCCTTGTCCCAATTCGTCTGAAATCCCTCGAATCCACCGGGTTGCCGCTCGAGCTGCCAGGGAAGAGCGGCATTGCCCCCCGGGATGGAGGCCGGAAAATTCTTGGACGTGAATGCGGCCTCCACCTGGCTGGGCCGCCAGTTCTTGAAGGGGACCGGCGCGACTGCGGCGAGGACGGGCGCCGGCGCGCCCGGCGGCGGCCCACCTTGGGCAGCGGCCGGCCTGGCGAACTTCCGCTTTCTCTTCTCCGCGCTCAGCCTATCCCGCTCACGCTGGTTGTCTGTCTTCTCGCCGTCCACCTTGCGACCGGGCTTCGCGAGCGGAGGCCGCGTCGCGGCCCGGGGCGGCGTCGGGGGGGGCGCCCACGCGAGCGTTAGCACATCGTTGATGATCCTCCCGAGCTCGGTCAGTACGTCCTCCCCGGCGAGCAGCGCCAACTCCAACTCGAATCGGTCGACCTGCGCGTCCAGGGCTTCCTCGGCCTTCAGGTTGGCGATATCCGATTCCAGTTGCTCGATCTCGAGCTCGACCGCGCGGTCTCGAAGAGCGATCTTCTCCGCCTCGTCGGCCTTGATGCGTCCCCGGTGCAGGAGGTCCGCGATCTCAGCGAGGTCCGCCAAGGTCATACGGGCGATCTCACCCAGATCCACCGGGATCCTCAGGCTCGTGTCGTCAGCATCCTCCGGGACCAGCGGACCCATGTCGATGAACCGCTGTACGGCGTGACTCTGCGGGTCGCTGGACTCGCGCCCCAGCGCGGCGCAGACACCACGATTGCCAAGCCTCCGCTGCAAGTGGTGGAGCGAGGATGCGGGCCGGCCGCCTCGGCCCGAGGGCGGCGCCGCCTGAGGCTCCACGTCAGCCCGAGGAACGTGTCGGTGTACCGTCACTGCGCGCCTCCTTGCGCGGGCCGATCGGAGATCTGGGCGCATGCTACATCACGGCTCCCCAGCCATGGCCTCGGCGGACGCCCGGGTCGAGGGCCGACCGTCTACCGCCGGACGAACCCCTACGCGAGGCGGATCCCGAGCTCGGCGAGCTGGCGGGCGTCGACCGGGGCCGGGGCACCGGTCAGGGGATCCGAGCCGCTGGCCGTCTTCGGGAAGGCGATGACGTCGCGGATCGACTCGCGGCCGGCGAGCAACGTGGCGATCCGGTCGATGCCGAAGGCGATGCCCCCGTGGGGCGGGGCCCCGTAGCGCAGGGCGTCCAGGAGGAAGCCGAACCGCGCCTCCGCCTCGTCCTCGGCCAGCCCGATCGCGGCGAAGACCTGGCTCTGGAGCTCGGGGGTGTGGATACGGATCGACCCGCCGCCGAGCTCGTTCCCGTCGACCACGAGGTCGTAGCCGCGCGAGCGCAGGCGCCCCGGATCGTCGAAGGAGAGCTCGGTCTCGCCCGGCGGCGGGGCCGGGGCGGTGAACGGATGGTGGAGGGCGTCCCACCGGTCGCCGGCCTCGTCGTAGCCGAACATCGGGAAGTCGACGATCCAGAGGGGGTCGTGGCGCCCGGCCGGGATCATGGCGTAGCGGCCGGCGAGCTCGAGGCGCAGGGCCCCGAGCGCCTGGGCGGCCACGGCCGCCCGGTCGGCGACGAAGAGGAGGAGGTCTCCGTCCCCGGCCCCCAACGCCTCGTTCACGGCGGCGATCTGCTCGGGGGCGAAGAACTTCTCGAGGTTCGACCGCCAGCCGCCGCCGCCGCCGGCGGCGACGTAGATCGGGGCGACCGCCCTGGCCCCGTAGCGCTGGACGACCTCGCTGAGGCCGTCGAGCTCGGCCCGGGAGAGCTCGAGCGGCCCGGCGTTCAACGCCCGGACGACGCCGCCGGACTCGAGCACCCGCTCGAAGACCTTGAACGAGCTGCCCCGGATCGCGTCGCTCAGGTCGGAGATCTCGAGCCCGAAGCGGGTGTCCGGCCGGTCGGACCCGAAGCGGAGCATCGCCTCGTCGTAGCCCATCCGCGGCCAGGGGACCGGCGGGACGGGGAACCGGCCGACGGCGAAGACGTCGGTCATCAGGCCCTCGACGAGGTCGATGATGTCGTCCTCGTCGACGAACGAGAGCTCGATGTCGAGCTGGGTGAACTCGAGCTGCCGGTCGGCCCGGAGGTCCTCGTCGCGGAAGCAGCGGGCGATCTGGAAGTAGCGCTCGAACCCGGAGATCATCAGGAGCTGCTTGAAGAGCTGGGGCGACTGGGGGAGGGCGTAGAAGTTCCCGGGGCTGAGGCGCGCCGGGACGAGGAAGTCGCGGGCGCCCTCGGGGGTCGAGCGGGTGAGGATCGGCGTCTCGATCTCGAGGAAGTCGCGGGCGTCGAGGTGGGCGCGCATCGCGGCGATCAGGGCGTGGCGGAGCTCCAACGCCTCGCGCATCCCCTCGCGACGGAGGTCGAGGTAGCGGTAGCGGAGCCGGAGGGTCTCGTCGACCTGGCCGTCCTCGTCGAGCGGGAACGGCGGGGTCAGGGCGCCGGCGAGCGGCTCGAGCGCGTCGACCGCGACCTCGATCTCCCCGGTCGGGAGCTCGGGGTTGACGTTCTCGGGGCTCCGGCGGACCACCCGCCCGCGGACGCTGACGACGTGCTCGGAGCGCAGGCCGTGGGCGGCCGCGTGGGCGGCGGGGGCGGTCTCCGGGTGGAAGACGAGCTGGACGATGCCCGACCGGTCGCGGAGGTCGACGAACACGAGGTTGCCGTGGTCGCGGCGGCGATGGACCCAGCCGGCGAGGCGGACCTCCCGGTCGACGTCGCCGGGACCGAGCCCGCCCGACCACTGGTCGCGGTAGGCGTTGGGGCGGGGCGGGCGCTTCACGTGGCGACCAGGCGCTCGATCAGCTGGCCGGCGGAGACCGGCTCCTGGGTGGCGGCGCGGGCGTCCTTGAGCTGGATGCCGTCGGCCGCGACGATCGCCACGTAGCGGGCGCCGAGCCGCTCGGCGTGCTTGAGCTGGCCCTTCAGCGACCGGCCGGTCGTCTCCATCTGGGCGCGGAGCCCGGCCCGGCGGGCGTCGAGGAGGGTGCCGAACGCCTCGCGGCGGGCGGCGTCCTCGTGGGCGACGTAGAGGTCGACGGCCGGGGAGACGGGGGGCGGCGCGCCGGCGGCGAGGAGGATCCGCTCGACCCCGGCGGCCCAGCCGATCCCCGGGGTCGGCGGGCCGCCGAGGGCCTCGACCAGCCCGTCGTAGCGGCCGCCGCCGCCGACCCCCGACTGGGCGCCCAACGCGTCGCTGGTGAACTCGAACAGGGTGCGGGTGTAGTAGTCGATGCCCCGGACGAGGGTCGGATCGATCTCGTAGGCGAGGCCGGCCGCGCCGAGGAGGGCCTTGACCTCCTCGAAGTGCTGGGCGTCCTGCGCCGTGAGCCGGTCGAGCAGGCGCGGGGCGCCCGCCATCACCCGCCTGGTCGCCGGGTCGCCGGCGTCGAAGGCCCGGAGCGGGTTGAGCTCGATCCGGGCGCGGACGTCGACCGAGAGCTCGTCCGCCCGGCCGCGGAGGTAGCCCTGGAGCTCGGCGCGGTAGTCGACCCGGGCCTCGGGGCTGCCGAGGCTGGCCAGCCGCAACCGCAGGCCGCGGGCCCCGAGCCGGTCGAGGACGGTGTGGGCGAGGACGATCGACTCGGCGTCGGTGGCCGGGTCGTGGGAGCCGAGGGTCTCGGCCCCGACCTGCCAGAACTGGCGGTAGCGGCCGGCCTGGGCGCGCTCGTACCGGAAGAACGACGAGAGGTAGTAGAGCTTGACCGGGGCCGGGAGCTTGTGCATCCCGTGCTCGACGTAGGCCCGGCAGACCGGGGCGGTCCCCTCCGGGCGCAACGTCAGCGACCGGCCGCCGCCGTCCTCGAAGGTGTACATCTCCTTCTGGACGATGTCGGTCGCCTCGCCGACCGTCCGGGTGAAGACGTCGGTCGACTCGAAGGTCGGGGTCTCGATCCGCCCGTAGCCGGCGGTCTCGAGCACCTCGCGGGCGACCCGCTCGACCTCGACCCGGCGGGCGGCGCCGTCCGGGAGGATGTCGAACGTCCCGCGGGGTGCCTTGAACGCCTGCGGGCTCACGCGGCGGGGTCCGGCCGGCGGCCGGCGGGCCCGTCCCGGCTTCCGGTCGACCCGGCCGGTTCCGGCTCCCCGCCCCCAGCGCCCGCCGGCAGCCCGGCGAGGAAGGGGTTCTCGGCCCGCTCGGCGGCGAGCGTCGTCTCCTCCATGTGCCCCGGGTAGACCCGGGTGTCGCCGGAAAAGCGGCCGAGGAGGTCGGCGATCGAGGCGATCAGGGTCGCCGGGTCGCCGCCGGGGAGGTCGGTCCGGCCGACCGACCGGCGAAAGAGGACGTCGCCGCTGAACAGGGCCCGGTGGTCGGGGAGGGCGAAGGTCAGGTGCCCGGGGCTGTGGCCCGGGGTGAAGAGGACGTCGATCGCGAGGCCGGCGAGCTCGAGCCGCTCGCCGCCCGCGAGGGTGTGCTCGGCCTCGTAGCTCTCGAACGGACCGAACCCCGGCCAGAGGACGTAGCGGTCGATGTCGGCGAGGACGTGACGCTCGAGCTCGGGGACCCAGACCTCGGCCCCGGTGGCCCGGGCGAGGGGGGCCACGGCGCCGACGTGGTCGAAGTGGCAGTGGGTGAGGAGGATGGCGGCCACGGTCAGCCGCTCGGCGGCGAGGGCGGCGAGCAGGCGATCGGCCTCCTCGCCGGGGTCGATCACCAGGGCCTCGGTCGATCCGGCCCGCCAGGCGATATAGCAGTTCTCCTGGACCGGTCCGACCGGGTGGCCCCGGACCTCCAGGCTCACTTGGCCGCCTTCTGGCGCTGGCGCCGGCGGTAGATGTAGCGGTCGGTGTAGTAGCCGAGGGGGACGTAGATCAGGAGGATGACCGGGAGGAACCCGATCGCCTGGGCCGGGGTGAGGGCCTTGATGATCAGCGAGATCCCGAGGACGGCGACGCAGGCGATCACCGCGCGGTTGATCGACGCCTTCCAGGTCGGGGGCGTGTCGTAGCGGTCGGGCTTGACCGCGGGCGCCTTGCCGTTGCCCTTGCCGGCCGGTCGGCCACCGGCCGGGCGCTTCTCGGTCGCCGTCGGCTTGCGCCCGGTCCGGCCGCGGGCCTCGATCATCCCGGCGGCGTTTCCCCGGTGCTTGGTCGGTCGCTTGCGCTTGGTCTGGGCCATCGGAGAGGAAGCCTAGTGGTTCGTCAGCGCGTTCTCGATGATGTGCCGAGCCGGATCGAAGCCGGGGAGCGGGAGGTCGGCCGGGAAGCCTTCGAAGGCGGCCCGGGGGGCGAGCCCGACGAGCTCGGCGGCGGCGATCGGGGCGTGCCGGGCGACGGCGGCGACGACGGCGGCCAGGGGAACCGCGACGGAGTCCTCGACGTTGACCGAGACCTGGGCGCGACCGCCGCCGGCGGCGAGGAAGAGGCCGATCGCCCTGACTCCGGGGAGGCCATGGAGCCCGTCCTGTCGGATGACGGCGGCGATCCGAGCGGCGGTGTCGCGGTCGGCCGGGGGGGCGAGCTCGAGGTTGAAGGCGACGAGCGGAGGACGGGCGCCGACGAGGACGGCCCCGGCCGTCGGGTGGAGGCGGGCGGGCCCGAAGTCGGGGGTGAGCTCGCCGGCGGCGATCCGGCGGGCGAGCGCGGCCGGTCCGCCGCGGCGGAGCTCGGCCCGGGTGCGCCCGCCGGCGAGGACGCCGTAGAGGAAGACGGGGAGGCCGAGCTCGGAGGCGAGGAGCTCGGCGGTGAGGAGGGCCTCGACCACGGCCGCGCCCCGGACCGTCTGATCGAGATGGACGAGGGGGACGACGTCCACCGCTCCGACAAATGGGTGTAATCCCCGGGAGGTGGTCAGGTCGATGCGGGCGACGGCGGCCCGGGCGCCTTCGAGGAGTGCGGGGCCGAGGTGGCCGGGCGGCCCGGCGAGGGTGTAGACCGCCCGGTGGTGGTCGGGGTCGGCGTGGCGGTCGAGGAGGCGGATCGGGCCGGGGGTCGAGGTGAAGGCCCGGCCGATCGCCTCGAGGGTCGCCGGGTCGCGCCCGTCGGACACGTTCGGGACCGCGATCAGCGGGGTCATCGCGGGCGATGCGCGGGGATCTCGACGGCCTGCTGGTAGGTCGGGCGGTTGACCCAGGGCATGAGGGGGACGGTGGTGATGCCGATCGGGCGGAAGCTGATCGCGTCGAAGCAGGTCTGGTCGCCGGGCCGGCCGGCGGCGGCGCACGTCGGGTCGGCGTAGAGGGTGCTCCGGTCGGCCGCCCGGGCGATCGCCTGGCCGAGGGTGTCGGCGAGCATGGCCCGGCAGGCGGCGAGGACGCCGCCGCCGCAGTAGACCCGGTGGTAGGGGCCGGCCTCGGGGAGGCCGCGCAGGTGGCGGAGGTCCTTCTCGACGTAGCCGAACCAGCCGGTGTCGTAGGCCGAGCCGACGTGGGACATCCCGCTGCCGCTGTTCGGCGGGTCGTCGATCGAGAGCTGGCCGGTCAGCTGCTGGTAGAGGTCGGGGCCGAGGGCGGGCTCGAACTCGCCGGGGACGAGGAGGGGCCACCAGGCGTCGAGGATGGCGATCGCGTCGGCGTGGGCGTAGGCCCCGGACCCGGTCCGGTCGATCCGGTGCGAGCCGTCGGCGCGCCAGGCCTGGAGCTCGGCCACCGCCCGGGCGAGTCGGGGGTCGGCCGGCTGGCCGAGGACGGCGAGGATCTGCGGGAGGTCGCGGTCGGCCCGGAGGTCGACGGTCCCGGCGTCCTCCATGGCGCCGACCAGGGCCGGGAGGGTGGTCTTCCGGCCGCCGGCGATCAGCGGGCGGATCCGGTCGTCGAGGAGCTGGGAGCGGTAGACCGAGGCGTACTGGGAGCCGGAGGCCGAGTAGGCGGGGGCCTGCTTGTTGTTCCAGGAGGTCAGGAAGTCCTGGTCGATGACCTGGGGGTGCTGGTCGAACGGGGTGTAGTCGGCGGTCTGGGACTGCGGGTCGAAGCCGCGCCACTCGAAGGGGGCGGCGACCGGGAGGGTCGGGTCGACGTGGGGAGCGGGGACGGGGTTGGCGCCGGAGTCGAAGTAGGCGATGTCCCGGTCGTCGGTGTAGAACCAGTTGTAGGTGTAGCCGATCCGGTAGGCGGCGCGCTGGAAGTCCTGGGCGTTGTGGATCCGGTCGGGGTTGTTGAAGTCGCTGAAGCCGAGGGCCGAGTCGATCTCGTGGCCGTAGGTCGACCGCAGGCGGGTGTAGGCGACCGGGCGGCCGGCGACCGTGGCCCGGGCCTCGACGATCCCGAGGGCGGTTCGGTAGGCGGTCATCGTCTCCGACCCGGCCGGGGTCGGGTCGGCGAGGTTGGGGGTCCAGGACTCGGTCTGGCGCAGGACGTCCATCGGGGTGCACCGGCCGCGGAAGAGGTAGGCGTCGGAGGTCGTGGTCGGGGTCGAGCCGTCGGGGTTGCACAGGGGGACGGCGAACGTGTGGACGATGTCCTGGCCGGCCGAGGTCGCGCTCCAGGCGTAGTCGCCGCCGTGGCCGAGCTGGACGTAGAGGCCGAGGCCGTCGACGGCGGCCCCGCGGGCGTCGAGGCCGGGCCCGTGGAGGTCCTCCTCCTGGAGGATCTGGGGGTTGAAGTAGCCGACCTGGGGGCCCATCACGGCGAGGGGGTGCCCGGAGGCGGAGTGGGCGCCGGCGACGAGGAGGGCGTTCGAGTCGCTGCGGGGGAGGGCGAGGAGCCCGCCGCGGGTCACCGGGGCGGTGGCGTCGCCGGCGCCGTCGCCGGTCGCGAGGGTGACGACGGGCTGGGTGGTGAGGCTCCCGGGGTCGGGCAGGGCGGCGCTGCCGGGGGCCGGGTGGGCCGGGGCGAGCTCGTAGGGGAAGCGGCGGCCGGTGGTCACGGTGGTCGGCGCCTCGGGATCGTTGCGCTCGCGCCAGTCGGTGAAGAGGGTGGTCCCGGTGGCCGGTCCGAAGCGCCGGCGGAAGGTCTGGAGGATCTCGGCCCAGGAGAGCTGGTCGCCGCCGCCCTGGCCGAGGATGCTGCCGATCAGGGCGGCGGTCGCCACGAGGTCGGTCACCTTCCAGGGGTCGGGGCCGAGGGGGCGCCCGAGGGCGAGGTACTCGCCGGGCATCCGGGTGACGTCGAGCCGGGCGGAGTCGATGTAGGCGTTGACGCCGTCGACGTAGCTCTGGGCGTCGGCGACCAGCTGCTGGCCGTCGGCCCCGTAGAGCTGGGGGAGCCGGTCGACCTGGCGCTGGAGGTCGCCTTCGGTGTAGGGGGCGTCGATGAAGACGCTCCGATCCATCGACCGGTTGCCGGGCGACCCGCCGGCGAAGGCGGCGAGCTGGCCGCGGCCGGCGTGGCGGAGGGCGTCCATCATGAAGAGCCGGTCCTCGGCGTTGGCGTACCCGGCGCCGAACTCGGTCCCCGGGCGGGTCGACCCGTAGATGTGGGGGACGCCGAAGTCGGTGTCGCGGACGATCACCACGTCGTCGCGTGGTCGCTCGACCGAGGCGGCGTGGCCGGGGGGGACGCCGAAGCTCGAGTCCTTGAAGAAGCGTCCGAGGTCGGACGGGGCGAGGTTCGGGGCGGCGGTGAGCAGGTCGCGGTACATGGCGTACTGATCGAAGCTGTGGGCCGGCCGGGCCTGGGTCAGCTCGTAGAGGACGAGCCCGAGCGTGCTGGTCAGGCCGTTCGCCCCGGGCGGGAGGACGTCGTGAAAGCCGCCGTTGGCGTAGTCGTTGGCCCGGTAGGGCTGGGGCTGGGGCTGGGCGGCGGCCCGAGCGGGGGCCGGCGCTACGAGGACGCCGCCGAGCAGCACGGCCGCGGCGGCGAGCAACCGGGCGAGAAGTCTCTGGGAACCGCCGACCGCTACGACGCCAACCGCCTCCTCGGGTACGAGGCCGAGCCTATCCCCTCCGAGGGTCGGTCCGGTCCGGCTAGACTGCACGGCCCCGCCGGAGTAGCTCAGTCGGTTAGAGCAGCGGAATCATAATCCGCGTGTCGGGGGTTCGAGTCCCTCCTCCGGCATGACGAAAGCCCTGTAAATCCGTACGTTTCGATGCCGGATGAAACTGACGTAGAGGCGAAAAGGTACCGGACGGGTACCGAGATTGGCAGCTCTTTCGGGCTCCAGCGAGTGCCCAGCCACCCCGGCTGCCGCTCCCGCCGGCCCGAGACGACCGGCTCGCCCATCTGCGTGAGTGCGCCAGCCCCCGCGAGACGGCCCCTCGCCAACCGCCCCCCCGCCGGCGGTGAGCGGCCAACCCGACCGCCGCGGCGCTGATCGTCCATATGTCCCCCGAGCGTCGGGTGGCCGGGACGACGTCGCCAGGCTGGCGGCTGCGGGCGGCAACGTCTGCGGCACCGGGCGGCGCGCCCGGTCCCCCGGCGGGCATGCCAGATCGACCGCGCGACCGCGCGGCAGGCCGATCGCCGCTCGGTGGAGCTGAGGTCTCCCGCTGTCACGGGGAGCGTGTCAGGCTCCCGGCGCCAGCCCGGCCGCGAGGCGGGGCGCTTGACATGACCCCCCCGCGTCGCAGCGGGGCCGTATTCCGGCTGCGGTTACGACGATACCCGGCGCGTCGATCTTCGACGCAGCGCCTTCGGACGGGACCCGCGGGGCCCGGGGCGGGGCCGCTGTCCTGCGGGGGCCTCGTACTGCGTTAGGACGCGAGAGCGTCCCCGACATCGCCGAGCGCGCCGGCAGGCTGTCGGAGCCCCGTGGGCTCCTCGCGCGAGTGCTCGGTGACCCGACTCGCCCGTAGGGCGCAGGAAGCTGCGGACTTGCCTGGCCGGCCGGGGGGCCCACTCACGTTGAGGGTGTTCCCAGCCACCCTGCCCTCCTCGGTGAGGTCGTTCAGGTCTGGCCCCACGGGGCGCGGGCGGAGTCCGCTAACGTCGGGAACTCGCCGATCCCGTAAAGCAAGCGCGCCCCCGATTCGGCCGGGCGCGCTCGGAGGGTGCTGGCGCGCGACGCGGTCGCCCGCGCCGCGCCGGCGGGCGATCAGGTCGACCTCCGCCGCCAGGGTGTCGCACAGCAGCAGCGCCGCCTGCTCGAGTCGACCGGCCTGACTGCCGGCATCGTACTGGCGTCCGCCGATGCGTCCACCGCGTCGTGTGGGCCACGTCGAGCGCCGTATCCTCGCCGTATTCGCTCTGGAATAGAGGGAGTAGGCCAATGGCAGTCGCGCGAGCCCGAGCGTCGCCCGGCGGCTTGGGCTCGTGCTTTCGTTCAGGAGCGCGCGTGACGTCGCGGGCACCGACGCGCCCGCTCTGGACGAGGTCCGATACCGCGGCCGCGCCGGGCGCCGGGCGCCGGACGCCTGCTCGTCGCTGCCGAAGCAGGAGCGAAGTCTCCTCGGCTGGGCCGACCTGGTCGTCGTCCGTTGCGGGACTGGCCGAGGTCCCGTGCTACACGCGTGGATTCACGCGAAGGCAGGGGCGGGTCGGCCGGAGAACCGCCTGACGATCGAACCGACGCTGAATCGTGGCGGTCTGACGCCCGCGGTCACGCTCGGCCGTTACGCGCACCACGGCGTCGGCTCCGGTCCCAGCCGCCTGCCGCGGCCGCTCTTCGGCGATGACGATCTCCCAGCGAGCGAGATCGAGCGCGGCGACCGCTCCTCCCATGCCCAGCACGCCGTCGAGCGGCGCACGTCCGCCGCCTGGGCGCGCAGATACCCGCTCGTGTCGGTACCCCGTGGAACGCGGCCGAACCTCCGGAGGGCGGATTGCCGCTGCTATTCGTGGTGGTCACGTTCACGCTTAGCCTGCAGCCGTTGCTGAAGGCGGGCGTGCCGAAACTGGTACAAGCTCCCCGCGGACCGAAGCACCTCGCGACGTCGCGCATCCTCGAGAAAGCCTGGGCGATGCCCGCCGGGCCGACGTGACGAAGCATGAGCGCTGCGTGACAGCAAGAGCCACGGAGTGCCCACGCCAGAGCGGCGCGTAATGGTGGCCAGAACGACGTCGCGAAGGTGAAACAGCACCGAAACAAGGGTTAGCGCAAACGCCTGCGATCCAGCCGCCGCGGTGAGTGCCGCAAGCGGAACGACTCCAGAAAAACGAGATGGCGAAAGCCACTGGAAGGGTGTGCGTCTCGCTGAGGACAATCGTAAGAGGGACAAGCAGGGTGGCGGCCACGACGGCTCCGAGCCACACGCTCGCACGTGCGTCGGTTTGGAACGAACTTTGCGGCGTCGCCCCCTCCTCCGGGCGCTCGGCCGGCCGAGCCCACGCTACCCCGATCATGAATCCAACGGACGTGATTAGCCCCACGCCGAATCCGACCCACGATGATGCCACGATGCCGTACGTCGCGCCAGTCACTACTCCTCCGGGAATCCCAAATATGACGTCACGGGTCCCAGGGCTACGACGTTTGGCAAACAGGGGTCCGTCCTTGTGAACGGCTAAGAGCCCGAGGACTGTGCCACTGACGATGCCGAACCCAACACCCAGGCAAAGGCACGTGAGAATGGAATATCGTCCGGCATCTACCTTCGGGGCTGAAGACAAGCACGCGCCTGCGACCAACCCTATCAGGAGAGACACGAAGACCTGAAAGTCCCTCGACATTACGTCGTATCCGCGCCGGCTTGCATGTGCGGCCGTCAGCGCGGCCGCGGGCGACGCGACGATCGCGGCCGGAATCCCGAGTGCAAGCCCGTGGCCGACGCCGCCTAAGAAGCTTCCGAATGCGCCGATTACGCTGCTAGCCAGGAATGCGACGACGGCCGGAGGCATCCATGGCACGCGCTCGCGGATGCCCCACCATTTTAGATCCCTCGACTCGCCCATCGACGCCGCAAGCTCTGTCAGGTAGACGGCAGCGAGTTCGGCAGATGGGCTGCGCTTCCACTCGGGCCGAAAGTCAGTTGAGAACGCGACTGGAATGATCTGGTCGAGAAGCTGTTCCTCCATCGCTTCGCTGCTTGGGAAGTGACGCGTCGACAGGAGTTCGCGCGGATCCGTGTTCGGTCGGTCGTACGTGTTTAGAGCCAACGTGAGCATCAACGGGGTCGTGAGTGTCTGAGCCGCGACGCACGCCGGCGATACGAGCATGCCGTCGCCGAGCTCGGCCCATAAAGATTGGTGGCGATCGGGTCGACAGACGGTGGTTAGATATTGAACGGCCGCCGAAACGTCTACCGGCTCCAAGTGAACACGCGCGTGGTAGTTGAGGTAGGCGTAGTTCGCCGCAACCGGCCGGGCCGTCAAGACCACGCGCAGGTCAACCTCCGCCTGAATGGCGTTAACTGCGTCGCCCCAGAATCGCTGCGGCATTTCGTCTAGGCCGTCAAGCAACAAGGCAATCCGCCCCTCGTCGAGCAGCGCGCGGTATAGGGAGCGACCGGAAGAGGTCGTAACCAGGCCGTAGTCGCGCTCGAGAACGGCCGCCGCCCAGGCACCGAGAGGAGTAGTCGTTGGATCCCAGTCGCCCAAAGTGAGCAGCACAGGGACGGGCACGACCTTTTGGGTTGCGGCATCGCACGCCTCGTGCCAGAATGTAAGCGCATCGAGGAGTAGGAGGATCAGGGCGCCAGTCTTGCCGGCGCCTGGATCTCCGATAATTACTGTCTTGCGAACGTCAGGATGTCGGTAGAGATCGTGGAGTTCCCGAAGCACTCCGGAAGTGAGCAGACGAGGCTTGGCTGATCTGCCGGAAGTCGGCCGGGCGCCAAGTAAGCTTCGGTGTCGCTCGGCGGCTGGCGACGCGACCTTGGTCGGCGTCCGAGTCCAGGACACGAGAATCGTGGCCGGACTGGTGATGTGACGATCTCGGGCCTCCTTACGCCACCGTTGCCGAACGATTTGTGCAAGCCGGCCCGCGGCGTCGTCGAGCAGGCGGCTCGGATCCGCATCGACCGGCTGGCCAGAATGCCGTTGGCTCCAAAGTCGCGGGACGATGACAAAGAGGAGCCCAACTACGCCGATGGCGGTACTTGTGATCGCCTGGACTCGGGCGGCATTCTCGCCACGAGCTACTGCGACCACGGCGACGGCGCCGAGAATGAAGGCCGCCCCGACTGCTGCGGCGGCGCCAAGGCGCCGCGCCCGACTGGGCTTCACGAAGGACCAGTGACCTTTTGGGCTGGTGCCGTCACCCCCCGATCATGGCAGGCGGCTTTCGACGGCGGCAGCGCGAGCAGCGAGGGAGGCGGTCGATACATCTTCAATGTCCGCGTCCGCAGGCGCGTCGGTCTAGGGGGGCGTCGCGGCAGGACGAGCGTGTGGGTCGCCAGAAGCAGGCTCGCTCGTCCACGACTGCTGCCCGCCCGCCCTGGACGATGGGCGGCACGGCGCCGCCGCTGGCCGCAGCCTCCCGCTCGGTCCTGGCGATGCAGGCGTCCGCCGCCGCAAGGACGATGGTCCGCGTGCTCGCCGCCGACATCGCCCGGTGCCGCAGTCGAGTTGGTCGCCGCCAGTTTCATGGGGGCCGACGCCCGCGACGCGCCACCTTCAGCGTGGATGCCGGCGCATTGCGCCGCCACAAGAGTCGGTGACGCCGAGCGCTTGGGTCTACGCTGGTATCCGCGGGCGATCTCCTCGCGCCCGAGTCGTGCTGTGGTCGCTCCTTCCTTCGTCGTGCGGACGGCTTCCGCGCGTCTTGGTGTGGGGCGTGACCTCCACAGTTACAACGAGACCCGCCGCGACGTTTCGACGGAGACGGCGGACGGCTGTCCGAATCCCCATCAACCGCTCAGCCGGGTCGGCGCTTAGCTGTCGCCCTAGCTCGTCCCCTCTTCGGAGGGGCGACAAGGCCTGCTCCGCCGTGACCGAGCCAACACGGCCCAACATTGCGACGCCGTTCGTATCACCCGTGCCACCTGCGGCGACACGATGCGACACCGAAAGCTCCTTGACACGGGTAGACGCTCCGTGAGAGCATGGCCCATCATTACACGCTTGGGAAAGAGGCGACTGTAGGTGGGCGCAGGCGCGACGCGAGTTGCCGCGTTACTCGGGGTTGTCGCTGCGCTGCTGGTGCTGCCGCTCGGGGCGTTGCCCGAAACTGCGGCCGCCTCATCAACCTCGCAGAGAGCACCGCTCGTCGCGCCGGTCGCCTCCTTCGCTTTTGATTTCCACTTGTTCGAGAACGAGAGCGCAGATCGGGATATCGGACAGTATGCCGCACGGTCCCGCACCAGCCTGAACCTCTTTCCGGTGTTCTTCATCGTGATCGCGATTGGCGTAGTCGCCTTGTGGCTATTCAACCGCTAGCGGTCGCTAACCCGAGGCTGCAACTTGGCGCCTTCGAGGAATTTGTCAAGCTGGTCAGCAGTCGCAGCTCGGGCGGGCCGTACCTCGTTTCACTTAGGGACACCTTAGATCCCTTCCTCATGAGTCCGACGACACATCGTCATCATGTCGACGCTGTCCTCGCCATCTATAGCGCAGCGTCGTTCGGGGCTCGCGTTCCTTCGATGCAAGCGAATGCTCCGAAAAATTGTTCGCGGGCGCGAGCAGTTGTTCCCGACTGCTCGCAACGTCGAAGTCCGCAGCGGTACGTGAGCTCCTGGTGGAATTAAAGAGAGTTTCTCGTTGATCCGCTATCCGATGTCTACGAGGAGCCAGCGCGTTTCCGGCGGGCGCTGGACGTATTCATGTTGAACCCCGGGCGCGACTCCCGTCACGTTGATCGGATTGTCGATTCCTACGCGGCCTCGTTTCTAGCTTCACAACTCTTGTTCGCCCGCCCACTCCTATCGAGACTGATGTCTAAGGCTTCGCGTGATGGAGCTGCCGACCTCGCTTCTCTTACGCGCGAGTTGAGGACCAGGGCTTCGGGACGACGTCCAGTCGCAGTTACTGCGGGCTTCCTGCCTGTCGAGCCGCTGGGGCGCAGAGAGTCGGATTCGGAGCGCTTTCGGCGGGTCGCTGTTGGGCTCTGGGTTCACATTGATCCTGACGACGGCTATCCACTCGAAACGGCGGACCTGCAGGTCGTTTTCCAGGACGGCGCGCAGGTCTACACTGCTACGGCGTCGACGCTCCGAGACGGCGGCGAGGCTGAAGTCACCGTGGAGACGGAAATGAGTCGTGCAGTCAGCCGAGGAAGAAGTCTGACAGGTGGGGTGAGGCTCGGGTACCAATTGGTCCCCTTCAACCTTTGGCTGGTTTCGACATCAAACGCGACCGGAGGACGGAGCAAACGGAAAAGGAAACGGTAAATGAGGACCACAGCCACATTGTGCTGATTGCTGTCCCTTTGGAGGAAACTGTGCAACTAAACCTCCGAGTGCCAGACCGATTCCGCGATCCTCCCGGCGGGGGGGGCTTGCCACTCGGGCTAACGCTGCTGCTTGAGGTGCGCCTCCCGTCTACTGAAACGACCCTCGTTACAAAGCTGCTCTGTGCCTTTAAGAGTTGGATCCTTGGATTGCGGGTCGGAACACGTCGAGACACTTTCGTTGCCGGACGCTGTCTTACCAGGACTGGCGCGAGAGGCACTGGGTGACCAGCCTTTCCAAGACTGACCTGACGAGGCCGCGACCCTGGCTGATCCAGGAGCGCGACCCAGCAAGGGCCGTCCGCCTCACGGCGACAGCTGTAGATCGAGCGGTCGCAGGCCCGGCCCGCGGGCCAGCCGCGTTACACATGGCAAGGAAGAAGGTGTCCTCGAACTGAGGCGCGACCGGTATCCCGGCGAGGAGCCCCTCGGCCTGCGTCATCACCTCGGGACACGGGCCAAGGTCGGTGCGGAGCGCGCTCTCCTTGACTGCCGACTTGAGTGCCCGCGGTAAATCCAAATAGCCGAGCGCCCCGCTCAGGTCTTGATCGCGATGTGGCACGGTGAACACACCGAGCAGGGTCCGCTCGGCGGCCTCGGCTAGCCTTTCAAAGCCGGCGCATCGAAGGACGTCGAGCACGTTGAGGTGCACGGGTGTTCACGTCGATGGCGATGCGGCGATCGTCGGGCACCTGAACGAGGAAGTCAGGTCGCTGGCCAGCGATGACGGCCTCGCGTGCAGTGCGCCCTCGAGATCGGACAGCCCACTCATGAGTGACCGGCTGGCGGGTCCGGACGACGCTTTCCTCCGCCCGCGGGCGAACGGGCTCGCAACTGCTTCGGCAACGTAGGACTCGCGCCGATGGTCATCGGAGGTGGCGAATCGGTGCGGTCGCCGCATCGCAGACCATGGCTTGAGCGGTTCGGACGAAGCGTCGCCGACGCGATCGTGAGTCCGACGACGTGGAACTGAGCGAAGCCATCGTCCGCGGTGCCGCTCGCGGACGGCTTGCCAGAAGAGTCGAGGGCTCCCGCCGCCGGCTTGCTCGTGGCTCTTTGTGGCGCCGCTGCATAGGCTCCGCCGGACGAGCGCCGCTCCCTCTCGCCAACGAGCGAGTGTCTGCAACCGATGCTCAAAGTTGAGATCAGCCAGCCATTCAGCGCCGTCGCTGCCCCGAGTCGTCGTAGCCCGATCTCGTGTGGGCGCGCAAACAGTGGTCATCCCTACAGATCAGCGCCCCCCTTGCTAGACTTGCTTCGGCGCGATTGCTACACCGGCGAGGGGCTCCTCCCACCCCGCCGCCGATGCAGGAACCGACCAATCCGAGAGACCGCCGCGCCGGCGGACCGTCGCCGGGGTTGCAGGCCTGGACTGATTACGTGTTCCGCGTTGCGTGGCGCGTGCTGGCGCTCGCAGGCACTGTGTGGCTGCTCGTCAAGGGCTCGCCCGTTGACTTGTCGCATCTGCCTGGTCGCTGAGCCATCCTGCCGACCGCTCTGGGCAGTCGCCCGACGGGGTTGGAGGGGTCGTGCGCTGAACCCGCCGCGGTGGAGCTTCGCCTCCATTGGGTGAGATCCTCGGCGATCACAGCGGCCGAGCAGCGACCGCGAGACCGTCCAGCTTGGTCACGACGAGCGTGTCCCCAGTGCAAACACGCGGCGAGCGCCACCGAGTGCATACCAGCAGATGCGCGACAACCTCTCCAGCGACCCGGCCGCGAAGTCTACGCTCAGCGCAAGATCACCGTCGAACCGATCTTCGGACAGATCAAATACAACCGGCGGATCGACAGGTTCATGCGAAGAGGCAGGGCCGCCGCCCAGTCGGAATGGCGGTTAGTCGCAGCAACCCACAACCTGCTCAAGCTCCACACCCATTGGGTCGCGACCACCGCCTGACACCACCACCAACGTGCGCACGCCCGCGTGGCGCGCGGACGTCGACGCCAACCAAACTCCCGCTCCTTCCGCATTCTCCGACGGCCTCGCAACGAACCGGTCGTGCGCGTCGCCGGTCGCCCGGAGCCCTTGCGTATTCGCAGACGTGCCGAAGGGCCGTCCCCGCGCGGGCCGCGCCTCTGGACAACGCTCGTGGGCGCGGGGGCCCCGCCCCAGGGCCCGTGGTCCCCCGTTAGCGCAGGTGTTGCCGTCGCAGCGCCCCTGGCTTGCGTCCTGGCGCCTCATTCGCTGGACCGTGGTTCCGGGTTCTACCAGCTGGCGCGTTTGCGTTGGCTTGTGGTGTGCCAGGAGCCGCAGTGGGGGCAGCGGTAGCTGCGGTCCAGGGGCGGTCGTACCGGTTGCGATCGCTGGTTTGGGAGCGGCGTACGACTTGGTCGGCGTCGCTTGGGGTGCGGAAGGACACTTTGCCTGTGGGGCAGCGGCGGCGGTCGCGCTCGGCCGTGGCCGCCGTGGGGCCGTTGCGGCGGCTGGGGGTCGGCGTCGCCGGGAGCGATTCGCGAGGTAGATGACGATGAGCGCGATTAGAAGGACGGTCGTGGTGGTGCTCATGCGGGCTTGCCGTTCTCGGGCTCGGGGTCGTGGTTGCGGAGGGCTTCGAGGCGGTGTTCGTGGAGGGGTGCGAGGCGCCGGAGAGAAAGCGGTAGGGGATCGGGTGGTCGTTGGGGAGGGCGGCGCGTTCGAGGAGGTCGGCGAGGTCTTGGGCGTGTCCGAGGCGGGCGGCGTATTCGTCGGCTTTGAACTCGCGGGCGCGGAACCAGGCGTCCCAGAGGGGCTTCATGAGCGTGAGCGGAAGGTCGCCCGACCAGAGCCAGTGGCTGATGATGAGGAACTCGACGATCGTGTTGGCGGGGAACTTCTCGTCGAGGTGGTCGAGCATGATGCCGGGGAGGGCGAGGCGGTTGAGCGCGACGGTGAGGCGCGCGTCGATCGTGTTGAGGTGCCCGAGCTCTGCGCGAGGACCGGCACGAGCTTGGTGCGGTGGAGCGTGCCGGTGGAGATCATCACGGTGTCGCCGAGCGCGGCCGCGTCGACCTCCGGGCGGTCGACGACGAACCAGGATCGCGGCGCGCGCAGGCCCGGGTCGCGCTCCCGGAGCATCCGCAGGGCAAAGTCGTAGGTGAAGCGCTCCCGCTCGGACGGGGCGCGGCCGCCGCTCTGGATGCGCCAGTAGTGCCCCGCGCCGACCGGCCGGATCAGCGACGCGAGCGAGAGGGCGAGCGGGGTGTACCCGATCGCCAGGGCGGCCCACGTGGCGGCGTATTGCCGGCGCGGAGAACGACAGGAGCCCGGCGACCCCGAACAGGAACGCCAGCGGGATCGACAGGAAGACGGCGCGGATGAACCCGCACACGGCCTGCAGCGCGAACGTGACGCGTAGAGCACGACCCAGCGGCGTCCCGGCTGGCGAGGAGCGCCCGGTCAGCTCCGTGGGTCATCAGCGGTCCGTTCCGACGAGCGACGAGATCGGGACAGCCGGTCGCGGATGTTGCTCTGGGTTCCTATGCCGGCGTCTCGCCTTGATCTTGTGGTTCAGCGCCGCCGGGGTTGCGGGCCGGGCTGGATGCGGGTGTCGTCGAGCCAGGCGATGAGCTCGTCGAGGTCGAACCGGACGTAGTGGCCGAGCTTGTGGTGGGGCACCCTGCGCTCGCGGGCCTGCGCGAGCAGCCACGTCGGCGGGACGCCGAGGAGCTTCGCGGCCTGGTTGGCGTCGACGAGCGGGCTCGTGGCGCTGACGCCGCGGGCGCCTCGAGGCGCTGGCGGGCGCCGCGCGTCGGGCCGGTCCGGGGCGCTTGGTTGGGGATGGTTGTGCGTGGCGACTGGAAGCTCACTTGGCCCTCCGATCCGGTGCCACGACGCGGGAAGCAGCAGGGTGATCCCCGCGCCGACCGATCGCCGCAGCGTACCGCGGCGAGACACGGTCCGGGCGGTGACCGGGGTGGTCGGTGAGGGCGCTCCACGGCGCGGTCGCGTAGTACGGCGTGGCGCGAGGAGGCCCCAGGCGCGCCGCGGATGAGCAGGCCGTGGCCGCGGGGATGGCGGCGATCTCGCCGGGTGACAGCGTGCGTTGGCGGGTGGTCTGGTAGGACACCGTCTCTGAGCTGGTCGTGGTGTCGGGCTGAACCAGCCGGTCTGTGCGCGAACGCCTGGTGGCGCTGACGAGCTGCCGGTCGAACTCGCCGAGGACGAGGCTGAGCGCTTCGAGGGTTCGGGTCGCTGATGCCGGGGAGCAGAGCTTGGTCTGGAAGAGGGTGAGGAAGCCGTCGGCGGCGTCCTCGCCCCAGCGCGCGCGGGCCTGGCTGAGGTCCTGGAGGCAGGCCATGACGTGCAGGCCCTGGCCGCCGGCTTCGCTGACCAGCGCGGGGAGGTCGTGGATCGGCGCGATGTTCGCGACCTCGTCGAGGCAGAAGAACACCGGCAGCCCGCGCCGGGTCCGTGGCTGGCGCGGCGGTAGGTGGCGTGGCGGATCTGTTCGAGCAGGCCGACGACGAGCGGCGCGCAGAGCGCCTGGCGGTGCGCGGGGGCGGTGATGTAGATCGTGTCGGTCGAGGCGGCGAACGCGTCGGGGTCGAAGTTGGGGTTGGCGGCGGCCGCGCGGGCGGCGTCGGTGTTGTAGAGGGCGAGGACGCCGGCGGTGGCGGAGAAGATCGAGGAGCGCTCGCGCTCGTCGGTGCTCGCGATCCCCGCGAGCACGTCGCACGCGACTGCGCCTCGTCGCGCTCGAGGATCAGCGCCGGGCTGGTCGAGGTCGTGGCGCAGCACCCAGCGGAGCACGTCGCCGATCGACCGCTCCGGAGCGGTTCGCGGCGTGCAGGAGCGGCGCGAGCAGCGCGGCGGCGCGCTCTGCCCAGTGCTGCTCGTGCTTGGTGCCGCGGCCGACCGCCGGGGCGGCGAGCGTCATCGCGCGGGCCGTCTGCAGCGCCTCGTCCCACGAGCCGGCGGCGGCGACCGGCGACCACGACAGCGCCCGCACGCCGTCGACGCCCTGGTGCTCGCCGGTCGGGTCGAACAGCCAGACCTCGCCCGGCCGGCGCGCGCGCGCGAGCGTGGCGTGCAGGACGTCGGGCTTGGTCGAGGTCGAGACGCACGCGCCGGGGCAGGCGAGCAGCGAGGGGATGACGACGCCGCTGGTCTTGCCGGACCGTGGCGGGCCGAGCACGAGCACGGCGTGCTCGGGGTCGGCGAACACCCACGGCCCGCGGCGAGCCCGAGGAACGCGCCGCCGCCCGCCGCCACAGCGCGCCGCGCACCGCCGCGTGCGGATCCGCGGCCGCGGCGACCAGCGGTCGACGGGACTCGATCATGCTGCCGCCGGCCCGCGAGACGGCGCCAGCGGCGCGCGCCGCGACCACGAGCACGCCGATCGCGACCGCGTCGCGGGCGAGCGTCTCGAGCGGATGCGACCCGGGTGAAGCGCCCCGAGCTCCAGACCGACGAGCACGGCCCAGCGGCCCGAGCAGCGATCGCGGCGGCGCCGCCCGTGTCGCGCGGGCCGGGGTGGTGCTGATGCTCGGGTCCCCACCGTCTCCTCGTGCCATGGTCGCGTCCTCTCGCTCGTTCTCGTTCGCGCTGCTCGCGCAGCACCCGCCAACCCTGCTCTCAACCGACCGGCGCGTCCATCCGCGACGCTCGCTGCACGGCGGCTCGATCGAGCGCGGACCGCGCGTCGGCGTCGTCGCGAGCACGCGGCTCGATCGCGCCGGCTCGACCGCGGTCGCGCGTGATGCTGGCCTGCTGCGCGTGGCTACCGCGAGCGCTCGGCGAGCCGCTCGATCGCGTCGGCGTCGATGCCGTCGTGGCCGAGGTCCTCGCGGGCCACGTAGATGTCGGTCCGCTCGCGCGCGCGGCTCAACGCGACGTAGGCGCGCTCGCGGTCGGTCTGCCAGCCACCGGTCAGCACCAGCGCGCGGTCGCGGTCAGGCCCTGCGCCTTGTAGACGTGCTGCGCGTAGGCGAGCCGCACCTCGTCGAACTCGCGGGTCGAGACGTCGACGTCGCGCGGCTTGGGCTCCTCGGTCCGCAGCACGACCCGGTCGCTCGCGCTCGTCGACGCGAGGACGGTGCCGCGGGTGCCGTTCTCGACGCGCTCCTCACCGGGCGAGCGGTGCTGGCCGGTGAACAGCACCTCGTCACCCGCGGCGAGGCCGTACGGGCGGTCCGGGAGCTGCGCGCGGCGCTGGCCGAGCTCGCCGGCCGCGGCGCGCTGCTCCTGGGCCTGCGCGTTGAGCCGGTCGAGCTCGTGGTTGGACGCGTCGGTGAGCATCACGACGCGCTCCCCCGGGTGCTCCGCCCGGGCGCGCTGCCCAGTCGTTGACCATCCGCTCGCCGGCCTCGCCGCGCGGTCTCGTGCGACGTGCAGGCGGCCGCGGGCCGGGTACGCGGCGAGCGCCCGGTCGGCGTCGCCGTCGCGCAGCGCGCCCACGCGTCGCGCTCCCACTCGTGGCCGCGCGCGGTGGACCTCGCGTCAGCTCGCGCCGTCGGGACGCGCTTCTGCGATCTCGCCGAACAGGCCGCCCGCGCCGATCGGCGACAGCTGCGCCTCGTCGCCGGCGAGCAGCAGCTTCGCGTCGCGCCTCGCGCGTCGCTCGATCGAGCGCGGCGAGGCGGCGCGTGTCCGCCATCCCCGCCTCGTCGAACACGACCACCGACCGCGTCGTCGAGCCCGAGCCGGCCCTCGCCGATGGCGGTGGGCGAGCGCGTCCAGCGGTCATCGTCTCGCGGATCCCCGCGTCGGCGCCGAGCCGCTGCGCGGTCGCGCCGGCGACCGCGGTCCCGATCACGCGGTGGCCGTCGCGCTCCCACGCCTCCCGCGCCGCGTCGAGCACCACGCCCTTGCCGGTCCCGGCCTGGCCGACCAGCACGGCCACGCCACCCGGCCCGTCGCGACGTCGAGCGCCTGCTCGCTGCTCCGCGGTCAGCGGCGCGCCGAGCCGGGCGCTCGCGGCCTCGCTCGCCGCCTCGACCGCGGCGACCGGCGAACGCCAGCCGACTCGTCGCGCGCGCGCTCGTCGGCGAGTGGCGAGCGTGCGCTGCTCGAGCTCGCGCAGCTCCCGCGTCGTCCACCACCCGCCCTCGAGCTCGACCAGCTCGCCCGCCCGCGCGAGCTCCGCCACGACGCGCTGCGCGTCGCGCGGGCCGCTCGACGCCGGCCGCGAGCTCGAGCGCGCGCGCGTCGAGCTCGCGCCGCTCGACCATCGACCGCTCCCGCGCCAGCACCGCCGAGCAGCTCGCCGCGCGATCGGCCGGTCCTCGTGCCGGGCGCGGTCGCCGAACAGCGCCTCCGCCCGGTCGCGGCCGAGGCCGTACTCCTCGCCGACCGCCCGCCACGCCCGACACGTCGACCTGCGCGGAGACGCGTCTTCGTGCCCCGCGTCGCGACCGTCAGCGCGCCCAGCTCGCCCGCCCGCGGCGCGCGGCCGTAGCGGTCGCGAAACTCCCGCGCCGCCCGCTCGATGTCCTCCGTCCGCGCCGACCACCGCTCCCCAGCTCCTCCGGCACGCCGGCGACCTCGAAGTAGCGGCCGTCCTTCCCCGTCCGGCCGCGGACCTCGACGCCGAGCTCGCCCAGCTAGTACGCGAGCTCCGCCCGATACCACGCGCCGTTCACCCGCGCCGAGCGAAACAACTCGCGCGAGTCGACCGCCGCGAACCGGCCGTCCCGCCGCTCCGCCGCGAGCACCACGACATGCGAATGCAGCTGCGGATCCGGGACACGCCGTCGCGCTCCTGGTCGCGCGTCAACCGCGACGAGGTATGCACGAACTCCGCCGCGCACCAGACTCCGCGCCGCGCTCCCACCGCAGCACCCCGCCGCGGCGGCGGCGCACCAGCTCGACGTCGCGCTCGACCCGCCCCATCGCGCTCGCGACCGCCCGGCGGTGCGCGGCCTCGATCTGCGCCCGCCGATACGGACCCGACACCGCCCACAACGCCGACACCGACTTCGGCGCGCTGAACGTCAAATCGATCCCGGCGACCCGCGACCCGTCGCCGCCGACCGCGCCGGATCGCCTCGCCCGTCACCGGCGAGCGGCCCTCCATCAACGCCACCAGCGCCGCCGCGCTCGACCGCGCCGTCCGGCGTCGAGACCGAGCCGCGCGAGCGCCTCCGGCGAGCCGTGCCAGCGGCCCGCCTCGCCGTCCGCCTCGCCGCCGACGTAGTAGTCGCCGCGGCGCGCCGGCTCCGTCAGATACGCCGCGAACCCCGCCGCCGCATCACCCGAAATCTTGTGCGTCGACTGCATCCCGCCGAACGTAAAACCGGCCCGGCCGGCCGCAAGAGGCCCCGAGATCTCAGCGCACCTGAGCGCACCTCAGAAGAGACGTCTTAACAATCCCGGCCACCGCAGCGCCGCTCAGGCACCCCCGGGGTGCGTCTAGTCTGCGTCGCTGTGACCGGTCGTCGTGCCGGTCGGTGGCTAATCTGCGTCGCTGTGACCGGTCGTCGTGCCGGTCGGTGGCTAATCTGTCAGCCGGCTGGTGACGAGACTGGGGCGGCCACGGAAAAGGAGACGGACGGGTCCGTCGTGCTCAGGTCGTAGGGTCGTGGCATGGCTGTGCCTGTTCTGAATGAGGACTCCTCGTGAGCCCGCGCGCCGGGGGTGAGGCCGCGAAGTTCGGCGAGCGCTACGAAGGCCGGTGGACGGTGTGGCAGGTTCTTGCCGTTCTCGCCGGTCAGGCGATGTCGATGGTCGTTGAGGACGAGGCAGATCTCGCGGTTGGTGCGGAGTTCACGTTGCGGCGCAACGACGGCTCCCTTGAGGTTCACCAGGTCAAGCGCCAGCCGGGAGTGGCGGCGAGCTGGTCGCTGAGGTCACTGGGTGACGCCGGGGTGCTCGCGGCTGCGGCGGTGCACGCGGATGCCGGCAGGAGCTTCCGGTTCGTCTCGACGGTCCGTGCTCCGTGGTTGGAGCGCTTGGCCGACGCGGCGCGGCGTTCCGAGGATGCCGCAGCGCTCGTGCGGATCCATGCAGATCTTGCCGATGCGCGCCAAGAGCTCGATGCCCTGGCCGCACCGGACGTGTGGGGGAGCCGCGAGCGCGCGTGGCGGATCCTGCGTGTCGTGGGGGTGTCGTCGTTGCCCGAGGATGAGCTGGAGGCGATGAATGCCGCGGTCGTCGCGGTGTACCTCCAGGGCGCCGCGCCGTCGCTAATGGCGGTAGGGCTCGGTGATCTGGTGATGAAGAGCCTCGGGCTCCGGCTCGACGCGCCCACGATCCATGAACGGCTCGGTGACTACGGGATGGCCGTCAGCCCGCTTGTCGATCGGCCCGGGCTTGCTGAACGCGTCGCGGCCACTCGCCGCCGCTGGACCGCGACGGTCGCTGAGGAGCTGTTGGCGACGGAAATCATTCGGACCGAATCCGAGAGCGCGGAAGAGCAACTGCGCGCCGATCCGAACGCAATCGTGCTTCTGGCCGGCAACGCCGGTGCGGGCAAGAGCACCGTTCTGCACCAAGTCGTGGAGCGGCTCAGTGCCGACGGCTGGCCGGTGCTCGCGATGCGAATCGATCGGCTTGATGCATTCGCGACCCAGGGTCAGCTCGCCGCTCAGCTCGAGCTGCCGAAAGCTCCGGTGTCGGCGCTTGGCACCCTCGCCGCCGGGGAGCCTTGCCTGCTTCTCGTCGATCAGCTGGATGCCGTGAGTCTTGCGTCGGGACGCCTGCCGCGACAAATCGATCCGATCAAGGAGATGCTGCGCCAGATCCGAGCGTTCCCAGGGATGCGCGTGTTGATGGCGTGTCGGCAATACGACCTCGACAACGACTCGCGCCTGCGGTCGCTGGTCGCGCAGGACGGACCGGCGAGGCTCCAAGTCGTGGGCCCGCTCGACGACCAGCAGATCAATCGAGCGGTGAGGGCGCTTGGCTTCGACCCGATGGCGCTAAGCCTCGACCAGCGGACTCTGCTCTCCTGCCCGCTTCACCTCGTGCTCCTCGCGGCCATGGCCGACCAGGCCGACGCTCTCGCGTTTCGCAGCATCAACGAGCTCTTCGCCGCGTTCTACGATCGCAAGACGCTCGACTGTCGCCATCGCAAGGCTCCGGAGCGGGTCCGCTTCGGAGCGGTTATCACGGTCTTGGCGAACGCGATGAGCGCTCGGCAGACACTGTCGGTCCCGCGGTCTGTGCTCGAGGCCGACGACCTCACCGCCGACGGCGACGTCCTGATTTCCGAGCACGTTCTGATCCGTGATCGCGACCAGCTCGCGTTCTTCCACGAGGCGTTCTTCGATTACGTATTCGGGCGGGCGTGGGTCGCCGGCGAGGCGGAGCTCGGAGGGTGGCTCCTGTCCGGCGAGCAGGAGCTCTTCCGCCGTGCGCAGGTCCGCCAGATCCTCGTGCACATGCATGCTTCCGACCCTGTCCAATTCCGACGAGACGTCCGCGCCTGTCTGAGCGACGACGGCATTCGGTTTCATATCAAGGAGGTCATCCTGGCCGTGCTGGCCGCCTTGCAGGATCCGTCGAGCGAGGATTGGCAGCTCGTCTCCGACCTCGCGGCGATGGATCCTCCTTTCGGCGACCAGCTGTGGCTCGTGCTGCGCAGAGAGCCGTGGTTTCGCCGTCTCGACGCAGACGGCGTGGTTGAGCGGTGGCTTGCCCACGGTGATGAGGTTTCGTGGACGCGGGCGCTGGACGCGATGGGCGCGGGCGCAGCGGCCCACGGCGAGCGCATGAACGAGCTCCTCGAGACCATCGAAACGCACCCCAACTATGTCGGGGCGCTGCTCTGGATCGTGCGCGCCGGTCAGGGGCCGCACACCAGCCGAGCCGTGTTCGACCGGCTGCTCCGAGCCGTTCGCGATGGCCAGCTCAACGAGCGCCGCCAAGAAGTCTTCATGTACGCCCACCGGCTGCCGGAGCGTGCGCCCGGCTGGGCCGCGGAGCTGCTGGCCGCGTGGCTCGCGGATCGCCCCGGGGCACTCACGGTAGAACACCAGCGGATCGCCGACCTCCAGACCCACGATCACGGGGTGCTCACAATGATCGCCGGCGCCGCAACCGGTGCGCCGTTGACCTTCGCGCGTCTCTTGGCGCCTTACATGGTCGCGGTGATGCACGCCTGTGCGTTCACCACGAGTGAGCGACCGGTCCAGGACGCGCAGTTCTACATCCGCGACTCCGACAACGAGCCGCACACGGTCGGTGATCTCTTGCTCGGGACGATGGGTCGGGCCATGCGGCGAGTTGGCGAGGAACACCCTGACGCGCTCATCGAGCTACTGCCGCCGCTCCTGGCCGAGCCCTACGACGCGGCGCAATGGCTCGCGTATCACGCCCTGATCGGAGCGGGCCGCGCGCACGCCGGATGGGCGGCGAGGGTTCTGACCGAAGGCGGCTCGCGACTCGAATGCAGCTACCGCCACCACCCAACTTGGACGACCCGCGAGCTGCTCCTCGCCACGAGTGAGCACCTCGACGACACGAAGCTGGCCGAGCTCGAAGCCGCGATCCTGCTCGCCGAGACGAGGTGGCGAGCGGAGGCTGCGGACCACGCGATGTTCGCGATGCTGGCCGCCCTCCCGGAGGGCCGACTATCCGGGGTTGCGGTCGAGCGGCTTGTGGAGTTGCGCCGGACGTTCGACCTCGAGCAGCCCGGCGAGCCCGAGCCGACCATCACGACGTTCACGGTAGAGTCGCCGATCCCGGAAGAAGAAACCGAACGATTCTCCGACGACCAGTGGCTCGCAGCGATGCGCCAGCACGATTCGGACCCCTCCTTCGATCCCGGCGCTAGAGAACTCGCAGGCATCCTCGAGCGAGCCGCGACGCGGGCACCCGAACGCTTCGCGGCGATCGCACTCCGACTCGACGCGAGCTTTCACCCCGCATACGCCGCGGCCATACTCAAGGCGCTGGCTGACCCGTCCGAGTCCGTGTCGCCGCAAGCCGTATTCGACGTCCTGCGTCATCTCGCGGGACTCCGGGACAAGGAGATCGATCGCTTCATCGGCTGGCCCCTGCGCACGGTCATCGACGAAGACATACCTAGTGACATCCTCGGGCTTCTGCTCGACCTCGCCCGGCACGGGCGGAACTGCTCAGCGACTGCACACGTCAATCCGGCGCCAGGAGAAGTTGCGCACGCCGGCTTCCAGACTGCTCAAGGCCAGGCGATCAACGTGCTGGCGGTAGTCGTTGCCCACGACGTTGACGGGAGCCGCACGGCCGCGGTGCTGCCAGCGCTGCCCACCATGGTGGCCGACCCGAACCTCGGCGCTCGTATCTGGGTCGCGCAATTGATGAGCGCAATGCTCCGGCACGCGCGCGCAGAGGTCCTCGGGGCCTTGCCGCAGCTACTGGACACCGAGGACACGCTGCTCGCCGAGGCCCACGTCCAGAACCTCTGCATCTGGGCCGGCAACGGTGGGACCAACGACGCGGCAACGGCGATCAAAGTCGCGTACCGGGCGTTACGCTCGCGCGACGAAGGCGCGCGCGAATTCGGCGGACTTCTGGCGGCCTACGCGGCGTTGGAATGGGAGCACCCCAAAGCGCTGGGTGCGGCTCTCGCCGCCGGTTCCGCAGCGCGGCGCGGCGTCGCCCGCCTATGCGCGAGACGTCTGCCGGTCACGCGGCAGCACGTCGTCGCCAGCAGAACACTCATCGAGCTCTTCGACGACGCGGACGACGCCGTGCGTTCCGCCGCCGCCGAGGTCGCCGCCGCACTCAGGGACGCTCCGCTACAGCCGCACGCCGAACTCGTCCGCGCCCTCGTCGCGTCCCCCGCGTTCGATCCGGCCCTCACCCAACTCCTCATCACGCTCGAGCATGCCCCGGACCACAACAACGACGTTCTCGCCCTCACGACCAAGCGCTTCGTGGACCGGTTCGGCCGGGACTCGCGGTCGCTCGCACACGGCGCAGCCCACCACGCCGACCAAATCGGGCGTCTCCTCCTCCGCTGGTACACGCAAACCGAGGATCACGAGCAGCGAAGGTCGGCCCTAGATCAGATCGACCGTCTGCTCGCCGCGAGCGCCTTCGGGGTCGCCGAACTCGTTGGAGAGGCGGAGCGCTGACGGGCGCGCGACGGCCACCGTCGCGCAGGTCGGGATCAGGTCGCGGTCGCGGTCACGCCCTCGACGCCGGGCTTCCTACTCACAGAACGACAAGCTCGCGCTGGGGCTCGGCCTCCGAGCCGAACTCGAGTCCGAACACGGCGCGAGCGCCGAACGCTGTCGCGAGCTTCTTGAGCGTGCGGGGGCTGGTGGCGTGCTGACCGCTCTCGATGCGCGAGATGGCCGACGCAGTCGTCTGCATGCGCCTGGCGAGCTCGGCCTGTGTGAGACCGAGTGTGGACCGGCGCGCGATGACGATGCGTGCGAGGGCCTCATATGACGCAACGCGCTCGTATTCGCCGCGCACCTCTGGATCCTCGAGCGACTCCGCGACGTGCTCGGCGACTGAGCTTCCGATGGGCGAATCTCGAGTGCTCATGGCTGCCTCAACGTTAGCAGTTCTGCTAACCCTCGCCGATCTCATGGGGCGTCATGCCCGGCCGGTCGCGGCGGACGCCGCGGATCGGCGTCCATCCGCGCCCTGAAGTTCTCGAAGCGCGCCACCGCGACTGCCACCTCGCCGACTCGCACCTTTGAGACGGTCTTGCGGAAGGCGTGGAGCAACACGAGCAGCTGGCCGCAGCGGCGGTACAGGATGCGGTAGTGCTCGCGCCCCGCGTGGCAGCGCAGCTCGCGCAGCTCACCGTCGACCTGAGAGCTGTGCGGGAACGCGAGGTGCGGCTTCTCGTCGGACAATCCATTCAGACGCCCGAGTTGATGCAGTAGCAGGGCGCGACGACGCGGATCGAGCGCCTCGACGAACACGCGCACCGGCTCCACGCCGTCGGCCGCGCGGTAGTAGACCGCGTGCAGCGCGCCCACGCCGCTCGCTCAGTCGTCGGCATCGAAGAGGGCGTTCAGTGCGGCCGGCGTCGCCGGCGCGGTCTGCGCCTCGAGCAGCCGCGAGAGCTTGTCGGCCGCGTCGTTCTGCGGAACGTGGTGCACGTAGATCATCGTCGTCGCGATGTCCGCGTGGCCCATGTACGCCTTGACGTCCGAGAGCGGGAAAGCCTGAACGGCGAGCGTGCCGAAGGTGTGGCGCAGGTCGTGGAATCGCAGGTGCTCGATCCCGGCGGCCTTCAGCGCCCGGTAGTAGCGTCGGCGCAGCGCCGAGTCCTCGAAGAACGCGCCGCTCGGACCCGGGAAAAACAAGGTCGTTGACGCCGACGAGGTGGCCGCGCAGGCTGAGCCCGTCGAGCACGCGCGCGACCTGGTCGATCATCGGCACCGCGCGGACCTTGCCGGACTTCGGGACGTCCTCGAGGCCCATCGTGTACGACCGGCGGACGTGGATGATGCGCTTGGGGAAGTCGACGTCGCGCCAGCGCAGAGCCCGCAGCTCGCCGAGGCGGAGCCCCGAGAACGCAGCGGTCGTGAAGATCGCCGCGTCGATCTCGTTCGCGGCGTGTCGCGCGAGCGCCGAGACCTCCTCGCCGGAGAGGACGCGGAAGTCGCCCGACCGCCGCACAGGCTGGCGCTCGATTCCGGCGACCGGGTTCACCGTCAGGCCGTAGCGGCGCTGGGCCCGGCGGAAGATCGCATGCAGGACGAGGAGGTACTTGTTGATCGTCCGCGGCTTGAACTCGGCCCGCTCGATCAGGTGGACGCGGTAGTTGTCGACCAGCTCCGAGCTCATCGCCCGCAGCGGCAGCTCGCCGAAGACCGGCAGCAGGTAGCGGTCGCAGATGTGTCGGTAGTCGCGCAGCGTCGTCGGACGGCGCTGGCGATCGAACTCGACGTAGCGCAGCCACTCGGCCGCAGCGTCGGCGAACGTCGCGTCGTGCGCCTAGGGCAGGCCGCTGCGGCGAGACTCGACGAGCAGCTCGTCGAGCAGTTGCTGTGCGCCCTGCTTGGTCAGGAAGCCGCACTCGGGTCTTCCCCGCCCCGTCCACACCCGCCCGAGCACACGCTTGTGCTGATGACCCGACGCGTCGCGCCAGTGCCCAACCCAGCGGTCGCCGGACTTGCGGGCGACCCGGAGCAGATGGCCCGAAACCGGTTGCGGGCGAAGGTCAAGCGCCGTCAGCGGCGGCAGCTCGAAGGTCGAGGTGGGCTGTCCCGGTGCTCGCATCTTGAGCCAGACTACACCGCGGATCGGACGGAAAGGTACAAAAGGTACCGAACTAGGCACATCTGAGGTCATGTCAGGCGACCCGAAAGCCCGTAAAATGGGGATTTCTGACGTCAGGATACTCCCGTGCCGCCGATCATAATCCGCGTGTCGGGGGTTCGAGTCCCTCCTCCGGCATCCCCCAAAACCATCCCTGGAACGTCTCCGCGTAGCTCCGCTGGCCACGTCGCTTGGCGATCCGACCATGCTCGACGCCCTCCCGCCACCGATCGGCGAGAACGCGAAACGTCGGGCCGGCCGCAGCCCCGCTCGAGCAGGACGGACTGGGCCTGGTCTCCCGCGGCGGCGAGCCAGGTCAGCGCCTCGTTGAGGTCGCGGTAGCTGCCGCTCGTAACGACCTTGCCGGCCTCGACACGATCCTCGAGCCCCTACGACCTCGGGAACAGCGCAGGGCGGCGCCCTTGGCGTGGACTCTCGGCTCCCACAGCGAGCCGTACGAGCCGCGCCCGTCACCCATCTCGCCGCGAGCGTCGGAAAGGGGACCGGCCAACCGTTTGGCCGGTCCCTTAGCTACTTCGGCGAGCAACGGCCACATCTGAGCGCCGACCGTCGAGCACGACGTCGACGCCTGAACCGATCCCCTGTGCGTCGGGAGTGAGAGCCGCGTGGATGTCATCCTGGTTGGTGAGTTCGTGCTCGACCACCTGTTCGAGCAGTCGTAGCTGCCGGTCTAGGGGGGGCCTGCGGTCCGGCGGCGCGAGCGCCTTCAGATCCTGCAGCGCTGCCTGAAGCCGGCGGGTAGCTTGCGGATAGGGACCGGCGGCCAGCCTGATCTCGTCAAACGCGAGGCGCACGTATCCGTCCCAGTCGAGCGAGCGAATCACGAGCCGCACCTGGCCGTTGCCGTCCACGTGTTCGGCCTGGGGAAACGCCCGCGGGGCGAGCTGACGAAGGCAGTCGTGAAGTCGGTTGATGACCTGCACCGCCGTGGTGGCGTCGTTCTGCCCGGTGCCCAGCGCGCGTTGGGCCACGTCGACGAGCTTCCGGAATCCGTACGCAGGATCGTCATCGTGGGTTCGCTCGTCGCCAAGCACCACGAGCCTTCGCAACCGGCGTCGGTCAAGCCCACGGGCGTCGCCGATGACGCGGAACAACGGGGCTCCCTCGATGACGAAATCGCCCATCGCCGGTACCAACTCGAGCGTGCAGTCGGCGCGCCGCGCAAGCTCGACGAGCTGTCGATCGGCGATGTGGATCACGTTGCCGGATTGGTCGGCGTTCACGACCGACGGGTCGCTTGGCTGCTGGAACGTTGGGACGGGATAGCGCTTTTCTAGCTCCCGGCGAAGCTGATCGCCAACGAGATCCACGAGGCCCGCAACCCTCAGCCGGTGCCCGGCATGATTGACGAACAGGAACAGCGCCGCGGCGCTGGCGATGGTCAGACCGAATGCCGTAGAGATGGTGACGCCGGGCACCGGGGCGCCCGGGCCGGTGTCGATTGCCCGCAGCGAGAACAGGCAGAACGTGAAGGTCGCGGCGAACACGGCGATTGCGAACCGGTCGCGGCGGTCATCAAGTAGCGCCCTCACGATCCGAGGCGAGAACTGCCCCATCGCGAGTTGGATCGCCACGAGACTGACCGTCAGGACCGTGGTGGTAAGCGGAACTACTGCCGAGGTGATCGCCCCAAGGATCTGCTCGGCGTCCATTGCGTTCCCGACCAGACCGCTCGGGAGCAACGGCGCGCGGTGGTGGCGATCGATCGCTACGGTCGCGAACGAGAGTCCGATCCCAGCGCCGACTCCGGCCAGCGGAATGATCCATCGTCGTCGGCTCAGAGCCTCAGTGACCCTAAAGCGCAGCATTGCTCAGCGAGCAGACATGCCTCGCCCGCCGCCGCTCACCACGCCTCCCGACGGGCCGAACCACTCGTTAGCGCTCCTCTCGTACCCCGACCTCATCCAGCGGGGCCACCGGACGATCGGGCTCGACAAGGTGTCGGCTACCCCCGCCGTCTCGCGCCAAAACGGGCGACTTTCGGCGCCGTCAGAAAACGCTGCGGCGAGGTAGGCGCCGTCGTGCAGCGCGGGCTCGGTGCTGCACTACGCAGCTTGGCGCCGCCGCGACTCTTGCGGCACGGGGGTGAAGAGGCGGCGGCGATGCGGCGCGTCGGGCGCCTGAGGGGCCGTCTGCAGCTCGGCAAGATCGCCTTCTCCGTGGACGAGGCGACGAGCACCTCGCCGCGGTCCTTTGCGCTTGACATTCACGGGCTCGGCCTATGAGCGGGGCTATGAGCACACAAACACATCCAGCCATACCCGACAACGTCGCGGTTCCGGCCCACGCGACGCCCAGCGGCGACGGGATCGTCGTCGGCAGCGGGCCATTCCAGATCGACGCGTTCGTCGACTTCCTGTGCCCGTTCTGCAGGCAGTTCGAGGAGCGCTGCGGGAGCCTGCTCGCGCGCTTCGTGCACGACCATGTGGCGAGGCTCGTCTACCACCCGCTCGGGTTCCTCGACCAGCTGTCGGTGCCCGGCGGCTACTCGACACGCGCCGCGGCCGCATCCGGGGCCGCATCGGACGCGAACACCTTCCTGCCCTACAAGGACGCGCTGTTCGCCAACCAGCCGCGGGAGGGCGGCCCCGGCCTGGACGACGAGGAGCTCGTCGAACTCGGCCGGTCGGTCGGCATCGAGGATGCCCGCTTCGCCGATGCGGTCTTCAGCGGTAGCTACCAGCCATGGGTGCGCTTCGTGACCGCGCTCGCCGCCGAGCGCGGGGTCGGCGGGACGCCGACGGTGCTCGTCGCCGGCATCCCGGTCCCGGCGAACCCGCAGACGATCAACGCCGCGATCACCGCGCTCGCCCCCTGAGCGTCAGGGCTCCGCGCCGCCTGGGTGCCGGCGCTGGAAGGCCCGGCGGTCCGGCCTACCTGCGAGGGGGAAGCCATCACGACGACACAGGAGACAGCGATGCCCGAGCCCCGAAGCAACCGTCTCGCCGGAGGCAGCCTTACGCCGTCGGCGACCATCACCGCGCGGTTCGACGACCTGCGCGGGAGCGAGGTCGACGTGCGCAGGACGCGCATATCGCTTGTCGTCACGGGAATCTTCGCGCTGCTCGGCGGCGCGGTGGCGATCGTGGTCCCGCCGATCGCGACCCTCACGATCGCGCTCTTCATCGGCTGGATCCTCCTCTACTCGGGGGTGGTCATGGGGATCCACGCGTGGACCCAGCGCGGCGCCGGGCACGCCGGCGAGCGTGCGCTGATGGCGCTGCTGACGTTCGTCGTCGGCGCGTACATCGTCCTGTTCCCCGTCGGGGCGGCGATCTCCCTGACGCTGCTGCTCGTCGTCTGGTTCGTCGGATCGGGCGCGCTGCAGCTGTGGACCGCGCGCCAGGCGCGGGGACTCCCGGGCGCCGGCATCGCGCTCTTCAACGGCATCATGTCGCTCCTGCTGGCCATCCTGATCGTGGCCGACCTCCCGAGCTCGGCGGCGTGGGCGATCGGTCTGCTCGTCGGCGTGAACCTCGTGTTCTGGGGCATGCGCGCGCTGCTCGCGGCGCGGCTGCTCAAGCACGTGGCCGGTGCCTGAGGGAGGTGATCGCATGCTCGTGGTGATCGCCGGAGGACACGGCAAGATCGCGCGCCGCCTCACGCGCCTGCTCGTCGCCGATGGCGAGCAGGTGCGCGGCCTCATCCGCAACCCGGACCATGCCGCCGACCTGCGCGCCGACGGCGCCGAGCCCGCGGTGTGCGACATCGAGCACGCCAGCGTCGTCGAGCTCGCGCACGCAATCGCCGGTGCCGACGCCGTCGTATTCGCCGCCGGCGCCGGTCCCGGCAGCGGCCCCGAGCGCAAGTGGACCGTCGACCGCGACGGCGCGATCAAGCTGCTGGAGGCCGCCCGCGGGGCGCGCGTCGAGCGCTACCTCATGGTCAGCTCGATCGGCGCCGAGGACCCGCCCGACGGCGACGACGTCTTCGGCGTCTACCTGCGCGCCAAGGCGCAGGCCGACGCGGCGCTCATGGCCGGGGACCGCACGTGGACGATCCTGCGCCCGGTCCACCTGACCAACGACGAGGGGACCGGCCAGGTGGAGATCGACGGCGAGCCGCTGCACGGCGAGGTCCCGCGGGACGACGTCGCCGCCGTCCTCCACGCCGTGCTGCACGAGCCGGAGTCGGCGCGCCGCATCCTCTACGTCAGCGCCGGCGACGAACCGGTTGACGTGGCGCTGCGGCGCGCGCTCGCGCGCAGCGGTGAGGCCGCGCGCCGCTAACGCAAGCGTTGACACACGAGCGCGGAGAACTATCAACCGTCCAATGGAGTCCACGACTGCGGGATACGTCGATGCGTGGCCGGTGATCGCCAAGCGCCTGCGCGGGCTGGCGGAGCTGCGCCCGCCGGCCCCGGTTCTCAGCCTCTATCTGGATCTGAACCCGACCGACTTCGGCACCCGCCGCGCGCGCCGCTCGGCCTACACGGCGCTGCTCGACGAGGCCGCCAGGTGCGTCGAGGACGCCGACACCGACCACCAGGGCAAGGTCTCGCTGCGCGCCGACGTCGAGCGAGCCACGGCGTTCTTCGAGGAGTACGCGCCCAAGGGCGGGCGCGGCGCCGCGCTCTTCGCCTGCTCGGCCGCCGGCATGTTCGAGCCCTTCACGCTCCCCCGGCCGACGCGCACGCGCGTCGTTCTCGACGACTCGCCGTACGTCACCCCGTTGCTGCAGGCCGCCGACCGCCGCGACTGGCTCATCGCGCTCGTCGACACCCGCCACGCCCGCTTCCTCCACGGCAACGGCGACCACGTCGAGGAGTTCGAGCAGATCGACGACAGCGTGGCGGGTCAGCACGAGCGCAGCGGCCCGACCGACCACCAGCGCTGGGTCGAGCACGAGGTCGACCAGCACCTCGAGAAGGCCGGGCACGAGCTCGACCGCCACCTGCAGTCCGGCGGGTACGACCACGTCCTGCTCGGCGGCCCGCCGGAGCTCGTCTCGCGCTTGCAGTCCATGCTCAGCAAGCCGGCGCGGGAGCGGCTCGCCGGCCGGTTCGCCGTCGAGGTCCCGATCGCCCATGCCGACGACGTCCGCCGTGCCGCCCTGCCCTGCTTCGAGGAGGACGAGCGTCGCCACGAGCGCGCGATCCTCGATCGCCTCGCCGAACGCCTCGGACGCGGCGAGCGCGCGGTCGCTGGCCTGGAGAACGTGCAGGCGATGCTCGAGCAGATGCGTGTCGAGACGCTCGTCTACGACGAGCGCTACCCGCCGCCCGACGACCGCGCGCTGGAGCGCATGATCGAGGAGGCGATCGTCCAGTCCGCCGAGGTCCTCCCGCTCCGCCATCACCCCGAGGAGCTCGCGCAGCGCGGTCACATCGCGGCCGTGCTGCGGTTCTGAGGCGCCGCGAACGGGCCGTCGCCTCGAGCAGAGCAAGACGCCGTGCGCTTGACGCCCGGGCCGCCCGGCCTACCGCCCGGGCCAGGCTCCCATGCGCCACGAAGTGACCTTTGCCGCCGGGCAACTCTCGGGCGCGCTCGGCGAGCCGGTGCAGCGGCACCTGCTGGCGGCGCGGCAGATGCAGACCCTCTCGTTCGTGTTCCACATCCCGCTCGTGTGCTTCGGGATCGCCTTCCCGGCGCTCATGCTGTTCGTCGAGGGCCTGTGGGTGCGCACCGGCGACCGCGTGTACCGGGAGCTCGCCCGGCGCTGGTCGAAGGTCGTGGTCGTGCTGTTCTCTGTCGGCGTCGTCAGCGGCACGATCCTGTCGTTCGAGATGGGCCTCCTCTGGCCGAACTTCATGGCGACGTTCGGCTCCGTCTTCGGCCTCGCCTTCGGGATCGAGGGCTTCGCCTTCTTCATCGAGGCGATCTTCCTGGCGATCTACGGGCTGGGCTGGGAGCGCTTCAGCCCGCGCGCGCACCTGCTGCTCGGCGTGCCGATCGTGATCGCCGGCTTCCTCGGCTCGTTCATGGTCATCTCGGTCAACGGCTGGATGAATCACCCGCAGGGCTTCGACATAGTCGCCGGCAAGGTCACCGACGTACAGCCGCTGCACGCGCTCATCAACGCGCACCTTTGGTACGAGCTCATCCACATGTACCTCGCCGGCTACCTCGTCGTCGGCTTCGTCGTCGCGGGGATCTACGCGCGCGCGTGGCTGCGCGGGCGCCGCGACCGCTACGTCCGCGCCGCGCTGATCGTCCCGCTGACGGTGGCGGCGCTCGTGGCGCCGGTCCAGATCGTCGTCGGGGATTGGGCCGGCCGCACCGTCGCCCGCGACCAGCCCACGAAGCTCGCGGCGTTCGAGGGGCTGTACGAGTCGACCCGCGGCGCCCCGCTGCACGTCGCCGGCATCACGATCCCGAAGGGGCTCTCGCTGCTGGCCTACCACGACAGCAACGCGCTCGTGCGCGGTCTGGACACGGTCCCGGCCGCTGATCGCCCACCGGTGGACGTCGTGCGTGTCGCCTACCAGACGATGATCTCCATCGGCACCGCGCTGACGCTGCTGGGGCTCGGCTACCTCGTGCTGTGGTGGCGCCGCGGGCGGCTGCCGCGCTCGCGCTGGTTCTACCGCGCGGTCATCGCGGCGGGCCCCCTGTCGGTCGTGGCGCTGCTCGCCGGCTGGACGACGACCGAGGTCGGCCGTCAGCCGTGGGTCGTCTTCGACGTCATGCGCACGTCCGACGCGGTCACGAACGCCGGCGGACTGCTGCCGGCCTACGCCGGGCTCGTGGTCGTCTACGCCGGGCTCGTCGCGGCGATCTACTGGCTGCTGCGGCGGATCGCGCGCGACCCGATCGAGGAGGTCGCGGCCTGATGCTCCCCGATGCCTGCTTCGCGCTGATCGTCGTCGGGATGACCGCCTACTTCGTGCTCGGCGGGGCCGACTTCGGCGCGGGATTCTGGGACCTCACCGCCGGCAGCGCCGCCCGCGGGCACCGGCTGCGGGCGCTCGTGCAGCGTTCGCTCGGGCCGGTGTGGGAGACCAACCACATCTGGCTCGTCTTCGTGCTCGTCGTCTCCTGGACGGCGTTCCCGGTGGCGTTCGGGTCGGTGATGTCGACGCTCTACGTGCCCCTGCTCGCGCTCGCCGCCGGGATCGTCGTGCGCGGGACCGGCTACGCCCTGCGGGAGGTCGCGACATCGGTGGCGCAGGCGCGCGTGCTCGGTACCGCGTTCGCCGTGGCGTCGGTGCTGACGCCGTTCTGCCTCGGCGCCGCCGCCGGCGCGATCGGCTCGGGCCGCGTGCCGGTCGGCAACGCCGCCGGCTCGGCGCTGGACTCGTGGCTGAACCCGACCTCGATCGCGCTCGGCGTGCTCGCCGTGCTGGCGGGCGCGTTCCTCGCGGCCGTATTCCTCGCCGCCGACGCCGCGCGCGACGGGCTGGACGACTTGCGGCGCGCGTTGCGCCGGCGCGCGTTGGCCGCCGGATTCGCGGCGGGAGCGGCCGCGTTCGGCACGCTGCTGATCCTGCGCTCGGACGGCCCGCGCCTCTACGGCGAGCTGATGTCGGGGGGCGCGCTGGCGTGCGTGGTCGTCTCGGCGCTGGCGGGCGCCCTGGCGGTGGCCCTCGTCTGGCGCGAGCGCCACGCCATCGCGCGCTACGTGGCCGCCGGGGCGGTCGCCGCGATTACCACCGGCTGGGCGCTGGCGCAGTACCCAGAGCTGCTGCCCGGCCAGCTCTCGATCCGCGCGGCGGCGGCCCCGCACGCGACGCTCGTGGCCCTGCTGTCGGCCGTGGCGATCGGGCTCGCGGCGGTGGCCCCCGGGCTCGTGGCGCTCTACCGCCTCACCGTGCGTGGCGAGATCGAGGAGCCGCTGGAGGAGATCGACCGCCGCTTCACGCCGGCGCCAGCCGCCGTCGCCCGGAGCCGCCGGCGGTGAGCCCGCGCGCCCGGCGCCTGCTCGTGGTGGCGACCGGCATCGCCGGGCTCGTCCTGATGGTCGGCTTCGACCGGCCGCTGACGCGCGTGCTCGGCGTGCTGAGCCTGTTCGCGTTCATCGTCGCCGGGCTGTTTCTCGTCGCCGACCGGGAGTTCCTCGAAGCGGTCGAGCCCGACACCGAGCCGTTGCCGTCGCACGCGGGCGGCTTACCGTCGGCCACATCGACGACGCCGCCCTGATCGACTTCGTCGCACGCCTCGCGCGGCTGCGCTCGGTGTGCGAAGGCCACATGGCGCCGGGGACCGGACCCACCGCCGGCGCCTGATGGCCGGGGTGCGGCGCGCGGAGTGGCGGAGCGCGCTTTTGCGGAGCGCGAAGCGACCTAGCCAGGCAACCGTGCCTTGGCGCGCCGGCGCGAGATCGCCGCCCAGCAGCTCGGTGCTCAGTGGCCCTACGGCTCGCCGCCGCCGCGAGCACGCCGGCTACGCGCCACGTGGGCTCCGCCGTCGCCCGTGCTGAGGCGCACTCCGTCATCCGCGGCACGCGCAAAAGGGACTCTTTCGGCTCCGCGGTGATGAATCGCGCCGGTGCCCGTCGGCGAGCCGTCGCGGGATGCTCAGCGAGCCGGAACGGTCGGGCGCGGATGGAACGTCCCGCCGACCGTTTCGCTGCGGGCCGCCTCGAGGACGTCGGCGAGCAGGGCGCCCCACGCGAGCGTCCGGTCGGCGTCCTCTCGCGCGAGCTTGGCCGTGACGGCGCCCGCCGCGGGAATCCCAGCGGCGACGCCGAAGGCGTCACCAAAGGCCCAGGCGACGAAATACGCGTGGACGGCGCGTCTGTGCGTGGGCGGGCCGTGCACCTCGACGAGGGCGTGGGCGCCGCGCTCGCGGACGGGCTCGGCCAGGCCCGTGCCGGTCGGATCGGCGAGGACGACGATGTCGGGCGACCGGATCCCGGAGAGCTCGCCGGTGTCGAGCTCGCGAACGGGCACCGGAGCGCCGCGCAGCGCCGAAGAGCACCCGGCCGTATACCAGACGGTCCGCTCCTCCAACGCCGCCAGCACGCGCTGCGTCGCGCTGCGGAGCGAGCGCGCCTCGCGCGCGCTGGAGGGTACGGAGAAGCGCTCGATGGTCAGGGTGGGCATGGCTCTGTGAGTAGGCCGCGGCGCAGCGAGCACAACGCGTCCAGCGTGAGTGGCCCGAGGGCGGCGCTCCCGTCGGCCGGGGAATCTCGCGGCGCCGCGGAAGTGGTGGGTCCGCGGTCTCTTGATGGGCCTTCTTGCGAGGACGCGCGCACCGAGCTTAAGACAATCAGCCACCCTCACCTGCGCCATTTGTGATAATCAGGTGAACGTGCGGCTGCGCATCGTCTTCGACGAGTTCCCGTTGGGCCGGTGGGGCGCGCTGTTCCACGTGCTGTGCCTCGAGCACCGCGCCGCGCTGCTCGAGTTCACCCCGGTCGCGTTCCCGACGAACGGCGGCTCGCGGCTCGAGGGCGCCGACGTGGGACTCTTCGTCAACCCCCCGCGCGGCAGCGGCCTTGAGTGCCTCGTCCTCGAGCGGAGCCCGATGGTCGTTGTGATGGCGGCGGGGTATCGGCTTGCGCGAGAGCATGACGAGCTGCGCGTCGCCGACGTCCTCGATGAGCCGTTCCCGGCGGGGCCTGCCCTCGACCGGGTCTGGACGGCGTTCTGGACGCTCGACGAGTACCGCGGCGGGCCGCCGACGCTGTCCGGGGGTGCCGCCCGCGGAGCACGGGAGGGCCTCGACGCTGTCGCCATCGGCCGGGCGGTGGCCACCTTCCCGGCTTCTATGGTCGCCGGCCTTGCGAATCCGGGCGTGGTCGCGCTTCCGCTCGTCGACGGGCCGCTCGTCGAGACCGCCCTCGTCTGGAGGACGGGTGACTGCAATCCGCTCCTCGACACCCTGGTCGACATCGCGATCGCGATGAATCCCCCGGGATCCGGCGTTTTCACGAAGGACGGGTCCGCCGCGGACGCAGCCGGAGCGCGGGCGCTCGGGACCCGGTGAAGAACGCCGCGCCGGAGGTCGCCGCCCTCGCCGCCCCGATCACCGCTCGGCCACCCACGAAAGCGCTCCGCGCACGAGCAGTAGCGGTGTCGGGCGTGGTCGCGGAGGTCTTCGTGCTCGAGGGCGCGGGGATCCGCGGTGGGAGATGGTGGCAGTCAGTCGGATGGCGGGCCTTTGGGCCCGCGCCGGCGCTCCACCGGCGGGTGGACGCTCGTCACCTCGTAGCCAGCGGCGCCGGCGGCGGGATGTTGGCGGTGAGCGTCGTCCCCTTGCCCAGGGGGCTCGACACGGTCATCTGACCTCCGAGCGCCTCGACGCGATCCGACAGCCGCGTCAGGCCGGAGTGCGCCGGGTCGACGCCACCGACGCCGTCATCGGTCGTCTGCACGACGATGCCGCCGGCCTCCATGGCGATTCTCACACCGGCCTCGGAGGCCTCGGCGTGCTTGATGACGTTCGTGAGACCCTCGGCGACGAAGAAGTAGATGCTCGCCTCGAACGAGGGGGGCAGGCGGTCACTCATGATGTCGGTGCGGACCGGGACGGGCATGCCGACGGCCAGCGATTCGATCGCGGCCGCCAGTCCCAGGTCGGTGAGAATCGCCGGGTGGATGCCGGCGACGAGCTCGCGCAGCGAGTGCAGCCCGGCCTTGGCCTGTTCGACGCCGGTGTCGAGGAGCTCGCGGGCACCGTGCGGGTCCGATGACCACTTCCCCTGCGCGAGCTGGAGCGTGATCACCGCGGCGACGATCTCGTGCTGAGCCCCGTCGTGGACGTCGCGAGCAAGACGTCGACGAGCGTCGTCCTCAGCAGCCACGATGCGCCGCTGGGCCGCCTGCATGGCCGCGACTTCGTCCCGAGTGCCCGGCATCAGTCAAATCGTTTACCAGTGGTCTGCCTACGGCTATTGCGCGTCGCATTCGCGCTACTTCTGGGGTCTGCGGCTCTACCTCTGCTGCGCCCCAGACGGGATGCGCGTCAGTTTCTGCCTCGCCCCCGCCAACGAGCCCGAGCGCGAAGTCGCCGCCGCGATGCTCGAGAACGCGCGCCGCGACGGGCTGCTCACCGGGCGGGAGATCATCGTCGGCGATAAGGGCTTCAGCGGCCGAGAATTCGAGGAGATCGTCGCCTCTCTGGACGCCACTTCATCCGTCCCGACCGCAAGAACGAGCCTCAGCGCTTCGGCAACCTCGGCGGCGTCCGCCAATGGATAGAGTCGGTCAACGACACGCTCAAGGGCCAACTCTACTCGAAGACCACGGCGGCCACAGTCACGAAGGCGTCTGGGCGCGCGTCTGCCAACGCGTACTCGCTCTCGCCGCAGGCGTCTGGTACAACTGGCTGCTCTGGGAAACAGGCTACCTCGAACCCGGCCGCACTTACCGCTAGAGGTGGAGGTAACGTAGCACCGCAAGGACGCGCCGGTGATCTGCCTTCGCCTGCCGCAACTCGAGCTTCCCGAAGATGTTCGTCACGTGACGCTCGACCGCCGCGGGCGTGACCACGAGGATCTCCGCGATGCCCCGGTTCGAGCGCCCTTCGGCCATGAGACCGAGCACGACGCGCTCGCGCGGCGTGAGCTCGTCCAACGGTCCGGCGTCCCTCGGACGGACGACCATCCGCTCCACCACGGCCGGGTCGAGGACCGTGCCCCCGGCCGCCACCCGCTTGACCGCGTCGATGAAGGTCGCGACGTCGCCAACCCGGTCTTTGAGCAGGTAGCCGACGCCCTCGGCGTCGTCGCCGATCAATCGGAGCGGATACCGCTCCTCGAGGTACTGCGAGAGCACCAGCACCGCCGTCCGTGGGAGTGCGTCGCGGATGTCGCGGGCGGCGCGCAATCCGTCGTCGGTCCTGTCCGGTGGCATCTGGATGTCGGTGATCACGATGTCGGGCCGGTGGGCCAGCGCCTTGCGAACCAGGCTCGTCGCGTCGCCCGCCGCGCCGACGACGTCGAGGCCGGCCTCGACCAGCACATGGATGAGACCCGCTCGCAGAATCGGCTCGTCCTCGCCGACCACCACGCGGAGGGCCACACCACCATCGGTACCGCTGGCACCAAGGCCAGTCATGGACTCCTCGCCCTTGTGCAAGGCAACTTGAGCGTCGACGTGGGGCTTTCCCCACCATCGCTGTGCAGCCTGCGCAATGGATCTTAGCGGCCCGTTGCTTCACGCTGGAGGGCATGGATGCCAAGCCGGATTCGGCCCCTGCCGGCAGCCACCGCGGACGACCCCTCGATCCGCGGGCCGAGCGCGCGCTCGTCCTCGCGGCCAAGGCGCATCGTGCCGAGCGCGACCGCTTGGTCGAGTGCTTCATTCCACTTATTGCCGGCGTGGCCCGCCTGTACCGCAACACGCCCGGTGTCGGCCGTGAGGAGCTCATGCAGGAGGGGGTCGTCGGGCTGCTGCGCGCGCTGGAGCGCTACGACCCGGCCTTCGGCGCGCCGTTCTGGGCCTACGCGTCGTCGTGGGTGCGCCAGGCGATGCAGCAGCTCGTCGCCGAGTTGAGCGGGCCAATCGTGCTCTCCGACCGCGCGATCCGCAAGCTCGCCCGCCTGCGGGAATGTCGGCGGGAGCGGGCCCAGGCCGCCATGAGGGAGCCGACCACCACCGAGCTCGCCGAGCAGACCGCGCTGAGCCGCGACCAGATCGACCACCTGCTCGCGGCCCAGCGCATGCCCCGGGCCATCGACGAGCCCGTCCGGGCGGAGGACGGCGACGGCTACACACTCAACGACCTGCTCGTCGACGAGCGGGCGGAGGACGCCTTCGATCGTGTGGCCACGCGGGTCACGGCCGAGGAGCTGCCGGCGATGCTGTCCACGCTGAATGCCCGCGAGCGCATGGTCGTGACGATCCGGTTCGGCCTCGACGGACGCGCGTGCACGCTCCGCGAGCTCGCCGCCCGGCTCGACCTGAGCGCCGAACGCGTGCGTCAGATCGAGGCGGCGTCGCTGCACAAGTTGCACGCCCTGGCCACCGCAAATCAGTGAGCTGACCCGCACGCCAGTCTCCGCGGACGGCACGCCAGTCTCCGCGGACGGCAGGCCAGTCTCCGCGGAGGCCGACCGACAGGTGCTTCCCCTGCGCGTGAACGGCTCGGCGACGATTTTTTGGGGGCGAGGCCAGCGCAGCAGGAACGCTCCTGGGGCAGGCGGCAGGCGGTACGCGACCCGCCGCGACCGCCCTCGGCTGGAGACCAATGCCCGCGCTATGCGGCCGCCGCCTCCAGCGTGTGGGTGTCCGCGGCATCCCCGCCGGGGTTGCGCCACAGGACGACCAGGTGCTCGGCCTCCACGTCGAGGGTGATGGTGGCGCCGTCGACGATCTGTCCCGACAGCAGCGCTCGTCCGATCCGCGTCTCGACCTCGCGTTGGATGTAGCGCCGCAGCGGGCGGGCGCCGTAGACCGGGTCGTAGCCCTCGCGGGCGATGAGGACGCGGGCTGGCTCGCTGAGCTCGAGCGTGAGCCGCCGGTCCGCGAGGCGCCGGCGGACCGAGCCGATCTGCAGGTCGACGATGCGTTCGATCTCCTGGAGCGTCAACGGCTTGAACAGCACGATCTCGTCGACGCGGTTGAGGAACTCGGGTCGGAAGTGGCCCCGCAGTTCCGCCATCACCCGGGAGCGTGCGTCGTCGCCGATCTCACCATTCCCGGTGATGCCCTCGAGCAGGTACAGCGACCCGATGTTCGACGTCATGATCACGACCGTGTTGCGAAAGTTGACCGTGCGGCCCTGCGCATCGGTCAGGCGCCCGTCCTCGAGGATCGCCAGCAGCGTGTTGAAGACGTCCGGGTGGGCCTTCTCGATCTCGTCGAACAGCACGACCGAGTACGGCTTGCGTCGGACCGCCTCGGTGAGCTGGCCGCCCTCCTCGTAGCCGACGTAGCCGGGTGGGGCGCCCATCAGGCGGCTCACCGTGTGGCGCTCCTGGTACTCGGACATGTCCAGCCGGACGATGTTGTCCTCGGAGTCGAACAGCGACTCGGCCAGCGCGCGTGAGAGCTCGGTCTTCCCCACGCCGGTTGGCCCCAGGAAGAGGAACGAGCCGATCGGGCGCTTCGGGTCCTTGATGCCCGCGCGGGCGCGGATCACGGCGTCCGCGACCAGCTGCACGGCCTCGTCCTGGCCGACCACGCGCTCGTGCAAGACCTCGTCGAGGCGCAGCAGCTTCTCGCGCTCGCCCTCCATCAGGCGGGCGACGGGAATGCCGGTCCAGCGGGCCACGACCTCGGCGATCTCCTCGGCGGTGACCTCCACGCGCAGCAGATGCAAGCCGCCGGCCTGTTTCTGCTGCAGCCGCTCCTCCTCGGCCTCGAGCCGGCGCTCGAGCTCGGGCATGCGCCCGTGGCGCAGCTCGGCGGCCCGGTTGAGGTCGTAATTGCGCTCGGCCTCCTCGATCTCGCGGCCGATCTGCTCGAGCTCCTCGCGCAGCTCCTGCAGGCGTCGGATCGCCTGCCGCTCGGACTCCCACTGGGCCGTCATCGCGTCGGCCTGCGCACGCAGCTCGGCGAGCTCACGGCGCAGCGCCTCCAGGCGCTGCTTGGACGCCGCGTCCCGCTCGTTGCTGAGCGCGGTCTCCTCGATCTCGAGCTGCATCACCCGGCGCGTGATGGCGTCGAGCTCCTGCGGCAGCGAGTCGATCTCGGTGCGGATGACCGCACACGCCTCGTCGACGAGGTCGATCGCCTTGTCGGGCAGGAAGCGGTCGGTGATGTAGCGGTCCGACAGGGTCGCGGCGGCGACCAGTGAGGCGTCCTGGATGCGGACGCCGTGGTGCACCTCGAAGCGCTCGCGCAGCCCACGCAGGATCGAGATCGTATCTTCGACCGACGGCTCGTCGACGACGACTGGCTGGAAGCGCCGCTCCAGCGCGGCGTCCTTCTCGATGTGCCGCCGGTACTCGTCCAGGGTCGTCGCCCCGATGCAGTGCAGCTCGCCGCGCGCGAGCATCGGCTTGAGCATGTTGCCGGCATCCATCGCGCCCTCGGCGGCGCCCGCGCCGACCACGGTGTGCAGCTCGTCGATGAACAGCAGGATGCTCCCCTCGGCCGCCTTGACCTCCTGGAGCACGGCCTTCAGGCGCTCCTCGAACTCGCCGCGGAACTTCGCACCGGCCAGGAGCGAGCCCATGTCGAGCGCGAACACCGTCCGGTCGCGCAGGCCCTCCGGGACGTCGCGGCGGACGATCCGCTGGGCCAGGCCCTCGACGATCGCCGTCTTGCCGACGCCCGGGTCGCCGATCAGGACCGGATTGTTCTTGGTCTTGCGCGAGAGGATCTGGATCACCCGGCGGATCTCCGAGTCGCGGCCGATCACCGGGTCCAGGCGGCCGCTGCGGGCCTCGGCGACGAGGTCGCGACCGTACTTCTCGAGCGCTTCGTATGCGACTTCGGGCGTCGCGCTGGTGACGCGCTGGGCGCCGCGCACCTCGGTCAGGACCTCGAGCACGCGCTCGCGCGTGACCCCGTGATCTCGCAGCACGCGGTCGCCGGCGTCCAAGAGCGCGAGCAGGAGGTGCTCCACCGATACGTACTGGTCCTTCATGCGCTCCGCCTCCGACTCGGCGGCGTCGAGCACGCGGGCGAGCCGGCGGCTTGCGCGCACGTCGCCCGACGCGCCCGGACCGCTCACGCGCGGGCGGCTTTCGAGGATGTGCTCGATGGCCGCCTGGATGGCGTTCACGTCGCCGCCGGCGCGCTCGAGCACGCGCGGCACAAGCCCCTCGGCCTGATCGAGCAGCGCGAGCAGGAGGTGTTCGGCGTCGAGCTCGGTGTGGCCGAAGCGCAGCGCCTTCGTCTGCGCGTCGTGCAGGGCTTCTTGGCTCTTCATCGTCAGGCGGTTCGGATCCATGCTGTCGTCACCTCTCGTAGCGGCGCAAGCGCGCCTCCAGTGCGTCGATGCGTGCCAGCAGCTCGCATGCGAGCACGGCGCCGGCGTAATTGAGACCGAGATCGCGCCGCAGGCGGGTTGCCCGGCGCAGCTGCTGGGCGCCGTTCCCCGACGGCACGAACCCGAGCGCGATCAGATTCCGGACGAGCTCGGGATGCAGGCCGGACTCGCTGGCGAGCCGCGCGGCGTCGGGACGCGGGCCGGAGCGCAGGACGAGCTTGACGGAGGCCGGCACGGTCAGCTCCCCGCGCGCGGGTTGAACTTCGACGCCTCGGCGAGCCCCTCGAAGAGCTGGCGCTCCTTGCGGCTGAGCTTCTTCGGTACGACGATCTTGACGGTGGCGTAGAGGTCGCCGTCGAGGCCCTCGCCCCGCAGGCGCAGCCGGCGCCCGGAGGAGGATCCCGGCGGCACCTTGACCGTGGCCTTGCCTTCGAGCGTCGTGACCTCGACCGACGCGCCGAGCGCGGCCTCCCACGGCGCCACCGGAAGGTCGGCGTAGACGTCGCCGCCGTCGACTCGAAAGCGCCGGTTCGGGCGCAGCCGGACCCGCAGCACCATCCCGGGCGCGCGCAGGCGCTGACCGTCACGCACACCCGGCGGGATGCCGACCTCCACCTCGCCCTCGCCCGGAACCTCGAGGCGCTTGCGGCCACCCCGCTTGGCCTCCGCGAGCGAGAGCTCGAGCACGTATTCGGGCTCGACGTCGCGCATCGTGAAGCCGCGGCCGCCGAACAGGCCCTCGAACAGGTCGCTCACGTCGCCGGTGCCGCCGCCCGCGCCGCGGCCACCGGCGCCGGCGGAACGGCTGCGGAAGAACTCCTCGAAGTCTGCGCCGTCCATGCCGCCCGAGCCGCCGTTGGCGCCGATGCGGTCGTAGCGCTCGCGCTTCTCGGGGTCGCGCAGCACGTCGTAGGCCTCGGAGATCTCCTTGAAGCGATCCTCCGCGCCCGGCTCCTTGTTGACGTCCGGGTGGTACTTGCGGGCCAGCGTCCGGTACGCGCGCCGGATGTCGTCGACGCTGGCGTCGCGCGGGACATCCAACGCGTCGTAGTGGTCGCGTGAGCCGACAGCCATCAGGTCTTCGGTTCGGAACGGCGCGCGACGATCACCTGGGCGGGGCGCACGACCCGGTCGCCGAAGGCGTAGCCCGGCTGGGCGACGTCAACGATCGAGCGGTCGGGGACGTCGTCGGTCGGGTACACGCCGACGGCCTCGTGCAGGCTCGGGTCGAACGGCTCGCCCGCAACGCCCATGCGGGTGACGCCCTGACGATCGAGGATCGCCTGGACCTGGTCGTGCACCGCCCGCAGATCGGCCGCCGCTCGCTCGTCGGCGGTGAGCTGCAGCGCGCGCTCGATGCTGTCGACGACCTCGAGCCAGCTGCGCAGGAGGCCGTCGGTCACAGCTGCGATCCGCGACTCAGTGTCGCGGGCCGATCGCTTTCGGAAGTTGTCGAGGTCGGCGAGCGCCCGCAGGTAGCGGTCCTCGAGCTGCGCGTAGCGCTGGTCCTCGGACGGCGGCCGCGCCTGCTGCTGTTGCTCCTCCTGATCAGTCTCGTGTGAACTCGGCATCGATCACCTCGTCGTCCTCGGTCCCTGCGGCGCCGTCGCCGTTGCCGCTGTTGCCGCCGCTGGCGCCGGCCGACTGCGACGCGGCGAGCGGCAGCGCCTGGATGACCTGCTGCAGGTCGGCGATCAGTGGACGTACGCGATCCAGGCCGGCCTGCTCCTCGATCGCCCGGCGAGCGTCGGCCACGAGCTGCTCGGCCCGCGCCTTCTCATGCACGGGCACGCGGTCCTGCAGATCCCCGAGCAGCTGGTCGGCGCGGTAGGCCAGTGAGTCGAGCTCGTTGCGGCCGTCGATCTCCTCGCGGCGCCGATGGTCCTCGTCGGCGTGCTGCTCGGCCTCGCGCACCATCTGGTCGATCGCCGACTGATCCAGGTTGGTGCTCTCCTGGATGGTCACCTTCTGCTCTGCGCCGGTGTCCTTGTCCCGCGCCGAGACGTTGAGGATGCCGTTTGCGTCGATGTCGAACGTGACCTCGATCTGCGGCGCGCCGCGCGGCGCCGGCCGGATGCCCTCGAGCCGGAAGCGCGCGAGCTGCCGGTTGTAGGCCGCCAGCTCGCGCTCGCCCTGGAGCACGACGATGTCGACCGCGGTCTGGTTGTTCTCGGCGGTGGAGAACACCTCGGTGCGGCGTGCCGGGATCGTGGTGTTGCGCTCGATCACCTTGGTCATCACCCCGCCAAGCGTCTCCAGGCCGAGGGACAGCGGTGTGACGTCCAGCAGCACGACGTCATCGACCTCGCCCTTCAGGACCCCGGCCTGGAGCGCGGCGCCGATCGCGACGACCTCGTCGGGGTTGACCGTCATGTTGGGGTCCTTGCCACCGGTCAGCCGGCGCACGAGCTCCTGGACGGCCGGGATGCGGGTCGAGCCGCCGACCAGGATGACCTCGTCGATGTCGTCGGACGTCATCTTCGCGTCCGACAGCGCCTGCTCGACCGGGCCGCGCGTGCGCTCGACGAGGTCCTCCGTGAGCTGCTCGAACTTCGAGCGCTGGATCGACATCGTCAGATGCTTGGGTCCGCTCGCGTCGGCGGTGATGAAGGGCAGGTTGATCTGCGCCGTGGTCGCGCCGGACAGCTCGACCTTGGCCCGCTCCGCGGCCTCGTAGAGGCGCTGGAGCGCCTGCGGGTCGTTGCGCAGGTCGATGCCCTGATCGTTGCGGAACTGCTCGGCCAGGTAGTCGACGAGCCGCTTGTCGAAGTCGTCTCCGCCGAGGTGGCCGTCGCCACTGGTCGAGCGCACCTCGACGACGCCGTCGCCGACGTCGAGGATCGAGACGTCGAACGTGCCGCCGCCGAGGTCGAAGACGAGCACCGTCTCGTGCCCCTTCTTGTCGAGCCCGTAGGCGAGCGCGGCAGCGGTCGGCTCGTTGATGATGCGCAGGACCTCGAGCCCCGCGATCTTGCCGGCGTCCTTGGTCGCCTGGCGCTGCGCGTCGTTGAAGTACGCGGGCACGGTGATGACCGCCTCGGTGACCTTCTCGCCGAGATACTTGGCGGCGTCGTCGGCGAGCTTGCGCAGAACCAGCGCGGAGATCTCCTCCGGCGCGTACTGCTTGCCGCGCACCTCGAAGCGGATCGCGTCGTTGGCGCCCTTGACGACCTTGAAGGAGACGATCTTCGACTCCTCGTCGACCTCGCCCCACTTGCGCCCGATGAAGCGCTTGGCGGAGTAGATGGTCGCCTCGGAATTGAGAATCGCCTGACGCTTGGCCACCTGACCGACGAGCCGCTGCCCGTCGTCGGTGAAGGCCACAACCGATGGCGTCGTGCGGGCGCCTTCCGCGTTGGGGATCACCTCAGCCTGGCCGCCCTCCATCGTGGCGGCAACGACCGAGTTGGTCGTGCCCAGGTCGATGCCAACCGCCTTTGCCATGGTCGTCGCTCCTTTCGCGTTCCTCTGTCGAGAAGGGCGGTAGGCCGGACCCGGCGGGCATCAAGGCGTCGGGTCGACGGCATCGTGACCTACCTACCCCTGGGGGGATGACCAGCTTGAGCATCGAGCGGCTGCGCGCAGGCCGGGCGAGCGCCACCGACGCTCCGACCCTGCCCTGCCGGGGACGTCCTCCGCGACGATGGTGACGAGACCGTCGGCGACCCTTCCACGCCCGCCTTGCGGGCGCCGCTCGCTGACTCAAATCAGGCCGGCGGGCGCTCGACGTGCCCAAGACCCACGAGGTGCGTGTGGATGAGCCGCACGACCATCGACCCCTCGCCGACGGCCGCGGCGACGCGCTTGGTCGAGCCGCTGCGCACGTCCCCGGCAGCGAAGATCCCGGGCCGGCTGGTCTCGAGCAGCGACGGCTCGCAGTCCTCGGCGCCGACACGCGAACCGGTCACGACAAAGCCGTGCTCGTCGAGCTCGACCTGGCCGTCGAGCCAGCCCGTATGGGGATCGGCGCCGATGAACACGAACAGCGCGCGCGCCTCGATCGTCTGCGTCTCGCCGGTCGCGCAGTCGGCGACGACCTGCCCCTCGAGCGTCTCGCCGCCGATGAGCTCACGCACCTCTGTGCGGACCCAGACCTCGATGGCCGGCGAGCGCTCGATACGGTCGGCGAGGTAGCGCGACATGTCGCGCGACAGGTCGTCGTGCCTGACCAGGAGCCTGACCACGGGCACGTGGCGCGCGAGGAAGAGCGCGGCCTGGCCGGCCGAGTTGCCGCCGCCCACGACCGCCACCGGGTCGCCCCGGCACATCGTCGCCTCCATCGGCGTCGCGGCGTAGTGGATACTCGTGCCCTCGAAGTGCTCGAGCCGCTCGAGCCGCAGCTTCCGATACCGGGCGCCGGTGGCGATGACCACGGTGCGGGCGTTGATCGACCCGCCGTCATCGAGGGCGATGCCGTACACGCCGTCGCGCACCTCGAGCCCGACCGCCTGCCCGGGCACGGTGATCCGCGCGCCGAACTTCTCCGCCTGCAGCGTCGCCCGCTCGGCGAGCTCACCGCCCGAGATGCCCGACGGGAAGCCGAGGTAGTTCTCGATGCGCGACGAGGTCGCCGCCTGGCCGCCCGTGGCCACGCCGTCGATCACGACGGTCTCCAGCCCCTCGGACGCGCCGTACACGCCGGCCGCCAGCCCGGCCGGTCCGGCTCCGACGACGATCAGATCGCACACGTGGGTCGGCGCGGCGGCCGGCCGCTTCAGCCCGACGGCCTCCGCCAGCTCAGCGGTGTCGGGATTGCGCAGCACCCTGCCACCCCATATGACGATCGGCGTGCAGCGCGGCTCGACGCCCAGGCGGGAGAGCAGCGACTCGGCGCTCGGATCCTGCTCGAGGTCGATCCAGCGGTGCGGCAGTCGATTCCGGGCGACGAACTCGCGCAGCCGGCGCGTGTCGGGCGAGAACCGCGAGCCGATGATGCGCAGGCCCGCACGGAGCCCGATCAGCAGGTCGCGGCGGAGCAAAAACGCGCGCAGGATGACGTCCCCGAGCGCCGCGTCCTGGGCAACGAGCGCGCGGACTCGCTCGACGGGGATGACGAGCACCTCGCCCGGCTCGACCACGATCGCGGCGAAGAACGCCGCCTGGCCGGTGAGCAGGCCCAGCTCGCCGAGGAAGCGTCGCGGTCCGTGGACCGCGATCACGTTGTCCGACTCGACGGCGTCGCCGTCGACGGTCGCGACCCTGCCCTCGAGGATTACGTAGAAGTCGTAGTGGACGTCGCCTTGACGAAACAGGACCTCGCCGCGCCGCGTCGGCCGTCGCTCACCCTGCGCGGCGAGCAGCGCGAGCTGGTCGCCGGTCAGCCGCGGGAACGCCCCATCGCGATCCGGCGTCTCGGGGGGCGCCGAGGTCGCCGCGCCGGTGATGCTCACACCGCCTCCACCATGCCGTAGTCGCCGTCGTGGCGCAGGTAAAGGACCTTGCCGCGGCCGTCGGCGGCATCGACGAAGTACACGAAGCGAGGCTCGGCGAGGTCCATCTCCTCCCGCACCTCGGCGAGCGCGACCGGCCGCCCGTGCCGGTCGGGCGTGGGCACGACGAGATCGTCCTCGTCGGCCAGCACGCTGCCCGCCGGGAAGATCAGGCCGAGCCGGTCGTCGTCGCGCCGGTGCACGACGACGGCCTCGCCCGTCCGCACGTGCGTGAACAGCAGGAACTCGACGTCGAGGTCCAGCAGCTCGTCGATCGCGTCGACGGTGGACAGCGGGACGGCGAGGTACGGCCGACGGCGGATGATCTCTCGCTCCTCGGCCGGGGTATGCGAGCGCTCGGGGCGCAGCGCCGGCTCGATCGTGCGCGGCTCGTTGCGCAGGGCGACATCGGCGTCGACGATGCGCAGAAGCTGGCGGCGCAGGCGCCCCACGACCGTCTCGGCCGCGGCGTCGGCCGTGGGGCCGGCCGCGTGGGCGGCGAGCACGCGGCCGCGGAAGCGCAGGTCCGCGTCGGCGACGAACCGGCGGCCCGCGCGCCGGACGGTCAGCCGCGGGGCGAGGATCGGCTCACCGACGTAGCGCTGGAGCGACTCGACGGCGTCGAGCCGGATCGCCGCACTGCTCATCGGGTCGCCGCGGACGCGGCCGGCAGGTGCGGCTGAAGCCACTCGCGGAGCTTCGCCCGCGGAACCGCGCCGACGAGCCGGTCCGCCTCCTGGCCGTTATTGATGAGGACGAGCAGCGGGATGCCCTGCACGCCATAGCGCGTGGAGATGTCGGGCGCCTCGTCGACGTTGAGCTTGACCACCTTCAGGCGCCCCGCGTTGTCGCGACCCTGGGCCTCGACGGCCGGGGAGACCATCCGGCAGGGGCCGCACCACGGCGCCCAGAAGTCGACGAGCACGGGCACCGAGGCCCGGATCTCCTCGTCGAAGGTCGCTGCCGTGGCATCGACGATCCAGGGCAGCGCGTTGTGGCAATTGCCGCACCGCGGCACGCCCTCGGACGCGGGCCGGATGCGATTCTTGCGTCCGCAGTGGGGGCAGGTGATGGGGGTCACGCCGCTGTAGGTAGGACGATCGCGGAACGCGACAACTCAGAGGTCGCCGCTGATCGTGGCGGCCGCACGCCGGCCCTCGTCGAGGTCGCCGGGCTCGAGCAGCCCGCGCCCGTAGGTAGGCCTGCGCGAACTCGCCGGGCGCGTCGAAGCCCCAGGGGCTGCACAAGCTCCGGCGTGCCCGCGACGGCTTCGCCGCGCCCCTGCGCCCGACGGCCGGACGGGTCGAACGGATGCTCGTACCCCGGCCGCGACCGCCGAGCAGCGGGGCCAGCCTCAGCCCGCGACGAAGATCGACGCGATCAGCAGCGCCACGATCGCCGACCGGCGCGACGACAGTCGATGTGTCGCACCGGGCGCAGCGCGGCGGTGCTAGCCGCCGTTCGCGCGGGCAGCCGACTGGACCTCGACCTGGCGCCCCTTGGACTGCTGGGACTTGGGGATGCGCACGGTTAGCACGCCCTCGTCGGTCTTGGCCTCGACGGCGTCGGCGTCGAGCGACCCCGGGACGCGGGCGCGCAGCTCGAAGCGCCCGACCGGGCGCATGCGGCGACGCAGGACGCCCTTGCGCTCGCGCTCCTTGATCTCACCGTTGACCGTCAGCTCGTCGCCTTGGACGTCGACGCTGATGTCGTCGGCCTTGACGCCCGGCAGCTCGGTCTCGATGATCCACGCGTCGTCGGTCTCCTCGATGTCGGCCAGCGGCACCCACGGCATCCCGCCGTCCTCAAGAAGGCCGCTGTTCAGCACCTGCAGGGCCCGCTCGTGCAACTCCTCGAGCTCGCGGAAGGGCTCCCAACCCCGGACCTGGCGGCGGGGTACGTCGCGGCGGATGACTGATATGGCCATGATCGACTCCTTTGACGGTTTCCCTCCGAGACGTAGGACGGGGCCGCACCGAGTCAACGGCAGCGTGCGGGACGGCAGCGGCGGTCGTTGGTATCCACCCAGATTTACTGGTGGAATCTCGAGGCTCGCCGACCCGGCGCGACCGACTCAACCGTCGTCGTCGAGCAGCCCGTTGAGCGTCGCCGGACCCGTCGCCCCCGTCGAGCAGTCGCGAGAGCTTGTCGGGCGCATCGATCTGCGGGAGGAGGTGGACGTAAATCATCGTCGTCCGATGTTCGCGTGGCCCATGTAGGCCTTGACGCCCGAGAGCGAGAATGCCTGGACGCCGAGCGGCCGAAGGTGGGGCGCTGCTCCTGAACGCGCAGGTGCTCAATGCCGGCGGCCTTCAGCGCGCGGTAGTAGCGACGGCGCAGTGCCACGAAATGGCCAGGTGGCGATGACGATGCGAGGATGCCGAGCATGGTCGAGACACCTCCTGACCGGCCGGACGCTCGTCCGCCGTGCCCGCCTCGCCCGGCCGTTCCTGCCGACCTCGGGTTCGTGCGCCGGCCGATGGTGCGCTGGTTCGACCCGCATCAGCTCCTCGACACGGCTGTCCGCGTCCTGCTCTCCGGTGTTTTCAGCTCGTACGCCGACAACCGCGAGTTGCAGGCGCGGGAGCCGGCCGAGGTACCGGACCGCTCCGGGATCGCCGACTTCTGGCTCGACTACGTGGCCGATCTCGGCGACGGGTGGAACTCGACCTACACGGTGGCCACGCTCCTAGCCACCGAAGCGCTCGAGCTCGACTGGAACGGCGAGACGCACAAGACGGAGCGGGGCAGGATCCTCGTCATGGGGGGCGACGAGGTGTACCCGGTGCCGAAGGCCAGGGAGTACGAGAATCGCCTGCTCGGCCCGTACCGCTCGGCGCTCCCTTGCGCGCCGGCGGAGGCTCCGGAGCTGTTCGCCGTTCCCGGCACCCACGACTGGTACGACGGGCTCGTCAACTTCACGAGCATCTTCTGCCGTAGCCGCTGGATCGGCGGATGGAGAACCAGCCAGCGCCGCAGCTACTTCGCCGTAAAGCTCCCGCACGGCTGGTGGCTGTGGGGCATCGACATCCAGTTCGGCGCCTGCATCGACGAAGCCCAACGGCAGTACTTCGCCGATGCCGCCGCTACCCAGATGCGGCCCGGAGACCGTGTCGTCCTCTGCATGTCGAAGGAGGTCGACAGCGGACGCAAGCAGGACGAGATCCACTCCGACCGGGACGTCGCCTACCTCGAGCGCGAGATCATCGAGGCGAACGGGGGCGAGCTGCGGCTCTACCTCAAGAGCGGCAAGCACTATTACTCGCGCTACGAGGAGGAGACCGGGCCCCGCCAGCACATCGAATCGGGCGGTGGCGGCGCCTTCCTCCACCCGACCCACAACCTCGCCGACCGGATCGAAGTCCCCGGAGCGAGCGGAGCCAGGGCTTTCCGCCGAGCCGGCACCTATCCGTCGTCCGCCGAGTCGAAGCGGCTGCGGAAGCGGATCTGGCTGATTCCGGCCTACAACGTTCCGCTCGCCGCGGTGTTCGGCACCGTCCAGGTGCTGCTGGCGTTCATGCTCGGGCTCCATCTCGACGACCGCCACGTCTCGCTCAGCTTCGGCGACCTGCTCCGCGCCATGTGGGGCAGCCCGACCGCGTTTCTGCTCAGCCTGCTCGTGTGCGCGTCCCTGGCCGGGATGGTCCGCTTCGCCCACGACGCCACCGGCATCGGCCGTCTCGTCATCGGGCTGGTGCACTCGTGGTTGCAGGTCGCGAGCGTCGTCGGCGTCATGCTCGCCGCCTCCTACCTGTCATCCGGCTTCACCGGGGTCGCGTCGCTGTTGGCCTTCCTCGGTCTGGTCGGCGTCTTGGGCGCGATCTCGGGAATGTTCGGCATGGCCGGCTACCTGTGGGCCACCGGCTGCCTTGGCCTGCACGGCACCGAGGGATACGCTCCGCTCCACCACGAGCACCTCAAGCACTTCCTGCGGCTGCACGTCGACACCGGCGGCGCGTTGACCGTGTACCCGATCGGAATCGACCGCATCGGCCGCAGATGGACGCTCCGCCCCGACGCGCCGGCCGACGCCCCCTGGTTCGCACCGGACGGCCCGGAGCTGGCTCCACGGCTAATCGAGGAGCCGATCAGGATCTCGGGCAGCGGAGATCCTCCCCCACCCTCACCGCAGCTCCCGGCCGCGACGCCCTTCGCCGCTCCCGTTTCTCCCGATCCAGCGGGCTGATCGTCGAGCAAGCCGCGGCGATCGGGAAGGCTGCCTCTCGCGCAAGGTTTCCCGGAGATCGGTCAGGTCAGCCATGCGGAGAGCTCGCTCAGCGACTCGGGGATGACGTAGTAGTAGGCCCAGAGACCCTGGCGCTCGGAACCGACGATCCCGGCCTGGCGCAGCACTTTGAGGTGATGGGACACGGTGGGCTGGCCGAGGTCGAACAGCGGGACGAGCTCGCAGACGCAGACCTTCCCGGCGTGCTTGCGCAGGACGTCGACGAGCTGGAGGCGCACCGGGTCGCCGAGCGCCTTCGCGACGTGAGCCATCTGCTCGGCCTGCTGACGCTCGACCTCCGGATAGACGATCGGCTCGCAGCAACGCTCGCCGGCGGCGCGCTTCGTCTTCGGCGTGAGCTCCAGATCGACAGGCATCAATCTATATATATCGCTTGAACTGATATCTGTCAATGGATACGGTTCGTCCCGTGCACGTCCTCTTCGTCTGTCTACACAACGCCGGGCGGTCTCAGATCAGCCAGGCGCTATTCGAGCAAGCCGCGGCCGGCCGCCACCAAGCGCGCTCGGCCGGTACCACCCCGGCCGATCGTGTCCACCCCGAGGTGCTCGAGGTCATGGCCGAGGAGCACGTCGACCTGTCAGGCCGCCGGCCGCAGGCGTTGACCGTCGAGCTCGCGCAGTGGGCGGACGTCGTCGTGACCATGGGGTGCGGCGACGCCTGCCCCTCCCTCCCCGGGAAGCGCCGCGTCGACTGGGAGCTTCCCGACCCGGAAGGTCGCCCGATCGCCGAGATCCGTGGCATCTGCGCGAACATCAGGGCTCGCGTCCACCAACTCGTCGGCGAGCTCGATGCCTCGTGCCACGAGCCCGCATGACCGACGCGGGAAACTCGTGGCGCGCGCTCTTCGCCGAGTGGCTGGGCAGCGCGTTCCTCGCCGCAGTCGTCGTCGGGTCGGGCATCGCCGCCCAGCGGCTCTCCCCGGGCGACGCCGGCCTCGAACTGCTCGAGAACGCGGCGGCCACCGCCGCCGGGCTCTACGCCATCATCCTCATGTTCGGGCCCGTGTCCGGTGGCCACTTCAACCCCGTCGTGTCGTTCGTCGACGCCGCCTTCGGCGGGCTCCGCTGGCGCACCGCGTGCGCCTACGCGCCCGCCCAGGTCGCCGGCTGCATCACCGGCGCGATCACGGCGAACCTCATGTACGGCCGCGCCGCGGTCAGCATCTCCACCCACCACCGAGTCACCGGCGGGCACCTGGTCTCCGAGATCATCGCGACCCTCGGCCTGCTCCTGGTGATCTTCGCGCTCAGCCGCACCCACCGCGGGGCGTCCGCGGCCGCCGCCGTCGGCGCCTACATCGGCGCCGCCTACTTCTTCACCAGCTCGACGAGCTTCGCCAACCCGGCGATCACGATCGGGCGCATGCTCTCTGACACCTTCGCGGGCATCGCCCCCGCCTCCGCCCCCGGGTACATCGCGGCCCAAGCCCTCGGTGGGCTGGTCGCGGTCGCGGCCATCAGGGCGCTCTACCCGTCGCTCACTGCGGCCGACGCCGCGGCCGTCGTCACCCCCCACCCGCGCGAGCCGACGACCGGCGATGTCGACGCGGGCCCGGTCCGCTGAGGATCGCTGCTAGCGTCCGCTCGCATCATGGCTCACGCCGATCTTGCCCGATGGATCGTCGCCTACGAGTAGACCTGGCGGCTGCCGCGACGCAGGGCCCGGCGTCGGCCACGCCCGGGGGCCTGCCCGTCCCCGGTTGCCAGGGTGTCTCACCTCCGGTTCGTCGGTGCTTTCCTGGAGGGGCATGACCGACGAGCGGATCGGGGAGCCATGACCGACGAGAAGACGCGGTCCATCACCGGAGCCGGGCGCCGCCGAGGCGCCGCCGCCGAGACCAACCCGGAGGCGACGCCGCCCCGGCAGATCGAAGCCCGGTGTGGCCTGTCGAGCTCGCTGGGTTGCACGTACGAGACGGGTCTCGCCTGATGCGCGCCACCGTCATGTTCGCCGCCGGCGACGTCCGCATCGAGGACGTGCGCGATGCCGTGATCGTCGAGCCGACCGACGCCGTCGTACGGGTCACCCGTGCCTGCATCTGCGGCAGCGACCTCTGGCCGTACGCTTCGCTCGAGCCCACCGAAGGCGGGCAACCGATGGGACACGAGGCCGTCGGCGTCGTCGAGGCCGTCGGGACCGACGTCCGCACCCTCAAGCCGGGCGACGTGGTGATCATGCCGTTCGCCTTCTCGGACGGCACCTGCGTCTTCTGCCACGAGGGCCTGCACACGTCATGCGTCCGCGGCGGGTTCTTCGCCGCCAACGGAGTCAACGGAGCCCAGGCCGAGGCGCTCCGCGTTCCTTACGCCGACGGGACCCTGTTCGTCCTGCCGGTCGGCGAGGACGACGCGCTCATGTCTTCCCTGCTGACGCTTTCCGATGTGATGGGGACCGGTCACCACGCCGCCGTGGCCGCGCGGGTGAGCCCCGGCAACCGCGTGGCCGTCGTCGGCGACGGCGCTGTCGGCCTGTGCGGCGTGATCGCCGCCCGGCGGCTCGGGGCCGGGCAGATCATCATCCTCGGCCGCCACCGCGACCGGACCGCGCTGGCCGAGGAGTTCGGAGCGACCGACGTCGTCAGCGAGCGCGGCGACGAGGCGGTCGAGCGGGTGCGCGAGCTCACCGGCGGCCTCGGTGTGCACTCGGTGCTCGAGTGCGTCGGGCTCGAGCAGTCAACCCAGACGGCGATCAGCATCGCTCGGCCGGGCGGAGCGGTCGGCCGGGTCGGGGTGCCGCAGGGTGAGACCCTGCCCGCGTCACGGCCGGCGTTCTACGCGAACGTCACCGTGAGCGGCGGCCCCGCGCCCGTTCGCGCCTACATCGAGGAGCTCCTGCCCGACATCCTCGACGGCCGCATCGAGCCCGGCAAGGTGTTCGACCGGACCGTGGACCTCGACGGCGTCCCCGACGGCTACCGAGCGATGGCCGACCGCCGGGCCATCAAGGTGATGGTCCGGCCGTAAGGCGAACTCAACACGGGAAGTCGATCAAGGGAGCCGGGTCAGCGCTGCCCCGCACACCATTGTCGGCGAGACGCCGAACACGCCGGACGCCGGCGCGCTGGGGTAGCCGCTGACTCAGGTTGGACGCCGCGGGGCGCGCACCTCGAACACGACACGCGTCCGCAGGGGCGCTGCCGCCGCCACCCGCCCCCGCACCTGATCGAGCCAGTCGAGCAGGTCGCCGGCTTCCGGCTCGGCTCCCGCGATGACTTCGACGATGACCAGCAGCTCGTCGGGGCCGAGATGGATGACCCGCGTTCCGCCGCCGCGCCACGGGCCGCCGCCGCGCTCGACGGCCGCGATGATCGCCCCCTCCACCGCGGGTTCGGGGGCTTCGCCGAGCACGAGCGAGCCCATCTCCCGGGCCAGGAAGATGGCATTGGCCGCCAGGACGGCCGCGATCAGGTAGCTGGCCACGGCGTCGAGCACCGGCGCGCCGGTCAGCTCGGCGAGAACGGTGCCGATCACGGCGAGGGCGAGGCCGACGAGGTCGGCGACGTCCTCGACGAGCAGCACCGGCAGATCCGGATCACGGCTCCGCGATACGAACTCGATCCAGCTCCGGGCGGCGCCCTTGGCCGTTCGCGCCGCCCGGAGCCCCGAGATGAACGAGGCGGCCTCGATGACGAGCGCGACCCCGAGGGCGGCGAGCGTCACCCCGACCCGCTCGGAGTGCGCCGGGTTCAACAGCCGGTAGGTGGCCTCGGCGAACGCTCCGGCGGCGCTCCCCCCGAAGATCACCACGGCGACGAGAAAGGCCCACAGGTAGCGGGCTCTTCCCAAGCCGAGCGGGTGACGCGCCGACGGCGCCCGGGCGGCGTCCCGGTGGCCGAGCAGGAGCGCGGCCTGGTTGCCGCAGTCGGCGACGGAGTGCAGCCCCTCCGAGAGGAGGACGGACGCCCCGGTCGCCAGGAAGGCCCCCAACTTGACTACGGCGGCCACGGCGTTGGCGGTCAACGCGACGAGCAGGGCGTGGCGACGCTCGCCCCGCGCGCTCCCCGCCTGCGCGGGCGATGGTGCCTGACTCACGCCGAGCGCCGGCCGGCGGCGTCTGGGAGGCGGTGTCGGTCGACGGCCACCCGCACGAGCGCACCCTATCGCGGGCGCCGGCGTCCGCCTCGCCGAAAGATCAGGCTGGCCGCGGGGATGGCGACCCTGGCGACCAGGCTGGTTCACTCCGCCGATGGCCAACCCGGTCGCCGGTCGCCCCGGGCCGGCGAAGCGACCCTCCGTCCCGCGGCTACCCGCGCGCTCCCCGAGCGGATCTGCGGCCACCGCCTGAAGATCAGGCCAGCGACCGAAGACCCGCGCCCACGAAATCGACGCCGACCCCGGTCGCGCTGAGCGAGACCGCCGACCCCCCGGTCACGCGGCACCGGGCGGTCCGAACCAGGTGGTCAGCGCGGCAGGAAGCCCAGGATCGGCTGGCTCCCCGACCCAGGCGACGTATCCGTCGGGCCGGATCAACACGGCCGCGGGAGCGGTGACCGTGCCGAGTACCGGGAGCTCCCACTCCCCCTTGTAGCTCGCGTCGATCAGGTGGACCCGGTCAGCCCATGGAGTGATGTCGAAGCCGCCGGGCTCACCGAGGTTGAGCAGGACAGGCCGGGCGTCGTGCAGCAGCTCGAACACACGGAGCGGGCCATCGGCCGTCACGAGGTCCAGATCGGGCATCCGGCGTCCGAGCAGGGGGTGGCCCTCGCCGAGATCGTAATGAATGTCCAGCCCGGAGATGATCCCGGCGAGCCGTTTGCGAGGCTCGTCCATGGTCGCCAGCTCCGATACCACATCGGCCAGGGCCTTGATTCGCTCGTCCGGGCGTTGGAGCGCGGTCTGAGCCATCGTATGCTTGAGCGCGCGGGCAGCGACCGGGTGGCGCTCGTCGTGATACGTGTCCAGGAGGCTCTCCGGGGAGTTCCCGTCGACCACCTGAGCCAGCTTCCATCCCAGGTTCACCGCATCCTGCACGCCGAGGCTGAGGCCCTGTCCACCCGCCGGGGAATGCACGTGCGCCGCGTCGCCGGCGAGCAGGACTCGTCCCGTGCGGTAGGTCGCTGCCTGACGTGTCATGTCGGTGAACCTGGAGATCCACGTGGGGCTGTGGATCCCGAAGTCGGTGCCGTACACGGTGATCAGCACCTCGCTGAGATCGCGCAGGGTGGGTTCGGTCGTGGCTCCGACGTGCTCCTCGGTCACCATGACCCGTATCGGGCCCCCGTCGCTGTAGACCACCTCGCCGTCGCGGACCTCGTAGTCCACCCGGCCCAGGGCGTGGATGCCCTTTCCGTCGCGGCGGATGCCCAACTCCGGCTCCTCGGCCATCTCGACCTCGGCGATCAGGCTGCTCCTGGTCGGATCCCAGCCCGGGAACTCGATGCCGGCTGCTTTACGGACCAGGCTGCGCCCTCCGTCGCACCCGACGAGATACTGCGCCCGCAGCGACTGATCGTCGGACACCTCGACGTCGACGCCGGTGTCGTCCTGCGCGAAGCCCGTCACCTCACATCCGTAGTAGATCCGCACCGGCAGCTCGGCGATCCAGGCGGCCATGATCCGCTCGATCTGGTTCTGCCAGATCCCGAGCGAATACGGATGACGCGTCGGGAAGTCGCTCATGTCCAGCACGGTCGTGGCCAACGTCGCGGCCTGAGCCACCTGACCGTCCGCGAGGAACCGATCAGCGACCCCACGCTGATCCAGCACCTCGATCGTGCGCGAGTGAAAACCGCCGGCCCGTGAGCCGACGAGCACGTGATTGGGACGCCGCTCGACAACCGCGACCTCGACCTTCGCCAACGCCAACTCCGCCGCCAGCATCATCCCCGTCGGACCTCCTCCGGCGATCACGACAGCATGCTCGGTCATCCGCATCTCGCTCCTCCTCTCTTCCGTAGGTTCTGACTTGCGGCGGGCGATTATGCAGGACGACCCGAGGCTTCATGAAGGCCTCGTGTGCGGTATAAATTAGATGTGGAGAGGAGCGGGTGACGTCCTTTCCCTTGCCGTTCGGCATGAACGGAAGCAGCCCCGCCTCCGATGCCCACGCAACGACGCGACTCGCGAACCGCGTCCCGGCGCCACTGCTGCGAGCGAGCTGCCAGGTGCGGCGCCCACCCCGGTGACGTCAGGCGCGCAGCGCCGGCAGACCGCGGTCGCTGGTCGGGGCGACCCGGCCGGATGACCGCGAACCCGCTCTGGCGGACGCCGAACAGGCACGCCGCCACCGATCCGGCGGACACGACCGGATGCGGCGTAGGGCTTGGGGCTGCCGTCGACGTCGAGGATCGGGGTCAGGCCATCGAACCCGTGGACGACCGTCGCGTCGGCCGCAGCGATCACGGGGGCCCCGTGGATCGTGTACTCGCCCTCGACGTCGGGGTCGCCGCCGCGCCTCACAAACCGCCCGGTGCGGTCGACCTCCGCCCAATCGACCGCGAAGCGCTGCGCGAGCCCACCCCGAACCCCGGCAGCGGGTGAGCCAGAGCTTGAGTCCGCGCCGCGTCCTCACCTGGAACCTCTACCACGGGCGGTCCGATCCGCCGGCCGGCCGGTCGCTGGCCGCGGAGTTCGCCGCGCAGATCGCCGCCTGGCCCTGGGACGTCGCGCTCCTTCAGGAGGTGCCGCCCTGGTGGACGCCGCACCTCGCCCGGTCGGCCGGCGCCGACGGCCGGACGGCGATGACCTCGCGCAACGCGCTGCTGCCCCTGCGCCGCGCCGTCGCCGACCGGCATCCGGACCTGATCAAGAGCAACGGCGGCGGGGCGAACGCAATCCTCGTCCGCGGGGACCGGGTGCTCCGGCATCGAGAGATTCCGCTCCGGCGCTGGCCGGAGCGACGCGTCGCCCAGCTCGCCCGTCTGGAGTCCGGCGCCGTCGTCGTCAACACCCACCTCAGCACCCCCGGACGCCGGACATCGGACGCCCGAGCCCGGGCCCGCGAGGAGCTCGCCCGCCTGTGGACGCTCGTTCTCGCCGACGCCGGGGGGGCGCCGCTGGTGCTCGGCGGTGATCTGAACCTCTTCGACCCGGCCGCACCGTTCGACCGGCCGGCGTCCACCGGTCACGCGGTCGACCACATCATCGCCCGGGGTTGCGGCGCTCTCGTCGCCCGCCAGACGCCCGACCACGCCGCCGTCGTCGACGGGCGCCGCGTCCGCCTCTCCGACCATGAACCGTTGATCGCCGAGCTCGGAGACCGCGGCTGAGGGTCCGAGTCCGCGCTACCCGAGCTTCTTCGCGGCCTTCTTCTTCGCGGCCTTCTTCTTCGCGGCCTTCTTCTTCTTGGCCTGCTTCGCCTTCTTCCCCGACTTCTTCGCCACCGCGCCGTCCGCCTCCGTTGCCTCGGCCCCCTCCTTGACCGACCCGCGATCCTCGAACTTGCCGAGCATGTCCTTGAGCGCGCTCTGGGCCGACTTCGGGAGCTGACCCTTGACGTTGGCCGCGGTATGGGCGACGTTCTTGGCCAGCTGCTTGCGCAGCCCCATGGCCCGGAGCCGGTCGACCATGTCCCGTTCTGTCTGCTTCGCCGTCTTACCCACGGTGACCGCCTCCTTCCGGGCCGATCCCGGTCGTTCCTGCGTTGCTCGTCCTCCTTCACCGTACCGCTACCCGGGCTCCGGACGGCAAGCCGACGGCGAGCCGAACTGATGGTCGCCTCCGTGACGTGCCTCACACAACCCGACCCGCCCCAGTGTCAGGCTGATGCCGGACGAGAATCGACCGGACCACGGAGAGGGACATGAAGGACGCGATGATCGCCGCGCTCGACGACGAGAGCCCGCCGGAATCGCCCGTCGGCCCGGACGGGGCGTTCGCCGACTTCGATGAGGTGGTCGCCACCCAGCGGATCTACCTGGGCGAGCGCCAGCACGACCGGTTCGAGCCGATTTCCGACGATCCGCCCCCGCCGCTCTGGAAGAACGCGGAGCGCCAAGCCCGTGAGGAGGCCGCCGAGGCGGCGTTCGGGGCCTGGATCGACCGCTGGCTGGATGCGAGCGACTTCCCCGAGCGGTTCAACCGCCTCCGGCGCCTGACCGAGCAGCTCCTGGATGAGTCGATGTCCTTCGTGACGGTCAGCCGGCTGATCGGCGCCGCCCGCGGACGCCTCGACGCCGCGCTCGACCTCGACGGCCCGGACGCCGAGATCCTGTCCTCCATCGCCGGTCTCTTCGCCGTTCTCGACCAGGACCGTCGGGTGTTCCAGGCGATGAACCGCTGCGACGCCCGGCTGACCATGTCGTGCGCCCGGCAGGCGCGCGAGATGACCGAGGTGGTTGCCCGCCGCCTCGATGGCGTCGAGCATCTGCTCGCCCCGCAGCTGCGTGAGGAAGCCGCCGCCCTCCGCCGTTACTACGACGGGGTCGGGCGGGCGGCGTCGCGCTTCGCGGCGCACGAGCTGGCCGTCGAGCTCCAGTACGCCGAAAGACCCCACGAGAGCCCGCTCGACATCGATCCAGGCAGCTTCCGCGAGACCGCCGAGTTCGTCCGCCGGTGCATCGTGGACATCGGCGTCGCCACCGACGGCCAGCCCGGTCTCCGGGCGGCGCGGCACCGCTGCCGGTCGCGGCTGTCCTGCTGGGCCCATGTCCTCGACGCCACCGCCGATCGGTTCGAGCCCGACATCCGAGGCTTGCGGTTTCGCACCGTCAAGCTCGTCTACTGCTATCCGTTCGCCGTCCGGCTCGACCTGCCTCGGCGGCTCGCGCTGCGGGCCGATCTGCGAAACGCGGCCCGCGGCCGTCCGGTGAGCCGTCCGCTCCGGGCGCTCTGCGCCGACCTCGGCGAGCTCCTCGGGTCCGACGCCCCGGTGCGGCCGCTCACGACCAACGAGCTCTGGGCCGGAGCCGGCGGGGTCGTCTACAACGGCGCGAGCATCGCCCTGGGCGAGCTGCGCGAGGCCGGCGACGCGGTCGACGCCAGGCGGCCGTTCGACTCGATCGCGACCCTCAAGCTGAGCCTGCTCGGCAACCACTGCCTCTGTGTCGAGCGAACGCTCGAGCGCCCCACACCCCACGACCTGTTCAGGGCGCTTCGCGCCGGCGCCGACTATGCGCGCGACCTGGAGTACCGCTTCCGGCTCGAGGCCGGCCGGACGGCGCCCGGAGCGACCGACCGCGAGTGGCGCAGCGTCCACGAGTTCGCCCGCGACACGATCCGGGTCACGGCGGAGGCGCTCGGTCAGCCAGACGACTGGAGATGCAAGCGTGGCGACGTCCGTCTCATCGGCGTCTTCACGACCGACGAGGCGCTCGGCGACGATGTCGACGAGATCGGCCACGCCCTCGACCGGGACTACGGCGGGAGATTGCTCCGGGCCCACACGCAACGCACGGCCACCGCCCTGCACGAATGGGTCAGGTACCCGACCAGCGGCAACGCCATCCTCACCGTGCCCGAGCTCGGCTATCGCAGCGACTGGCTGGCGGCGACCGACGACTCGAGCCTGTTCTGCGTGGCCGGCCAACCATCCTGGCAGACCGATGCCTACATCGAGGCCGGCGAGTTCGCCGCCTCCTGCTCGGCCCCGCTGCTCCTGTGGGACCGCGAGGCGTTCGATGCGCTCGACCGGCGAGCGACCACGCTGACCACATCCGACGAGCTCCGTCATCTCCAACTCGACGCGCTCGAGTTCACCACCGCCATCGAGGCGGACGCGCTCTGCTGGTCGCGCGCCTACCGTCGCCTGCTCGACTGCCTCCTCCAGGCGACGCGGACGAAGGCGATCGCCGGGGAGCTGCACGCGCGCCTCTGGGCGGTCGAGCTCGCTCGCGACAAGAAGGAACACGGGGCGCGGGCGCGCAGCGAGCGGAACCGCAACATCCTGCTCGCCTTCGTCGCCGCCTTCGGGGTGTTCAACCTCTCGACCCACTTCCAGCTGCTGTCCGGTCGCCACACGAGCGCCGAGCTTCGCGCGCAGTGGCTGGCGGCCGGGCTGGTCCTGCTCGCGCTGGCCCTCGTCTGGATCGTCGACCCTGATTCCGCGCCCAGGCGGGGGCTGCGCCGGATCCGCTTCCGAAACCCGAGCGGCCCCGTGCGAGGGGCCTCGACCTGGCCGCCGGGCGCCCGCCGGCGCGGGTGACGCAGGACCCCAGGGCGGCCCCCGGCCGGGCGAGGCGGCACGCCGGCGCGATCGTCTAGGGTCGCGCGATCAAGGTCCTGCGCGCCGTCTCCCACGCCTCGCGACGCGGTCTCGGCGTCCTCCTCGTCGTCCTCGCCGGAGCTTCTCCGGCCGGCGTTCGGGCGACGCCCGCGCCCGCGCGTCGAGTCGTGACCATCGCCGTCTACGGCGACTCGGTGGTCGAGGGCATCGACATCCCCAACGCCTCGCGGGACAGCCTCGTCCCGCAGCTGCGCGACAGCCTCGCCCAGACCCCCGGCATCGAATCCGGGGGCACCGGGTTCGTCGCCGCCTCGAGCGACTTCTGGCACTTCAACGCGAAGACCCTGCCCGTCGGGAGAACCCCGGCGCCGAACGTCTGGCTGCTCCTCGGCGTCCTCGGCTCCGGGACCGACGGCCTGAGCGGCTACAGCGCGATCGCCCGCTCCCACCAGGCCGCCGCGTCGATCGCGGTCGACGGGTCGTCCGTGGGGGTGCTCTTCACCAAGACCGCCGGGTCGGGGGTCTTCACGGTGAACGCGGGCGGGAAGACCTTCCCGATCGACGCCCGCACGAGCGGACGCCCCACGGTGGCCGAGCAGTGGATCACCGTCCCGGCCGGGACGAAGACGATCGCCGTCCACGGACCGCGGTCCGGTCGCCTCACCTTCGACGGGGTGATCGTCCGCCGCCCGCCGCCCGCCGGCCGCACCGGGGTCGAGGTCGAGAACCTTGGGCACACCGGTCACTACCTCGGCCAGGACTCGGCTCCCCGGATCTCCGCCGCAATCCGCGCTCAGCGGTTTGACATCTCCCTGTTCCTCGGCGTCTACCGGCGGGAGTTCGATGCGGCGGTCGGCAACGCGGGTCAGCACGAGACCGCGTACGCGACCGAGCTCCGCGCCCGGGTCAGGCTCGTGCGGAGCTTCGGCGGGCTGTGCGTGATCGCCGACCCCACCCCCCTCCCGGTGCCGGCGTCGATCAGCGCCCGCTTTGCCGAGATCGACCGCCAACTGGCTCAGGCCGAGGGTTGTGCGTACACCGGCGCCCTCGCCCGCCTGTGGAATCCGGACACCGCGGTCGCGGCGGGCGTGACCATCGTCGACGGGATCCACCCGGCGGCGCCCGGGTACCGCCTGATGGCCCAGGCGCTGGTCCCGGTGCTCGCGGGCATGGTGCGCGATCGCGCGGCCGGGCGCTACCGGGTCGTCCGCTGAGCCCGCCCGGCCGTCAGCGGTCGGGGTTGAGGCCTCCGCCGTGGCAGTTGGCGCTTCCCGTGTCGCTGTAGCTCGCCGGGACGCTCGCCGCCGCCGCCGGGTTCTTCAGGGCCGACGCGAAGTCCCAGCCGTAGCCGAGCGGGTTGAGCGTCAGCTTCATCACGCCGTAGTAGTTCGCCGTCGAGGCCTGGAGATTCGGCGTGTTGTTGTTCGGGACGATCGCGTCGAGCGATTCGCCGCCCGTGCCGACGATGAACTCGCGGATGCCCCGGCGCGGATCGGCCTGGCCGGTCGGGTCGGTCGGCGCGTAGCGCGCGTAGACATGGTCGTGCCCGTTGAGCACGAGATCCGCCCGGTGGCGGTAGAGGAGCTGCCACCACGCCGCGGCCGCCGCCCCCTCCGGGCTGGCGTTGGTGACCCCGGGCGGCGTGGCGTTGCCCGCCGTGAACGTCGGCTGGTGCCAGTAGGCGAGCGTGCAGTCGGCGTGATTGGCCTGGAGATCCGCCGCCAGCCACTGCGTCTCGCGAACCAGCCAGGCTCCGGTCGGCGAGCAGCCGCCCGGCTGGACGGCGCATTCGACGTTGAGCGAGATGATGTGCCAGGCGCCGAGGTTGTAGGAATACCAGCCGTCGCCGGTCGCGCCGAACTGCCCGGCCTGCCCGCTCGGGCGCGGCCGGGGCTGGGTGAAGCTGCCGGGGCCCGGGACGTTGGTGAACGTGTCGGTGACGACGCTGCCGTCGGCCGGATTGTGCTGATAGCCGTTGTAGTAGTCGAAGTAGCCGTACCCGTGGACGCCGGTCTCGCCGTGCAGGCTGTAGAACTCGTGGTTGCCCGGGGCGGGCCGCTGGAGGAACTTGAACGCCCCGTAGGTCGTGTCGAACGAGGTCAGGAAGTCCTGGAGGCGGCCGACCTGGTACTGCTCGTCGCCGAGGATCGCCACCAGGTTCGGCTGCATCGCCTCGATCTGGTCGGCCGTCGCGCTCTGCGCCTGCACGGGCGTGGCGCTGCAGACGTCGGACGCCTTCTCCTTCTCGACCGGACTCCCGGGCTGGCAGGCGATGTCTCCGACCGCGGCGAGCACCGGCGACCGGGGGACGGCGGCGTAGGGCCAGGGATTGTCGTTCCCGGAGAACACGCCCTCGTCGGCGAGCACCGCGGTCGCCGAGACGAGCGCCAGCCCGGCCACGGCCAGCCCGACCCGAAGCCGGCCACCGAGGCGCCGCTCGGGTCGTTGCCTGCGGTTGGACTTCGGCGTGGGCATCGCTTCTCCGTCGGTCGGCGTGGGCACCGAGCGCAAGCTAGATGGCTCGCGACCCACTCCGTGTGTCCAGTCGGTGAAGCCGATGCCCGCGGCCCGCCGCGGGCTCCGGGCGTCAGCGCAGCGGGAGCGGCTGGTCGCCGTCGGACTCGGGCCGCGGCCCGAAGATCCGCCGATCGCCCTCGGCGATGGCCACGTCGTTGATGCTGGCCTCCCGCCGCTCCATGTAGCCGTCGGCGGCGAACTCCCAGTTCTCGTTGCCGTAGCTCCGCCACCACTGGCCGGTGCCGTCGTGCCACTCGTACTGGAAGCGGACGGCGATCCGGTTCTCCGACCAGGCCCAGAGCGACTTGCGCAGGGCGTAGTCCTGCTCGCGCTGCCACTTGGCGGTCAGGAAGGCGACGATCTCGGCTCGCCCGACGAGGAACTCCGACCGGTTGCGCCAGCGCGAATCCGGCGTGTAGGCGCCGGCGACCCGCTCCGGGTCCCGGGTGTTCCAGGCGTCCTCGGCCGCCTGCACCTTCTGCCGGGCGGACGCCTCGTCGAACGGCGGCAGCGGCGGACGGGGCGCGGGCGGCTCGCTCACGCCCGACAGCCTAACGCAAGGCAGGGGCGAGTACCGTGAGTCCATGGCCGCTCTCGACGCCCCGGACGACGCGCCCGCCTCGTGGGTCCTCCCCGGCGAACCGACACCGGTGCGACTGATGAACACGATCTGGGCCGACCGTCGCGGCGCGCACGACTCGTTGACCACCCCGGACGAGCTCGTCGCCTGGCTGACCGCCGTCGGCCGGCTCGGGCGGGCCACCCGGGCCAGCCCCGCCGATCTGGACCGGGCGCGCCGCCTGCGCGCCGCCCTGCGCCATCTGGCCGCCCTGGTCACCGCCGATCCGCGCGGCGAGACGACCACCGCGAGTCGCCAAGCGGCCGTCGAGGCGGTCAACGCCGCCGCCGCGGCCGCCCCCGACCCACCGCGCATCGAGCTCAAGGCCGGTCGCCTCCGCCGCGATCCGACGCCCGGTGGGCCTCCGATCGCCGCGGCCGTATCGGCGATCGCCGCCGAGGCGATCGAGCTCCTCACGCGCCTCGACGCTCCGCCGCTCCGCGCCTGCCTGGCTCCGGGCTGCGTCCTCTACTTCGTCCGGGACCACCCCCGCCGCGAGTGGTGCTCGACCGCGTGCGGAAACCGCGCCCGAGCCGCCCGCCACTACCGCCGACACCACGCCGCGTCCCAGGGGACCGGGAGGCCGTAGACTCACGCGGTGCTCGGCCTTCCCGATGGCCTCAAGGCGTGCCTCTTCGACCTCGACGGGGTGCTCACCCAGACGGCGAAGGTCCACGCGGCGGCCTGGAAGGAGATGTTCGACGCCTTCCTCAAGGATCGGGCGGCCCAGCAGGGGGGTGAGTTCGTCCCCTTCGACGCGGGCGAGGACTACAACCAGTACGTGGACGGACGCCCGCGGGCCGACGGGGTCCGGACGTTCCTCGCAATCACGGGGGATCACCCTCCCCGAGGGATCGCCGGACGACCCGCCGACCGCGGACACGGTGGCCGGGCTCGGCAACCGCAAGAACGAGCTCGTGCTCGCCCTGATCGCGCGGGACGGCGTGCAGGCCTACGAGGGGTCGGTGCGCTACGTGAAGGCCGTCCGCCGCGCCGGCCTGAAGACGGCCGTCGTGTCGGCGAGCGCCAACTGCCGGGACGTGCTCGTCGCCGCGGGGATCGCCGACCTCTTCGACGCCCGGATCGACGGGGTCGTCGCCGAGCGCGAGCACCTCCGGGGCAAGCCGGCCCCGGACACCTTCCTCGCCGGAGGCAAGGCGGTCGGCGTCGTGCCGAAGGAGGCCGCGGTCTTCGAGGACGCGATCGCCGGGGTCGAAGCCGGGCGGGCGGGCAGCTTCGGCTTCGTCGTCGGCGTCGACCGGGTCGACCACGCCGAGGCGCTCCGCCAGCACGGCGCCGACGTCGTCGTCGAAGACCTGGCCGAGCTCCTCGAGGAGGACCGGTGATCGAGCATCCGGCCTTCGCGGTCGAGCCGTGGCAGCTGCGGGAGACCGAGCTCAACCTCGGGCTCCTGGCCCAGACCGAGTCGGTCTTCGCCCTGACCAACGGCCACCTCGGCTTCCGGGGCAACCTCGACGAGGGCGAGCCCCACGCCCTCCCGGGCACCTACCTCAACGCCTTCTACGAGACACGCCCCCTCCCGTACGCCGAGGCCGGGTACGGCTACCCGGAGGCGGGCGAGACGGTGGTCAACGTGACCAACGGGAAGATCATCCGTCTGCTGGTCGGCGACGAGCCGTTCGACCTCCGCTACGGCGAGCTCCGCAACCACGAGCGGATCCTCGACTTCCGGGCCGGGGTCCTGCGCCGCGAGCTCGTCTGGTGCTCGCCGACCGGCCGAGCCGTGCGGGTGGCGTCGACCCGGATCGTCTCCTTCTCCCAGCGCGCGGTCGCGGCCGTCCTCTTCGAGGTCGAGCCGCTCGAGGCGACCACCCGGTTCGTCATCCAGTCGGAGCTCGTCACCAACGAGCCGAAGCCGGCGTCCAGCCAGGACCCCCGCGCCGCCGCCGCGCTCGACTCGCCGCTCGTCAGCGAGGAGCACTCCTCGAGCCGGGCGCGAGCAGTCCTCGTGCATTCGACCCGGGTCAGCGGCCTGCGTCTCGCCGCCGCCATGGACCATATCGTCGACGGCCCGGACGGGACCGAGGTCGGCGACGCGGAGACGTGGGACGACCTCGCCCGGGTCACCGTCGCCAGCACGATCGAGCCGGGGCAGCGGCTGCGGATGGTCAAGTTCCTCGCCTACGGCTGGTCGGGGGAGCGGTCGACCCCGGCCGTCCGCGACCAGGTCGGCGCGGCGCTGACCGAGGCTCGCCACACCGGCTGGGACGGCCTGCTCGCCGAGCAGCGTTCGTACCTCGACGAGTTCTGGGCCGGGGCCGACGTCGAGCTCGACGGGGACGCCGAGCTCCAGCAGGCCGTCCGCTTCGCCCTCTTCCACACGCTCCAGGCCGGGGCTCGGGTCGACGGGCGGGCGATCGCCGCCAAGGGCCTCACCGGCCCCGGCTACGACGGCCATTGCTTCTGGGACACCGAGTCGTTCGTCCTCCCCGTCCTCACCTACACCGCCCCCCGGGCGACGGCCGCCGTCCTGCGCTCACGCCACCGGACGCTCCCGACCGCGCGGGAGCGGGCCAAGCTACTCGGGCTCCGGGGGGCCGCCTTCCCGTGGAGGACGATCAGTGGCCGCGAGTGCTCGGCCTACTGGCCGGCCGGGACGGCGGCCTTCCACATCGGGGCGGACATCGCCGACGCGGTGGCCCGCTACGAGGCGGCGACCGGGGACGAGCACTTCGCCGAGGAGGTCGGCACCGAGCTCCTCGTCGAGACCGCCCGCCTCTGGCGCTCGCTCGGCCACCACGACGCGGCCGGGGGCTTCCACATCGACGGGGTGACCGGGCCGGACGAGTACAGCGCGATCGCCGACGACAACGTCTACACCAACCTGATGGCGAGCCGGAACCTCCGGAACGCCGCCGATGCCGTGGAACGTCACCCGGCCCGGGCCGCCGAGCTCGGCGTCGACCTCGAGGAGGCGGCCTCGTGGCGCGACGCGGCGAGCGGGATGGCCGTCCCCTACGACGAGCACCTGGGTGTCCACCCGCAATCCGAGCGGTACACCGACCACGCCCACTGGGACTTCGCCCACACCGGCCCGGATCAGTACCCGCTCCTCCTCCACTTCCCGTATTTCGACCTCTACCGCAAGCAGGTGGTCAAGCAGGCCGACCTCGTCCTGGCGCTCTACGTCTGCGGGGACGCGTTCACCGCGGAGGAGAAGGCCCGGGACTTCGCCTACTACGAGCAGTTGACCGTCCGCGACTCGTCGCTCTCGGCGTGCATCCAGGCGGTCGTCGCGGCCGAGGTCGGCCACCTCGAGCTCGCCTACGACTACTTCGGCGAGGCCGCGCTGATGGACATCGCCGATCTCGAGCACAACACCCGTGACGGCCTCCACATCGCCTCGATGGCCGGGGCGTGGATCGCCGCCGTGGCCGGGTTCGGGGGGATGCGCGACCACGGCGGGCGCCTCAGCTTCGCCCCCCAGCTGCCGGAGCGGCTGACCCGGCTGGCCTTCCGCCTGGGCTTCCGGGGGAGCCGCCTGCGGGTCGAGGTCGCCAACGCCGAGACCACCTATTCGCTGCTCGACGGTCCGCCGATCGAGATCCGCCACTTCGGCGACCCGGTCACCGTCGGGCGCGAGTCGCGGAGCTTCCCGGCCCAGCGAGTCACCCCGACGGTCATGCCGACCCAGCCGCCCGGCCGCGCCCCCCGGCGCCGGCATCCAGACCCCTCCTGAGCGCCGCGCGGGGGGGTCGACCTTCCGTCCAGGCGCCACCTCCCGGCTCCCGCCGTGGGGGGCGCCGACCGATCCTCTTGTCGATGACCGCCACCGACACCAGCGACCTCGAGGCGGAGCTCCTCGCCGTCGGCGCCCTGCCGCCGATCGGCGACTACCGCTACGCGGCGGCGATCCTCGATCCGGACGGTCGCTACGTCCTGGTCAACCAGGCGTACGCCAGCCTCCACGGCGGGACCCCGGACGAGCTCCGGGGCCGGGCCGAGAAGGATCTGGTCGCTCGGACGGTGGCCACCGCGCTCGGTGAGAACGACCTTCTGGCCCTCGATGCGGCGGCCGGGACGGTGACCGAGGAGCGCGTGATGGACAGCGTCGGCCGGCGGCGCGTCGTCATGTGCCGATCGGCCCTGCGGGACGGCCAGGGCTACCCGCTCGCCGTCTGCCGGATGTACGGGTCGGCGACCGCCCGCGACCGCATCCTCGCCGAGTTTCGCCGCTTGCTCGACGCCCTCGATCCGACCGGGGCGCGGGCCACGGCGTTCGAGGCGGCCGAGCTCGGCCCCGACGCCCCGCGGGCCGCCGCCGCGACCGCCCCCGCCGGGCCGGCGCCGGCCGCCGGGCGCGACGAAGCCGCGTTCCTGCTCGCGAAGGCGGCCGCCGTCGACGAGCGGGAGGCCCGCCAGCGGACGGAGGCGCTCCTCGCCGAAGAGCGCTCCGCCCGCGAGCGCCTCGATCGGGAGCAGGCGGCCGCCGCCGAGCGCGAGCGTCGGGCCGTCGAGCACGCCGCCGCGGTCGAAGCGACGTTGGCGACCGAGCGAGTCGTCCGAGCCGAGCTCGAGCAGCGCGCCCAGGCCGCGCTCGACCGGGTAGCCCGCCTCGAAGCGATCACGACGCCGGCGCCGACCTCGGCGGTCCAGCTCGCCGAGTCCGCCGCCCTCGCCGCCGAGCTCGCCGACACTCGCGGGGCGCTCGATCGCGAGCAGACGACGCGGGAGGCCGAGGTGGCCCGCGTCGCCGAGGCCCGGCGGGCGCTCGACGACGAGCGGGCTGCCCGCGCGGCCCTGACCGCCCAGCTCGAGGAGGCCCTTCGCGTGGTCGAGGCCGAGCGCTCGTCCCGCGGGGAGCTGGCCGCCGAGCTCGCCCGAGCCCGGACGGTGCTCGACGAGGAGCGCGCGGCCCGGGACGAGCTCGCCACCGCCGCGGACGGGGCGGCCGGCGCCCGCTCGGAGGCGGCGCTGCTCCAGTCCCGCCTCGACGCCGAGCGGCGGGCCCGCGAGCTGGCCGACGGCCGCGCCCGAGCACTCGAGACCCAGCGCGCCGCCGAGCGCCAGGCCCGCGACCGGGCCGAAGCCCTGCTGCGCGATCTCGAGACCCGGCAGGCGGCCGAGCGGTCCGCCCGCGAGCAGGCCGAGACCCGAGCCCGCGAGCTCGAGGCCCAGCGGACCGCCGAGCGCCAGGTGCGCCAGCACGCCGAGCTCCACGCCCGTGAGCGGGAGTCCCAGGCCGCGGCCGCGGGGGCCGCCCGCGAGCAGGCCGCGACCGACGCCCGCGAGCAGGCCGAGCGGCGGGCCCGGGAGCTCGAGGCCCAGGCCGCCGCGGCGCAGGCCGGCCGCGAAGCGGCCGAGACCCGGCTGCGCGAGCTCGTGGCCCAGCACACGGCCGAGTCCGCCCGCCGCACCGAGGCCGACCGCCGGGTGCGCGAGCTCGAAGCCGAACGCGCCGCCGAGCACACCGCCCACACCCAGGCCAAGACCCGCATCAACCAACTCGAAGCCGAACGCGCCGCCGAGCACACCGCCCACACCCAGGCCAAGACCCGCATCAACCAACTCGAAGCCGAACGCGCGGCCGAGCACACCGCCCACACCCAGGCCAAGACCCGCATCAACCAACTCGAAGCCGAACGCGCGGCCGAGCACACCGCCCACACCCAGGCCAAGACCCGCATCAACCAACTCGAAGCCGAACGCGCGGCCGAGCACACCGCCCGCACCCAGGCCGAGGCCCGCACGCGCCGCCTCGAGGCCGAGCACGCGGCGGCTCGGGAGACGCTCGAGGCTCTCCGCGGGCGCCTGGGCGTGGGCGGCGCGGACCCGGCGCCGGCCCGGACGCTCGCCGTCGTGCCCGAGCCGGTCGACGAGGCGCCCCGGGTCCTTCCTCTCGCGGTCCCCCAGCCGCCCGCCGTGCCCGTCGCGGCGAAGGCGACCGGTCGGCGCCGCCCGCGCTCGGCGACCGTCCACCGTTCGGCTGCCGTCCCGGCCGGGGCCGTCGCCCCGTCGCTCGCCGCCGTCCTCGACGGGCCGGCCGGCGCCGGCCCGGGGCAGTCGCTGCGCGCCGTCCTTCCCCGCGCGCTCGCCCTGATCGGGGAGGAGTCCGGCTGGGAGGCGGTGGCCATGTGGCACCGGGCCCAGGACCGCCGGCCCCTCACCTGCCTGGGCATCTGGACCCGCCCGGGAGCCGAGCTCGACTGGTTCGAGAGCATCAGCTGGCGGGCCAAGCTCGACCTCGGCGAGCCGCCGTCGGGCGACGTCGACCCGGCCGGCCGGCTGACCTGGGTCGCCGATCTCGGCGACGAGGGCGGGAGCGTCCGCGAGCGGATGGCGCGGTCGGCCGACCTCCGCTCCCGGGCCGTCGTGCCCCTCATCGACGGCGAGGCGCTGATCGGCGCGCTCGAGGTCTACGCCCGCGTCGCCCGTCCGAGCGACGAGGCGGCGATCACGCGCCTGGCCACCGCGGCCGGCCTCCTCGCCCCGGTGCTCCTCCGCGAGATGGACGACGCCGCCCAGCGGCGCTGGCGGGTCTGACCGCCCAGCCGGGCGGCGTCCCCCGTCATTCGCCCGTGCCCTGGCAGGCCGGGCACAGGCCCCAGAACGTCACCTCGGCCTCGTCGATCTCGAAGCCGCCGGCGGAGGGCGGTGACAGGCAGGGCGCCGCCCCCCGCACCCGGTCGATGTCGTGTGCGGCGCCGCAGGACCGGCAGACGATGTGGTGGTGGTTGTCGGCTACCCGCGTCTCGAACCGGGTCGGGCCGCCGGCCGGCTCGATCCGCCGGAGGAGACCGACCCGAGTGAGCGCGTGGAGCGTGTCGTAGACCGCCTGCGTCGAGAGGGTCCCGATCAGCGCGCGTGCACCGGTCGCGATCGTCTCGGCATCCGGATGACCGGGAGTCTCCGCCACGGTGCGGTAGACCGCCATCCGGGCGGCGGTGACCCGCAGCCCGCGAGCGCGCAGCTCCTCGGAGAGGGTCCCGACGTCGACGGCCATCCCCTCGAACCGTACCAATCGTGTCGGGTCCTTCCAATCAACTCCCGACTCAAGGAAGCGTCCGGGTCGGGCGGCCTGAGGGGGAGGTTTTGGGAGCGCTCCCGGTCGGCCGGGCGTCGACGCGACCGAGCGGCGCCGGCCGGGGTCGGCCGGGGCAGTCGGCCGGGGGGTCAGCCGCCCGGAGCGCCGGCTAGACGGGGCCGAGCCGGCCGGTCGGCGAGAACCGCCGCTGGTCGCCGGGCGAGGCCTCCGCCGCCGCCAGGCCGGTGAGGTAGTCCTCGAGCGGCTCCGGCCGGGCGAGGTAGAACCCCTGGCCGCAGTCGACGCCCATCCGGCTGAGGAGGCGCACGGTCTGGGCATCGCCGACGTGCTCGGCGACCGTCTGCTTGCCGAGGCCCTGGGCGATGCCGACCACCGCCTGGATCACCAGGCGGTCGGTGGCGCTGCTACAGCAGTCGCGGACGAACTCGCCGTCGATCTTCAGGACGTCGAAGCGGACGTGCTTGAGGTAGTAGAACGACCCGAACCCGGCGCCGAAGTCGTCGAGGGCGAAGGCGCAGCCGAGGTGGGCGAGTTGCTCGCTGAAGTCCCGGGCCTTGGTGATGTTGGCGATCGCCGCGGTCTCGGTGATCTCGAAGATGACCCGGCCCGGATCGAGCCCGGTCTCGCGCAGCTCGCGCTCGATCAGCTCGAGGATCGCCGGGTCGCCGATCGACGCCCCGGACAGGTTGATCTCCACCCGCGGGGGCGGGTCGTCCCCGGGGATGGCGTGGGCGGCGACCGCCCGGATCGCCCCGGCCACCACGAGGCCGTCGATCTGCTGGATCAGCCCGAGCCGCTCGGCCGTGGCCAGGAACGCGCCGGGAAGGATCGGGCCGCCGCGATCGTCGCGCATGCGCAGGAGCACCTCGAACTGGGTCGCCCGGCCGCTGCGGAGGTCGACGATCGGCTGGGCGACGAGGTTGAAGCGCTCCTCCTCGATCGCCACCCGGATCCGCTCGGCCCAGGTCACCCGCCCGCGCATGCGGGCCTGGGCGTGCTCGCCGGGGGCGCAGACGGCGATCTGGTTGCGCCCGGCCTCCTTGGCGTCGTACATCGCCAGGTCGGCGCTGACCAGGATCTCCTCGCCGTCGGCGGCCGACCGCTCGTCGAACAGGGCCACGCCGATGCTCGCGGTGATCGTCCGCTCGCGCATCCGCGGCACGTTGATCCGCTCCCCCCGGAGCGCCTCGAGCAGGTCGCGGGCGACGGCGTGGGCGGTGGCCGCGTCGGCCCGGGGGAGGAGCACGGCGAACTCGTCGCCGCCGAGCCGGGCGAGCGTGTCGCTCGTGCGCAGACGGCCGGATAGCACGGTGGCCACCCGGGCGATCAGCTGGTCGCCGGCGTGGTGGCCGAGGGTGTCGTTGATGTACTTGAAGTGATCGAGGTCGAGCAGGAGGAGCGCGCCGTCGGCGCCGTAGCGGCGCACGAGGTCGGCGTGGACGTCGAGCTGGCCGGCGAAGCTCGCCCGGTTGTGCAAGCCGGTGAGGGGATCGTGGGTGGCCAGGTACTGGAGGTTCTCCTCGTAGTGGCGTCGGTAGGTGATGTCCTGCACCTGGACCAGGCAGCGGACGCGGTCGCCGGCGCGGCCGCCGATCATCGTCGCCTGCACGGCGACCCAGATCGGGTCGCCGCAGGCGTGGGTGAAGCGAGTCTCGACCTTGAACTCACCGCCCCCGCCGCCGAGCAGCAGACCGATCTCCGCCGGGCCGTCGGCGACCTCCTCGGGACCGAGGAGGACGTCGAGGCGGGCACCGACGAGCTTGGCCGGCGGGTAGCCGCTCAGGGCGGAGAGGGCCTCGTTGACCCGGACGACGGACCCGTCCTCCTCGGTCAGGGCCATGCCGATCGGGGAGCCGTCGAACGCCCCGCGGAAGAGCTCCTCGGCCGCCGCGAGCTCGCCGGTCGCCCGCTTGCGCTCGGTGATGTCGCGGATCGCGCTCGAGACGAGGAGGCCCTCGTCGGCCTCGAGCGGGCTGAGGCTGATCTCGATCGGGAACTCCGTCCCGTCCTTGCGGAGCCCGTAGAGCTCGCCGCCGACCCCCATCGGCCGGGCGCTGGCGTTCCGGAGGTACGTCTTCATGTGCTGGCGGTGGCGAGCCCGGTAGCGCCGGGGGATGAGCTCGCCGATCGACTGGCCGACGATCTCCTCCCGCGGGTAGCCGAACAGCCGCTCGGCCTGGGCGTTGACCAGGGCGATGTGACCGTGGGAGTTGACGATCACCATCGCGTCGGGCGCCGCCTCGAGCAGGCCGCGGAACTTTCGCTCCGAGCCCCAGAGCAGGCGGTCGCGCCGCATCAGCCGCCGGACGACCCGGAAGTAGACCCGCTGGAGGCGGTAGACGACCCAGCGGACGACCTCCCCGAGGGTGACCATCAGCGGGCGCGGGGGAGCATGCCGTCCCCTACCAGCGGGGGGCGTAGCCGGTTTCGAGCGTCGGCGTCGGCTCCCGCCACGCGGGCTGGGCGTCGGCCTTCAGCCTGAGGTTGCGCTGGCGGAAGTAGCGGAACATCGGGCCGTAGGTGAACCGCTGGAAGTTGGCCGCCGCGTTGCCCCACCGGTCCGGCTCCATGAACGGCATGAACTTGTCGGGGAAGCCCGGCATCGTGCAGCCGATGCAGATGCCCCCGACGTTGGGGCAGCCGCCGATCCCGTTGACCCAGCCGCGGGTCGGGACGTTGCACTTGACCATCGGCCCCTTGCAGCCGAGCTTGACCAGGCACCGCGGGTCGGCCCCGTACTCGGTGGCGAAGCTTCCCTGCTCGGTGAAGCCGGCCCGGCTGCACCCCTCGCGGGTCGAGCGGTCGTAGAGCCAGCGGGGGCGGAGCTGCTCGTCGAGCACCGGGGCCGGGGTCAGGCCGCCGATGTGGAGGACGAGCTCGAGCAGCATCCCGGTCATGTTGTCCGGCTGGGCCGGGCATCCGGGGAGGCAGACGATCGGCAGGCCGGACCGGGAGCGCCAGTCCCAGCCGAGGTAGTTGGGCAGGCCCATCGCCCCGGTCGGGTTGTTGCGCATCGCCGGGACCCCGCCGTAGGTCGCGCACGTGCCGACCGCGAGGATGGCCGCCGCCTTCGGAGCCAGCCGGTCGATCCATTCGTTGACGGTGATCGGCTGGCCGTCGAACGGGTTCACCCCGAAGCCCGTCCAGTGGCCCTCCCCGTTGACGCTCTCGTTGCCGATCGCCCCCTCGACGACGAGGACGAACGGGTCGAGGTCGCCGTTCTCGGCGTCGTACCAGGCGCGCATGTACTCCTCCCCGACCTCGAAGGCCAGCATCTGGTTGTGGAGGACGATGTGCGGCATGTCCGGGATCACGCCGTCGAGCAGATCCTCGAGGCTCGGGTTGGTCGCCGCCGTCATCGCCACGCTTTCCCCGTCGCAGCCGAGGCCGGCGGTCATCCACAGGACGTGGACGGTCAGGCGCTCGCCCCGCGGGCGGGTGGCCGCCTCGCCTTCGGCGCAGTCGGGCAGGATGGATCGCGCCATGTAACGAGCATCGGCCCGGCCCTGGGGCCGGGCCATCAAACATCCGTCCAGCCCGGCGGGGACGGGCTGGGGACTACCAGTAGCGCCGGCGGCGGGGCGGGAGCGTTCCCGGCGGGGGCCGCCGGAGGTAGCCGGACCGGGAGTGGCGGCTGGCGTAGACGAGCCCGGCCGAGCAGAGGATCGACAGGATGAAGCCAGCCCCGTTCGTCCCGTGGAGCTCGCGGACGAGGATCCCGGCGATGAACGAGCCGGCGATGCCGATGAGGATCGTCATGCCGATGCCCATCGGATCGGGGCCGGGGACGAGGAGGCGGGCGAGGCCGCCGACGATGAGGCCGACGATCACGAGTCCGATCAGGTAGGCGAGCACGGACCGAGCATACCCTCATCCGCGTCGCGGCTAACCGACGCCGTCCTGGGGTAGGCCGTCTGGGTCCAGCCCGACTCCGAGGGAGCCCGACAATGACCGCCCCGCGCATCTGGTTCGCCGCCTCGCACGAGGAGTTTCCCCCGTCCGCGCTGCTCGAGCAGGCGTCGGCCGCCGAGCGGGCCGGCTTCGACGGCATCGGTTGCTCGGACCATTTCGCCCCGTGGTTCCCCGAGGGCCAGTCCGGCCAGGCCTGGGCCTGGCTCGGCGCGGTCGGGCAGCGGGTCCGCCTCCCGCTCGGCACCGGCGTCACCCCGGTCATCCACCGCTACCACCCCGGGGTGATCGCCCAGGCGTTCATGACGCTCGAGGAGCTCTACCCCGGTCGCGTCTTCCTCGGAGCCGGCTCGGGGGAGTCGCTCAACGAGACGCCGCTCGGACTGGACTGGCCCGCCCCGAAGGAGATGCTGGCCCGCTTCGATACCGGACTAGAGGCGATCCGGCGCCTGTGGGATGGGGAGACGGTGACCATGGACGCAGGTTGGTTCCGGCTCACCCGGGCCAAGCTCTACACCCGGGCGGTCGCGCGTCCGCGCCTCTACGTCTCCGCCTTCGGGCCGCAGGCGGCGCGGATCGCCGCCCGCCACGGCGACGGCCTCTGGACCCTCGGCGACCCCGAGCAGGCTCCGGGGATCATCGCCGCCTACCGCGAGGCGTGCTCCGAGTTCGAGCGCGATCCGGGCGAGATCATCCTCCACACCGGAGTCGCCTGGGCGGCGACCGAGGAGGAGGTGATCGCCGGCGCCCGGCGCTGGAAGCCGACCCAGCTGCCGGCCGTCTATCGCGATGACATCAATGACCCGGCGGAGATGCAGCGGCTGGCGGCAGACGGGCTGACCGACGACGAGTTCGCCCACGCCGGGTTCGTGGTCAGCGCCGACGTCCAGCACCACGTCGCCCGCCTCCGAGAGATGATCGACCTCGGCGCGACGGTCGTGTGCACCCAGCTGATCGGCCAAGCCGACCCGCTCGGCACGATTCGCACCTACGGCGAGGCCGTCCTCCCCGCCCTGCGGACGGCCGGGGGCGCCTGAGGCAAGCGACGAAGCGCCCGCGCCGGCCGTCGCCGCGCCGCTCAGCGGACGGGCCGGCGCGGGCGCGCTCAGTCGCTCCTAGGAGCGGGGGCCCTCGCTGCCGGCCCGGTCGGGATCCATCTTCCCGGACCCGGCTCCGGCGTGGGCGCCGGCGGCGTCGTCATGGTCCCCGGCGGGGACCTGTTGGTCGCCGGACTGGGTGTCGCCCTCGTGGCCACCCTCATGGTAGGACGCAGGCTCGCCGGTGCCCTGGTCGCCGGTGATGCCGCGCGACCCCTCGTCGGCCTGCGCCTCCCGGCCGTCGCCGTACGCGTGCAGCGGCGTCGCGGTCTCGGACTCAGCTGCTTGGTTTCCCTGTTCGTCAGGCACTTGTGCCCTCCCTCGTCGCTTGCGGTTGGTCTGCGCTTCGTACCCCCGGCGGGGTCGGCATAAAACGCTTCCGGCCGGCCGCACCGCTCCGCCGTGACTCCCAGCCGAGCAGGTCACACCACCGGCGGGGCAGCTCAAGCCGGCGGCACCCGCTCCGCCGTGACTCCCGGCGGAGCAGGTGGTCACACCACCGGCGGGGCAGCTCAGGCCGGCGGCACTCCGCGCGGCGGGCGGGAGGCCTCGGCGCGACCCGGGCTCTCGGGGTCGATGTAGTCGTCGTCATCGCTGCGACCACCGTCTCCGGCGGCTCCATCCGGATCCGCGGCGCCGGCGCCCGAGCCGGTGTGGGCCCCAGCCGCGTCGTGCTCGCCGGTCGGCGCCGCCGGAACGTCGCCGGAGGCGTCGGCGTCGTCGTGGCCACCCTCCTGGTAGGACGCCTCGTCACCCGTACCCTGATCTCCGGTGACGCCGCGCGAGCCCGCTTCGGCGTCATCCTCGCGACCGTCTCCGTAGGCGTGCAGGCTCGTGTCGGGGGCGTCGGCGGTCTGGCTTCCCTTTTCGTCAGGCACGATGTCTCCCTCTGTCTGGATCGTTGCGGTCGTGCTGCCAGTGCTGCCCTGTCGCTACCCTCGGCGGCAGCGGGCAAAACGGCTGCTAGGAGGACTCGGGGGGGCCGAAGGCCCGGAACGCGCGGGTGAGCTCCTGATCGGCGGGGTCCTCCTCCGACCGTCCGTCCGTCGCCTCGGCCTCCTCCCCGCCGGCGGGCTCCTCCACCAGGTCGGCATTGGTCTGGAGCGCGGCGCTCTCCAGGAAGTGGCGGAGCTCGTCGGCCGAGTCGGTGGAGACGGCGGCGACCTTGATCCGGCGCCGGCCCACCTTGATCGCCCCCCAGCGCCTGTGCTCGAGCCGGGCGACGACGGCCGCCATGTGCTCCGACCAGGGCCGCGACGGCTCGCCGGTCAGCTCGACGGCGAGCCCGCCGGCCTTGACCTCGGCGGTGCTCCAGTCGATCTCCCGGGGGGCGTCGATCGCCTCAGCCATGCTTGGCGGAGATGGCGCGCTGGAGCTGGGACTTGTTCATCTTCGAGCGGTTGTCGATCCCGAGCTGGCGCGCCTCGTTGTAGAGCTGGTCCCGCGTCGGGCCCTTCGGGCGCCGGGTGCCCGAGCGCAACCCGCCCCGCCGGCCGGAGGAGATGTCATCGGTCGACGAGCGGGAGCTCGTCGACGACTCTCCGGCGCGCGCCCGCTCCTTGTTCACCGTCCGGGCGGCAATCTCCTCCGCCCGCCCCTCCGAGCGGCCCTGTTCGAGCTGGCTCTCCTTCACGTGCTCGTACTGCCGAGCCCGCTTGGTGCCCTTCTCGACGCCCCGCGGTGGCATGTCGGCTCCTTTCCCGCGGCCTCCCCGGCCACGCCCGGTTCTGGGTTGGGGCTACCCGCCGCTCCGGCCGGCCGAAACCCCGATCAGCGCGACATCGAGCTGATGGCCGCGGGCCGGTCGCCCACGCCGCTCGGCACCCGCGCCCGCCGGAGGGCGAGCGCCGCCGTGTCATCCGCCTGGGGGCCGACCTGGAAGTCGGCCAGCCGGCGCTCGAGCCGGGTGAGAATCTCCTCGGCCCGGAGGCCGGCGGCCTCCTCGGCCACCCGGGCGAGGCGATGCTCGCCGAACCGGCCGTGCTCGCCGACGGTGTCGGTGACCCCGTCGGTGTAGAGCAGGAGCGCCTCGTCGTCCCGAAGCTCGAACGTCGTCTCCGACCAGCTCGAGTCGTCGAAGGCGCCGAGCAGGGGACCGGAGTCGCCGACGCTCCGCACGGTGCCGTCGTCGCCGACCAGGAGGGCGAGGGGATGGCCGGCCGAGCTCAGGGTCACCCGGGCCCCGGTGATCCGCAGGCAGAGCACGCTACAGAGCGAGAGGCACGGCTGGTTTCGGAGCGTCGTGTCGAGGCGGCGGAGGATCCGCTCCGGCTCGGGCGAGTCCTCGGCGATCATCCGGGCGCTGTGGCGGACGAGCGCGGTCATCGCCGCGGCGGCGACGCCCTTGCCCGTCACGTCGCCGATCAACAGGAGCCAGCCGTCAACGATGGAAAAGGCGTCGTAGAAGTCGCCTCCCACCTGCATCCCCTCGCCGGCCGCCCGGTAGAGGGCGGAGAGCTCCCACCCCTCGATCTCGGGCAGCGCCTCGGGGAGGAGGCTCCGCTGGAGGGTGGCGGCGATCTGCGAGCGGCTCGTGTAGAGGCGCGAGTTCTCGACCGCCGTCGCCGCCCGGTCGGCGATCTGCTGGGCCACGGCCAGTCCGTCGGCGTCGAAGCTCCGGCGCGACTCGGCGTTGACCAGGCTCATGGCGCCGATCGTCCGCCCGCCGATCCGCAGCGGGACGATCATCGCCGAGCTCATGCCGAGCTCCCGCATCACGGCGAGGTGCTCGTCGCTGCGGGCGCTCTGCACGAGCATCTCCTCGGTGATCACCGGATAGAGCTCGGCCCGGCCGGTGCGCAGGACCCGCCCGAGCCCCTGGACCGGATCGAGCTGCTCCGGCTCGTGGGAGCGCAGGCGCTCGGCCAGCCAGAGCTTCGTCGGGTCGGAGTGGGCCACCGCCACCGGGATCCGCTCGCCCCGGTCGCCGGCCAGGTCGACGCCGCACCAGTCGGCGAAGCCGGGCACGGCGAGGGTGGCCACGTTGCGCAGCGTCTGCTCGTAGTCGAGCGACGAGGCGAGGATCTCGCTCGCCTCGGCGAGCAGGCGGGTGCGGAGCTCGGCCCGCTTGACCGTCGTCAGATCCTCGATGATCGTGATCGCCGCCTCGAGGTTCCCCTCGGCGTCGCGGAGCCCGGTCGCCTTCAGGAGCCGCCAGTGCTCCTCGCCGGTCGCCCGGTTGACGGTGTTCATCAACAGCGGCGGCGGGTCCTCCCCGCGCAGCAGCCGGACCGACGGCACGTCGTCCATGGTCAGCTCCCGCCCGTCCTCCCCGCGGACGAGGTAGTCGCCCATGATCACGTTCGGCTGCTCGTCGCGCAGGGCCTCGATCGACTCGTACCCGAGCGACTCGAGGGCCGCCCGGTTGGCGTAGAAGATGCGATCGTCGCGGTCGCGGATGGTCACCGCCTCGGCCAGCGAGTCGACGACCCCGGCGAAGCGGCTCTCGACCCCCTTGAGCGCCTCCTCGAGCCGGGCCACCAGGCGGGCCCGCTCGTCCTCGGCCGCGCGCTGGGCGGAGACGTCCTCCGCGAAGGCGTGGAACGTCCAGCCCTCGTCCCCACGCACGGCCGAGACCGTGACCGTCACCGGGAACTCGGTCCGGTCGGCGCGGAGCGCCCGGAGCTCGCGCCGCTCGCCCAGCCGGAGTCCGCTGCCCGTCTCGAGGAAGCGACGCAGCCCGCGGCGGTGCCCATCGCGAAAGCGCTCGGGGAGGACCGTCTCGGCCAGCGGCCGCCCGATGGCCAGCGCGCGCGGGAGCCCGAACACCGCCTCGGCCTGCGGGTTCCAGTAGACGATCCGGCCGTCCTCGTCGATCGAGACGACGGCGCTCGGGGCGGTGTCGAGAATCGTCCGGAGATCCTCCGTTCTCATTGGTCCGAGCCTACCTAGCGACCCGAGGCCCCGGGGGACGGCCTCACCGACAGGGATCCTCCGCTCTCATTGTTCCGAGCCTACCTAGCGACCGCCCCGGGGGACGGCCTCACCGACAGTCGATCGCGATCTGGTGGAGCAACCAGCCGCCGGATGCCGACCGGACGACTTGGACGGTGCCGGCGCAGTGGCGGGTCCCGGTGTCGAGGACCGGCGTCGTCGCCACCGACACCGTGGCCGCGCTCGCCCCCTGGGCGGTCACCAGGGCACGCTGGAAGGTGAGCGTCTGGACGTGGCTCTGCTGGGTGGAGAAACTCTGGAAGCCGAGCAGCTGCGCGCGGAAGGCCGGGTCGGCCAGGGCCCACGCCTCGGCGTAGCGATGCTGGGCCGCGAATCCGTAGAACGTCTCGACCGCCCCCGCCGGGGTCGACGGTGACGCGGCCCCGGCGCTCGGCCCGGCCGGCGCCGTCGTCGTAGGACGGGTGGCGGCCGTGCGCCCGGACGGGCGCGGAGCCTTGGCGGTCGTCGTGCGGGCGGCCGACCTGGGCGGGGTTCCGCCGCCCGAGCTGAGCAGCGCGACTGCGAGGCCGACCAGGGCGAGCGCGCCGAGGCCGGCCAGGAGCAGCCCCGGGCCACCCCGCAGGCGAGCGGGGATTCCGCCGGCGCCCTGCCCAGCCCGTCGATCGGGCGCGGCCACGCGCGCAAACGTGGGCGCCGGGGCGGGGGCGGGGACCGCGGGCCGGGGGCGGACCCGCGGCGGCGGCGCGGGCTCCCGGCCGGCGGCCGCGGGCGGCGGCGGGACCCGGGGCGGCGGCGGAGGGCGGGGCGGCGGAGCCGGCTCGGTCCGGCCCGGGGGCTCGAGGGCGGCCCGGAGGCGGCCGACCAGCTCGCCGGCGCTGCGCGGCCGCGCGGTCGGGTCGGCGGCCATGCCGCGTTCGAGCACCTTGCCCGCCGGCCGGGGGATGTGCTCGGCGAGCACGCACAGGTCGGGGGGCGGGCGGGTGGCGATCGCGTGGGCCAGAGCCACCGGGTTGGTCTCCGGGCGGGCCTTCTGACCGCTCAGCATCTCGAAGGCCACGGCCGCGAGGGCGTAGACGTCGATGGCCGGGGCCGCCGGGGCCCCCTCGAGCTGCTCGGGGGCCATGTAGCTGAAGGTGCCGAGGATGACTCCGGCCGCCGTGATCTGGGTCCGATCGGCGGCCACGGCGATCCCGAGGTCGGCGAGCTTCACCGCCCCCTCGCGGCCGAGGAGGATGTTCGCCGGCTTGACGTCGCGGTGGACGATCGCCCGGGCGTGGATGGCGTCGAGGGCGGCGGCCACCCCGTCGAGAACCTCGAGCGCGAAGGCGGGGGGAAGCCCCCCGGAGCGGTCGATCGCGTCACGGAGGGTCTCGCCGGCCACGTACTCCATGACGATCACGAGGTCCCCGTCGGCGCCGATCTCGACGTCGTAGATCGCCACGAGGTTCGGGTGGCTGAGCGACGCCCCGACGAGCGCCTCTCGCCGGAGGCGGGAGGTCGCCTGGATGTCGCCGCTCGTGTGCACGCGTTTGAGCGCGACCCGGCGGCGAAGCATGGTGTCCTCGGCGAGCGTCACCGTGGCCATCCCCCCGATACCCAAGCGCTCTATGTCCCGGTAGCGGGCGACGTCGTCGGTCACGGCCATCGGCGGGGGCCTACCCCGCTCGACGGCAAATCCCACCCCGAGCTCGGCCGGGCCGCCCGGCCCGGCGTCAGCCGAGCCGGCTGCGCCGGGCCCCGTAGGCGAAGTAGACGACGAGCCCGATCGCCATCCACACGAAGAAGCGCAGCCAGGTCGCGGCCGGGAGGTTGAGCATCAGGTAGACCGAGGCGAGCACCGAGAGGATCGGGACGGTCGGCACCAGCGGGGTGCGGAACCTCCGCTCGAGGTCGGGACGGGTCCGCCGCAGCACGGGAATGCCGATCGCCACGAGGACGAACGCGAACAGCGTGCCGATGTTGACGAGGTCGGCCAGGGTGTCGAGGCTGAGCAGGAACGTCAGGGCGGCGACTGCCCCGCCGGTGACGAGCGTCGTCCGGTACGGGGTCCCGAAGCGCTCGGAGACCTGGGCGAACGCCGGGGGCAGGAGCCGGTCGCGGCTCATCGCGAAGAACACCCGGCTCTGCCCGAGCATGAGGATCAGCATGACCGTCGTCAGCCCGGCCAGGGCCCCGAAGGAGACGATCTGGGCGATCGTCGTCTCCCCGACCGAGCGGAACGCGTTGGCCAGCGGCGCATCGACGCTCAGCCGGTCGTAGCGGACCATCCCGGTGACGACGAGCGATACGGCGACGTAGAGGATCGTGCAGATGACCAGTGACCCGAAGATGCCGATCGGCAGGTCGCGCTGGGGGTTGCGCGTCTCCTCGGCGGCGGTGGCGACGATGTCGAAGCCGATGAACGCGAAGAACACGAGCGCCGCCCCGGTGAAGATCCCGCCGACCCCGAACGAGCCGGTCCCGAACCCGATGTCCTGGAGCAGGCTCGTCTCGGCGGTGGCCCCGGGGGCGGCGTGGGCGCCGGAGGCCGGGATGAACGGGTGGTAGTTGGCGCCCTTGACGTAGAACAGCCCGGCCACGATCACGAGCAGGACGATCGAGACCTTGATCGCCACGATCACCAGGTTGAACCGCGTGGAGATGCGGATGCCCAGGCAGAGGAGGCCGGTCAGCATCAGGACGATCACCGCGGCCACCAGGTTGTGGTGGCTGCCGTCGACCCAGGTCGGCAGGTTCACGCCGAAGGTGTCGTTGAGGACGACGCGGAAGTACTTCGACCACCCGGAGGCCACCGTCGCCGCTCCGAGCGCGAGCTCGAGGATCAGGTCCCAGCCGATGATCCAGGCGACCAGCTCGCCGAGGGTCGCGTAGGAGAAGGTGTAGGCCGACCCGGCGACCGGCACGACCGAGGCGAACTCGGCGTAGCAGAGGGCGGCCAGGCCGCAGGCGATCCCGGCGAACACGAAGGAGAGGGCGATCGCCGGTCCGGCCAGCGTCCCGGCGGCCTTCCCGGTGAGGACGAAGATCCCCGTCCCGACGATGACCCCGACCCCGAGCACGACGAGGTCGAGCGGGCCGAGCGAGCGCCGCAGGCGCGAGCCCTCGAGATCGGTGTCCTCGATCGACTGCTCGATGCTCTTCGTGCGCAGGAGATCCATGGCGGGTCCGGAACCGGCCGGCCGAGCGACGTTCCCGATGCCGAGGCGGGGCTGTCGAGCCCCCGGCCCGGCGGCCGGCCGGATCCAGTGGGGTGCCTCTACCCCACGCCGAGCATCGGGCAAACCTGCCGCCCTCCCTCCTGCGCCCACGAGATCCTCCGCCGTCGCACGCGCGAGGAGCGGGGGCGAGGGCGGCGAGCTCCGGCCACCCACGGAAACGACGGGAGACCCCGAGATCCGTCTACTCTCCGCCGGATCATGGAACATGCCTTCAGCCCTCCGCGGTACACGATCGGCGTGGAGGAGGAGTTGATGATCGTCTCGCCCGAGACGTTCGACCTCGTCAACGCGATCGAGCAGCTCCTCCCCGACGCCCCCGGGGGGCAGATCAAGCCCGAGCTGATGGAGTCGGTGCTCGAGATCGCCACCCTCCCCCACCGGACCGTCCCCGAGGTGGCGAACGAGATCCGCTCGCTCCGCCATCAGGCGAGCGACCTGGCCGGCCGGCGGGGGCTGCGCATCGCCTCGGCCGGGACCCACCCGTTCGCCAACTGGGAGGACCAGCGGATCGTCGGCCGGCCGCGCTACCGGGCCCTGGTCGACGAGCTCGCCTTCGTGGCCCGCCAGGAGCTCGTCTTCGGCATGCACGTCCACGTCGGGGTCGACGACCCGGAGACGGCGATCACCGTGGCCAACGCCCTGCGCGAGCACGTCCCCCTGCTCGTCGCCCTGTCGGCCAACTCGCCCTTCTGGCGCGGCGAGGACACCGGGATGCTCTCCGCCCGGGTGCCGATCTTCAAGTCCTTCCCCCGGGTCGGGGTCCCCCCCTTCTACCGCGACTGGGACGACTACCAGGCGCGCGTGGCGCGGCTCGTGGCCGGGCGGATCGTTGCCGACTACACCTACCTCTGGTACGACGTCCGCCCCCACCCGCGGCTCGGGACGGTCGAGGTCCGGGCCATGGACGCCCAGACCCGGATCGAGCACACGGTCTCGATCGCCGCGTTGATCCAGTCGCTCGTCCGCTGCCTGGCCGAGGAGCACGGGCAGGGAGGCCGGCCGCCGGTCGACCATCCGGCGGAGCTGCTGGAAGCGAACAAGTGGATCGCCGCCCGCTACGGCCTCGACGGCCGGGTGCTCGACCCGGCGTCCGAGACGGTGGTGCGCCTCGGCGAGCTGACCGGTCGCCTCCTCGAGCGCCTGCGCGAGCACGCCGACGACCTCGGCTGCGCGGCCGAGCTCGAGGGGATCGGCGACCTGCTCGAGCACGGCAACGGAGCCGAGCGCCAGCGCCTGGTCTACGGGGCGAACCGCGATCTCCACGAGACGATGGGCGAGATCATCGAGGTCACGGCCGCCTGACCGCCGCGGCGTCCTGCGGACCTCCCTCGCGCACCGGCCGGCCCGAGGGACTAGGCTGTCGGTTAGCGATTGCCGTCGGGTGCTATTGCCTCCCCTCCTCCTTGCGCGCGATCACACTTCCCGAGGGGAAGCTGACTGGAGCTGGCCATGGCCGGCGAAGAGGCACACGTCACGACGGGCATGCTCGGCGCCCAGATATCCCGGGCCGTGGTGCAGCTCTGGCACGAGCACACCGGCCGCGGGCCGACGAAGGCGCGCACGACGATCACCGAGGACCTGGTCGTCGTCCTGATGGCCGACACCCTGCTCAAGGCCGAGCGGAACCTGGTGTCCGCCGGCCGGGTCGAGCAGGTCCTGAGCATGCGCCGAGCGTTTCAGGACACCATGGGCGACGAGCTGACCGCGGTGGTCGAGAACCTGACCGGCCGGACGGTCGTCGCCTTCATGAGCCACAACCACGTCGACCCCGACCTGGCCGCCGAGCTGTTCGTGCTCGAGCCCCGGGCGCTCGTCCCCGTCCCGGTGGCGGCGATCGCCGCGGTCTGAGCGGCGGGCGGGGGCGGGCCGCGCGGCTCCCGCCCCCGACCGGGGATCAGCTGACCAGCGTGGCCCCGCGGGCGACGAGGTCGAACTCCTCGGCGCCGGGAAGGCGCTCGCGCGCCTGGGCGAGGGTCATCCCGTCGTCGGCGAAGAGCCCGTCCTCCTCCCATTTCTCCGGGTCGAGACCGACGGCCAGGGGGTTGATCGGCCGGGTCGGGTCGGGCGGGTCGGGGAGGTGCTGGGCGGCCTGGTGGAAGATGTAGACGGCGAGTGCCTTGAGGAGCTCGATGTTGTCCTTCGCCCGGGCCTCGAACTCCGCGCCGGCGAACGGGCGGGTCAGATCCCGCTGGCGGTCGATCATCACCTGGAAGTGCTTGGTCAGGACCGAGGTGTCCTCGAACTTGCGCTGGTCGAATTGATGCCACTGGCGAAAGAGGACCTGCATCCGCTCGAGCAGGGGGATGATCGTCTCGAACTGGTCGACGACGAGGGAGAGCTCGTCGAGGTCGGTCATCTTGTCGTGGAGGAAGAGGAAGGCGAGGGTGCAGAAGTACGCGGTGTTGTCGTACATCTGCTTGGCCAGCATGACCTGGGGGTTGCCCCAGAATTGATACTGGTCCTTGTAGAGGGAGATCGTCGGGTCGAGCAGCTTGTAGTAGAAGAAGTTGTAGAACTCGGTCCGGTCCTCGATGTCCTCACCGTCGAGGTCCCGCCGGATGAGGTCGGCGGTGAAGGTGTTGGTGTAGGCGATGAAGTCCGATCCTGGTGAGTAGAAGGCGTCGGCGAAGGCGGCCGCCTCGCCGACCAGGGCCCAGCGGTCGTTGGAGAAGACCTGCGAGCTCGAGTAGGAGAAGTCCTTGATGACGAGGAAGTCCATGATGTCGTCCCGGCGGGCGTCGACGGCCGCCCCGAGCTGGGGCTCGTGCTTCTTGAACCAGTCGACCAGGCGGTCGAACTCGTTGATCTCCTCGAAGGGGTGGAAGCGGGGGTCGGCGCACACGCCGATGCTGTGCGGGCCCGAGGCGAGGGGGATCAGCCAGACCCAGTAGCCCTGGTCGAGGAGGTGGACGGTGGCCAGGGCGCGGAAGCCCCGCTCGTCGACCCGGTCGATCCATTCCTGGTTGTCGCTGAAATCCTCGATGTCGATCCCGCCGGCGAGGCGGAACCAGGCGGCGTTGATGTTGTGACCGGTCTCCGTCTGGAGGCCCAGCTTGCGCCGGAGGATGTTCGCCCGGCCGCTGGCGTCGACGACCCAGGGGGCCGTCACCTCGGTCATCGACCCGCTCTCGTCCTCGAGCGTGACCTGGTGGTCTTCGGTGCCCTCGTTGATCTCGACATCCCGGACCCGGTAGCCGCGGAGGGCGTCGACGCCGAGCTTGACGGCGCGGTCGAACGCCTCGTTCTCGAACCGGCCGCGGTCGATCTGGTGGTTCCAGTACTGGTCGGGGGTGACATATTCGACCCGGCGGGAGATGTCGGAGTTGTCGCCGGCGGGGAGGAAGAAGCGCAGGCCCGCCTTGCGCAGGTGCTCGGCCTCGAGGTGGTCGGCCATGCCGCACTTCTCGCGGAAGAAGTAGGCCCCGACCTCGACGGTCGACTCGCCGACCTTGAACGACGCCTCGCGGGCCGGCTCGGCCCGCTTCTCGGCGAGGAAGATCGACGTCTCCGGCCGGGATCGCTTGAGGTGGAGAGCCAGGGTCAGTCCGGCCAGCCCGCCGCCCAGGATCACCACGTCGTAGTGCGGCTTGGGCCGGCGGATCGACTTGAGCTCGAATTGAGATGCCGCGCGGGCTTCCATGGCTGCTCCTTGCTGATCGATTACGTGGGCTGGCCGGGTCGGCGGGGCGCGGGACCGCACCGCCTGCTCGGGCCACTGGAGCCGCGGGGCCCCCGCCGGCTGCGCCCTCCGCCGGAACAGGGCTCCGCACCCGCGGGCTCGGAGCTCGCCTCGCCCCGCGGCGGGCCGAGTCCGATTGCCTGGTTGCAGCCGTGGCGTCGGTGCATTTGCCTGCCCCCCATGTCCTTCGATCATCTTTCACCGACGGCCCCGCGTCAAGGCGCCGGGGGGTCAGGCCGGGGCGCGCCGGTCCCGGGGGTCGCCGGGCGGGGAACCGGGTCGGACGCCCTCCTCGGTGATCAGCGCGGTGACCAGGGCGCTCGGGGTCACGTCGAACGCCCGGTTCTCGACCGCCATTCCGGCCGGTGCGATCCGGGTGGCGCCGACCTGGGTGACCTCGTCGTCGGGGCGATGCTCGATCGGGATGCGATCGCCGCTCGGGCAGTCCGGGTCGATCGTCGAGGTCGGGGCGGCGACGTAGAAGGGGATGTCGTGGTGGCGGGCGAGGACGGCCAGGCCGTAGGTGCCGACCTTGTTGGCGACGTCGCCGTTGGCGGCGATCCGGTCGGCGCCGACGACGACGGCGTCGACGAGGCCGCCGGACATCAGCGAGCCGGCCATCACGTCGGCGACCAGGGTGGCCGGGATGCCGAGGCGATCGAGCTCCCAGGCGGTGAGGCGGGCGCCCTGGAGGACGGGCCGGGTCTCGTCGACCCACACGGTCGGACGCCGTCCCTGCTCGTGGGCGGCGCGGATCACCCCGAGGGCGGTGCCGTAGCCGACGCAGGCGAGGGCGCCGGCGTTGCAGTGGGTGAGGACGCGGGCGTCGTCGGGGAGGAGGTCGGCCCCGAAGGCGCCGATCCGCCGGTTGCGATCGACGTCCTCGGCGGCCAGGCGCAGCGCCTCCTCGAGCGGGTCGGCGGCGGCCAGGGCCCGGGCGACCCCCCAGGCCAGGTTGATCGCCGTCGGGCGGGTGGCGACCAGGCGGCGCGCGGCGCCGGCGACCGGCTCGCCGGTCGCGGCGGCCAGGGCGACGCCCATGGCGCCGGCCACCCCGAGGGCCGGGGCCCCGCGGATGGCGAGCGTCGCGATCGCCGTGCAGAGCTCGGCGACGGTCGCGGCCTCGAGCAGCACGAGTTCGCCGGGGAGGCGGCGCTGGTCGATCATCACGACACGGCCGCCGGACCAGGCGATCGTCGGCGGGATCGGGTCGGCGGTCATCGGACGACGGCGTCGACGGCCGCCCCGGCCCAGGCGATCGTCGGCGGGATCGGGTCGGCGGTCATCGGCCGAGGGCCTCGAGGGTCGCCCTGACGGCCTCGCCGGCCCCGCCGGGATGGTCGTAGGCGGCGGTCCCGAGCAGGACCATCAGCCCACCGCCGCCGGCCCGGGCGACCTGGGCGGCGGCGTTGGCCGGCCCGACGCCGCCGCCGAGCACGGCGACCGACGGCCGGGCTCCGCCGCACGGGCCCCGCACGGCGGCGAGGTTCTTCTCGATCGAGCGGTCGTCGTCGAACAAGGTCCCGGCGAAGCAGCCGACGACCACGTGGTCGGCCCCGCAGAGGCGCATCAGGCGGGCGAGGACGGCGTTGGTGGCGCCGAAGTCGGGGTTGCGGCCGATCGGCCCGGATCCGGCCCGGTGGCCGAGGATCGGGACGCCGAGCCCGGCGCGGCGGAGGGCGAGGACCGAGTCGAGCCCCTGGGCGAAGGCGTTGACCATGAGCCCGGTCGCCCCGAGCTCGACGGCCCGGGCGGCCCGGTCGAGGAGGGTGGCGGACGGGCCGGTGACGTTCGGGCAGTAGACGACGCCCGGGCGCAGGACGCCGGCCACAGCGCGGACGCGGTCCTCGAGCGGGCACCACGGCGGATCGCCGAGGATCTCGTCGTCCTTGATCAGGTCGGCTCCGCCGTCGACCCCGAGCCGGGCGACGGCGGCGAACTCGGCCGGGCGCAGGCCGAGTTGGGGCTTGACGATCAGCCCGACCTGGGGCGGGGCGTCCGGGCGGGCCCCGTGAACCGGACCGGGGAGGAGCCCGTCGGGGAGCTCGAGGTCGACGAGCCGGCAGCGGGTGAAGGCGCGCATCTCGGTGACCTCGCCGGCGACGAGGCTCGAGACGAGCAGCGGGACGTTGTCGCCCCAGTTGGTCGCCGGGAACTCGAGCACGACGCGGTCGCCGGTCTCGTCGACCACCCGGCCGCGGACGTCGTCGGGCCCGTCGAGGAGGCCGGTCGACAGGCGCCGGGCGAGGGTCCCGGCCGAGCCGGGAGGCGCGACCTCGAAGGTGGCCCGAATCACCGCGCTGATCGTAGCGGCGCGCCGGGCGGGGCCGGCGGGCGCTGTTTGGAGAGATAGGCTCTGGGTAGGCGCCGCTTACGGCCCGCCCCGACCCCTCCCCCGCCGTCACCGTCCCCGTCCATCTCCGCTCCGCGCTGCGCGACCGTCGCGCGCCGGTCCGCCTCGGGATCGCGGCCCTCGGGCTCGCCGCCGGGCTCGGCCTGGGCGCGGCTCCGGCCGCGGCGCTGAGCATCGCCGCGCCGGCGGTCACCGCGACCGAGGGGACCGCCTTCGCCGGCCCGGTGGCGAGCTTCACCGACCTGACGGCCGTCGGCTGCCCGGCCGCGTCCACCTACTCGGCGACCGTCACCTGGGCCGACGAGGGGATCTCGGCGGCGACGGTCGGCCCGGCGAGCGGCGGCGTCCTCACCTGCGCCTACCCGGTGAGCGCGGCGCACACCTTCGGCGAGGAGGGCAGCCACCCGATCACCGTGACGGTCATCGGCGCGGCCGGGTCGCCGACGTCGGCGACCGGGACGGCCCGGGTGGCCGACGCGCCGCTGAGCGCGACCGGCGCGGGGCTGACCGCGGTGGCCGGGACACCGCTCGGGGCGACCGTGGCCCGGGTCTCCGACGCCGACCCGGGCGACCCGGCGTCGGCCTACACGGCGACCGTGGCCTGGGGAGACGGGACGGCGACGACCGATCCGACGATCACCGCCGACCCGGCCGGCGGGCTCGCGGTCAGCGCCGGGCACACCTACGCTCAGACCGGGACCTTCGCCACGACGACGACGATCAGCGACGCCGGGGGGAGCGCGGCCACGGCGACCGGCACGGTCTCGGTCGGCAACCCAGCCCCGCCGGCCGCTCCTCCGCCCCCGCCGGCCACCGGTCCACCGCCCTCGCCGGCCTCTCCCCCGCCGGCCCCGCCGCCCCCGCCGCCCCCGCCGCCCGCGCCGCCCGCGCCGGCCGCTCCGCCGCCGGCCGCCCCGGCGCCTGCGGTGAGCGACGGGGGGCGCCCGCCGAAGGTCGGGGTATCCCTCCCCCGCCCGGCCGGAGCGACGGGGTTCTCGCTGCGCCTGACCTGCCCGGCGGCCACGCCCCGGTGCCGGGGGGTGGCGCGGGTCCTCGCCCTCCCGGACCGGTCCCAGCGCCCGCCCCTGCGGGGCGGGGCGTCGGTCGGCTCGGCCCTGTTCGTCCTGCGTCCGGGAGAGTCGCGGTCGGTCACCATCCGGGTCGCCGCCCGGCTGCGCCGGGCGCTCCGCCACGCGCGGTCGGCCCGCCTCGGCGGGGTGGCCATCGCCTTCGGCGCCGCCGGAAGCACGGCGGCGTCGACGGGGCCGAGCGCGATGGTCACGACCACCCGGCTCCTGTGACCCGAAGGGACGCGCCGGGCCCCGAGGGTGAGGTGACGCGATGTCACCCGGCGTCTGGCGTCTAGCACACCGGCCGGATGACCGCCACGACCGCGCATCCGAACGCCTCCTTCGTGTGGTCCTGGGGATCGCTCGGGCAGTTCTGCCGGGCGCAGCCCGCGTAGGGGTCGCAGCCCGCCGCGACCAGCGTGAGGGTGACCCCGGCGATCAGCAGGACGAGGAGAATCAACGCCCTCCGCGCGGCGGTGTTCACGGGATGGCTCCATCCGATTTGATCGGGTTCTGAAAACGGCCGCTTCGACCGTCCGGCTCGCCCCGCGCCGGGCCGACGCTGTGATTCCCCGCCGGTGGCAACCACTCGTGCGGGGCATCCCGCGCCGGCGCCGGCCGCCGTGATGCGGCCCCAGCGCGCCGGTCAGCCACGACGGCCTCGATGTATGCGGACGTGTGATGAAGCATCAGGCCAACTCCTGTCGATCTCGTCAACGGCCCCGGTCAGACCGGGAGCCCGAGGTTCACGCTCATGGAGGGCGCGGGCGCGCGACTTGATACACCCCGGCGAAGGGCCTACGGGTCCGGGCCGGCGAAGCCGTCGACCGGGACGCCGCCCGCCGTCGGCGCTCGGACGGGTCCCGGACCGCCGGCGGTCACCTCGGCGACGCCCCGTCACAGACAGAGAAAGCCCCGCCGGAGCGGGGCTTCCTCAGAAGCGGCTGAAGGGACTCGAACCCTCGACCTGCTGCATGGCAAGCAGCCGCTCTAGCCAACTGAGCTACAGCCGCATCGGTTGCCCAAGTCTACAGCGCCACCGGCTTGTCAAGCACCCGGAGGTCGGGGAGGATCCCGGCCATGCCGGCCTCCCCACCGCCGCGCCGGGCCCGCGGGCGGACCGGCCCGACCGTGGTCGGCGGCGGCCGGCCGTGAGGGTCGTCGTGGCCCGCGGGCTCCCCGCGGCCGGGCTCGAGCTCCTGGCCGACCGCTTCGAGGTCGAGGTCGGCGGGGTCCCGCTCGACCCGGCCTGGCTGGCCGACCGGGTGGCCGGGGCGGCGGCGCTCGTGGCCGACCCGACCGTCCCGGTGACCGGGGACCTGCTCGACCGCGCCGGCGACGCCCTCCGGGTGGTGGCCAACTTCGCGGTCGGGTTCGACAACATCGACGTCGAGGCGGTCCGGGCCCGGGGCCTGCGGGCGACGAACACCCCGGACGTCCTGACCAACGCGACGGCCGAGCTCGCCGTCGCGCTGATGCAGGCCGCCGGGCGGCGGATCGTCGAGACCGACCGGATCGTCCGGCGGGGCGAATGGACCGGCTGGGAGCCCGAGCAGTTCCTCGGCCGGGAGCTCGCCGGGGCCACGGTCGGCCTCGTCGGCTTCGGCCGGATCGCCCAGCGGGTCGCCGAGCTCCTCCGGGGCTTCGACCCCCGGATCGTCTTCGCCAGCCGGCGGCCGATGGACGAGGCGGCCGAACGCCTGCGGGCCGAGCGCCTCGACCTCGACCGGCTCCTGGCCACGTCCGACTACGTCAGCCTCCACGTCAGCCTCAACCCGTCGACCCGGCACCTGATCGACGCCGACCGGCTCGCCCGGATGAAGCCGGGCGCCGTCCTCGTCAACACCTCCCGGGGCGGCGTCCTCGACACGGTCGCGCTGACCGCCGCGCTCCGGTCCGGCCACCTGGCCGCGGCCGGGCTCGACGTCTACGAGGACGAGCCCCATGTGCCGGCGGACCTGCTCCAGATCACCAACACTGTCCTCGTTCCCCATATCGGTTCGGCGACCCGGCCGGCCCGGGACGCGATGGCGCGGCTGTGCGCCGAGAACGTGATCGCCGTGCTCGACGGCCGCGAGCCGCCGACCCCGGTCGTGTGAGCCGGCCCCGGGCCTCGGACGTGCTCGCCGCCGCGGCCGCGGCCGCCGTCCTCAGCGGCGCGCCCTCGACCTTCCACGCCGTCTGGACCGGCGCCGATCCGCTCGAGGCGTCCCGGGCCGCCGGCACCCTGCTCCTCCCCGGCGAGCACCGGACCGACCGGCTCCTGCTCGCCGCCGCCGTGACCCACGCGGCCCTCTCGCTCGGGTGGGCGGCCGTGCTCGCCGCCGTCCTTCCGCCCCGGCGCACCCTGGTCGCCGGCGGGCTCGCCGGGCTCGGCATCGCCGCCCTCGACCTCGGGGTCGCCGGCCGTCGCCTCCCCCGCGTCCGCGCTCTCCCGCTCGCCCCGCAGGTCGCCGATCACCTCGCCTTCGGGCTGGTCGTCGGGGCCGTCCTCGCCCGGCGAGCCGGCGGTCAGGACGGGGTGATGACCACGCCGATGTCGCCGTAGGGGATGCGCTTGCGCTTGAGGGTGCCGCCGATCGTGTTCAGCAGCTTGGTGAACTTGGTCATCGCCCCGTACTTGGCGACCACCCGCTCCCGGATCGCCTCGAACTCGCTCCCGGTGACCACGCGGGCGTTCGCGTCGATCGCCTCGGACCCCCGCTTGACCCGGCCGCGGCCGTCGGACGGCTGGACGGTCACCCGGGCGGTGTGAGCCAGCCGCTTCGCCTTGCCCGATCCCGAGCTCGTCCAGAACCCGACCGTCCCGTCGCCGAGGTCGACCACCCAGACGGGGGTGGCGACCGGCGTCCCGTCGCGGCGGAACGTGGTGAGGAGCATGTACTTCTCGTCGCTCAGGGCCACGCCGCCAGGATAGCGCCGGACGGATCGCCGGTCGAGGGGGCTTGAAGGGATCCGGGCCGCCTGCGAACATGTGTTCGTATGATCGTCTGCCTCCTCCTCCCCCGCTTCGAGCTCGTCGTCGCCGTCGGCGGCCTCGAGGCCCTCGCCGGGCGGGCGGTCGCCCTCGCGCCCCCGGACGGCGGGGGCGGGGGCCGGGGGCCGATCGGCGAGGCGTCCGGGGCGGCGCAGGCGCTCGGGGTCCGGGCGGGGATGACGCTCGCCGAAGCCCTCGCCCGCTGCCCGGAGCTCGAGCTGGTCGGCGGCGACCCGATCGCCGTGGCCGGCGCCTGGGAGCGGATCCTCCAGGGGCTCGAGGGGATCGGCGCGGCGGTCGAGGCCCAGCGTCCGGGGCTGGTCACCTTCGACGCGGCCGGGCTGCGCGGGCTCTACGGCGGCTCGGAGGAGCTGGTCGTCGCCGCCGCCCGCCGGGCCGTCGGGGTCCCGGCCCGGGTCGGCGGGGCCCCGACCCGGCTCTGCGCCCTGGCGGCGGCCCTGGCCACCCGTCCCCGCCGGACGGCGATCGTCCGCGAGCCGCCCCGGGCGTACCTCCGCGGCCAGCCGGTGTCCCTGCTGCGGTCGCGGCCGGTGACGGCGCCGCTGGTGGCCACGCTCGAGCGGCTCGGGGTGGACAGCCTCGGGGAGCTGGCGGCGATGCCCCGGGCGGCGCTGGCCGACCGCTTCGGGGCCGCCGGGGTCGAGGCGCACCGGCTTGCCCGCGGCGAGGACGATCCCCCCCGACCGCGCCGGCCGGCCGAGCTCCTCTCCGAGTCGCTCGAGCTGCCCGAGTCGTCCCTCGGACCGGCGCTCGAGCATGCCCTCGGGGTGCTGATCGACCGCCTCCTCGCCCGCTCGGAGCGGCGGGGGAGGACCCTGCGGGGGGCCCGGCTCGCCGCCCGGCTGGTCGGGGGCGGCAGCTGGCAGACGTCGGTGGCCTTCCGCGAGGCCCTGGCCGACCCCCGGCGGATGCGCCTGGTCCTGACCCCCCGGCTCGGGCAGCTCCCGGCCCCGGCGCTCGTGCTCACCCTGACCGCGGAGCAGTTCGGCCCCGCCGTGGCCGGGCAGCGGTCGCTGATCGCCCCGGCCGCCGAGCTCCGCCGCGAGCGGCTGCGGGAGGCCGTCCGCCAGGCCCGGGCGGCCGCCGGGGCCGACGCGGCGCTCCGGGTCGTGGCCGTCGACGTCGCCTCGCGCGTGCCCGAGCGGCGCATGATGCTCGCCCCGTTCGAGTCGTGATGGTCCGCGGCGGGACACGGCGGCTGGGCGGGGCGCGGGCGGCCCGGGTGACCGCCGACCCCGAGGGCGTGCCGCGGCGGATCGACCGCCAGGCGGTGGCCGAGGTGCGCGAGTCGTGGCTGATCGAGGACCGCTGGTGGACCGAGCAGCCGCTGCGGCGCCGCTACTGGGAGCTCGTCAGCGAGACCGGGCGCGACATCGTCGTCTTCCACGACCTGCTCACCGGCCGCTGGTTCCGGCAGCGATGACCGGATACGTGGAGCTCCACTGCCACTCGGCCTACTCCTTCCTCGACGGGGCGTCGATGCCCGAGGAGCTGGTCGGGGCGGCGCTCGAGCTCGGCCACGAGGCGCTCGCCCTGACCGACCACGACGGGGTCTGGGGATCGATGGAGTTCGCCCACGCCGCCCACGGGCTCGGTCTCCGGGCGATCCACGGAGCCGAGCTCAGCCTCGACGACGGCCGCCACGTCACCGTGCTGGTCGCCTCGCCCCGGGGCTGGAGCAACCTCTGCCGGTTGCTGACCGGGGCCCACGCCCGCACCCGCGATCCGCCGGGCCGGACCGCGCGGCCGCCGGCGAGCAGCCTCGAGGCGGTGCGCGACCACGCCGAGGGCCTCGTCTGCCTGACCGGCTGCGCCGAGCGGGGGGTCCACGACGAGGCGAGCGTCCGCCGCCTGCTCGAGGCGTTCGGCCCCGAGCGGCTCCGCGTCGAGCTCCAGCGCCCCTTCCTCCAGGACGACCGGGCCCGCAACCGGGCGCTGGCCAGGCTGGCCGGGCGGCTGGGGCTGCGCTGCGTGGCGACCGGCAACATCCACGCCCACGCCGGCTCGCGCGCCCACCTCCAGGACGCGTTCGTCGCCCTGCGCCACAACCTCACGCTCGAATCGAGCGAGCCTGTGCGGCGGGCCAACGGGGCGCACGTGCTCGCCTCGCCGGAGGCGCTGGCCGCCCGCTTCCCCGAGTACCCGGAGGCGGTGGCCGAGACGGCGGCCGTGGCCGACCAGCTCGACTTCAACCTGGTCGGGGATCTCGGCTACCGGTATCCCGGGGTCGAGGACCAGACCGCCCAGGCCCGGCTGGTCGAGCTCTGCCAGGCCCGGCTCGGCGACCGCTACCGGGGCGGGGTCCTGGCCGAGGCGGGCGACCGCCTGGACGAGGAGCTGCGGGTGATCGACGGGCTCGGGCTGGCCGGGTTCTTCCTGCTCCACCACGACATGCTCGAGCTGGCCCGGGAGGTGGCGATCGAGGTGCGGGGACCGGACACGGCCCGGGCCCTCCTCCCGCCCGGGCGGGGCCGGGGGTCGTCGGTCTCCTCGATCGTCTGCTACCTGACCGGCCTCTCGCACATCGACCCCCTGGCCAGCGGCCTGTCGATGGGGCGCTTCCTCAACCCGGAGCTGACCTCCCTCCCGGACATCGACCTCGACTTCCCCCGCGACATCCGCGAGGTCCTGATCCGCCGGGTGCACGACCGCTACGGGCGCGACCGGGCGGCGCTGGTGGCCACCTTCCCGAGCTTCCGCTCGCGGGCGGCGATCCGCGAGCTCGGGAAGGTGCTCGGGCTCCCGCCGGCCGAGATCGAGCGGGTCGCCCGGGGCGCCGACGGCTTCGCCCGGCGGGTCGAGCGGGACGTCGAGGCGGCGCTCGGGCCCAAGCGGGCCGCCAGCGGTCGCTGGGCCTGGTTGAAGGCCCTGTCCGAGGAGGCCTACGGCCTGCCCCGCCACGTCTCTCAGCACCCGGGCGGGATGATCGTGGCCACCCGCCCGCTGATCGACTGCTGCCCGGTCGTCCCGGCCGCGATGGAGGGCCGCCAGCTCGTCCAGTGGGACAAGGACTCGTGCGCCGACGCCGGCTTCCTGAAGATCGACCTGCTCGGCCTGGGCATGCTCTCGGCGGTCGAGCGCTGCGTGGAGACGATCGCCCAGACCCGGGGCGAGCGGATCGACCTCTCGCGGATCCCCTTCGACGACGGGCCGACGTACGCGGCGATCCAGGAGGCCGACACGACCGGGGTCTTCCAGATCGAGAGCCGAGCCCAGATGCAGTCGCTCCGGCGGACCCGACCGGCCAACCTCGAGGAGCTCGCCGTCCAGGTGGCGATCATCCGGCCGGGGCCGATCCAGGGCGGGGCGGTCAACCCGTACATCGAGCGTCGCCAGCGCCAGCGGGAGGATCCCGACTACGAGCCCCCGTGCCTGCACCCGTCGCTCGTCCCGGCGCTCCGCGAGACCCTGGGGACGATCATCTTCCAGGACCAGGTGCTCGAGGTCGCCCAGGCGTTCGCCGGCTTCTCCCCCGGCGAGGCCGACGGCCTGCGCCGGGCGATGAGCCGCAAGCGGGCGACCGCGGCGATCGAGCGCTACCGGGAGCGCTTCGCCGCCGGGGCCGCCCGGCACGTCGGGGCGCCGCCCGAGCTGATCGCCCGGGTTTGGGAGATGGTCGCCGGGTTCGCCGGGTTCGGGTTCCCCAAGGCCCACAGCGCCGCCTTCGGCCTGCTCGCCTACCAGTCGACCTGGCTGCGGGTCCACTACGGCCCGGAGTTCGTCTGCGCCCTCCTCAACGAGCAGCCGATGGGGTTCTACCCGCCGGACAGCCTCGTCCACGAGGCCCAGCGGCGGGGCATCGAGCTGCGGGCGGTCGACATCAACGCCTCCGCGGCCGAGTGCTCGGTCGAGGCGGGGGGAGCCGTGCGGATCGGGCTCGGCTACGTCAGCGGCGTCCGCGGCGAGGAGGTCGAGGCCCTGGTCGCCGCCCGCCGGGAGGGCGGGCCGTTCCGGAGCCTGGCCGAGCTCGCCGGGCGGGCCAGCGCCTGCCGGGCCTCGCTCGAGCAGCTCGCCTGGTCGGGCGCCTGCGACGGCCTGGCCGGGGATCGGCGGCGGGCCCTCTGGGAGCTCGGCATCGCCGCCCCGGGCCGGCGGGTCCCGGGCGGGACCCAGCTCGCCCTGCCCCTCGACGTCGGCCCGGCGCCGGGGCTGCGCGAGCTCGGACGGTGGGCGTCGCTGCTGGCCGACTACGCCACCACCGGGGTCAGCGTCTCCGACCACGCCATGGCCATCCTCCGCCCCCACCTCGACGGGGTGGCGACGAGCCGCGAGCTGGCCGTCCTCCGTCACGGCGGGGCCGTCTCCGTCGCCGGCCTCGTGGTCGCCCGCCAGCGTCCGGAGACGGCCAGCGGGGTCGTCTTCATGCTGCTCGAGGACGAGCACGGGACGGTCAACCTGATCGTCCCCCCGGCCGTCTACGAGCGCCACCGCCACGTCGTCCGGGCCGAGCCGCTCGTCTTCGCCGAGGGGCGCCTCGAGCGCCCGGCCGGGGGCGGCGGAACGATCAACGTCCTCGTCCGCACCGTGCGCGGGCTCGACCCCGAGCACCTGACCCGCCCGGGGGCGACGGTGACCCGGCTGCCCGACGGCGAGCCCGCCGTCGCCGCGCCCGAGCGGGCGGCCGCCGCCCAGGCGGCGGCCGGCGGCCTGCGCGCCGTGGCTCCCCCCGTCCAGAGCTTCGGATCCGGACGCCGGCGCTAGCTCGGCGTCCGGGCCGCCCCGATCGACGGGACCCGCGTCGGGTCGACCCGGACGGTCTCCCCGATCGACGACGAGACCGGCATCGCGTTCGCCACCCGGCACGACGTCGACGGGCCGATCGGCTGGTCGGTCCGCGCGCCGCTCGGCTGACCTCGCCGTTTTCGCGGCGGGCGGGCCCTTCCACGACAATCCCGGGATGCAGATCGCCCAAGCCCGCTCGCTGTGGGCGCCCGCCGGAGTGTTTTGCAACACCGCGAGCTACGGCCTCCCGCCCCTCCCGGCCTGGGAGGCGCTCCAGTCGGCGCTCGAGGACTGGCACCACGGCCGGACGAGCTGGGAGCACTGGGCTCTGAGCACCGAGGGCGCCCGGGCAGGGTTCGCCCGGCTGGTCGGCGTCGAGCCCGAGCGGGTCGCCGTCGGCTCGACGGTCTCCGAGCTCGTCGGCTCCCTGGTCACCGCCCTCCCGGCCGGGGCCCGGGTCGCCGTGCCCGACATCGAGTTCACCTCGACCCTCTTTCCCCTCCTCGTCCAGGAGCGGCTCGAGGTCCGCACCGTCCCGGCCGACCGGCTGGTCGAGGCGATCGTCGCCGGGGTCGAGGCGGTCGCCTTCAGCGCCGTCCAGATGAGCACCGGGCAGGTCGCCGACCTCGCCGGGATCGCCGCGGCCGCGGCGGCGACCGGGACGATCACCGTGTGCGACGCGACCCAGGCGGTCGGCTGGCTGCCGGTCGAGGCCGACCGGTTCGACGCGGTCGTCTGCGCGGCCTACAAGTGGCTGATGTCACCCCGGGGGACCGCGTTCGCGGCAGTCTCCGACCGGCTGCTCGAGCGGGTCGTCCCCCACAGCGCCGGGTGGTACGCCGGCGAGGACGTCCACGCCAGCTACTTCGGACCGCCGCTCCGGCTCGCGGCGAGCGCCCGCCGGCTCGACGTCTCGCCGGCCTGGTTCAGCTGGGTCGGGACCGAGCCGGCGCTCGCGTTGATCGAGGAGATCGGGGTGGCGGCGATCCATGTCCACGACGTCGGGCTGGCCAACCGGTTCCGCGCCGGCGTCGGCCTCGAGCCGGCCGACAGCGCGATCGTCTGCGCGGACCTCCCGGGCGCCGCCGAGCGCCTCGCGCGGGCCGGGATCGTGGCCGCCGTCCGGGGCGGACGCCTGCGCACGTCCTGGCACGTCTATAACGACGAGGCCGACGTCGACCGGGTGCTCGCCGCCCTGGGCCGGTAGGCCTCAGCCGTTGCCCGGGAGCAGGACGCCGGTGGTCGCCCAGTCGGCGATCGCGCACCCGTCGACCCGGGCGAACCGCCGGTCGACGGCCACCGGACCGATCGTCCCGCGCACGCGCGCCGTGTCCGGGCCGCCGTAGATCTGCGTGCACCGGCGCCCGGGAGCCGGGCCGGCGGCGAGGAACGCGGCGATCCTGCGCGCCTGCCGGCAGGCCGCGGCGGCGCGGGCATGGAGGTACCCGCTGGCCGCGGCGCTCTGGCCGCGGCAGATGAGCCGCGCCGAGGAGCGGTGGCCCCGGCCGTCGTCGACGGTGATCTGGAGCCGAACCGCCAGACGGGGCGCGGCCGCCGCGGTCGCCACCACCCGCCCGGCGGCCAGGCCGGCGACGAGGAGGAGGCCCGCGACGAGGAGCGCCGGAACGAGGCGGCGGGCGGCAGCCCGGGTCGGGGTCGGGGTCGAGACCTGGGTCGGGGTCGGGACCTGGGTCGGCATCGCGGTCAGGACCTGGGTCGCGGTCGGGGTCGGGCGGTCCATCCACGAGTATGACGCCGTCCGCCGGCGCCCGTCACGCGTCAGCCGGGCCGGCGGGCGCGATCGGAGATGACGAGCAGGAGGGCGAGGAGGACGAAGTTCATGACCACCGACGACCCGCCGTAGGCGACGAAGGGGAGGGTGACCCCGGTGAGCGGGATGAGCCGGGTCACGCCGCCGACGATCACGAACACCTGGATCGCCACCACGAACGAGAGGCCGGTGGCCAGGAGCTTGGAGAACGAGTCCCGGGCGAGCGCCGCGGTCTTGAGCCCCCGGGCGACGAGCAGGAGGTAGGTGAGGAGCAGGCCGCAGGCGCCGACCAGGCCCGTCTCGTTGGTGATCACCGCGTAGATGAAGTCGCTCTGGGCGACCGGGAGGAGCGGGGTGCCGTGTGAGGTCAGGAGCGACTGGCCGAAGCCCGTCCCGAGGAGGCCGCCGTCGGCCTGGGAGAAGAGCGACTGGGCGAGCTGGTAGCTCCCGCCCGGGTTCTTGGCGTAGAGGACGGGGTCGAAGGGATGCTCCCAGGCGAGCACGCGGTCGTGGACGTGGCTGACGTGGCCGGCGATGAACCAGGCGCCGAGGGCGAAGAGGATCAGCCCGGCGAGCGGGAAGGAGAGGCGTCCGGTCGCGACGTAGAGGAGGGCGAGGATGACCCCGAAGAACATGAGCGACGTCCCGAGCTCGCGGGTGAGGATGAGCATCGCCATGGCGGCCCCCCAGACGACGAGGAGCGGCCCGAACTGCTTCATCGGGGGGATGGTCAGGCCGAGGAGGTTGCGTCCGCCGGTGACGAGGACCTGGCGGTTGTCGCGCAGGTAGGAGGCGAGGAAGACGACGATGGCGATCTTGGCGAACTCGGACGGCTGGAAGGCGATCGGACCGAGCTTGATGTTGAGGTAGGCCCCGTTGACCTGCTGGCCGATCCCGGGGACACGGGGGATGATGAGGCCGACGATCCCGGCGAGGGCGATCGTGTACCGGTAGCGCTCGAGCACGGCGTAGCGCCCGTCGCGCAGGACGACGACCGTGACGGCGAAGAGGATCAGGCCGACCACGAACCACTGGGCCTGCTGGCGGGCGAGGGTCGGGTCGATCCGGTAGAGCATCACGATCCCGACGCTGGCCAGGGCCGCCGCCAGGGGGAGCATGTACGGGTCGGCGTGCGGGAGGGCGAAGCGGAGGACGGCGTGGGCGCCGACGCAGAGGGCGAGGAAGAAGATGCCGTAGGTCAGCGAGACGTTCGAGAGCCGGGACTGGCTCTGGATGAAGATCGCCGCGAACCCGCCGGTGATCAGGAGCGCCGACGGGATCAGGCCGAGGAGCTCCCGGTTGCGCGCGCTGAGCAAGCGCGGATCGTAGCTCTATGATGACGCCCGGCGCGGGGGGCCCGGTCGGCCCGCCACGATGCTCGACCTTGACCCGAGTGCGGCGGCGCGTTCGGGTCGCCCTCTATGTTGGCCTGGATCTCCAGCCCGTGCGCAAGCGATTCCTGATCGGCAGCCTGCTCATCGTCGTCCTCGCCGCGACCGCGGCGATCGCGGCCGTGCTGCTCGAGGTCGGGCACATCCAGAGCTACTTCCCCCGGCCGACGCTCGCCGCCCCGGCGATCCAGCAGATCACCCCGGTGGCCGCCGGGGCGGCGGAGACGATCCTGATCATCGGCGACGACAAGCGGGCCCTGTCGAGCAACGTGACCGACAAGGCCTCCCCGCCCCACTCGGACACGATGCTCCTGATCCGGATGGATCCGAACGCCCACCAGACGTCGGTCCTCTCGGTCCCCCGGGATCTACGCGTCCAGATCACGACCCCGCAGGGCGTGCCGGAGACGAGCAAGATCAACGCGGCCTATGCCCTCGGCGGGGCGGCGCTCGTGGCCAAGACGATCAAGGCCACGCTCCCGGGCCTCGCGATCAACCACATCATCGACATCAACTTCCGCGGCTTCCGGAAGGTGATCGACGCGATCGGCTGCGTCTACATCTTCGTCGACCGCCACTACTACAACTTCAACAACGGAACGGCGGCCGACAACTACTCGAGCATCGACATCCCCCCCGGCTACCAGAAGCTCTGCGGCGAGCCGGCGCTCGACTACGCCCGCTACCGGCACGGCGACAGCGACTTCGTCCGGGTCGCTCGCCAGCAGGACTTCATCCGCGAGGCCAAGCAGCAGGTCGGGGCGGCGAACCTCTTCAACCACCAGGACCAGCTCCTGAAGGCCCTGCGCAACGCCGTCCAGACCGACATCCACGGGAGCTCGGTGGTCCACCTGATCAACCTCGCCCTGTTCTCCCTCGGGCGCCCGGTCCGCCAGGTCAGCTTCCAGTCGACGACCGGCCCGTCGTACGTGACCGCGACCCCGACGCAGCTGGCGGCGACGGTCAACGACTTCCTCTATCAGGATCCGGGGGCCCTGCGCGTCCCCGGGTCGACCGGGCGTCGGGGGGCGGCGGCGGCGCGCGGGCTCGGACTGCTCGCCACCCCCCAGAGCGATGTCGACCTCGCGAACGTGGCCTCGGTCGGCTTCCCGCTGAAGCTCTACACGCCCCGCCTGCGGATGGCCGGGGCGACGACCGCCGACCTCGTGCGCGTCTACACGCTGCGCGACGAGCGAAACGCCAAGCACCCGGCCTACGTGATCTCGATCGCCCGGGGCCTGGTCGGCGAGTTCTACGGGATCGAGGGCACCGACTGGAAGAACCCGCCGATCCTCACCGGCCAGCACGAGACCCGCCGGTTCGGCGGGCGCAGCTACGACCTGTACGCCGACGGCGGGCACATCCGGCTTGTCGTCTGGCGGACGCCGGCGGCCGTCTACTGGCTGAACAACACGCTGCGCGACTCGCTGAGCAACCAGCAGATGCTCGCCATCGCGGCGAGCGCCCGACCGGTCAACTGACGGGCGCCGGTCGTCGGTCAGGAGGCGGCGTCGAGGGCGGCGTTGACCAGGGCGTCGGCGTGGGCGTTCTGGGCCCGCGGCACCGACCGGATCGACCACCGCTCGAACCCGGAGAGGGCGTCGCGCGCCTCGGTGTGGAGCGGCTTCATGTCGGGGTGCTTGACCTTGTAGCGGCCGGTCACCTGCTTGGCGATCAGCTCGGAGTCGTTGATCAGCTCGACCTCGGTCGCCCCGAGCTCCCGGGCCCGCTCGAGGCCGAGCAGGAGGGCGCGGTACTCGGCGACGTTGTTCGTCGCCCGCCCGATCGTCCGCGCCGCCTCGGCGACGAGCTCCCCGTCGGGGGTGTGGAGGACGGCGCCGGCGGCCGCCGGCCCGGGGTTGCCGCGGGACCCGCCGTCGACGTGGACGACGAGCTTCACCGGCGGCGCCGGCCCGGGCCCGGCGGGGCACCCACCGGCCTACTCGCCTTCGAGCGGGGGGAGGTCGCCGGCGATGCGCCGGCGGCGGCGGTCGCGGAGCTCGCGCCGCTGGGCGATCGGCGGCTCGGCGCCCTGCTCGCGGCGCTCGGACGTCCGCTGATCGATGATCACGGTCACGTTCGGGTCGTCGGCGTAATGGCGGGTGAGCTTGTCGAAGAGCTCGTCGGCGAGCTCGGGAGGGACCACGCAGAAGATCATCGCGGTCGCCAGCATAGTCGTTCGCCGGAGCCCGGCACGCCGGGGCGCGCGGCTCAGACGGCGCCGAGCGCGAGCTCGCCGCGCCCGTCGGCCACGGCGTTCGCGGCCAGCGGGTCCTCGCCGAGCTCTTCGAGCTCGTAGCCCTGGCCGAGCAGCCGGACGGCGTGCGGCTCGTCGGCGAGATCGACCTCGTAGCGGTACCAGCAGAGCTCCCAGGCGACGACGATCTCGACGAGGGCGCCGTCGTCGGCTCGGGCCTGCACGGCGACGTCCGGGGCACCGAGGGACCGGGCGACCCCGGAGACGGTCTTCGTGTGCTCGCTCTTGTTGAACAGCTCGAGCGCGCGTGAGACCTTCAGCTCGGCGTTGGTCGGGACGGCGTGGATCTCGCGCGCCTCGTTCACCGGGGGTCGGCCGGTCGGCTCGAGCGCCTCGTCGGGGCGCTCGGGCGCGTGGGTCGCCGTCTCGAGGCGGGAGCGGAGCCGGCCGACCAGCGAGCGGGCCCGCTCGCCCCCGCGGGGTCGGGGGGCCGGGGCTTCGTCGGCGCCGTCGCGGATCCAGCCCTCGTGGGCGGCGCGGGTGGTGCAGAGCTCGCAGACGTCGCGGCGGGCGCCGCCGGCGATGAACACGTTGGCCACCTCGCCGCGGAGCAGGGATCGCCCGCAAACCGCGCACATCACCGGGGCCTGGCTGGTGTCGAGCTGGCGGTTGTGGACCACGGCTGGAGGGTATCGGGCGCGCGGGTCAGGCGCGCACCTCGGCGGCCTCGACCGCCCCGCTGATCACCTTCGCCGACAGGTGCCCGGGGAGCTCCTCGTAGCGGAGGAACTCCATCGTGTAGTCGCCCTGCCCGCCGGTCAGCGACCGGAGGTCGGGTGCGTAGGTGAGCATCTCGGCCATCGGGACCTCGGCCTTGATCTCGGTCAGGCCGGCCGACCCCTCCATGCCCTGGGGCCGGCCGCGGCGGCCGTTGAGATCGCCGATCACGTCGCCGACGCTCGCTTCGGGCACCGAGAGGGTGACGAGCATGATCGGCTCGAGCAGGACCGGGTCGGCCTGCTCGAGCGCGTGCCGCATGGCCTGCCCGCCGGCCAGCTTGAAGGCGATCTCCGAGGAGTCGACGGTGTGGTAGGAGCCGTCGTAGAGCCTGACCCGGACGTCCTTGACCGGGCAGCCGGCCAGGACGCCGTGCTCCATCGCCTCGAGCACGCCCTTCTCGACGGCGGGGATGAAGGAGCTCGGAATCACGCCGCCCTTGATCTGGTCGACGAACTCGAAGCCGGCGCCGGCCCCGAGCGGCTCGATCTCGATGTGGCAGTCGCCGAACTGCCCGCGGCCGCCCGACTGCTTCTTGTGGCGGCCGTGCGCCTTGGCCGACCGGCGGATCGTCTCCTGGTAGGGGACGCGCGGGGGCTTGAGGTTGACCTCGGCCCCGAAGCGGGAGCGGAGCCGATCGACGATCACCTCGACGTGGATCTGCGAGAGCCCGGCGACGATCTGCTCGCCGGTCTGGGCGTCGCGATGGAGGTCGATCGTCGGGTCCTCCTCCTGGAGGCGGCGGAGCGAGCTGAACACCTTGTCCTCGTCGCCCTTGGTCTTCGGCTCGATCGCGAAGGCCATGACCGGGGCGGGGAGCTTGATCTCGGGCATCCGGATCGGCTCGTCGCGGGCGGCGAGCCAGTCGCCGGCCCGGGTCTCCTTGAGCTTGGCGACGGCGCCGATGTCCCCGGGGCCGAACTCGTCGACGTGGTCGGTGCCCTTGCCGGCGAAGATCGTCAACTGGCCGATCCGCTCCTTGGTGTGGGTGCGGGTGTTGAGCAGCTGGGTGTCGTGGCTGATCACGCCCTGGTAGACGCGGAAGAGGTTGATCCGACCGGTGAACGAGTCGGCCCGGGTCTTGAAGATGTAGGCGAAGAGGGGGCGGTCCTCGACCGGCTCGAGGGTGACCTCGGGGAGCTCGAGCGGCCCGTGCTTGACCGGGGACGGGAGGTCCTCGACGATCGCGTCGAGGAGCCGGTTGGTCCCGAGGTTGCGGGTGGCCACGCCGCAGACGACGGGGAAGATCGACCCGTGGTTGGTTCCCTCCTTGAGGGCGTCGACGATCTCCTGGTGGGAGATCTCGTCGCCTTCGAGGTAGCGCTCCATGAGGGCGTCCGAGACCTCGGCCACCTCGTCCATCAGCTTCTCCCGGTACTCCTCGGCCCGGTCGCGGAGATCGTCGGGAATCGGGATCTCGGCGGCGTTGTCCCGAGCGGGGGCGGCGTAGCGGTAGGCCTTCATGTCGACCAGGTCGATCACCCCCTCGATCTCGTGCTCGGCGCCGATCGGGATCTCGGTGGCGACGACGTGAGGGCCGAACGCCGCCTTGAGGGAGTCGAGCGCGCGGTAGAAGTCGGCCCGCTCGCGGTCGAGCATGTTGACGTAGATCATCCGGGCGAGGTCGAGCTCGGCCGCCCGGCGCCAGAGGCGGGTGGTGGTGACCTCGGCGCCCATGACGGCGTTGACGACGAAGACGGCCGACTCGCAGACGCGGAGGCCGCCGAGGGCGTCGGCCACGAAGCTCGGGTCGCCGGGGGTGTCGATCAGGTTGATCTTGCGCCCGTCCCATTCGAACGAGCTGAGGGCCGCGGAGATCGACATCTGGCGGGCCTGCTCGTCGGGGTCCGAGTCGGAGCTCGTCGTCCGGTCGACGACGCTCCCGAGGCGGTTGATCGCGCCGGCCTCGAACAGCAGGGCTTCGTGCAGCGAGGTCTTGCCGGCGCCGCGATGGCCGACGAGCGCGACGTTGCGAATCCGGTCGGCGCTGTATCGCATGCAGATCTCCTCTCCTCGGGGGGAGAGGAACATATCGCGTGGGGTTGCGCCGGTGTGAAGGCCGGGCGGCGGGCGGCGGGGGGATCAGTCGGAGCGGGTCGGCGCCGGCCGCGGCCGGGGCGCCGGCGTCGCGCGCGGCGCCGGGCGGGTCACTCGGGCGGAGAGAGGCGAGACCGGAGCCGCAGGACGGCCTTGGTGTGGAGCTGGGAGACACGGGACTCGGTGACGCCGAGGACCTCGCCGATCTCCCGGAGGGTGAGGTTCTCGTAGTAGTAGAGGGCGATCACGAGCTTCTCGCGCTCGGGGAGGCGGGAGATCGCGTCGGCGATGCGGTCCTTCAGCTCGTTGGCGTCGACGATCTGCTCGGGGTTCGGCGCACTCTGGTCGGGGAGGGTGTCGAGCAGGGAGACGCTGTCGCCGCTCGCGTCCGAGACGGCCCAGAGCTCGTCGAGGGCGGTGACCGACGAGTTGGCGATGGCCAGCAGCGAGTCGCGGAACTCCTCCACGGTCACGCCGATCTCCTTGGAGATCTCCTCGTCGGTGGGGACGCGCTGGAGCTTGGCCTCGAGCTTGGCGTGGGCCCGTTCGATCTCGCGAGCCCGGGCCCGGACCGAGCGGGGCACCCAGTCGAGGGCGCGGAGCTCGTCGAGGATCGCCCCACGGACGCGGGTGATCGCGTAGGTCTCGAAGCGGATCTCCCGGGAGAGGTCGAAGCGCTCGATCGCGGCGATCAGCCCGACGAGGCCGTACGAGATCAGGTCGGCCTCGTCGACGTGGGCCGGGAGCCCGGCGGCCATCCGTCCGGCGACGTACTTGACGAGCGGCGAGTAGGCGACCACCAGCCGCTCGCGCGCCCGCTGGTCGTCGTTCAGCTTGTAGCGGCGCCAGAGGTCGCGGAGCTCAACGGCTTTCACATTGGTCTGCAGGGTGCCTCCCCAACCGTGCCCTCAAGGCTCAGACGGTGCGGTGATCGTGCGGGACGAGAAGCAGTCGACTCTATCCGACCGAGCCGTCGGGTCGTCGCGCCGAGCCCGCTCCGGCCTGGCCCCGGGCGTGCGCGATGGGGGGTCCGCGGGCTCAGGGCTGGGACTCGGTGCGAAAGACGCTGCTGCGTGAGCGCTGGCCTTCGAGGAGCGGGCGCAGGCGGGCGGCGAGGGCCCGCCAGTCGGGGGCGCAGATCACGGCCTCCTCCTCGCAGAAGTCGGTGTTCCAGGGATGGACGAGCGTGGCCACGCGGATGTCGCGATCGATCGCCCGGCGCAGGTTGAGGGGGCTGTCGTCGATCAGAAGCTCGACGCCGCCGTCGACGCAGCGGAGGATCTTGTCCTCGCAGCAGCTGAGCTCGTCGTGGGGCAGACCGACCTGGTCCAGCCAGCGGGCGGTGGCCGGGGCGGCGGCGGCGTCGCGGTGGCTCATCACGTGGATCCGGTGGCCGAGGCGGTGCCAGCGCCGGACGGCCTCGACGGCCCCGGGGTAGGGGACGGCGGCGAGGACGTCGTCCTCGGAATGGGTGTCGGCGACGCAGGCGGCGAGCTGCTCGGGGCGCAGCCGGGTGACCCCCCAGGTGAGCTGCTCGTCGTAGGGGAGGTCGACGCCGAAGCGACGGACCGCGGCGGCCGAGAGGAGCCTCCAGTAGTCATGGAGGGTCGAGTCGATGTCGATCCCGATGTGCATCACTCCTCAGTCTGGCAGCCCGCCGCCGGCGGGCGACTGGCGGCGGTCAGGTGGTGACGGCGCCGCGGGAGGCGCTGCCGACCTGGAGGGCGTACTTCTTGAGCACGCCGGTCATGTCCGGGTTGTCGGGGGCCCGGTAGTCAGCCACGCGGGCGGCGATCTCCTCGTCGGTGAGGCCGACGTCGAGCCGGCGGCGGTCGACGTCGATCGTGACCTCGTCGCCGTCGCGGACGGCGGCGATCGGGCCGCCGCGGACCGCCTCGGGGGCGACGTGCCCGGCCATGAACCCGTGGGTCGCCCCGGAGAAGCGACCGTCGGTCAGGAGCGCGACCTGGGCGCCGAGGCCGGCTCCGTTGAGCGCGGCGGTAACGGCGAGCATCTCGCGCATGCCGGGTCCGCCGGCCGGGCCCTCGTTGCGGATCACGACGACGTCGCCGGCTTCGATCCGTCCGTGGGTCACGGCCTCCATCGCGGCCTCCTCGCCTTCGAAGACGCGGGCCGGGCCGACGTGGAGGCGGCGCTCGTGGCCGGCGAGCTTGACCACGCAGCCCTCGGGGGCGAGGTTGCCGCGGAGGATCGCCAGTCCGCCGGTCGACTTGATCGGGTCGGTCAGGGGGCGGATGACCCGCTGGCCGTCGGTCTCGGTGGCGGCGCGCGCGAGCTCGCCGATCGTCTGACCGGTGACCGTCGGCGCGTCCTCGTGGAGGCGCCCGGCGTCCTGGAGGCGCTGGGCGAGGAGGGCGACGCCGCCCGCCCGGTAGAGGTCGACGCCGACGTAGCGGCCACCGGGCTTGAGGTCGCAGAGGAGGGGGGTCTCCTCGCTGATCCGGTCGAAGTCGTCGATCGAGAGCTCGACGCCGGCTTCGTGGGCGAGGGCGAGGAGGTGGAGGACGCCGTTCGTCGAGCCGCCGCTGGCGGCGATGGCGGCGATCGCGTTCTCAAGCGAGTCGCGGGTGATCAGCTGGGACGGGCGCAGGCCGCGCCGGAGGACGTCGACCACGAGCCGGCCGGCCGCCCGGGCGACCTCGCCCTTGTTCTTCTCCTGGGCGGGGACGAAGGAGGCGCCGATCGGCGAGATGCCCATCATCTCGAAGGCCATGGCCATGGTGTTGGCCGTGAACTGCCCGGCGCAGGCACCCGGGCCGGGCGAGGCGACGGCCTCGAGCTCGGCGAGGTCGGCGTCGGTGATCCGACCGGCGGCGTGAGCGCCGACGGCCTCGAAGACGTCCTGGATCGTTACGTCCTGGCCGCGATAGACGCCGGGTCGGATGGAGCCGCCGTAGAGCATGAGGGCGGGGACGTCGAGCCGGGCGAGGGCCATGACGGTGCCGGGGATCGTCTTGTCGCAGCCGGAGAGGGCGATCACGGCGTCGAAGAGGTGGCCGCGGCCGACGAGCTCGATCGAGTCGGCGATGACCTCGCGGGAGACGAGCGACGTCTTCATCCCGGCCGTGCCCATGGTGATGCCGTCGGAGATGGCGATCGTGTTGAGCTCCATCGGGGTGCCGCCGGCCTCGCGGATCCCGTCCTTGACCTGGGCGGCGAGGGCGCGGAGATGGAAGTTGCAGGGCATCGTCTCGATCCAGGTCGAGGCGACGCCGATGATCGGCTTGGCGAGGGCTTCGTCGTCGAAGCCGATCCCCTTGAGGTAGGCCCGGGCCGGAGCGCGCTCGGGACCGTCGGTCAGGGCGCGGCTGCGGTGCTTGAGGTCGAAGCCGTTCGCTTCGGTCATCGGCCGCACGGCGGCGGACGACGGACGGGCGGCGGGGACGGGTGGCGGTGGGGGCTGAGTCGGGCGATCACGAGGCCGAAACACTACCGGCGTCGGTCTGGTCGCGCTGGAGGCGGGCCTGCTCCCAGCGGCCGAGTCGCCAGAGGTCGCGGCGGACGGCGTCGGGGTCGACCTGGCGGCCGGGGAGGTGCATGTTGGCGCTGGCGATCAGCCGGCGCTCGTCCCCGGTGAGGGCCATCCACTTGGCGAGGACGTCGTCAGAATCGGGGAGCCGGGCGCTGCCGTAGGGACGGTCGAGGTCGGGGAACTCGACGCAGTACTCGCTGAGGAGCTGGCCGGTGTGGGGGACGAAGGCGACGATCGGCTTGTGGGGATAGATCAGATAGGCGTAGGGGGCGCCGCGGCGGTGCTCGCCGTCGCCGTCGCCGGGACCCCGGGCGCAGGTCCCCCAGACGCGGAGGAAGCCGAGATCCCGGTACATCGCCCACTCCTCGTCGTTGACGCACGAGCGGACGAGGGCTCGGGCCCGTTGCTCGGCCCGGCGCTCGCGGCCGGGATCATAGGTGGCGATCGGTCCGACCCGCCGACGTCGGGCTTGCCAGCCGGCCCGCCAGATGGCTAGCGGCGGGGCGACGACCTCCCAGAGCAGCGCGAGGACGACGATCGCGCAGGCTCCGAGCGCCAGCAGCATGGACGGCCCGGGGGCTATCGCCCGCCCGCGGCGCGTGGGAAGAAGATCACGCGCTCGGCGTCGCGTGGTACCTCCTCGAAGCTGCGCACGAGCTCCGCTTGGCGACGTCCGCCGCCGGCGAGGGTGGGCACGGCCGCCCACATGCCGGCGTCGAGCTGGGCGCGGAAGGCGGCGACGAGCTCCTGCTCCTCGGCCGGCACCTCGACGTCCCCCTCGGCGATCAGAACCTCACCATGACCGGGCTTCATCCTCAACAACCGCATCGCCGGATTATGGCAAACGGCCGGTCGACCGGGGGGCGATTTCGAACGGGCCGCCGAGAACGTCGACCGGCCCTTCGCCGCCGCCGAGCTCCGGCCTCCCCCAGCCGACGGCGTCGGCGGCGATCGCCCGGGCGGCGCGGGCGGCGTCGACGGCGGGGAGGCCGAGGGCGAGCTGGGCGGCGAGGGCGGCCGAGTGGGTGCACCCGGACCCGTGGGTCGCCCCGCCGGGATGCCGGGGCCCGGGGATCTCGACGAGGTCGCGGCCGTCGAAGAAGAGGTCGGCCCCGCCGGGCCGGTGGCCGCCGGTGACGACGACGGCCGCCGGGCCGAGGCGGTGGAGGGCGCGTGCGAGAGCGGGCGCGTCATCGGCGTCCGGATCGTTGGGGCCGCCGCCGGCCGTGCCCGCGGACTCCCCGGCGGCTGGCTCCGGGAGGGGGTCCGGGGGGTCCCCGCCGGCTGGCTCCCGGGACGGGCCCGCGGCGTCCCCACCGGCTGGCTCCCGGGACGGGCCCGCGGGGTCCCCGCCGGCTGGCTCCCGGGACGGGCCCGCGGGGTCCCCGCCGGCTGGCTCCCGGGACGGGCCCGCGGGGTCCCCGCCGGCCAGAGCTCCACCGGCCGCCCGGACGAGGGCGCGAGCCTCGGGGAGGTTGGGGGTGAGGACGGTGGCGAGTGGGAGGATCAACCGGAGAAGGGCGTCGAGAGCGTCGGGCGCGAGGAGCGTGGCCCCGGACGTGGAGACGAGCACCGGATCGACGACGATCGGGAGGCCGGGCGGCAGTTGGAGGAGGCAGCCGGCGACGGCGGCGATGGTCTCCACGTCGCCGAGCATGCCGACCTTGATCGCGTCGATGCCGATGTCGGAGGCGACCGATCGGATCTGGGCGACGACCATCTCGGGCGGGACGACGTGGACCCGGTCGACGCCGAGCGTGTTCTGGGCGGTGACCACGGTGATCGCCGTCATGCCGTGGACGCCGCACCGGGCGAAGGCCTTCAGGTCCGCCTGGACCCCGGCGCCCCCGCCGGAGTCGGAGCCGGCGATCGTCAGGACGCGGCGGATCCCGGGCACCCGGACATCTTCGCAACCGGTGCGGCGCTTACGGCCGGCTCGGCGCAGGCGGCGGCGGGGCCGGACGATGGGTGGTCGAATGTGACGAGACGCACACATGCCGGGAAGCCGTTCGTATATAGATCGACGGATGTGGCCGGGGTCCGGCGGGCGGGTCGTGATATGCGTGACGGCGATGCTGATCGCCGGCGGGTCGCGGGCTGCCCTGGCGGCACCGGGGGACGTCGGCCCGACCGACGGCGTCACCCCGAGCTCGATGTGCTCGGCGGCGGTCTCCCGCGGGTGGTGCGGTGACGGTGGCCCGGCGACCGGAGCCCTGCTCAACAATCCGCACCAGGTTGCCCCGCTCGCGTCGGGCGGGTTCCTGATCGCCGACACGGGCAACAACGTCATCCGGAAGGTCGACGCCGGCGGGGTCATCACCACGGTCGCCGGGACACCGATGCAGGCGGGCGACGGCGGCGACGGCGGGCCGGCGACCAGCGCGTTCCTCGATCAGCCGATGGGGGTCGTCGACTTGGGGGGTGGCGCCTTCGCGATCGCCGACACCGGCAATCACGTGGTCAGGATGGTCGACGCGTCGGGAACGATCAGGACGCTGGCCCCGGGGTTCGGTGAGCCGCGCGCCCTCGCCCGTCTTTCGAGCGGGGACATAGTGGTGGCCGACGCCGAGCTCAATCAGGTCTTCGCGATCTCACCGATCGGGGTCTCCACGGTCGTGGCCGGGACCGGCACGGCGGGGTTCGCCGGGGACGGCGAAGCGGCGACCGCCGGGCTCCTCGACCGCCCGACCACCGTGGCGGTCGGTCCGTCGGGTGACGTCCTGGTCGCGGATGCGGGCAACCGCGCCGTCCGTCGGATCGACCCGGACGGGACGATCACCACCGCCGTGGCCCTCGCCGGGCCGGCGGCGTCGTCGCCGGTCGCGATCGCCGTCGGCGTCGCGGCTGACGGGAGTCTGCTCGTCGGGGACGGCCCGTTGGTCGTGCGAGCGAGCATCGGCGACGGAGCGCCGACCCCGGTCGCCGGCACCGGGATCTCGGCCTTCAGCGGCGACGACGGAGCCGCCACCGGGGTCGCCCTCGGCTCCGTCAGTGGAGTCGCGCCCACGGCCGACGGATCGATCCTGATCGCCGACGCGGCCGACGATCGGATCCGCAGCGCGTCGGACACCGGGCAGTTGACCACGGTGGCGGGGTCCGGCACGCCGGTCGCAGTGAGCCTGACCGGTGCCTCGCATACGGCATCCGCTGCGCCGGTCCTCGCGAGCCGGCTGCCGGCCAACAGCGGCAGCTGCCGGGGGCTGCGATCCTCGTCGGCCTTCCGAGTGAGCTTTCCGTATGCGTACTCCCCGATCGTCGTGCGCCGGACCGGACGCCACGCCATCAGCGTCAGCATCTACGCCGCCGGGAACGCCTCGCTGACCCTGACCGTCGTGGCGCCCCGTCACCGTCGAGTGGTCGTGCGACAGCAGGTGCACACCAACACGACGCCGGTGAAGCTCGGCAAGCTCGCTCCGGGCACCTACGGCCTGCTGGCCAAGGCCGCCCGGGGTGGGAGCTACAGCTGCGCGACCGACCACCTCGAAGTCAGGCCGTGACCGACGAATCGGCGGAGGGCCGGCGGGGCGTTCGCCGCCTCTCCAACGTGGCTTGGGCCATGCTCACCGCGGTGGTCGCGCTCGTGGGCAGCCTGGTCACCGTGACCTTCACGCTGGTACCAAGCCTGAAGCCCGACCCGCGTGAGCAGATCGGTGCGGCGCTCTCGGTGTTCGCCGTGGACGCGAACGTCACGCTCGCCGACTGGGCCCACCGGGCCTATCCCGACTGGCGGGCCGAGTACAAGCTCATCTTCAACACGCCGTCCCCCGCCCCGGACCTCCTGGCCGTCCTCGGCGACGTGGTCTACGTCCGCACGCAGGTGGACGGCTACAAGCATCGGTCGGTCAGCCTCCAGTGGAGCGTCTACGACGCCGGCCACCACACCCCGGACGGTGGCAGGATCGACTACGGCAAGATCGTCTCGGCGCCGCCGATCCCCCCGCTGAAGATCGACTCACCCAACCGGAGCTCGGTCCAGCTCCTGTTCGTGCCGCTCGTCGGGGAGCTCGTCGACACCCCGCGCACCTTCGTCCGGGTCGAGCTCGACGACCCCCAGGGCGTGCTGGCGATCACCGACACCCCGACGCTCATCCACGGGATCATGGCCCCGCGATGAAACCAGCATGGCGCCGCCCAGGCCCACTTCGAGCCCACGCCCCGGGTGGTGGGCGCGCCGGTGCAGCCCGACCGAGTCGGCTCATCCGGTTCGCCGCAGGGCCATCGCCCCCTCCGGGTGCAGCGACAGCGCCACGCCGACGTGCACCGCCCGCACGTTCGTGCTCCCATCAAGGTCGGCCACCGTCCGGGCCACCCGGAGGGCGCGGGCCTGTCCGCGCACGCTCAGCGCGCCGCGCTCGTAGGCGCGCCGCAGCGCTTCCTCCGCCTGGTCGTCGATCTCGCCCCGACTGCGCAGGAGCCGCAGATCGAGCTCCCCGTTGCACGTCGCTCCGCTGCCCCCCAGCCGGCGGGCCTGCCGTGACCGTGCCTCGAGCACCCGCTCCCGCGCCACCCCGGAGCTCGTGTACGGCGGCGCCCGCAGCTCCGCCGTCGTCGGGCGCGCCATCCGCACGAACAGGTCGATCCGGTCGAGCATCGGCCCGCTCAGTCGCGCGCGGTGGCGGGCCAGCTCCACCTCGCTGCACCGGCACCGGCCCCCGGCGTCGCCGGCATGGCCGCACGGGCATGGGTTCATCGCCGCCACGAGCATGAACCGGGTCGGGTAGACCGCCGTCCGCTGGCGGCGGACGATCGCCACCCGGCCGCCCTCGAGCGGGGCCCGCAATGCCTCCAGGGCCGGCCGGGAGAACTCCGACAGCTCGTCGAGGAACAGCACCCCCTGATGGGCCAGGACGGCCTCCCCCGGCGCCGCCAGCGGCCCCCCTCCCACCAAGCCGACCGCCGAGATCGAGTGGTGCGGTGCGCGGAACGGCCGCCGCTGGATCAGGCCGCTCCCGACATGCTCACCGGCGATCCCGTGGATCTTCGTCACCTCGAGCGCCTCGACCCGGCCGAGCGGTGGGAGGAGCGCCGGCAGCCGGCGCGCCAGCATCGTCTTGCCCACTCCCGGCGGTCCGCACAGCAGTAGGTGATGGCCGCCGGCTGCCGCGATGGTCAGCGCCCGGATCGCCCGCCGCTGACCCCGGATGTCCGCCAGGTCAGGCTCGCCCGGACCGTCGAGGGGCCGGGCGAAGGCCGCTCCCGGCTCGCCGCGGCCTCCCGCCGCCGCGCCCGACGAGGCGCGCGCGCCCCGGCTCGACCGCCCCGACCGCAGCCGGACACGTCCGTCGATCACCGCCGCCACGTCGGCCAGCGACCCGAGACCCGCCACCGGGATCGAATCCACCTGGGCGGCCTCCGACGCATTCGCCCGGGCCACGATCAACCCCCGCAGGCCCGACCGAGCGGCCGCCTCAGCCGCCGCCAGCACCCCGCGGCACGGGCGCAGCGCGCCGCTCAACGAGAGCTCCGCGAACAGGGCGAGCCGATCGAGGCCGCCGCGGTCCACCTGGTCGGTCGCCGCGAGGAGGCCGCAGGCCAGCGCGAGGTCGAAGCTCGACCCCGCCTTGTCCAGATGCGCCGGCGCCACGTTCGCCGTGACCCGCTGGCCCGGGAAGGCGAACCCCGAGTTCAGGACCGCCGCCCGGACCCGCTCCCGCGACTCCCGCACCGAGGACGCCGGCAGGCCGATGATGTTGAAGGCCGGCAGCCCCCGCCGGATGTCGACCTCGACCCATACCCGGTGGGCATCGAGGCCTTCGACGGCGAAGCTGTCAGCGCGGGCGAGCACCCAGCGATCGAACCACCCGGCCCAGACGGAAGACCCCGTCCAGCCGGCATTTTGCCGCTTCCGTCACGAATCCCAACCGTCCCGTTGCGAAGTTGACAGGTTCCTTCATCAACTCGCAGAGCCGGCGGGCGTACCGTCGCAGAGTGCCCGGCAATCCCCGCCAGATCCTCGGTCGCGCCGGCGAGCGGCTCGCCCTCGAGCACTACGAACGGCTCGGCTTCCGCCTCCTCGAGCGCAACTTCCGCACCCCGGTCGGCGAGCTCGACCTGATCCTCTGCGACGACGACACGATCGTCTTCGCCGAGGTCAAGACCCGCCGCGCCGGCGGCCTCGACCCGATCGACTCGATCGGCCCGACCAAGCAGCGACAGGTCCGCCGGCTCGCCGCCGCCTGGCTCGCCGGCCGCACCGGCAGGCTCGGGCCCCGGGAGCTGCGCTTCGACGCCGTCGGCATCGTGATCGACGCCGCCGGCCGTCTCGTCCGTCTCGACCAGCGGGAGGCGGTGATGTGAGCGCACCCGGAGCACGGCGGGACGGCAGTCGCGCGCACGCACTCGCCCCCCACGGCGCGACGGCGGTCACCCGCCGTCGGCGCAAAACGCCGCGAGGGCCGTCGCGCGGACCTGGCCCAACGCTGGGACGACAGTCGCGCGCACCCGACCCACGGCGGGACGGGCAGTCGCCCGCACCCGGCGCAACACCGGGGCGAAGTCGCGCGTACACGACCCATGGCGGGATGGGCAGTCAGTCCGCCGTGCCCGGCGCAACACCGGGACGACAGTCGCCCACTTGCGCACGCCCGGGACGGCGGTCACCCGCACCCGGCGCAGCGCCGGGACGGCAGTCACCCAGACTGGGCGCCACGCCGGGACGGCACTCACCCACACCCGGCGCCACGCCGGGACAGCACTCACCCACACCCGGCGCCACGCCGGGACGGCACTCACCCACACCCGGCGCCACGCCGGGACCGCACTCACCCACACCCGGCGCCCCGCCGGGACGGCACTCACCCACACCCGGCGCCCCGCCGGGACGGCACTCACCCACACCCGGCGCCCCGCCGGGACGGCACTCACCCACACCCGGCGCCCCGCCGGGACGGCACTCACCCACACCCGGCGCCCCGCCGGGACGGCACTCACCCACACCCGGCGCCCACGCCCGAGCAGTCGCGCGCACCCGGCGCAGTGCGCGCTCAGCCCACGGCGAAACGGCAGTCGCGCGCACTCGGTCCCCACGGCGCGACGGAAGCCGCGCGGGCCCGGCGCCCGGCGGGACGGGAGTCGCCCACACCCGGAGCGACTCCGGGACGGCACTCACCGCCGCCGGCGCGACGCCGGGACGGCACTCACCGCCACCCGCGCGACGCCGGGACGGCACTCACCCGCACCCGCAGCGCCGGGACGGCACTCACCCACACTCGGCGCCCGGCGGTCCGGCTGGCGCAGGCGCGTCCCCGGCGCCGGGCGGCGGGCGGCGGGCGGCTACAGCGCGAGCTGCTGGTAGGCGGTCGACTGGAAGGACAGTCGATGGAGCGGCGACACTCCCTGCCGGCCGATCGCCGCCCGGTGCTCCGGGGTCGAGTAGCCGACGTGGGCCGCGAACTCCCAGCCCGGATGGAGCTCGTCCGCCCGGCGCATGAACCGGTCGCGGGTCACCTTCGCCACGATCGACGCCGCCGCGATCGCCGCGCTCGTCCCGTCGCCCCCGACGATCGCCCGCTGCTCGAAGCCGAAGTCCGCCACCGCGAACCCGTCGATCAGGCAGAGGCATCCCGGCACGGCTACCCCCCGCAGCGCATCCCGGAGCCCCGCCAGGTTGGTCACGTGGAGTCCCCGCTCGTCGATCCCCCGCACGCATCGCGAGACCACGACGACCTTCCGGGCGGTCGACAGGACCAGTGGGTAGAGGGCCTCCCGCGCCGCGTGGTCGTGCTGCTTGGAGTCGTTCAGAGCCCCGAGCGCCCGCAGCTCCCTGGTCGTCAGCGCCTCCTGGTCGAAGAGCACCGCCGCCGCCACCAGCGGACCCGCCAGGCAGCCCCGACCGGCCTCGTCGGCCCCGGCCACCAGCCGGACCCCCAGGTTCCGGTCGAACGCGAACAGCCGGCGCCCGCTCGTCCGCCGGCGGGCCGCCCGGCGCGACCGGGAGGTTCCGGCCGGCTTGGCCGTCCGCTCCCCGGTCATCGCCCTAGAGGATGCCGATTCTCCCGATGGGCCAGTAGGTGGCGAAGGCCCCACCGATGATCCACTTCCTCGGGATGGGACCCCAGAACCGGCTGTCGTCGGACATCCCACGGTTGTCGCCCATCATGAACCAGGAACCGGCTGGAACCGTGATCGCGTGCGGATAGTTGCACTGCGGGCCCCCGCCGCACGGGGCGATGAACGGCTCCGTCTGGAGCTTCCCGTTGCGCACGACCCGGCCGTCCCGGATCGAGATCGTGTCGCCCGGTCCGGCGACGACCCGCTTGATGAAGTTGACGCTCGCCTCCCGGGTGGTCGGCGTCGAGCAGATCTGCGCCCCGGAAACCGGCGCCCCGCACGCCGGGTTCTGGTCGACTGCCCCCTGGGGCGGATGGAACACCACGATCTCCCCGACGTGCGGGTCCGAGAAGTCGTTGCCCAACCGGTTCACCAGGACCCGCTGGCCGACGGCCAGCGTCGGCAGCATCGACTCGCTCGGGATCTTGTACGGCTTGACGATGAAGGCCTGGATCGCGACCGCCAGGCCGATGGCGACCAGCACGATCAGGACGAACTCAACGATCGAGTTGCCGCGGGCGAGCTTCTTGAGGATCACTTCGACGGCTTGGGCTTGCCGGCCTTCGCGCCCGCTACCCGATCCTCAACCGCCCCGGCATCCGTCGCCCCGGCGTCTGCTTCTTCCACCTCCGGCTGGTAGAGCAGGCCCGGCTCGACCTTCTCCTCCGGACCGACGTAGCCCCGCTCCCGCACCCGGGCTCGCTTGCCGACCCGGTCCCGCAGGTAGTAGAGCTTGGCCCGGCGCACGTCGCCCCGAGCCGCGACCTCGATCCGCTCGATCTTCGGCGAGTGGAGGGGAAACGTTCGCTCGACCCCGACGCCGAACGACTGCTTGCGCACCGTGAACGTCTCCCGCGCGCCCTCGCCCTGGCGCTTGATCGCCACGCCCTCGAACACCTGCGTCCGCCGGCGGGTTCCCTCGATCACCTGGAAGTGGACCTTCAGCCGATCTCCAGGTGAGAATTTGGGCACCCGGCGCAGCTGCGCCCGCTCGATGCTCTCGATGGCTCCGTTCATGGCAAAAAGAAGGCGCGGGCGTGGACGACGCCGGCGCAGTCGCCAATGGTAGCGCTCGCGCTTGGCCGCCGTCGCGCCCTGCCTGACCTCCGGCCACGCCGGCCGCCGCAGGGCCGGCCCCGCCTCCGGTCAGGCCCGGGGGCCCCTCGACCCCGGGGGCGTCCTCGTCAGGCCCGGGCCCCCGACGAAGGCTGGGACCCGCCTGACCCCGAGGGTCGCGGTCGGGCCCGGACCCCCGACCAGGCCGGGGCTCCCTGACCCCTGGGGTCGCGGGCCGGGCCCAGGCGTCCCGGTCGGGCCCGGGCCCCCGCCGGGGCTCCCTGACCCCTGGGGTCGCGGGCCGGGCCCAGGCGTCCCGGTCGGGCCCGGGTCCCGACCAGGCCGGGGCTCCCTGACCCCTGGGGTCGCGGGCCGGGCCCCGGCGTCCCGGTCAGGCGCCGGGTCCCCGACCAGGCCGGGGCCCGCGACCCCCGGGGACGTCGCGGTCAGGCCGGGGCCCGCCCCGCCCGCTCCCGGCAGCGCTCGAGGCGCCACCGGCGGATCTCCTCGTGGTGTCCCGACAGGAGGACGTCCGGCACCCGCCACCCCCGATGGTCGGCCGGACGGGTGTAGTGGGGGTATTCCGGCATGCCCCCGAGCGCCGGGCTGAACGACTCCTCGACCACCGAGTCGGCGTGGCCGAGCGCCCCCGGCAGCTTCCGGAGCACCGCATCGCAGACGACCATCGCCGCCAGCTCCCCGCCCGAGAGGACGTAGCGCCCGACGGAGATCTCCTCGGTCGCGAAGTGGTCGACGATCCGCTGGTCGAACCCCTCGTAGCGCCCGCAGAGCAGCGTCAGCTCCGGCTCGGCCGCCAGCTCGTCGACCAGTCCGTCGTCGAGCAGCCGGCCGGTCGGCGTCAGGGCCACCACCCGCCGGCGCCCCCGCAGCTCGACCGGGTCGCATCCGTAGCGCCCGCGCAGCGCCGCCTCCATAACGTCGACCCGGAGCACCATCCCCGCCCCCCCGCCGAACGGCGTGTCGTCGACCTGGCCGGCCGTCAGCGGCGTGTAGTCGCGCGGGTTTACGCACTCAAGCGCGCTCCCCAGTGCGACCGCGTTGGCCACGTGTCGCTGGGTGACGAACCAGGCGAACCAGTCGGGAAACAGGGTGAAGACGTCGAGGTTCACGCCACGTCGCCGAGGAAGGCCAGGTTGACCTCGATCTCCCGTGCGCCCACGTCCACCCGCCGTACCGCGTCCCGGACCATCGGCACCAGCAGCTCCGACCCGTCCGGGCGCTCGACCTCCAGGCACTCGCACGACGGCAGGCCGAGCATCGCCCGCACCACGCCGACCGTCCGCTCGCCGTCGACCACCCGGCACCCCTCGAGCTCCTCCGCCCACCACTCGCCCTCCGGCAGGGCCGGCGCCCCCGCCGCATCGGCCATCAGGTCGACCCCGCGCAGCGCCTCGGCCGCCGCGCGCGTCTCGCAGCCCTCGACCCGGACGATCGGACGTCCGTCGGTCCCCGCCCGCCGGACGATCTCCGTCCGACGCCCGCCCACCGTCACCGTCATGCCCTGCTCGAGCAGGGGCGGCCGGGGCCGGGTGACGTAGAAGCTGCCGTCCAGGCCGTGCGGTCGCCCGACCCGACCGGCCAGCAGGCCGTCGCCGGTCACCCCGTCAGTCGACGATGTCGAGGAGCACGCGCTGCCCGTCGCGCGCCCCGGCCGCCCGGACCACCGTCCGCAGGGCGTGGGCTGTCCGGCCGCCCCGGCCGATCACCTTGCCGTAGTCGTCCGGTCCGACGGCCAGCTCCAGCACGATCGTCCCGTCCGGCTCGTCGAACCGCTCGACCACCACCTGCTCCGGATCGTCGACCAAGCCCTCGGCCAGATACTCGAGCAGCTCGGTCATCTCCATGGCGCCGCCTACTCGATGCCCTGGATGCGCAGGAGCTTCCTGACCTGGGCCGACGGCTGGGCCCCCTCGGCGAGCCAGTGGCGCGCCCGCTCCTCGTTGATCACGATCGTCGACGGATCGGTCTGCGGGTTGTACTGGCCGACGGTCTCGATCACGCGACCATCGCGCGGCGAGCGCTGGTCCGCGACGACGACGCGCCAGACCGGATCCTTCCTACCGCCGACGCGGGTGAGCCTCAGTCTTACTGCCACGGGTGCCTTTCGGAGTTCTCTATGAACCAGCCAGATTAGCGTGCCCGGCTCGCGCGGGCGGGTTAGGGTCGGCCGACGTTGATCCCGACGATCTGGCCGCGGCCCGCGCCCGGCGGGCTCCGCAGCCGGGACAGGTAGGCGACGAGGGCGCGCAGGCGGGCCGCCGGCCTGCTCGGGTAGGACGGCATCGGCGCAGTCGGGTCGCGGAGCTCCCGGGCGATCGCCGCCGGCGGCAGCCGGGCCCCGATGTCACTGAGGTCGGGGCCTGGGCCGGCCGGTCCCCGGTCGTCGATCCGGTGGCATTCGGAGCAGCCCGCGGCCAGCGCGAGCGTCCGGCCGGCAGTGAACTCGCGCCGCTCGGCCGGGCTCAGGCCGGGCGGGACGCCGGCGACCGACGGCTTCGTCGCCGGCGGGGTCGGCGTCGTCGGGGCGGTCGCCACCGTCGATGCCCCGCACGCCGCTATCACCGCCGACCCGGTGCCGACCATGACGACGGCCCGCGCTCGCAGGAGGTTCACCGCCCCCGAGCCACTAACGTCCGGCCTGGCGGAGCAGCGCCCCCAGGTCCGGCATCCTGCCCTTCCCCAGCTTGCGCATCACCTTGCGCACCTGGTCGAACTGCTTGACCAGCTGGTTCACCGCCTGCACGTTCGTCCCCGACCCCCGCGCGATCCGCAGCCTCCGCGAGCCCTTGATCAGCTCCGGCCGCCGGCGCTCCTCCGGGGTCATGGCCAGGATGATCGCCTCGATCCGGTCGACCTCCCGCTCGTCGACCTTCAGCCCCCGCAACTGCCCCCCCATCCCCGGGATCATCCCCAGGAGCCCCTGGAGCGGACCCATCCGGCGCATCATCCGCAGCTGGGCGAGGAAGTCGTCCAGGTCGAACTCCCCCGACCTGATCTTCTTCTCCATCTGCTCGGTCTGGTCCTCGTCGAACTCCCGCTCGGCCTTCTCGATCAGGGTCATCACGTCGCCCATCCCGAGGATCCGCTGGGACATCCGCTCCGGGTGGAACCGCTCGAACTGGTGGAGCTTCTCCCCGGTTGATGCGAACAGGATCGGCTTGCCCGTGACCGCCTTGACCGAGAGCGCCGCCCCGCCCCGGGCATCGCCGTCGAGCTTGGTCATCACCACCCCGTCGAACTGGACCGCCGCCGCGAACTGCTCGGCCACGTTGACCGCGTCCTGGCCGGTCATCGCGTCGACGACGAGCAGGATGTCGTGCGGCTTGACCGCGTCCCGGATCGCCACCAGCTCGGCCATCAGCTCGGCGTCGACGTGGAGCCGGCCGCTCGTGTCGACGATCAGCACGTCCTTGCCGTCCTCCCGCGCCCGCTGGAGCGCCCACCTGGCGATCTGCACCGGCGACCGGTCGGTCCCCTGCTCGTACACCGTCGCCCCCGCCTGCGCCCCCACCGTGACCAGCTGGTCGACCGCCGCCGGCCGGTAGACGTCGCACGCCGCCACCGCCACCGAGCTCCCGTGCTCCTCCTTGAGGTGGAGCGCCAGCTTCGCCGTCGCCGTCGTCTTGCCCGACCCCTGGAGCCCGGCCATGAGGATCACCGTCGGCGGCCGCGGCGAGAACACGACGCCCGCCGACGCCCCGCCCATCAGCTCGGCCAGCTCCTCGTGGACGATCTTCACCACCTGCTGGCCCGGGTTCAGCATCCCGAGCACGTCGGCCCCCAGGCAGCGCTCGCGCACCTTGGCGGTGAACGACTTGACCACCTTGAAGTTGACGTCCGCCTCCAGCAGCGCCAACCGGATCTCCCGCATCGCCCGGTTGACGTCGTCCTCGGTCAGGGCCCCCCGCCCGCGAACCTCGGCCAGCGTCGCCTGGAGCTTGTCGGAGAGGGAGTCGAACATCGCTGACGCAGTCTAGGCGGCCGACCCCGCCCGAAACTGCTCCGAAAGAGAAACGTCCGGCCCGCCTACCGCCGCCGGATCAGCGTCACCCCGTCGCGGACGGTCAGCATCACGCAGACCACGCGCTCGTCCGCGGCCACCCGGTCGTTGAAGGCGACCAGCGCCCGGGTGTTCTCCGCCCCGTCCGGATCGGAGATGACCCGGCCGCTCCACAGGGTGTTGTCGACCACGATCAGCCCGTGGTCCGACAGCTTCGGCAGCACCGCCTCGTAGTAGTCGGCGTAGCCGGTCTTGTCCGCGTCGATGAACACCAGATCGAACGGACCGTCGAGCCCGGCGATCGTCTCGAGCGCCGGCCCGACCCGCAGCTCGATCCGGTCGGCCGCCGGACTCGCCTCGATCCGCCGGCGCGCGAACTCGGCGTGCTCGGCCGAGACCTCGCACGTCACGATCCGCCCCCCCGCCGGCAGGCCCGCCGCCATCGACAGCGCGCTGAAGCCCGAGAACGTCCCCAGCTCGAGCACCAGCCGCGCCCGCAAACCGTGGACGAGGAGCTCGAGCAGCCGCCCCTCGACCGGGCCGCTCAGCATCTGCGGCGACGCGAGCTCGGCGTGCGTGTCCTCGATCAGCCGGGCCAGGTCGGGCGTCGGCGCCGTCGTGTGCCCGGCCGCGTACGCCTCGGCCGCCGGATCGGCGACCCCGCTCACGCCGGCGCCGGCGGGTCGAGCTCGGGCAGGATCGGCGGCGGATCCTCCCCACCGTCGCCGGCGGCGGCCGGCTTGGCCGTGGCCGGCGCCAGGCGGGTCAGCGCGTCGCCGATGCCCGCGAACGCCTGGGTGAACTCCGACGGGATCACGAAGACCTTGTTCGCGTCGCCCTGGGCCAGCCGCGGGAGCATCTGGAGGTACTGGTAGCTCAGGAGCTTCTCGTCCGGCTCGCCCGCGTGGATCGCCCCGAACACCGTCTCGATCGCCTTCGCCTCGCCCTCGGACCGGAGGATCGCCGCCGCGCGGGCCCCCTCGGCCTTCAGCACCGCCGCCTGCTTCTCCCCCTCCGCGGTCAGGATCGCCGCCTGCTTGGTGCCCTCCGCCGTGAGGATCGCCGCCCGCCGGTCGCGCTCGGCGCGCATCTGCTTCTCCATCGCCGCCCGGATGTCGTCCGGCGGGTCGACCGACTTGATCTCGACCCGGTTGATCCGGATCCCCCACTTGCCCGTCGCGTCGTCGAGGGCGCCCCGCAGCTCGACGTTCACGCTCTCTCGCGCCGTCAGCGTCGCCTCGAGGGTCAGCCCGCCGATCACGTTGCGCAACGTCGTCACCGTCAGCTGCTCGATCGCCTGGAGCGGGTTGGCGATCTCGTAGGTCGCCGACTTCGCCTCGGTGATCGTGAAGTACAGGACCGTCTCGATCGCCACGACCACGTTGTCCTCGGTGATCACCGGCTGCGGCTTGAAGTTGACCACCTGCTCGCGCAGGTCGACCAGCGGCTTGACCCGGTCGATGAAAGGCACCAGCAGCGTCAACCCCGGGTCGAGCGTCCGGCTGTAGCGGCCGAGCCGCTCGACGACCCCCGCCCGCGCCTGGGGGATGATCCGGATCGCCCGCGCCGCGGTCAGCAGCGCGAAGAGGACGACGACGCCGAGCACGATCAGTCCGGCCATGATGGTCTCCTTCGGGGAATCGCCCTACTCCATGACGAGCGCCGTCGCGCCCCTGATCTCGACTACCTCGACCCGCTGGCCGGCCTCGATCACGCCGTTCTCCTCGTAGCTCCGCGCCGTCCAGACCTCCCCGCCGATCTTCACGCAGCCCACGCCCTCGCCGTTGACGATCCGCTCGACCACGATCGCCGGCTGACCGACGAGCGCCGCCGTCCCCGTCCTGATCGCCGCCGGCATCCGCCGGTGGCGGAGCGCCACCGGCCGCAGCAGCCCGAGCGACGCGAACGACCCGACGAGGAACACCACCGCCGTCACCGCCAGCCCGGCGCCGGCCAGTCCGGCCACGGCCGCGACCAGCGCGCCCGCCGCGAACGGCGCCAGGAAGAACCCGTTGGTGTGCAGCTCACCGAAACCGAACACGACGGCGAGGATGACCCACACAATCACCAGGTCCATCCACCGATTATCGCGCACCGGGATCCCCGGTCCCCCGGCCCCCCGCCGCGCGCCGCTTCGCCGGCCGCCCCGCGGGCCGGTTTACCCGGACGGCGAGCCGGGAACCCCGCCGGGGGGCGCGACGGGCGTCGTCCCCGGGGAGAGGAGGCGTCGATGTACAAGCAGGTCCTGGATCCCGTGTCCCACTCACTGGGGCTCTCGTCGATCTTCGCCGTCCTGCCCCTCCTGGTCCTCTTCGTCCTCCTCGGCCTCGTCCGCCTCAAGGCCCAGTGGGCCGCCCTCATCTCCCTCGCCGTCGCCGGCCTCGTCGCCCTCGCCGTCTACGGCATGCCGGCCGGCCAGGCCGCCGACGCCGCCCTCGAGGGCGCGGCCTTCGGCTTCTTCCCGATCATGTGGATCGTCATCAACGCCCTCTGGATCTACAACATGACCGAGGAGACCGGCCACTTCGCCGTCCTCCGCCGAGCCTTCGGCTCGGTGTCCGGCGACCAGCGCGTCCAGGTCGTGATGATCGCGTTCTGCTTCGGCGCCCTGCTCGAGGCCCTGGCCGGGTTCGGCACCCCGGTCGCCATCTGCGGCGTGATGCTCGTCGGCCTCGGGCTCCGTCCGATCAAGGCGGCCGCCGTCGCCCTGGTCGCCGACACCGCCCCGGTCGCCTTCGGCGCCATCGCCATCCCGATCACCACCCTCGCCCAGGTCACCGGCCTCCCCAAGCACGACCTCAGCGCGATGGTCGGCCGTCAGTGCCCGCTCCTCGCCCTCGCCCTCCCCTTCCTCCTCGTGTTCATGGTCGACGGCGGCCGCGGCCTCCGGGAGGTCTGGCCGGCCGCCCTCACCGCCGGCGGCGTCTTCGCCGCCATGCAGTTCGCCGCCTCCAACTTCATCTCCCCCGAGCTCACCGACATCCTCGCCTCCCTGACCGCCGCCGCCTCGCTCGCCGCCCTCCTCCTCGTCTGGTCCCCCCGCTCGCCCGCCACCCCGGCCAGGACCCGCCGCCGCCCGGCGATCGCCGGCGGCGCCGAGGCCGACCCCGAGCTCGAGCGCCGCGTCCTCGCCGACTCCGACCGTCCGCCCCCGACCGGCCGGGCGATGATCGCCGCCTTCGCCCCCTACGCGATCATCATCGTCGTCCTCGGCGCGTGTAGCCTCCACCCGATCGCCGCCCAGCTCGACGCCGCGACCCAGCAGTTCGCCTGGCCCGGCCTCGACGTCCTCAACGCCAAGGGCAAGCCCCCGAGCAGCGAGACGTTCAAGCTCAACTGGCTGACCGCCGCCGGCTCCCAGCTCCTCGTCGCCGGGCTCCTCGCCGCCGCCGTCCTGCGCATCCGGCCCGCCCGCGCCCTGGCCGTCTACGCGCGCACGCTCCGCCTGCTCCGCTGGCCGATCGTCACCGTCTGCGCCGTCCTCGCCCTCGCCTACGTCATGAACCTCTCCGGCCAGACGATCACCCTCGGCACCTGGGCGGCCGGCGCCGGCGGCTTCTTTGCCTTCCTCTCACCCCTGATCGGCTGGTTCGGAACCGCCGTGACCGGCTCGGACACCTCGAGCAACTCCCTGTTCGGCGCCCTCCAGGTCACCGCCGCCCGGCACGCCCACCTCTCGCCCGTGCTCCTCGCCGCCGCCAACAGCTCCGGCGGGGTCATCGCCAAGATGGTCTCCCCCCAGAACCTCGCCATCGGCGCCGCCGCCGTCGGCCTCGGCGGTCACGAGGGCGACATCTTCCGCAAGGTCATCGGCTGGAGCCTCCTGCTCGTGCTCGTCATGGCCGTGCTCGTCCTGCTCCAGTCCGGGCCGCTCGCCTGGATGGTGCCCTGAGCGCCTCGCGGCCGCCCGCGTGACCCTGCCCGAGCCGCCCGAGCCGCCCGAGCCACCCGAGCCGCCCGAGCCGCCCGAGCCGCCCGAGCCGCTCGGCCTCGCCGGGTACGAGCGCCTCGCCGAGCGCGCGCTCGATCCCGGGCCGTTCGGCTACTTCGCCGGCGGCGCCGGCGACGAGCTCACCCTCCGCGACAACCTCGCCGCCTTCGCCCGCTGGGCGCTCCGCCCCCGGGTGCTCGTCGACGTCGGCTCCGCCACCCCCGCCACCACCGTCCTCGGCGCCCCCGTCTCCCTGCCCGTCCTGATCGCCCCGACCGCGCTCCTGCGCCTCGCCCATCCGGTCGGCGAGCCCGGGGTCGCCCGGGCCGCCGCCGCCGCCGGCACCGTCTACTGCCTCTCGACCCTGGCCACCGCCGCCCCGGCCGAGGTCGCCCGGGCCGCCCCCGGCGCCCCCCGCTGGTTCCAGCTCTACTGCTACCGCGACCGCGCCGTCACCCGCGCCCTCGTCGCCCAGGCCGCCGACGCCGGCTTCCAGGCGATCGTCCTGACCGCCGACATGCCGTTCTTCGGGCGCCGCGAGCGCGATCTCCGGACCGGGTTCGCCGTCCCCGCCGACATCGAGGTGCCGAGCTTCGCCGCCGCCTCCGGCCGCCCCGGACGCCGGTCGGCCACCGTGGCCGAGATGATCGCCCTGCTCGACCCGACCCTGACCTGGCGCGACCTCGAGGAGCTCGCCGGATGGTCCGACCTCCCGGTCCTGGTCAAGGGCGTCCTCACCGCCGAGGACGCCCGCCTCGCCGTCGAGCACGGCGCCGCCGGGATCGTCGTCTCCAACCACGGCGGCCGCCAGCTCGACGGGGCGATCGCCTCGCTCGACGCCCTCCCCGAGGTCGCCGACGCCGTGGCCGGCGCCGTGCCCCTGATCCTCGACGGCGGCGTTCGCCGCGGTGGCGACGTCGTCAAGGCGCTCGCCCTCGGCGCCCGGGCCGTGATGGTCGGACGCCCGATCGTCTGGGCCCTGGCCGCCGCCGGCGAGGCCGGCGTCCTCCACGCCCTCGAGCTCCTCCGCGAAGAGGTCCGGCTCGCCCTCGCCCTCCTCGGCTGCCCGACCCCCGGCGACGTCGGGCCCGCCCAGGTGCGGCGCTCGCCCGCTGGACCTCGCTGAGCGGGGCGCCCCCTCGGCTCGCCGGCGCATCCCGTCGACCGGCCGGTCGCGCCGTCGTACATTCTCCGGTGTGCCGCCGCCTAACCCGGTGACCAACCTCCGCCTCCTGGCCGGCGACATCGCACGGTTCGCCGACGCCGTCGAGCACGAGACCGAGCTCGACGCCCGCGTGTTCCGCTACTGGCAGACCCGGCTCCTCGAGATCGCCGCCCAGCTCGACGGCGACTACTCGACCGGCAGGGCCGGGCGCGCCTGACGGTGGCGGCGCTCGAGCCGCTCGAGCGCGGCGACGCGCCGCTCGAGCGACGGGTGGGTCTCGGCCAGCCGCCGCACCGGGGTGAGGCGGGCGAGCCGGCCCTTCCCGGGCGCCGACTCGACGGCGAGCAGGTGGAACGCGTCCCGACCGGCCGCCGCCCGCAGATCGGCCCGCGGGACTCGCTCGAGCTGCCCGGACACCTTGAGCAGCGCGCACGCCAGGGCGGCCGGGCGGCCGGTGAGGGCGCACGCCCCGGCGTCGGCGGAGAACTCGCGGTACCGGGAGAGGGCGTTGGTCGGGATCCGCGAGAGCAGTCCGACCCCGCCGGCGATCAGCGCCCCCGCGATGACCGGCCCCCAACCGCGCAGCGCCCGCCGGGACCCCTCGAGCAGGATGACCCCGGGCAGGCCGACCACGGTCATCACCGCCGCGTCGTGGTTGGCCACGTGGCTCAGCTCGTGGGCGAGCACCGCCTGGAGCTCGTCTGGCTCGAGCAGGTCGAGCAGGCCCTGGGTCACGTGCAGCCGCGGCCGGCGCCCCGGCGCGTCGAGGATCCAGCTGTTCGGCTGGACCTCGCGCTCGAGCACGATGTCCGGCCGCGGGAGGTCGCCGACGACGCAGAGGCGCTCGACCATCGCGTAGAGCTCCGGGGCCTCGCTCGTGGCCAGGGCCCGGCCGCGGGGCGCCGCCCGCCGCTCGCGAACCGCGATCACCGTGCCCACGGCCACGGCCAACCCCACCCCGCCGAGGATCTTCACGGGCAGGAGGATGACCAGCCCGGCGAGCGCCGCGACCAGGAGCAGCGGCGTGGCGACGGCGGCGAGCACCATCCGGATCTGCAGCGAGCGGTCAACCGGAAAGAGCTCACGACGACGCACAATTCAACTTATACGCCCCTCCCCTCCCCGGCGGTCGCGATTCCTATCGCGGCACCCCGGCGCGGCTGATCTAATTCACGTCGTGGACCCGCCCGAGTCGCCCGCCACCGACGCCGAGATCCTCCGCGCCCTCGCCGCGGTCGCCGCCGCCCGCCAGCACGACGTGATCGTCCGGGCCCTCGAGGCGGCGCGGGACCGCCTCCACATGGACGCCGCCTACGTCTCGACCATCACGCCCGAGGTCCAGCGCGTCGACCAGGTCGCCGGTGACACCTCGGCCCTCGGGTTCGAGGCCGGGACGGCGGTGCCCCTCGACGAGACGTATTGCAGCCGCATGCTCCGCGGCGAGCTCCCCCAACTCGTCCCCGACACCTCGGCCGAGCCGTGCCTCCGCGATCTCGCGGCCACGGCCAACATCGGCGCCTACGTCGGCATGCCGATCAAGCTCGCCGACGGCCGCCTCCACGGCACCCTGTGCTGCGCCTCCGGCGAGCCCCGCGCCACCTTCGGCCCCGACGAGCTCCACTTCATGGAGGTCCTCGCCGGCATCGTCGCCGGCGAGATCGACCGCTCGGTCGGCAACCTCGCCGCCGCCACCGACCGGCTGACCCATCGCTCGCCGGAGCAGCCCTCGACCGCCTGAGCGCTACCCGACGAGCGCCCGGGCGAACTCGTGGCCGTCGAACGGGCGGAGATCCTCGACCGTCTCCCCCACGCCGATCATCTTCACCGGGATCCCGAGCTCCCGGGCGATCGCCAGGGCGACGCCGCCCTTCGCGCTCCCGTCGAGCTTGGTCAGGACGATGCCCGTGACCTCGACGGCCTCCGCGAAGAGCTTCGCCTGGCGCAGGCCGTTCTGCCCGGTCGTCGCGTCGATGGTCAGGAGCGTCTCGTGCGGAGCCCCTTCCAGCTGCTTGGCGATCACCCGGCGCACCTTGGCCAGCTCGGCCATCAGGTCGTCCTGGGTGTGGAGCCGGCCGGCCGTGTCGATGAGGATGACGTCGACCCCCCGCGCCCGGCCCTGGGCGACCGCCTCGAAGGCGACGGCGCCCGGATCGGATCCCGGCCGCCCGGTGACGATCTCGACCCCGGCCCGCTCCGCCCACCCCTCGAGCTGCTCGGTGGCCGCCGCCCGGAAGGTGTCGGCCGCGCCGAGGAGGACGGTCAGCCCGAGCTCGTGGCGCAGGAGCCAGGCGAGCTTCCCGAGCGTGGTCGTCTTCCCGGTCCCGTTGACCCCGACCGCCAGGATCACCGTCGGCTCGGGGCGGAGGTCGATCCGATCGTCGCCCTTGTGCGCGACCTGAGCGAGGAGCTCGACCAGCCGGTCGCGCAACGCCTCCCCGGCGAGCCCGTCCTCCCGGGCGTCGTCCTCGAGCTCGGCGACCACCGCCGCCGTCGTGGTCGCCCCGACGTCGGCCATGATCAGCGCCTCCTCGAGTGCCTCCCAGTCGTGGGCGTCGAGCGTGTCGCCGAGCGTCGCCGACAGCTCGCTGCCCAGCGCCTCCCGGGTCGTGCGGAGGCTCTCGCGCAGGCGCCGGAAGAGGCGCGGGCGCTTCTCGCCCTCCGGCTCGGCCGGCTTCCCCCGCCGGCCCTTCGCCGCCGGGGCCGCCGCGACCGGCTCGCGGGTGATGAAGAGCTCGGCGAACTCACGGGCCATCAGACGGGGCGCCGCGCGGTCCGCGGATGTGCCGGACGGACCACTAGGCCGCTCCTGCCGCCGCCAGGGGCGGCGCCGCGTCCCCGCCGCCGGCTCCACCGCCGCCCGCGCCCAGCTCCAGCTGCACCGAGGTGAGCCGGCGGGAGACGAGCTTCGAGACGCCGTCGCCGCCCATCGAGACACCGTACAGCCAGTCGGCCGCCTCCATCGTGCGCTTCTGGTGCGTGACGACGATGAACTGGGCCCGGGAGCTGTACCGGCGCAGGAGGACCAGGAATCGATCGATGTTCAGGTCGTCGAGCGCGGCCTCGACCTCGTCGAGGATGTAGAACGGGCACGGCCGGGCGAGGAACACGGCGAAGAGGAAGGCGATCGCCGTCATCGACTTCTCGCCCCCGGAGAGCAGCGTCAGGCGCTTCATCGACTTCCCGGCCGGGGTCACCTCGATCTCGACGCCCATCAGGTCGTCGGGCCCGCCCTCGGCGATCGCCGCCTCGGCCTCGGCCTCCGCCTCGGCCCCGGCCTCGGCGGCCGCCGCCCCGGCGTCGAGGTCGGCCGCCCCGAGTACCGCCCGCGGGCCGGCGTCCTCGCGGACCAGGCGCAGCCGCCCGCGGCCGCCGGGGAACACGTCGCCGACGAGCTCCTCGAAGTTCCGGGCGGTCGCCGCGAAGGCCTCGTCGAAGCTCTCGGAGATCTGGCGGTCGGTGTCGCGGATCAGGGCCCGGAGCTCCCGGAGGGCCGTCTCCAGGTCGGTCCGCTGGGCCTCGAGCTCCTCGACCCGCTCGAGCGCCTCCCGGTACTCCTCGGCCGCCAGCGGGTTGACCGGCCCGAGCTGCTCCCGCCGGCGGGCGAGCCGCTCGATCCGCTCGCGGAGCGCCGTCCGCTGGTCCTCGCCGATCGGCTCCTCCCCGGCCTCCGCGGGCAGCCCGAGACGCTCGGCCAGCGCCTCCAGCTCGGCCACCGCCTCGGTCGCCCGGTCGCGCGCCTGCTGGGCGCCGACCTCGGCCGCCGTCACCGTCTCCCCGTGCTCGCGCAGGCGCGCCTGGATGCCGGCCTCGGCGGTCGCGCACGCCCGCAGCTCGGCGGCGACGCCCTCACCGGCCGCCCGGTCGGCGGCCAGCTCGGCCTCGCGGCGGGCGAGCTCGGCCCCGAGCACCTCGGCGACCCGTTCGAGCACGGCGGCCAGCCGCCGGGCCTGGGGCCCGAGCCCCTGGTCGCGACCGTCCTGCCCGGTCAGGATCGCGATCCGCCGCTCGCGCGCCGCCCGGGCGGCCTCGGCCCGCTCGACCGCTCGCCGCTCGGCGGCGAGCTCGCCCTCGAGCTGGGCCCGGCGCACGGCCGCCTCGCCCTGCTCGGGCGCCGCCCGGCGCTGGTCGATCAGCCACCCGGCCCGCCGCTCGTGCTCCCGGGCCTCGGCCTCGGCTCGCGACCCCTCGCGCAGCGCCCGGTCGGCCGCCTCCCGGGCGGCCAGGGCGGCGTCGAGCCGCTCGCGGGAGGACCGGCCGGCGCCGAGCGCCCGCTGTTCGGACTGGGCCGCCTCCTCGGCCGCCCCAATCAGCGCCTGGCGGCGGTTGCGCTGCTCGAGCACCCGCTCCCGCCCGCCGCTCGCCACCTGGCGGAGCTCGCCCGAGCCGGCGTTCCAGACCCGGCCGGACCGGGTCACGGCGATCCCGGCGAACGAGTCGCCGACCTGCTCGAGTGACTCGACCACCCACGCGTCGGCGAGGAGGCGTCCGATCAGCCCGAGCACGGTCGGCGGCCCGCTGACCAGGTCCGCGAGGCGCACGGCCCCGGCGGCCGGTCCGGTCGCCGGGGCGGCCGGGACCCCCTCGACGGCCACCACCCCGTCGGCCAGCACGACGCCACCCACCAGCCCACGCCCGCCCGGCTCGCGACCGGCGCCGGCCCCGGACCCGCCGGCCGCGGACCCGCCGGCGGCGGACCCCCCGGCCCCGGACCCGCCGGCCCCGGACCCGAACCCGCCCGAGGGACCCTCGACGAGCACGCGCGCGCCGTCGACCCCGGCCCGATCGAGCTCGGCTTCGCCGCTGGCCCGATCGGCGACCACGACGGCCCCGAGCCGGCCGCCGAGGGCGGCCGCCAGGGCCAGCTCGTATCCGGGCTCGGCCTCGAGCTGGTGCTCGAGCGCCTGGGCCCGGCCCGACGAGGCGGCGGCGTGGCTGCGCAGGAACTGGTTGACCGCGGCGAGCTCGGCCCCGACCCCGGCCGCCTCGCGCCGGGCCGCCTCGACGGCGACCTCCGTGCGGCGCTGCTCGATCCGGGCGCCCTCGAGCACCGCTTCGGCGGCGGTGACCGCCTCGACGAGGCCGGCGCGCTCGGCGGCGACCGCGGCCAGCCGCCCGGCCGCGGCGTCGCGCTCGGCCTCGAGCGCCTCGAGCTCGCGCTCGAGGCGCGACTCGCGCTCGCCGCGGAGGAGGTCGAGCTCGGCCTCGAGCTCGGCGATCCGCTCCCGTCCGCTCCCGGCCTGAGCGCCGGCCTCGGCCCGGAGACCGGCGAGCTCGGCCGCCCGCCGCGTGCTCCGCTCCTCGACCCGGGCGGCCAGGCCGCCGGCCGCCTCCAAGCGATGGGCGACCCGGTCCCGGGCGCTCCGGGCGGCGAACGCCCGCCGGGCGATCTCGTCGTGACGGGCGCTCCGCTCCGAGAGCGTCCGCTCGGCGGCCTCGCGCCGGCCGGCGACCTCGGCGAGCTCGGCCTCGGCCTCGGCCCGGACGGCGCGGGCGGCCGCGGCGGCCGCCTCGGCGCCGGCGCGGCGCTCGGCGCGCAGGCGCACCTCGTCCCGGGCGAGCTCCCACCGGGCCTGGTCGGACTGGAGCTCCAGACGCTCGTGGAGGGCCGCCGCCTCGGCCTGGCGCTTCAGCGGCCGCAGGCGGGCCCGAGCCTCCCGCTCGACGTCGAGCGACCGGTCGAGGTTCTCCTGGGTGCGCTCGAGCTTGAGCTGGGCCCGGCGGCGGCGCTTGCGGTGCTTGCCGAGGCCGGCCGCCTCCTCGATCAGCAGCCGGCGGTCGCGGGCCTTGGAGGTGACGATCGCCTCGACCCGCCCCTGGGAGACCACCGAGTGGGCCTCCTTGCCGATCCCCGTGTCCGAGAGCAGCTCGAGCACGTCGATCAACCGGCACCGGGCCCCGTTCAGCCGGTACTCGCCCTCCCCGGCCCGGTTCATCCGCCGGGCGATCGACAGCTCGCTGACCGGGAGGTCGACCAGCCCGTCGACGTTGTCGAGGACGAGCTCGACCTCAGCCTCGGTCCGAGCCTGAACTCCCCGACCACCGGCGAAGATGACGTCCTGCATCGACTGGCCGCGGACCGCCAGCGGCGACTGCTCGCCGAGCGCCCAGAGCACCGCGTCGGTGATGTTCGACTTCCCCGACCCGTTCGGCCCGACGATCACGCTGACGCCCTCGCCGAAGTCGAGCCGCGTCCGGTCGGGGAACGACTTGAAGCCCTTGATGGTGATCGACTTCAGGTGCACGACGATGCCCTCCGCGGCCGCCCGGCGATCGGATTCACGAGGCCGCCAGCCCCTCGACGAGCTCGAGCGCCGACCGCGCGGCCTCCTGCTCGGCGTGCTTCTTGCTCCGCCCCGACCCGCGGGCGACCACCCGGCCGCCGACCTGGGCCTCCACCGCGAAGGTCCGGTCGTGGGGCGGCCCCTGCTCCTCCACCACCGCATAGTCGACGGTGTCGCCCGTCCGGGCGAGCCGCTCCTGGAGCGTCGACTTGAAGTCCACCGGGTGGTCGAGCGCCTCCTCGATCTCGTGCCCGAAGGCCTCGACGACCGCCTCCGCCGTCTGCTCGTAGCCGGCGTGGAGGTAGCAGGCGCCGATCACCGCCTCGATCACCGAGGCCAGGACCCGCTCGGTCTCGATCGCGGCCGCCGCCGTCGGGCTGACGCTCGACGGGGCCGCCGCCCGGAGCAGCTCGGGCACGCCGAGCCGCTCGGCCACCGCCCGGCAGGAGACCCCGGAGACCGCCTGGGCCCGGATCTTGGTCAGCCGCCCCGCCCCGAAGCGCTCGGCCTCGAGCCGGGGGTAGAGGTAGGTGGTGACGGCCAGCGAGAGGACGCTGTCGCCGAGGAAGGCCAAGCGCGGGTAGGAGTCGCTGCGCCGCTCGGTCCACGACGCGTGGGTGAAGACCTGCCGGCGCAGCGTCTCCGGGAGCTCCTCGAGCAGTTCGCGTAGAAGCTTCAGCTGGCAGCGGCGTGGGAGAGGACGAAGTCGACGGCCTGGCCCACCGTGAGGATGCGGGCCGCCTGCTCGTCGGAGATCTGGACCCCGTAGGCGTCCTCGAGCTCCTGGACGAGCGTGTAGAGGTCGAGCGAGTCGGCCTCGAGGTCCTCCTTGAACCGAGTCGTCTCGTCGATCCGCGACGGATCGAGATCGAGCTCGTCGGACAGGTGGGCCTGGACCAGGCTGAACACCTCTTCGTGGGTCATGGACGGCTCCGGCGGCCCGGGCGGTGGGCGGCGGCCGGCGGCGGCGGCAGCGGCAGCGGCGGCGGCTGCGGCGGGCATGGGTCACTCATCATGACCGGGGACGGTAGCGCCATCCCCGGACGCGCCCGCGGGCGCGCTCCGCCGCAGGGCCCCGGCCGCCTCGAGGGCGGCCTGGGTGCGCCCGACCACGTCCTCCTCGACCCCCCGGGCGGCCCGGAGGATCGCCTGGGCGATGCCCTGGCGACCGAAGCGCCCGTGGGCGACCACGCCGAGCCGGCGCAGGCCGAGGAGGTAGGCGCCGCCCTGGGCCTCGGGGTCGAGCTCGGACCGGAAGCCGCGGAGGGCCGGGCGCAGCAGGAGCCCGCCGACCGTCCCCCGCCGCGACGACCGGGCCGCGTCGCGGACGGCCCGGAGGACGACCTGGGAGACGCCCTCGATCAGCTTGAGGGCGATGTTGCCGGTCAGGCCGTCGGTCACCACGACGTCGGCGGCACCCCCGACCAGGCCGTCGCCCTCGACGTTGCCGACGAACTCGAGCACCCCCCCGTCGGCTTCGGCCCGCTCGGCGAGGAGGGCGTGGGCGTCGATCAGGAGCTGGCTCCCCCGGCCGACCTCGCCGCCGTTGGAGAGGAGCCCGACGCGCGGGCGGACGATCCCGAGGACGCCGCTGGCGAAGGCGGCGCCCATGTAGGCGAACTGGACGAGGTGCTCGAGCCGGGCCTCGGCGTTCGCGCCGACGTCGAGCAGGGTGACCGGATGGCCGGGCACCGGGACGGGGACGGCGAGGGCCGGACGGTGGATGCCGGGCGCCCGCTTGATCTGGAAGAGGCCGGCGGCGAGGGCGGCGCCGGTCGACCCGCCGCAGACGAGCGCGTCGGCCTCGCCGGCGGCGACGGCCCGGGCGGCGCGGACGATCGAGGCGTCGGGGGTCGAGCGGACCGCCCGGACCGGGTCGCGCTGCTTGGCGATCGACAACGGGGCATCGACGACCTCGACCCCACCACCGGACGGGCCGAGCTCGGCGGCCGGGCCGAACAGCAGCACGCGGACTCCCTGGGCCGCGGCCAGGCGGGCCCCGGCGGCTACCTCGGCTGGGCCGAGGTCGGCCCCGTTGGCGTCAACCGCGACGCCCGAGGGGCGGGCGGCGCTCGCCACGGCGCCTACCCGTGATCGTGATCGTGATCGTGCGTCTCCTGCAGGATCACGCGCACGCCGTCGTAGTAGCCGCACTCCATGCACACGCGGTGCGGCCGCCGCGGCGAATGGCAGCGGGGACAGGCGGTCAGGGACGGGGCGACGATCTTGTGCTGCGACCGCCGCTTCGTCGTGCGGCTGTGGGATTGCTTCTGCTTGGGGACGGCCATCGGAGGCGGGAGGGTATCAACTTCCCCGGCGGTTCCCTTTACGGCCTCCGCCCTTCGGGCTCCGGCGACGACGGCGGATCGGCCGGGCCGAGGGGTCGGCGGATCGACCGCCCCGGGTCGAGCGGACCCGGACGGCCGCGGGGTCTATCGTGGGTGGACGATGACCGGCATGCCGGGACCCGACCCGCGGCGCCTCGAGGAGATGCGGGAGGAGGCGGCTCACCGCCGCCGGCAGGTCGACATCTACCGGGCGAAGACCTACGGTCCCCGGGCCACGAGCCCGGGCCGGATGCGCGAGCTCGAGCGGGAGGCCGACGCCGCGGAGGCCCGCCTGGCCGCGGCCATCGCCCGCGGACCGGGCTGAGGGTCGTTGGCGCCTTCGAGTCGGTCGATCGTCCGGAGACGGCGCGGGCTCTGAGCGCGGCGCCGGGCCGTCGCCCCCGAGCGGGCCGGCTCCCCTCGGGGCGCCGTGACAGGTCGCCCGGTGGACCTCCCTGGTCAGCGCGGTCAGTTGCTCGGCGAGGACGTGGATCTGCTCGGTGAGCTCGGTGTTGCGCCGGAGCATGTCCACATGGTTGGAGAGGACCCAAGCGACGATGACCGTCGAACTGACGAGGAGGAAGCCGACCGTCCCCATGCCGCTCGCCACGGTCCCGGACATCCGCTCCATGAAGCTGCTCCCCCGGCGTACGCGGACCCCCCGGGTGCGGTGTCCTGGTAGTGGCGGCGGTGTCGGAGCAGTCCCTCGCGTTCATGGCGGTTCCCCTCGTTGAGCTCTGCCCGGCGACCGGCCGCTCGGGTCGGTCCGGCCGAGCCCCGTCCGTCGCCGATCGGGCCCCCCGACCGGGTGGGATCTCGGGGCCATGGATCATCCACGCTCGGCCGAGATCCGTCGCCGGCGATCCCCGGGGCGCATATGCCTTGACACGTACATACTCTGTGTGGCATATTGCGTGGGTGCCTCCGGCCGCCGACCTCCTCGCCGTCCTCGCCGAGCCGACCCGCCGGCGGATCCTCGACCTCCTGCTCGGGGCGCCGCGGTCGGTCGGCGAGCTCGTTGTCGCCCTCGACACGAGCCAGCCGTCGACCTCCAAGCATCTCCGGGTGCTCCGGGAAGCCGGCCTCGTGCACGTCCACCCGGACGCCCAGCGACGGGTGTATGCGCTGCGCCCGGACCGCCTGGCCGAGCTCGACGCCTGGCTGGCCCCGTACCGGCGGCTGTGGGACGGCCGGCTCGACGCCCTCGAGGCCCACCTCGACGCCCACCCCGACCCCGATGGGAGCACCCCATGACCGCGCGACTCGACATCGACGACGGCCGCAGCACGCTGCGCTTCGACCGCCTCCTCGCCCACCCGCCCGAGCGGGTCTGGCGGGCGATCACCGACCCGGCCGAGCTCGGGCAGTGGTTCCCGTCGGCGGTCATCTACGAGCCGCGCGTCGGCGCGCCGATGCAGTTCGACTTCGGCGGCGAGCACGGCCTCGACGCCTGGCCCGGCGAGGTGCTCGAGTGGGACCCGCCGGCCACCTTCGCCTTCGCCTGGGGCGACGACGTCCTGCGCTTCGCGCTCGCGCCGGCCGGCGAGCTCACCCAGCTCGTCTTCACCCACTCCTTCGCCCACCAGCCGGGCAAGCCCGCCCGCGACGCCGCCGGCTGGTCGGCCTGCCTGGAGGCGTTCGACGCCCTCCTCGCCGGCGACCTGGCCGGGGCCGCCGGCAGCTGGAGCGACCACCAGGAGGCGCACGCGGCCCTGTTCGGCGAGCTGACGCTCGACGGGCCCGAGGGCAGGCGGACGGTCCGCCTCGTCGGCCCCTACGCGGAGCTCGACGGCCGTCCGGCGGTCAACGTGCGGCTCGAGGATCGGCCGGGGGTGCTCGTCGTGCGCGACCCGGGGCGGGCGCTCGAGGACGGCGCCGCCGTCGAGGTGCGGAACGGAACGGTCGACGATCCCGGCGACCCCGTGGCGGCCGGCGCGCTGCGCGATCCCCTCGCCGGGATCGACCGCGCCAGCCTCGGCGCCCCGCGCGGTTAGCCGGCCCCGCCAATGGTCCGTCCAGCAAGTTCCTGCACCATTGGGCGGGCCCGGATGACCGCATGGCGGCGTCCTCGAAGCTCGGAATACGTCCAGTATGCCGCCGCTTCTGCGTCCTGGCCACGCGGCCCCCGGACCTCGGCGAATGGCACACGAACTTACCGGACGAACCACCAGGCGACCCGGCCCACGCCCGCGGGCTCGGCCCGAGGAGCCCAGCCCGGGGGGCCCGACCCGAAGAGCCCGACACCGGCGGGACGGCTCAGGCCAGCTTGGTCGCCTGGCGCTCGGCGCTGATCTCGACGACGTCCCAGACGAGCCCGGTCGCCCGGAGGCCGCGGATGACCAGGGCGCTCAGGTCGATCTCCCACCAGCGCAGCCCGTGGGCCGCCGAGGTCGGGAAGGCGTGGTGGTTGTTGTGCCACGACTCCCCCATCGAGAGCGGGGCGAGCCAGAGCAGGTTGCGCGACTCGTCGTCGGTGGCGAATCGCCGCCGGCCGAAGAAGTGGCAGAGCGAGTTGATGCTGAAGGTGACGTGGTGGAGGAGGAAGATCCGCACGGCCCCGCCCCACAGGAGCGCGGTCAGCCCGCCGGCGAGCGTGCCGGTCACGGCAAGGCCGGCGGCGAACGGCACGAGCAGGCCGACGAGCACCCAGAGGAGGAACGTCCGGTCGACGAAGCGGACCGCCCGGTCGGCGAGCAGATCGGGAGCGTAGCGCTCCTCGCTGGCGAACTCGGACGTGAAGAGCCAGCCGAGGTGGGCGTGGACGAGACCGCGGATCGCCCCGCGCCAGCCGGCCCCGTGGCCGACGTGCGGGCTGTGCGGATCGCCTTCCTGGTCGGAGAAGGCGTGGTGCATCCGATGGTTGGCCACCCACTCGATCGGCGGCCCCTCGATCGCCGCGGCGCCGAAGGCCGAGAGGATGCCCCGCATGACCGGCGAGGTGGCGAAGCTCCGGTGGGTGAGCAGGCGGTGGTAGCCGACGGTGATGCCGAAACCGGTGGCGAAGTAGCAGACGAAGAGGATCACCAGGTCGGGCCAGTGGAGCGCCCCGCCCCAGGCCTGCCATCCGGCGAGCACGAGGAGGAGCATCGGGACGCCGGTGACCACGGCGGTCGCGATCCGGCTGGCCAGGTCGTACTCGCCGGGGGGCTGGACGTCCGCCGGCGTCGGCACCCACCCGGCGGCGAGGCCCGGCGGGGCGGCCGCCCGCTGCTCGCCCGTTACTTGTTGGTCGGTGGCCACCGCCGGCGATTCTAGGCGAGCTTCCGGCCGGCGGCCTCCCCGCCGCCGGCGGACCTCTCTCCATCGGGTGCCGTCCGCCGGGGCCGGCGGCCTCCCCGCCGCCGGCGGACCTCTCTCCACCGGGTGCCGTCCGCCGGGGCCGGCGGCCTCCCCGCCGCCGGCGGACCGCTCCGCCGGGCGCGGTCCGCCGGGGCCGGCGCCGGCCCGATGTCGGCCTACCCGGCCGGGGGTCCGAGGTCGCGGAGCTTCGCCCACCGCGGGTCCGGCTGGCGCTCGTGGTGGTGGTCGGGCGCGGCCTCGTTGAGGTTGACCGCGCACTCCGGGCAGAGGCCGAGGCAGTCGGGCCGGCAGAGGACACGGTCCGGCCCGGCCAGGAGGAAGGCGTCGCGCGCCCAGGCGGCCAGGTCGAGGACCTCGCCGGTCACGTACGGGCTCTCGAGCTCGGGGCCGCCGCCCGGCTGGTCGACCTCCCGGGCGTCGACCTCGACGGGCGGGGCGGCCGGCCCGAGGCAGCGCATGCACGGTCCGGCGAGCGCGGTCCCGAAGCGCAGGCGCAGGGCGTAGCCGGTCCCGGTCATCCGCGAGACGTCGAGCACGACGTCGACCGTCTCGGGGTCGGCGACGAACCGCTCGCCGGCCAGGGTCAGCGGGACGATCCGGGTCGCCAGCTCGAGCCGCCGTCCCTCCCCGGAGCTCAGGCCGAGGCCGGCCAGGTCGAAGTCGTCGGCGGGCGCGGGCACTGGGGTCAAGCGTAGTCGCCGATCGCCGTCGTCCGTGCGGCTCGCCGACCCCGCCGACCACGCTCGGCCGCCGTGTGCAGGCGTTTCGCGGGCCGGCGCGCCGGCGGGTCCGTCCGGCCGGGCGCCTACGATCGCCTGCGATGGAAGCTGCTCGACCACTGCGCCCGGCCCAGGTCCGCACCCGCGGGGAGATCCTGCTCGTCGATGGCGTGCAGGTCGGCGACGAGTGCGCCGTGCGCCTCGTCCGCGAGCGCGAGCGGACGGGCCAGGACCCGACCAAGCTGGTCGTCGACGCGATCGAGATCGGCGCTCGGGTGCTCGACCGCGAGCAGGCCGGGGCGAACGCCGAGTTCGTCCGGGCGGAGTTCGAGCGGGCCGCCCGGGAGCTCGACACCGAGTTCGTCGACCGGGCGCGGCGGGTCGCCGAGCGGCTCGACGCCAAGGTCGACGAGGCGTTCGGCGCCGACGACGGACAGCTCGCCCGGGTGATGGCCCGCCACTTCGGCGAGGACTCGACCGGCGCGGTCCAGAACCAGGTCCGGGAGATCGTCGGCGAGGCGATGGCCCGATCCCGCGAGGATCTCGTCCGCCAGTTCTCGTCAGCCGATGCCAGCAACCCCCTGTCCGACTTCAAGGCGATGGCCGCCTCGATGATGCGCCAGGCCGCCGACCGTCAGGCCGAGCAGCTCTGCGCGATGACCAGCCGCCTCGAGGAGATGCGCCTCCAGATCTCCGACCTCCGGGCCGAGCGGGAGAAGCTCGCCGAGGTCGCCTCCGAGCACAGCCGGGGGACGGCCAAGGGCCGGACCTTCGAGCAGCTCGTCCACGAGGCGGTCGACCGGCTCGCCCTCGCCCAGGGCGACGGCTGCGAGGCGGTCGGCGACCAGCTCGAGGGGACGCGCAAGACGGGCGACGTCGTCGTGGTGATCGACGGGGCCGCCGGTCCCGGGCGGGGACGGATCGTCTTCGAGGCGAAGCACTCGCAGCTCAGCCGGCCCAAGGCGCTCGAGGAGCTCGACCGGGCGCTCGCCGTGCGCTGCGCCGACTACGGGATCCTCGTCGTCCCGAGCGAGTCGGAGGTGCCGGCCCGGATGGTGCCCCTGCGCGAGTACAACGGCGACAAGCTGATCGTCGTGCTCGACCCGGCGGGGGGCGACGCTCCCCCGCTCGCCCTCCAGGTCGCCTACTCGCTGGCCCGGGCCCGCGTCCTGATGGCGCGGGTGGCCGGGGCCGGCGAGCAGATCGACGGCCTGGCCATCCGCGAGACCTGCGAGCGGGCGGTGGCGGCGATGGAGGACGTCCGCCGGATGAAGGTCCAGCTCACCGGGGCGCGCACCCAGATCGACAAGGCCGGGGAGATCGCCGACTCGATGACCGCCCGGGTGCGCCAGTACCTCGGTGAGATCGACGCCCTCGTGGCCGCCGGCACGCCGGCGGGCGCCCTCTTCTGAACCCCGGTCAGCTGGTGGTGAACGAGATGTCCTGGTAGCGGCCCCACTGCCCGCCGGCCATCGTCCACACCCGGGCGTAGAGCCTGCGGCCATGCGGGAGGCCGGCCAGGACGGCGGACGTCGTTCCGGACATGTAGGCGCCCGTCGCGACATCGGTGCCGCCCGGCCTCGTCCCCACCCAGAGGGCGTAGTACTGGACTCCGGCGACCGCCGTCCAGGCGAGTGGCTGGGCCGGGTCGATCCCGGTCGCGCCGTCACCCGGGGACGTGAACGTCGCTCCCCCGGTCGGCACGAAGCTGACGTCCTGGTAGCGCGCCCACGTGCCGCCGACCATGGTGAAGAGGCGGACGTACACGGTCTTCCCGGTGGGGAGGCTCGCGTCGTACGAGGTGACGCTGCCGCCGACACTGACCGCGGCGACGTCGGTGCCTCCCGGGGTGGTGCCGATCCACAGGGCGTAGTTCTGCGCCTGGCTCACCGGGCTCCAGGTCAGCGCACCGGGCGGGACGCTCGACTGCCCGGGGGCGGGGTTGGTGAGCAGGGCGCCGCCGGACGTCGTGAAGGTGATGTCCTGGTAGCCGCCCCAGGTGCCGTTGCTCTCGGTCCATATCCGGGCGTACAGCGTCCGCCCGGTCGGGAGCATCGGGATGTCGTAGGAGAGCGTCGAAGGCGACACGTACGCGGTGCCGAGGTCCGCTCCGCCGACCGTGCTTCCCACCCAGAGCGAGTACTCCTGGGCACCGGACACGGAGGTCCAGGCGAACGGTCGCGTGGTGTCCTTGACCCCGCCGGCCGTCGGGTTGGTGAACGACGCCGGGGTTCCGGCGAGTTCAGCCTGCGAGATGGAGACGGACGCGTTGGCGTCGAGGCAGGGGGTCGGGCCGAAGCCGTAGTTGTCGGTGTCGCCGCTGTAGCGGGCGCGGAACGTGTAGGTCCCGGCGACGGTCGGGGTGTAGAAGCCCGAGTCGTAGCTCCCGGTTCCATTGACGGTGACGGTCCGCGTGTAGACGACGGCGCCGCCGCAGAACTGATCGTTCGGTCCGGTGACCATGAAGGTGAGCGTCCCCCCGACCGGGGCGAATCCGCCCGAGATCACGGTGGTGGCGTGGAGCTGACCGCCCACGCGGGCGGCGGTCGTGGTCTGGGCCACGTAGACCGGGCTGGCGATCACCTGCTCGTTGGCGTCGCCGCATGCGGTACCCACCGGGTTGTTGTTGGCGTCCCCGCCGTAGGTGGCGACCCACTGGTAGGTGCCGGCACCGGTCGTCCAGTACTTGGTCGAGTCGTCGGAACCGGTTCCCGAGACCGGGGTCGTCGTGGTGAACACGGGCGCCCCGGAGCAGCTGGGATCACCCGGGGCGTAGAGCTTGAAGGTCAGCGTGCCGGTCGGCGCGGCGCCGCCCGAGAGGTTGGTGTGGTCGAAGACCTGGAGGCCGACGTTGGTGCTCGGCGACGCGTTGGCGTGCAGGCTCGGCGTCGCCGCCGCCCAGGCCGGAGCGCTCCCGGCGACCAGGAGCGACGCGAACGCGGCGGCGCAGGCGCCGAGCAGGCGCGTGGGCCGGGAGCAGCGTACGCGGCCTCCGACGGCCCGGCGAGCACGCGCGGCGTCGTGCGGGACGGAATCTGAAGCGGGGGCTGGAACTGAGTGTGTGATGGGGGAAGAGGTCGGGCGCATGTGACTACATCGCGTGGTCGCCAACCGACCGCGAGCGCGGCTGCCCGGATCTAGCCGAATGGTTGGCCGTGGCCTGCGCACCGGCGCCAGCGCCGGCGCCCTCCTCGATGCGCCCCGCAAGCGCTCGCGCGACCCAACCCCGGCCGGCGCGCCTCCCACGCGCCCAACCTATCGCTTACAGCGTACGCAGGCGAGAAATCTTCCCGATCCGGCAACAACGTGGACGCCGCTCGCCGCTCGCCGTCCGGGCCGAGGGCGGTGAAGCGAGGTCAGGCCACTTCGGCCGGCTCGTCCTTGCCCTGGAGGCGCTCGCGCCCGCGCTGGACGGCGGCGATGAACTTCGAGAGGTTGACCTCGAGCGTGTTGAGGATCTCGTCGGCGTAGTCCTCGGCGCCGAGGCGGATCTCCCGCTCACGGGCCCGGGCGTCCTCGACGATGTCCTCGGCGGCCCGCTCGGCCGCCTTGGTGACCTCTTCCTCGCCGACCAGGCGGTTCTGCTTCTCGCGCGCCTCCTTGACTAGGCGCTCGGCCTCGCGCTTGGCCTCGGCGAGCATCTCCTGGCGCTCCTTGACGATCCACCGGGCCTGCTTGATCTCCTCGGGGATCGTCGCCCGCATCTGGTCGAGGATGTCGTAGATCTCCTCCTTGTCCACGCGGACCTGGTCGGTCAGCGGAACCGGCTTGGCGTTGTGCACCAAGTCGTCGAGCTTGTCGATCAATACGAGGACGTCCATGAGCTATAGAGCCTAAACGGTCAGCGCCGCGCGCGGTAGGCACGGCTCGCAGGATCTCTTTCGCTAGCGCTTCAACGCTTCCTGCAAGCGAGCGACCACTCCGGGCGGAACGAGATGCTCGATGTTCCCGCCGAACCGGGCGAGCTCCTTGACGCCGCTCGAGGAGAGGAAGCTGAACTCGGGGCTCGCCATCAGGTAGATCGACTCGATCTCCGGCGCCTGGAGCCGGTTGAGCTGGTTCATCTCGAACTCGTACTCGAAGTCGGAGATCGCCCGCAGGCCCTTGACGATCGCCCGGGCGGCGGTCGCCCGGGCGAAGTCGACGACCAGGGTGTCGAACCGCTCGACCCGGGCGTTCGGCAGGTGGGCGGTCGCCTCGCGAATGAACTGGATCCGCTCGTCGATGCTGAACAGGGTGTCCGACTTGCGCACCGACTGGTCGACCACGCCGACGATGAGCTCGTCGAACAGCGCGGCCGCCCGGGTGATCACGTCCATGTGGCCGTTGGTGATCGGGTCGTAGGAGCCCGGGCAGACGGCGATCCTCTTGGTCGGGCTCATCTCGTCGGCTCCCCTCGGCTGTGCACGCGGATCAGCGTGTCACCGTACCGGCGCTCGCGCTCGAGCGGCAGCCCGAGCTCGAGCGGGAGGCGCCGGTCGCTCTCGCAGACGACCCGGGCTCCGGGGGCGAGCACGGCGGCCAGGGGCCCGGCCAGCGCCGGCCCGAGCACGTCGGCCTGGCGATACGGCGGGTCGAGGAAGACGAGGTCGAAGCGCTCGCCCCGAGCCGCGGCCGCCCGGAGCTCGGGCCGGGCGTCGCCGCCACGGACGATCGCCGTCGGGCGGCCGAGGCCGAGGGCCTCGAGGTTGGCCGCGAGGATCTCGCGGGCCGGCGCCGCCCGCTCGACGAAGACGACCTGCGCCGCCCCCCGGGAGATCGCCTCGATGCCGAGGGCCCCGGAACCGGCGAACAGGTCGAGGACCCCGGCGCCGTCGAGCGGCCCGAGCATCGAGAACACCGCCTCGCGCACCCGTTCGGACGTCGGCCGGGTCGCCGCGCCGGCCGGAGCCCGCAGCCGCCGCCCGCCGTAGCGTCCGGCGATCACCCGCATCGCCGGCGCCGCCCCCGGTCGGTCGACGAGCCCCCCGGGCCCGCCCCCGCGCCCGCGCCCGCCCCCGGGCCCCGGCCGGCGCTCGCCCCCGCGCCCGCCTCCGCGCCCGGCCCCCCGCCGGCGCGCGCCCCCGCGCCCGCCCCCACGCCCGCGCCCGCCCCCGGGCCCGCCCCGGCGCTCGCGCGCGCCGTCGTCGCCAGTCGCGCCACGGCTAGGCGGCGATCGGCCGTTCGGCCTCCTCGCCCAGCGCCGCGGCCAGGGCGTCCGCCAGGAGCCGGTGCTCGGGCTCGCCGAGCCCGGGGTCGGCCTCGATCACGAGCTCGGCCCAGCGGCGGGCGCGCTCGAGGAGCTCGGCGTCCTCGGGCAGCCGGGCCGTCCGGAACTGGCTGAGCCCCGACTGGCGGGTGCCGATCAGCTCGCCCTCGCGGCGCAGGGCCAGGTCGATCTCGGCCAGCGCGAACCCGTCGGCGTGGTCGACGAGTGCGCGCAGGCGCGGGGAGGCCTTCGGGCCGAAGAGCAGGCAGAGCGACCGGTGCTCGCCGCGGCCGACGCGCCCGCGGAGCTGGTGGAGCTGGGAGATGCCGAAGCGTTCGGCGTTCTCGACGACCATCACGGTCGCGTTCGGGACGTCGATCCCGACCTCCACCACGGTGGTGGCGACGAGGACGTCGGCCCGCCCGCCGGCGAACGCGGCCATCGCCGCCTGCTTGTCGCGGTGGTGCATCTGCCCGTGGAGGAGGACGACGCGGAAGTCGGCGAACTCCCCGGCGGCCAGCCGCTCGTACTCGACCGTCGCCGCCCGGGCCTCCTCGAGCCCGCCGGCGGACCGCCCGGCCTCGCCCCACGACCCGACGTCGGCCGCCTCGTCGACCAGCGGGCAGACGACGAAGGCCTGCCGCCCGCGGCGGAGCTCCTCGCGGATCCGCTCGTAGGCCCGGGCCCGCTCCCGCTCGCCGCCGATCAGGTGGGTGTCGGTCGGCTGGCGGCCGCGGGGGAGCTCGCGCAGGCGGGTCTGGTCGAGGTCGCCGTGCCGGCACAGGGCGAGCGTTCGCGGGATCGGCGTCGCCGTCATGTGGAGGACGTGGGGGACGAGCCCGGCCGGGGCCTTGGCGTCGAGCGCCGCCCGCTGGCGCACGCCGAACCGATGCTGCTCGTCGACCACGGCCACCGCGAGGGCGGCGAAGGCGACCGCCGGCTCGATCAGCGCGTGGGTCCCGACGGCCACGGCGAGCTCCCCGGTGGCCAGCTTGGCGAGCACGTCGGCGCGCCGGGCGGCCGGGGTCGACCCGGTGAGGAGCGCGAGGGTGACGTTCTCGGCGCCGATCAGGCGCTGGATCGCGGCGAAGTGCTGCTCGGCGAGCGTCTCCGTCGGCGCCATCAACACGGCCTGCCGGCCGTGCTCGGCGGCGCGGAGCATCGCATAGAGGGCGATCACCGTCTTGCCGCTCCCGACCTCGCCCATCAGGAGTCGCTGCATCGGGCGGGCGCCGGCCAGCTCGCCGGCGATCGTGTCGATCGCCCGCCGCTGGTCGCCGGTCAGGGCGAACGGGAGCCCGCCGGTCAGCCAGCGTCCGGTCAGCGCCGGCTCGTCGGCGAGGGCCGGGGCGGCGGCGTCGGCCCGGCGGCGGGCGCGGCGGTGGAGGAGGGCGAGCTGGGTGAGGAGGAGCTCCTCGAAGGCGAGCCGCCGGCGGCCGGCCTCGGCCCGGTCCGGCTCGTCGGCGAAGTGGACGGCGGCGAGCGCCGCCGGCCGGTCGGGGAGCCCCTCGGCGGCGCGGATCACCGCCGGGAGCGGCTCGACCACGTCACACAGGCGCGCCCGGGCCCCGGCCATGAGGGCGAGGATCTGCGTCGAGGAGAGCCCGTCGGTCGCCGCGTAGTGGGAGACCTCCCCGGTCCCGGCCACCGCCTCCTCGGTGATCGCGTGGTGGGAGACCCGGAACTTCGCCGGGCCGTCGTACTTGCCGTGGAGGACGAGGCGCGTCCCCGGCCGGTAACGGCCGACGAGCCACGGCTGGTTGAAGAAGGTGACCTTCATCGTCGCCGTCTCGTCGGCGACGGTCGCCTCGACGAGCGGGCGCATGCCCCGCCGGCGGACCGGCCGCCCGGCGATCGCGCGGACGGCCACCACGACGGTCGCCGTCTCCCCGGGGACGAGCGCGGCGATCGAGCGGGCCTCCCGGCGGGCGCGGGGCAGATGCTCGAGCAGCTCGCCGACGCTCCGCAGGCCGAGCGCCGCGGCCGCGTCCGCCGCCTTGCCCTTCAGCTCGAGCGGGGCGGCGAGCAACGACGGACGCGGCCAGCGGAGCGGCGCGGCCAGCAGCTCTGCCCGGCCGAGCGCAGCGCCGGTCGCGAAGGCGCGCGGCCCGGTCGCGCAGATCGATGACGGCTCCATGACCACCCCATGATGAACCGCCGGGCGGTCATCACCCTCGCCTACTCGGCCGCGAACAACCACCAGTAGCTCGGCTGGCCGCCGACGCTGTGCTCGAACTCGACCCCGGCCGGGACGAGGCCCTCGAGCCGGGCGGCGTCGAGCGGGGCGCCGGCCCCTTCGATGCAGGTGAGGAGCTCGGCTCCGGGCGCGAGCGCGGCGACCACGGCGGCCACGGTCGACTCGGGCTGGCCCCAGGCGATCAGCTCCTCCTCGACGAAGCCGACGGCCTCGCCGACCCGGAAGCGCCCCTCGGCGTCGTCGCGGGCGACCGGGGCGACGCCGCCCGTCCGGACGCGGCCGAGCGCCTCGCCGAGGGCGGCCGCGTTCTCGACCGCCCCGCGGCTCGGGTCGAGGGCGACGACGGCGGCGAGCCCGGCCTGCTGGGAGCGCGACGGGACGACGACCACCTGCTTGTCCGAGAGCTCGGCGGCGCGCTCGGCCGCCATGATCACGTTCGGGCTGTTCGGCAAGACGATGACCTCCTCGGCGGCGATGTCGTGGATCGCGGCCAGCAGCTCGTAGGTCGACGGGTTGAGGGTCGGGCCGCCGTCGAGCGTCTCGGCGCCGAGGCTGGCGAAGAGGGCGGCGATGCCGGGCCCGGCGACGACGGCGAGGAGCCCCGACCGGGCCATGAACGCCGACTCGAGGCCGGCCAGGCGATGGGCGACCTGGGCGTGCATGTCGGCGACGTCGAGGCGCGAGACCTGGCCGGCGCCGGCGAAGACGGCGGTCGCGGCCTCCGGGGCGTCGGTGTGGACGTGCACCTTCAGGGTGTGGGCGTCGCCGACGACGAGGACCGAGTCGCCGAGCGCCTCGAGCTCCGGGATGAACCGGCCGGCGACGAGACCGCTGCCGGTCACCGCGAAGTTCGTGCAGAAGCGGTGGGTGATCGACGCGTGCTGGGGATGGGTGATCCGGGCCGGGGCGTGGTGCTCGAGCGGCGGCGGCTCGTCCCCCCGCAGGGCGGCGACGATGCCGGCCAGGATCACCGTGAGCCCGTAGCCGCCGGCGTCGACGACCCCGGCCTCGCGCAGGACGGGCAGGAGCTCGGGCCCGCGCTTGACCGACTGCTCGCCCGACTGGACGGCCCCGGCGAGGATCGCCGCGATCGCCCCCTCCTGGACCTCGGGGGCGGCGTCCCCGGCCAGGCGGGCCTCCGGGCGGTGGGCGAGGTCGCCGGCGATGCGGTGGGCCATCTCCCGGACCACGGTGAGGATCGTGCCCTCGGCCGGGTCGCGGACCGAGGCGTAGGCCCGCTCGGCCGCCCGGGCCATGGCCGCGCCGATGAGCACCGGATCGACGAGCTCCCCGGGCCGGCTGACCAGCTCCTCGGCGGCGCCGCGGATCAGCTGGGAGAGGATCACCCCGCTGTTGCCCCGGGCGCCCAGCAGCGCCGCCCGGGCGACGGCGTCGACGATCTCGTCGCGGCCGATCTCGTCGATCGTCCGGTCCCCATCGGCGGCGAGGCGGTCGAGCTCGTCGAGGACGGCGCGCAGCGTCAGCACCATGTTGTCGCCGGTGTCGCCGTCGGCCACCGGGAAGACGTTCAGGTCGTTGACCTCTTCGCGGCGGGACTCGAGGTGGCTGAGCGCACCGGCGACGACCGTGCGAAAGCGAACTAGGTTGGGGTCGGTCACGACCCGCGGGAGGCGGTCAGGCCGCCTTGGTGACCTTGCCGGCCTTGAGGCAGCGTGTGCAGACGTAGACCCGGCGGGCGGTGCCCCCGACGAGCACCCGCACCTTCTGGAGGTTCGGGTTGAAGCGACGCCGGGTGGCGACCATCGAGTGGCTGCGAGAGTTGCCGAACGCCGGCTTGCGACCGCAGCTGACACATACCTTGGACATCGAGTGCGGCAGTCTAGACGATCGCCAGATCGTCCGTGCCCCGGCGGGGAGGCGGGGGATTTTCTGGAGCGGTGGCCGCCGTCAGCGCCGGCCGGCCGGGGCCAGGCGGCCGCGCAACTCGGCCAGGGCGAGGACCGCCTCGGCCGCGTGGCGCCCCTGGTCGCGCTTGGCCCCGCCGGACCGGGCCAGGGCCTGGTCCATGTTCTCGACCGTGAGGACGCCGAAGGCGCAGGGGACGCCGGTGTGGAGCATCACGTCCTCGATGCCGCGGGCCGCCTCGGCGCAGACGTGGTCGTAGTGGGAGGTCTCCCCGCGGATCACCGCGCCGAGGCAGACCACCCCGGCGTAGCGGCCGGACCGGGCGGCGTAGAGGGCGGCGAGGGGGAGCTCGAAGGCGCCGGGGACGTCGAAGACGTCGATCTCGCCGGCCCCGGCCTCTCCGAGCGCGGCCCGGGCGCTCGCCACGAGCCGGTCGGCCAGGTCGGCGTAGAAGCGGGCGACGACGAGGGCGAACCGCCCGGGCGGGTCGGTCACCGGTCGCGCTCGCGGTCGTGCTCGCGCTCGGCGCGCAGGAGCTCGGCGTCGAGGTTCAGGCCCTGGTGGTGGAGGGTGTGGCCCATCTTCTCGGCCTTGGTCCGCATGTAGGACTCGTTGTGCTCGTTGGGCGCGTGCTCGATCGGTATCTGGGCGCTGACCGAGAGGCCGTAGCCCTCGAGGCCGCGGATCTTCTTCGGGTTGTTGGTGAGGATGCGGATCGACGAGAGGCCGAGGTCGACGAGGATCTGGGCGCCGATCCCGTAGTCGCGGAGGTCGGCGGGGAGGCCGAGGCGCTCGTTCGCCTCGACCGTGTCGAGGCCGTCCTCCTGGAGGCGGTAGGCCTTGAGCTTGTTGAGCAGGCCGATCCCCCGACCCTCCTGGCTGAGGTAGAGGAGGACGCCCTCGCCGGCCCGGTCGATCATGGTCAGGGCCGACTCGAGCTGCTCGCCGCAGTCGCAGCGCAGGGAGTGGAAGACGTCGCCGGTCAGGCACTCGGAGTGGACGCGGACGAGGACGTCGGGCTTGCCGGCGACCTCGCCCTTGACCAGGGCGACGTGGTGCTTGTCGTCGACGAGCGACCGGTAGCCGATCGCCTCGAAGAGGCCGAAGCCGGTGGGCAGCCGGGTCGAGACGACCCGCTCGACGAGCTTGTCGTTGCGCCGCCGGTAGGCGATCAGGTCCTTGATCGTGACCATCTTCAGCCCGTGGCGCTCGGTGTACTCGATGAGGTCGGGGACCCGGGCCATCGAGCCGTCGTCGTTCATCACCTCGCAGATCACCCCGGACGGGTTGAGGCCGGCCAGGCGGGCGAGGTCGACGCTCGCCTCGGTGTGGCCGGTCCGCTCGAGCACGCCGCCCGGCTTGGCCTTCAGGGGGTTGACGTGACCCGGCTGGAGGAGATCGCTCGGGCGGGTCCGGGGGTCGATCGCCACCTGCATGGTGTGGGCCCGGTCGTGGGCGGAGACGCCGGTGGTCACGCCTTCGCGGGCCTCGATGGTGATCGTGAAGGGCGTCTGGAGAGGCGACTCGTTCTTCGCCGTCATCAGGTCGAGGCCGAGCTGGTCGCACCGCTCGGGGGTCAGGGCGAGGCAGATCCAGCCGCGCCCCTCCTTGGCCATGAAGTTGATCGCCTCGGGCGTGGCGAACTGGGCGGCGAGGACGAGGTCGCCCTCGTTCTCCCGGTCCTCGTCGTCGCAGACGACGACCATCCGGCCGTGGCGGATCTCCTCGATCGCCTCGTCGATCGTCGCGAACGGCGTCGCCGCGACCTCGGGGGTCACGCGGCCACCAGCTTCTCGAGGTGCTTGGCCAGGACGTCGACCTCGACGTTGACCCGGGTGCCGGGGCGGGCGGCGCCGAGCGTCGTGCGGCGGCGGGTCTCGGGGATCAGGGCGACCGTGACCGATCGGTCGTCGACCGCCGCGACGGTCAGGCTGACCCCGTCGAGGGCGATCGAGCCCTTCTCGACCACGTAGCGGAGGAGCCCCGGGTCGACGGCGACGGCGATCTCGCCGGACGGGTCGACCCGGGTCACCTCGCCGAGCCCGTCGACGTGGCCGAGGACCACGTGGCCGCCCAGCCGGTCGGCGGCCCGGAGCGGGAGCTCGAGGTTGACCCGGTCGCCGGCGGCGAGGTCGCCGAGCGAGGACCGGCGGAGCGTCTCGGCGACGACGTCGGCCTCGAAGCCTCCGGCGTCGGGGCCGAGGGCGGTCAGGCAGACGCCGTTTACGGCGACCGAGTCGCCGGGTCCGAGCTCGCCGCCGAGCCGGGTCTCGATCCGCAGGCGGGAGGCGTCGCCGCGTCCGTCGACCGCGCCGGCCGTGTCGACCGCGCCGGCCGCGCCGGCCGCGTCGACCGAGGCGACCGTCCCGAGGTCGGCGACCAGCCCGGTGAACATCACCACTCCCGCAGGCGGGCGGAGATCAGCAGGTCGTGTCCGACCCGCTCGGACTCGAAGGTCAGGGCGCGGGTGGCCTCGGCGATCCGGTCGACCCCCTCGCCCTCGATCGGGTCGCGGGCGCTGCGCCCGCCGAGGAGGATCGGAGCGAGGAAGAGGCGGATCTCGTCGATCTCGGCGGCGTCGAGGAACGCCCCGGCGAGGTGGGGACCGCCCTCGAGCAGGACGGAGGCGATGCCGAGTCCGCCGAGCTGGTCGAGGGCCGACCGGACGCGGGCCGGCTCGTTCTCGCCGGTGGCGACGACGACCTCGACCCCGGCCGCCTCGAGCGCGTCGGTCTGGGTGCGCGGAGCGGCGCGGGAGACGACCACGATCAGCGGGACGTCGCTGGCCAGGGAGATCAGGTGCGAGCCGAGCGGGACCCGGGCGAGCGAGTCGAAGAGTACGCGCCGGGGCTGCTGGTGGACGCCTTCGAGGCGGGCGGTGAGCTGGGGGTCGTCGACCAGGGCGGTGCCGATGCCGACGGCCACGGCGTCGACCGAGGCCCGCCAGCGATGGGCGCGGAGCCGGCTCTCCTCGCCGGAGATCCATTTCGAGTCGCCGCCGGCGGTCGCCACCTTGCCGTCGAGGGTCATCGCCGACTTGAAGAGCACCCACGGCCGCCCGGTCCGGGCGTGCTTGCGGAAGGCCTGGTTGGCGAGCCGGGCCCGGCGGGCGAGGTCCGGATCGGCGACGATCACCTCGACTCCCTCGTCCCGGAGGATGCCCGGGCCCCGGCCGGACGCCTTCTCGGTCGGGTCGTCGCTGGCCAGGACCACGCGGCGGAGCCCGGCGGCGACGATCGCGTCGGTGCAGGGCGGCGTCTTGCCGGTGTGACAGCATGGCTCGAGCGAGACGTAGAGGGTCGCGCCGTCGAGGCTGACTTGGCCACAGGCGGCGATCGCGTTGACTTCGGCGTGGCGCCCGCCGTACTCCTCGTGCCAGCCCTCGCCGAGGAGCTCCTCCCCCCGGGCGATCACCGCTCCGACCACGGGGTTCGGATTGACCCGGCCGGCCCCGTTGGCCGCGAGCTCGATCGCTCGGGCGAGATGGATCCGGTCGGTCTCCGTGCAGGTCGCCATCGCCTGTGGAGCATGACACGATCGGGGCCGCCGCCATGGAGCGCCGCGGGCAGCAGGCCTGAGCTTCTTCGGGCGCAAGGGGGTCCTCTTGCCGCCGAGGAGGCGGGCGAAAATCACGGCGACCATGGACGGCGTGGCGTCCGGCCGAGCAGCGACGGCGGCGCTGACCACGACGACGGGCCGGTCGGAGCGGTTCGGACACGTAGCCCGTCATAGCCGGCCAACCTAGACGGCCACCCCGGCCTCGGATGCTCCCGGGGCGCATAAGGCGCCTCGTGGCGTCCTCGTCGCGGTCGACCTGGTCGGCCTCGCCGAGGGTCTGCCGGGCGATGCGGTCGTAGTCGCGGGTGGTGCTGCGACGCGTTCGCGTGCATCTTCCTCCCCTCGACGGCGATCGCGCCAACCTCGACCGTCGCGCCGGCGCGCCCAACCCCGGGACGGCGCTGAACCGACCGGCGATCGCGTCCTCGTGACCCTGACGGAACCCGGCGATCGTCGCCTAGTGGTCCGTCCAGCAAGTTCCTGCACCATTGGGCGGGCCCGGATGACCGCGTGGCGGCGTCCTCGAAGCTCGGAATGCGTCCAGTATGCCGCCGCTTCTGCGTCCCGGCCACGCGGCCCCCGGACCTCGCCGAATGGCACACGAACTTACCGGACGAACCACTAGCCGCGTCAGGGTTGCTCGAGAAAGATGTCCCTGAGAACGGTGGCGAACGCCTGCAGCTCGACCTTCCGCTGCGCGGCCGCGTTCTGATCCTTGATCTCGTCGGATCTCTGGTTGCCGAGGGTCTCGATGAGGATCACGTTCATCGCGGGACGGCTTCCGGCCGCCTGGGAGCCGTACATCCCGAACGTGGTTCCCGATTGGTGCTCCACTTGCTGCGTCGGGTAGGTGACGCTGCCCCGCGCGTTCAGTGGTGCCTTCGCACCCTTGGCGATGGCCTGGGTGCCCATCGTGCGAGCGAGCGCGAGATCGTCGCCTTCGGGAGTCACCGCGCCGGTTTTCGGGTCGGTGGCGGCAGCTTGGTCGTGGCCAGGCCGCGGGTCGGTCGAGACGCCGGCGTTCGGCCCACCCCAGACACCGTGCACCATCGCGATGCGCTCCGGGTGGAACCTGTCGACTAGGTCGAGTAGTACCAGGTTTTCCGGCAGAATCGGCCGCTTCTCGGTGTCGAGCGCTCGCCCCTGCTTGTCAACACGGGCGCCGACCAGAGCTCCGCGGGCCGGCATGTTGCGGTTGGGGTCGGTGCCGCCAGGCGACAGCCGGCTGCGACGCTTGGTGTCGATGTTGTAGTTCTCTGGAAACAACGTCGGTACGACGATGACGCTGAGTGTGGGCACCCGCGGCTTGCCCTGGCTGTCCGGTTTGCGCAGCAGCCCGAGCAGGAGCTCGACCACCTGGACCCCGGCCGCCTCCGTGCCGTGCACCCCGCCGACGATCATTGCGTGCCGGGTGGTCTTTCCCGGGAAGTAGTAGGCGGGAACCTTCGGACGGTGCGCCCCAACATCGAAGTCCGCTTCGATGTTGCCGCCTTCGGCCGCCCACTGGCCGGCGCTGGCTCGACGTTCTCGCTCGGCGAAGGCGGCGGAGGTCCAGCGCGGCTCCGCGCCTTGGGCGATCAGCTGGTCGGCCAGCCACCGGTCGTCCGTGCCGGGAGGAACGTTCTTGTCCAGCCATGGCTGGAGATCCGGATCCGAGGCGATCGGCCCGTCCCGGCGCAGCCGGTCGAACACGCGTCCCTTGCCGCCCGCCGCCATCGAGGTCGTCAGGTCGTCGGTGAGGGGACTTCGGCGGAGCACGACGGGACGCCGTCCGGCCACTCGGCCGTCCCCGCCCGCGGCGACGTCCCGGGCTTCGCGCTCGCCGGGGTCGTCTCGGGTGCCGATCGGCAAGTCAGTCGGTATCGGGGCGTTCGCCTGCTGCACGGCGTGCGCCAGCTCATGGACCAGCAGGCGCCGTCCATCGGCGGAATGCGGCCGGTATTTCCCGGCACCGAAGACGATGTTCTGACCCACCGTGTAGGCGCTGGCGTTGACCGCCGACGCGGACTCGGCCGCGCGAGCGTCCGCATGCACGCGGATCCTGCTGAAGTCCCGATCAAAGCGGGCGCCCATGACGGCCTGCGTGTGTGCCTCAAGCGGCTGCCCCGAGGCCCGAACCGTCTCGTGCACGATCCGAGGCGCCGTCCTGCGCGCTGGTTCCGGCTCCGGAACTCTGGCGAACGCCCGATCCATCGTACGGCTCCCTGTTGACGGATATCCGAATCGGACCGTGCCGCCTCTGATGCCGATTCTTCCGCGGGGGTGGAAGCTTACCATGGGCAGCGCGAGGCGCTACTGCCGGTTGGTGGCGGAGACACGGTTGCCTGGTGAGGATCTCGGCGTTTGAGATTGCGGTGAGAAGGGGGTCGTCCGCTCGTCACGGGTATACCGCCGCATTACAGCGACTGGTCGCGGCATACCCTTGGTTCATGCGGAGCGTTCACCTCGATCCAGACGTCGATGAGCTCGTTAGACGGGCGGCGGCGCGATAGGGGGCGTCGGTCTCCGAATTCCTGCGCCGAGCGGCGGCTGAGCGCGCCGAGCGCCCGAGCGACGCCCGCCCGGACGGGCCGCCGAGAGCCGCGAGGCTCTCGGTCGGCCCGCCCTGGCGTCGCGGTCGGCTACGGGCAGTTGCCGATGTCGCTCTCCGCCGACGCGATGATCACGTTGACCGCGGCCAGACCGACGGCGTTGACCGATACATGGACCGCATTGACCGTGAGGCCGCGGTCGGGCGAGGTGACCGGGACCTGCTCGTTGAGGACCAGCCTGACCACCCCGACCGAGATCGCCGTGTTCGGCGCGATGGCGGTCGGTTGGGCGATCACCACGGTCGATCCGACCTTGAGGTAGGCGATCGTGGTCGTCCCGGACGAGCCGCCGCACGTCGTCGTCGACGTCGACTGGATCGTGTGCACGGTCACCACGGGGATGCCGGGGATCCCGACCGTCGCGTCGGCGACCGAGGCGCTCGCGGTCGAGCTCCCCGGGGAGCTGACCGTGGTCACGTTGGCGCAGAGCGCGTGGGCTCCGACGAGCCCGGACAGGGTCGCCACGCACGGGGTCGTCGTGGTCGACGACGACGGCGTCGAGATGAACCCGGTGTCCGGGGTCGGATCGATGCCGACGAGCACGTGATGGAAGACGTCGGTCACGTTGGCCGTCAGTCCGTAGGCGCGTCCGGTGAGTATCTGCGCGCTCACCTCGACCGTCTCACTCCCGCACGGCGACGTCGCCGGGGCGTTGCTCGCGTCGCCGGAATAGGTCGCCACCCAGCGGTAGGTCCCTGGTGCTCCGACGGTCACCCCGCCCGAAGCGGCGCTCGAGCCGGTGAGCGTGCCCGTCCGGGTGGCGATCGGCGCCGAGCACGTCGGGTCGCCCGGACCGAACAGGTCGAACCGGACGCTGCCGGTCGGCGAGGCGCCGCCGATCACGGTCGCCGAGTCGGAGACGGTGCCGCCGACCGGGACCGCCCCGGACGGGGTCGTGTCGATCGTCGGACCGGCCTTGCCGGCGGCCCCCGCGCAGGTGCTCACCGTGTTGGTGTCCATCGTCACGGCCCCGGTATGGGCATACAGGCTGCCGGTGCTGTTGGCCCCGGAGTTGAGCGTGACCGAGGCGCTGGCCAGGATGTTGCCGGCGAAGCTCGTGCGCGTGCCGAGCGTCGCGCTGCTCCCGACCTGCCAGGTGATGTTGTTGTTGTTGCACGGGGTCGCTCCGCCCTTCAGCACGACGGCGGAGTTGCTCGCCGTGATCAGGGTGCTGCCGGTCTTGAACAGCCACGCCGCGTTGGGATTGCCCTGGGCGTCGAGGGTCAGGGTGCCGGTCAGTCCGACCGCGGTGCTGGTGAAGCAGTAGACGCCGGGGATCAGGGTCGCGCCGCCGAGATCGGGGTTGGACAGGGTGAAGTCGCACGGCTCTCCGGCGGCGAAGTTGTACGCGGTCAGGACGTCGGCGGCGGCGGCCATCGCCGGACCGTCGTTGGCGTGGATCGTCCCGTTGACGATGCCCGGCGGAAATCCGACGACCGCCGTTCCCGGCCAGACGCCGAGGTCTCCGGTCACCGTCGTCGGGCCGGTGCTGGTGACGGTCGTCGCCGCGACGACGGCGAAGTTCGCCGCCGAGCCGAGCGGCGGGCTGGTCGCGACGGCCTGCGCCGCCGCCGGCGCGAGCGCGGCGACCGAGATGGCGGCGAGCGCGGCGGGGGCGTACTTCCACAACCTTGAGTGGAGCTGCATCGAATTCCTCGTCGTTCTCTCATGCGACATGTAGCCGGCCATGGTTTGGCCGGCCGGGGTCCGGCGGGTCCGGCGGGTCCGGCGGGTGCGGCGACGATGCGAGTGCGACCGGTCGGCCCGGCGACGGCCGCTCGAAGGATGAGCCGTAGAGATCGGCCTCCCCCAAGGGTCTGGGCGCGACGCACGAGCACCGAAGCGCGCGCAAGATCTGCGGGGATGCTCCGGGCCGTTGCGGGGATGCTCCGGGCCGTTCGCGTGGCCGGTGCTGGCCGCGGCGGGGCGAGGCCCTCCTTGTGCTGTGGGAGTTCCGCGCCGCGCTCTGTTCGTCGCAGCCCATCCCTCCGTCACAACCAACCTTACCGCACGTGCCTAACGGCGGCCGATCACGCCGCGCACTTCCCCCCCGTCAGGTGGTAGACGTTCATCACCGGCCCGGGGTGGGCGTAGTTGAGCGGGTAGTAGTCGAAGGCCCAGTCGAAGTTGAACGGGACCTGGGCCTGGCCGCGACCGTACGGGCTGCCCCGGAAGACGAGCGTCCCCTGGCGCTGGAGCTCCTTGTAGTAGGCGATCGCCTGCGGCACCTGACGGGGATCGACCTCGGCCCGGCCGAACTGGGTCGATCCGCTGACCACCCAGCAGTAGCCCTTGTCCTGGTAGAGGTTGACGAGCGCCGGCTGGAGCGTCCGCTCGTAGTTCTCGATGTTGACCACCGGGCCGAAGCCGACGCCGATCGTCCCGTCCTGGGCGACCTGGGTGTGCGTCGCCGGGAACTTCAGCCACCGGTAGCCGTTCGGCGTCGTGACCGTGACGTGTCCGACGTCTTGCGCCCACTGGTCGGGCACCACCGGCTCGACGACGATGTGCGCGCCGGCCGGGACGTTCCGGACCAGCCAGTCGCGCGCCTGGTTGCGGGTGTCGGCCCGCGAGAGGACGAGGCCCGAGTGGACGCTGTGGACGACCGCCTGCCCGCAGAGGGCGACGACGGCCAGGGCGACGAAGGTCGGGCGCAGCTCGGGCACGGTCGTCTGGGTCAGCCAGTCGGCGAGGCGGAGGATCGCGTAGGCGGAGATCAGGCAGAGGATCGGGAGGACCGGCATCAGCCAGCGGCCGAAGTAGCGCCCCTGGGAGCCCATGAAGAGCAGGAAGATGATCACCGCCGGGATCAACACCAGGGCGAGCCGGCGGTTCTCGAAGACGAGCAGCACCGAGCCGCCGAGGGCGGCCAGCGCCGGGACCCAGCCGAGCCCCCAGGTGATCGTCCACAGGTAGTAGGTGATGCCGCTCCCGTGGGTCAGGCCGAGCTTCCCGGTCGCGTCGTCGCTCGCCGCCGACTGGTGGAGGATGCCGTTGCGGAAGGCCGAGAAGTCGAGCAGGGCGTACGGGTTGGCCACCAGGAAGGCCCCGAGGGCGACCACGCCGGCCAGGGCGACCCCGATCAGCGCGTCCCGCCGCCGGTCGGCGTCGTTCAGCTGGACGCAGGCGGCTGCCACGAGCGGGGCGAGGACGATGCCGCCGGTGTACTTCGTCGCGCTGGCCAGGCCGAGGCCGATCCCGGCGATCAGGTAGTCGCGGGGGCGGCCGTGGCGGAGGATGCCGGCCGTGCCCCAGAGCGAGAGGGTGACCGGGGCGAGGGTCGGGACGTCGTTGAGCGCCAGGTGGGAGTAGAAGACGGGCAGGAAGCCGACGGCGAGCAGGCCGGCGGCCAGGAGGCCGGTCCGCCGGTCGAAGAGGCGGGCGCCGCACAGGTAGAGCAGCCAGACGGCGATCGTCCCGAGGACGCCGGCGACCACCCGGGCGATGACGAAGACCTCGGTCGGGTGGGAGGCCATGGCCACGGCGAGGGCGTGGCCCCCGCCGTAGTAGATGGCGTAGACGAGGTAGAGGAGGTAGGTGTAGGCCGGCGGGTTGTTGAAGTAGTTGGGGTTCGGCCCGTGGCCGAACAGGGCGACCGCGTGCTGGACGAAGTGGGAGTTCTCGTCGGCGTTGTAGGCGAAGGGCAGCCCCTGCTTGACCCCCCACAGCCGCAGCCCGAGGGCGAGCGCGAGCACGCCGCCGAGGGCGAGCGCCCACCGCCCGCGGCGGCCGGTCTCGCCCCGGCGCACGCCGCGCCGAGGCGGCGGATCGTGGTGGCCGTCGTCGAGGGAAGTCGGGTGGGAGAACGCGGTGGCGGCCATCAGCAGTGCACGTAGGCCCCGTAATACTGGGTCCGGGCGACGCGGTCAAAGCCGGCGAGCGGGACCTGCTCGCGCGGATCGTCGGTCGCGTCGACCAGCGCCTGGCGCAGGACGGCCAGGTCGGTCGGGTAGAGAGCGACCCCGCGCTGGATCTCCTCGGTCAGCCGGGCCCGCCCGGCGGCGGCGGTCGTGAGGGCCTGGCTGCGGGCGATCACGCCGGCCGGGCCCCGGTTGAGGATCCAGCGGGCGTCGGGCACGAGCTTGTGGTTGGGCACCGAGAGCGGTCCGCAGCGGAGGCCGGCCTTGACCTTCGGGTTGCGGAGGATCGCCGCCAGCGCGAGGTGCGAGTCGTTGCGGAACCCGAGCTCGGTCTGGATCTTCTGGACGCTCAACGTCGTCGCCGCCCCGGCCGCCCCGTAGAGGAGGAGGAGCGCCGCCCCGGCCGCCCAGGCCCGCCGGACGAGGCCGCCCGGCTCGAGCATCGTCCACCCGGCGAGGGCTACCGCGCAGAAGACGATCACCATCAGGGCGGGGACGAGGAGGTACCGGTCGATCACCGAGAGCCCGGCCCCGCCGATGAGGAAGAAGGTCCCGAGGCCGACGACGAGCAGCGCGAGCGGCATCCAGACCCGCCGGGGGACGAGCCAGACGGCGAGCACGAGCCCGGCGATCGCCCCGATCAGGAGCGGGGTCTTGTCGAGCCGGACGAGGTACTGCCAGAGCAGGCTCGGGACCGAACCGATCCCGGTGGCCCGGCCGAGCGACCCGGCGAGGTTGCTGGTCGAGTGCAGGGAGAAGAGCGGATCGCCGGTCTCCAGCAGGTCGAGCCCGGCCCAGAGCAGCGGCCCGGCCGCGGTCAGCGCCGCCCAGAGCGCCCGCTGGGCCCAGGGGGCCCGCCGGGCGCACCAGAGGAAGTAGAGGCCGGCGAGGATCCACGCCTCCGGCCGCAGGAGCTCGGCCCCGAGCAGGAGGACGAAGACGACCGTCCCCCGCCGCGGCCGCTCGGCCTCGAGCGCGGCCGCCCAGACGACGATCGCCATGTACGGGATGTCGATGTACCCGCGCACGGCGAGGAAGCTCAGGTTGAACCGGGTGAGCAGGAGCATCGCCGCCGCGGCGCCGACCAGCGGGGTGAAGGCGAGGCGCCCGAGCCGGTAGAGCCCGGCGGCGAGGACGAGGAACGAGGCGATCGTCGCGGCGATCATCGCCCGCTGGGCGTAGGGGCCGAGCGGGTCGAGGAGGGCGCTGAAGGCGATCGCCAGGGGGTGCTCGGTCGGGGCCCGGTAGCCCTGGAAGGTCAGCGGCTGGAGGTGGAGGGCCTCGCGCCCCCAGAGGAGGGCGTAGACCGAGTCGTAGACCGGGTAGGTCGGGTAGACGAAGAAGCCGACGACCGCGGCCAGCGACATCCCGGCGAAGGCGAGCTTCGCCCAGAGGCCGGCCGGCACGGCGAGCAGCCGCGCAAGCCAGGCTGGCCCGGTCCGAGGCCGGGTGAGCATCGTCGCGTATTCCATCGGGTTGGCCAGCGCGCGGCGGGTAGGGGGCGGCTTGGCGCCCCGCCGCTGCTCTGGGATACTGGCGGGCCAGTCTACGGCAACATCGGAGCCGTAAGATCCGCTCGGCGGCCGGCCCCCCGGGCGGGCGCGTGCTCCCGCGGTCGAGCCAAACCCATGAAGCTGATCATCCAAATTCCCTGTAAGGACGAGGCCGAGCAGCTTCCCGCCACCCTCGCCGACCTCCCCCGGGAGCTGCCGGGGTTCGAGCGGGTCGAGTGGCTGGTCATCGACGACGGGTCGACCGACGAGACGATCGCGGTCGCCCGCGCCCACGGGGTCGACCACATCGTCAAGCTGACCAACAACAAGGGCCTGGCGCTCGCCTTCCAGGCCGGGCTCGACGCGTGCCTCAAGCTCGGGGCCGACGTGATCGTCAACACCGACGCCGACAACCAGTACCACGGGGGCGACGTGGCCAAGCTCGTCGAGCCGATCGTCGACGGGCGGGCCGACATGGTCGTCGGCGACCGCAAGGTCAGCTCGATCGAGCACTTCAGCGCCTTCAAGATCCTCCTCCAGCGGCTCGGATCCTGGGTCGTCCGCCGGGCCTCCTCGACCACGGTCCCCGACACGACCTCCGGCTTCCGGGCCTACAACCGGGAGGCGGCGATCCAGATGATGGTCGTCTCGAAGTTCACCTACACGCTCGAGACGATCATCCAGGCCGGGAAGCTCCTCGTCGCCGTCGACCACGTCCCCGTCCGGACCAACCCGAAGACCCGGGAGTCGCGCCTCTTCCCGTCGATGGGCGCCTACGTCCGGCGCAACGCCGTCTCGATCTTCCGCATCTACTCCCAGTACGAGCCGCTCCGCGTCTTCTGGGGGGCGGCCGGCCTGGTCGGCCTGGTCGCGCTGGTCGTCTGGGGCCGGTTCAGCTACTTCTACCTGGCCGGGAACGGCAAGGGCCACGTCCAGTCACTGATCCTCGGGGCCGTGCTCTTCAACGCGGCGGTCGTCCTCGCCGCCCTCGGCGTGATCGGCGACCTCCTCAGCGCCCAGCGGGTCATGACCCAGCGGACCTTCGAGCGGGTCCGGCGGATCGAGCTGAAGATCGGCGTCGCCCCGTCCCACTACGAGCCCGGGGCCCGCGAGACCGGCGTCGCGCCGACGACCGGCGCGGCGAGCGCCGGGGCGACCGGCAAGCTCGAGACGATCGAGGTATGACGACCACGACGTCGGCCGAGGGGATCGTCACCGGCAACACCTACGACAAGTACGGTTCGACCAACCCGGTCGTCCGCCGCCTGATGGCCCGCTTCGAGGCGACGCTCGACGAGCTCTTCGACCGGGCCGCCCCCCGCTCGCTCCTCGACGTCGGCTGTGGGGAGGGCGTCCTCACCCACCGCTGGGCCGGGCGCCTGGCCCCCCACCGGGTCGTCGGCCTCGACCTCGACGACCCCCTCCTCCACGCCGAGTGGGCCAAGCGGGCGGCGCCCAACCTCTCCTACATGGTCCAGAAGGCGGAGAACCTCCCGTTCGCCGACGGGGAGTTCGACCTGGCCACGGCGATCGAAGTGCTCGAGCACGTCCCCGATCCCGAGCACACCGTGGCCGAGATGGCCCGGTGCGCCGAGCGCCACCTCCTCGTCTCGGTCCCCCGCGAGCCGCTCTGGCGCGGACTCAACCTGGCTCGGGGGGCCTACCTGCGCGAGCTCGGGAACACCCCCGGCCACCTCAACCACTGGAGCCGGCGGGGGTTCGAGCGGCTGCTCGCCCGCCACGGCGAGGTCGTCGAGGCGCGCTCGCCGTTTCCCTGGACGATGCTCCTCGTGCGCCTGTAGTGGCGGCCGCGACGCGCTCGTACGCGAGCGGCGCGAGGATCCTGTCGATCGGCATCGCCGCGACCGGCGTCCTCACCTTCGCCTTCTTCTCGATCGCCAGCCACGTCCTCTCGGCGGTCGACGCCAAGCGGATCGACCTGCTCTGGTCGGTGATGTTCGTGATCATCTCGGTCATCTACCGGCCGATCGAGCAGTTGCTCTCGCGGACGATCGCCGACCGCCGGGCGCGCGGCCACGAGCGCCAGGCGATGCGGGTGCCGATCACCATCCAGGCGGCCTTCGCGCTCGTCTTCCTCGGGGTGGCCCTCCCCCTCCGCGACACGGTCGTCCAGGGCGTCTTCGACGGGTCGGCCGCCCTCTACTGGGTGCTCGTGGTCGGGACCCTGGCCTACGCGGCCAGCTACTTCGCCCGGGGCTGGCTGGCCGGCCACCAGTACTTCGCCCTCTACGGGGGCCTCGTCCTGATGGAGGCCACCTCGCGCGTCGCCTTCGCCCTGGCCGTGGCGGTCGGCCTCGCCTCGGGGCAGACGGCGGTCGCCCTGGGGATCGCGGCGGCGCCGTTCGTCTCGCTCTTCGTCGTGCCGGCCGCCTTTGCCAGGAACCGCTCCGGAAGAACCCCATCGGCCGCGCCGCCCGGCGGCGAGTCCGAGCCGCTCTCGCTGCGCGGGGGCGCCGGCTTCGCCCTCTCGGTCTCCGGGATCCAGCTCGCCGAGCAGACCCTCCTGAACGTCGCGGTGCTCACCGTGGCGGCGACGTCGGCCAACCGGGCGCTGGCCGGGATCGTCTTCAACGTGCTCCTCATCACCCGGGCCCCGCTCCAGCTCTTCCAGGCGATCCAGACCTCGCTCCTCCCCCACCTCGCCGGTCTCGAAGCCGGACGCGACGGGCAGGCCGCGTTCGCCCGCACGATCCGCGTCACGCTCCTCTCGATCGCGGGTTTTTCCGGAGCGGTGGCCGCCGGCATGCTGGTCCTCGGCCCGTTCGCGATGCGCCATCTGTTCGGCCAGCACTTCGCCTACGACCGCTTCGGGCTCGCCCTGATCGCCCTCGGCATGGGGCTCCACCTGACCTCGGGGGCGCTCAACCAGGCGGCCCTGGCCCGCGGCCGAGCCCGGGCGGCGGCGGCGGCGTGGCTCGGGGCGGCGGCCGCATTCGTCGGCTGGATGGTCGCGCCCGTCGTCGGCGATCAGCTCCTCCGGGTCGAGCTCGGGTACTTCGGGGCGACCGGGCTCCTCGCCCTCGCCCTCTGGGTCCTCTACCGCCGGCGCTAGGCGGGCGCGCCGGCGCCGATCGCCGCGGCGATCGCCGCGAAGGCCTCGGCCGGGTCCGGAGCGCCGAAGATGGCGTTTCCGGCGACGAAGAGCGACGCCCCCCGGCTGGCGCACGGGCCGGCCGAGCCGGCGTCGATGCCCCCGTCGACCTCGAGGTGGACGGCATCGGGGAGCAGCGGGGCCAGGCGCTCGAGCTTCTCGAGCGAGTTGGGGATGAACTTCTGGCCGCCCCACCCGGGGTTGACCGTCATGCACAGGGCGAGGTCGTAGCGGCCGTGGAGCTCGGTGAACACGTCGAGCGGGGTGCCCGGGCAGACGCAGAGCCCGGCGGCCACGCCGGCCTCGCGGATCGAGCTCAGGGCGTAGTCGAGGTGGGGGGTCGCCTCGGCGTGGATGGTGATGACGTCGGCCCCGGCCTGGGCGAACGCCTCGACGTGGCGCTCGGGGCGCTCGACCATCAGGTGGACGTCGAGGGTGACGTCGAACTCGCGCAGGCCGGAGACGACGCCCGGGCCGAAGGTCAGCGGGGGGACGAAGTGGCCGTCCATGATGTCGACGTGGATGACCCGGGCGCCGGCCGCGACGATCTCCTCGACCTGCGCGCGGAGGCGGCCGTGGTCGGAGGCGAGGATCGACGGGGCGACGTGATTGCCGGCGGGGAGCTTCATCGTGCGCTCCGTGGGTCGCGTGCGGTCATGCGACCCATCCTATATCGGCACGAGCATGCCGGCCCCGCACGAGTTGCAGCTGACGATCGCGGTGTTGGACATCCGCACGAACGTCGAATGCTCGCCGCAGTTCGGGCAGACCGAGACGAGCTCGTACCGGTGCAGGCAGTAGACGCACCGGTAGCGGCCGGGGAGGTTCGTCGTGCGCAGCCACGGCTCCCCGCAGTTCGGGCACGGCGGTCCGAGGTCGACGCTGTCGTCGCTCATCCGCGCCTCGAGCTATGCGGTCCGGCGCAGGCCGGCGATGAAGAAGCCGTCGCTCCCCTGGACGCTCGGGAGCGCCAGGAGGTGGGGGCCGGCGGCAGGCGCCGCCCAGGCCGGGAAGCGGGCGGCGAGGTCGACGGCGGCGAAGTCGGGGTGGGAGGCGAGGAAGGAATCGATCTGGCCTTCGTTTTCCGCGGAGGAGATGGTGCAGGTCGAGTAGACGAGCGTCCCGTCCGGCGCCAGCGCGCTCGCCGCCGCTGACAATAGCCGGGCCTGCGCCTCGACGAGGTCGGTCACCGCGGCCGGCGAGGCCCGCCAGCGGAGGTCGGGGCGCGACTGGAGGGTCCCGAGGCCGGAGCACGGCGGGTCGAGGAGGACCCGGTCGAAGCCGCCCGGGCGGCCGGGCGGGGTCGCCGCGTCGGCGCGCCGGACCGTGACGTTCGTCGCCCCCATCCGGGCCGCCGTCCGCTCGAGGGCGCCGGCGCGGCCGGCGTGGCGCTCGACGGCGACCACCTCACCGGTCGCCCGCATCAGGGCGGCCAGGTGGGTGGTCTTCCCGCCGGGAGCGGCGCACAGGTCGAGCACCCGGTCGCCGGGCTGGGGATCGAGGGCGTGGGCCACGACCATCGCCGCCCGCGACTGGGGCATGAACGCCCCGGCCCGCCAGAGCTCGGACCCGTGGGCGTCGAACGGCTCGAGGGCGATCACGGCCTCCGGCGGGTCGCCGGGGACGCTCGTGCCGACGGGGAGGGCCGCGGCCAGGCCGGCCGCGTCGCCGACCAGGGTGTTGGCCCGCAGGGCGTGCTCGGCCGGCTCGTTGCACCGGCGCAGGAGCGCCCGGGTCGCCTCGGCGCCGAGGGCCGCCCACCACCGCTCGACGATCCACGCCGGCATCGAGTGCTTGACCGCCGCGGCGGTGGGGGTCGCGTCGTCGATCGCGGCGAGGATTCGGTCGCCGTCGCGGGTGGCGCGGCGCAGGACGGCGTTGACCAGGCCGTGTCCGCGGGCGGCCTTGGCCAGCTCGACAGCGTCGTGGACCACGGCGTGGGGGGCGGTCTCGAGCCAGAGGAGCTCGTAGAGGCCGAGCCGGAGGGTGGCCCGGACGGGCGGGTCGAGGGCGCCGATCGGCCGGCCGGCGAGCCGCTCGATCAGGTGGTCGAGCGTGGCCTTGTGCTGGACGGCCCCGTAGGCGAGCCGCATGGCCAGCGCCCGGTCGCGGGCGTCGAGGCCGGCGGCGGCCGTGTGGAGCGCCCGGTCGGTGAACGCGCCCTGCTCGAAGGTCCGCCGCACGACGTCGTGGGCGCAGGCCCGGGCGTCAGACGGCATGTCCGCGCAGGTAGTCGGCCGCCTCCATCGGCCGGCCTCCGGGCGGCTGGACCCGGCGGAGCTCGAGCGCGCCGCCGGTGGTGCCGTAGAGGAGGCGGCCGGCGCGGACGGCGAGCTCGCCCGCCGGGACGGCCTCGTCGGTCGGGCGGGCGGCGATGACCCGGAGCTCGCCGACGCGGGCGCCGACGTGGGGGTCGAGGGCGCGGACGATCCGCTCGAGCTCCTCCGGCGGGCGGGCCGGGTCGAGGAGCCGGTCGTCCGGGCCGATCTTCTCGGCGTAGGTCAGTCCGTCCTCGGTCTGGGGCACGAACTCGGCCGGGCCGTCGAGGCTGTCGAGGAGGAGCTCGGCCCCGAGCTCGGCCAGGCGGGGCGCGAGCGTCCCGTAGGTGTCCTCCGGGCGGATCGGCTCGGCCCGGCGCGCGCAGATCGGACCGCTGTCGAGCCCGGCGGTCAGCCGGAGGATCGAGACACCGGTCTCCGGGTCGCCGGCCATCAGGGCGCGCTCGATCGGGGCGGCGCCGCGCCAGCGGGGGAGGAGCGACGGGTGGACGTTGAGCATCTGGTGGGCCGAGAGGAGGGGCTCGCGGACGAGGGCGCCGTAGGCGCAGACGCAGACGGCGGTCGGGGCGGCGGCGGCGACCTCCTCGAGGGCGTCGTTGAGCTGGGCCGGCTGGAGGAGGGGGATGCCGAGCTCGGCGGCGGCCACGGCGACCGGGGGCGGGGCCGGGCGGCGGCCGCGGCCGCGCGGGCGATCGGGCCGGGTGAGGACGAGGGCCGGGCGGTGGGGCGAGTCGGCGAGGCGTTCGAGCACCGTGACGGCGAAGGTCGAGGTGCCGATGAAGACGGTGGCTATGGCCCGTTCCCGGCGGCGTCGGCGGTGGCGGCGGCCGTCTCGCGCATCAGGCGCATCGCCTCGCGGCGCTGCTCGCGGGTCGTCCGGTCGAGGATCAGCACGCCGTCGAGGTGGTCCATCTCGTGGGCGATCACCCGGGCCTCGAGCCCGGACGCCTCGACCATGACCGGCTCGCCGTCCCCGTCGCGGGCGCGGACCCGGAGGCGGATCGACCGCTCGACGTCGACGTGGACGCCGGGGAGGCTGAGGCAGCCCTCCTCCATGACCTCCTGCTCGTCGCCCGACCACTCGAGCTCGGGGTTGACCAGGGCGACCACCGGGCTCTCGTGCTGGACCCGGTAGACGAGGAGGCGTTGGAGGAGGCCGAGCTGGGTGGCGGCCAGGCCGACGCCCATCGCGTCGTCCATGAGCCCGCCCATCCAGTCGATCTGCTCGCGGAGGCGGTCGTCGAACCGGTCGACCTCGACGGCCCGGGCGCGGAGGACCGGGTCGCCGAGCTTGCGGACGTAGCGGAGGGCTTGGCGCCGGCGCTCGAGGAGCGCGGGATCGATCTCGGGTTCGGCGGCGGCGGGCTCGGGCTCGGGCTCGGGTTCGGGTTCGGGTTCGGCGCCGGGTTCCCGGTTGGGCTCGGCGTCAGGCTCGACCTCCGCGGAGGCCGGCGGGTCGAGCTCGGGCTCGGGCTCGGGTTGCCGTGCTGACTGAGTGGCCATCGGTCTCCAGTCTAGGGCGCGAGACGCGACGTCCGGGGCCGTCGACGTCGGCCGGCGGCTGGTCCTCGGCTACCCGGCGGCGGTCGCGGCGACGAGCGGGAAGCGGATGCCGGTCAGGTCTTCCGATACGTCCGAGAGGCGGCGGGCGACCTCGGCGTCACTGGCGGCGTCGGAGCGGCCGACGAAGCTCGGCGACGCACCCCTCGACGGCGGTGAGGCGATCAGCGTCGATCGCACCAGCCCGGGCCGGGGTAGCGCAGGGCCGCGGCGGGGGGGCGAGCGCGGAGTCGTTAGGTGAAGAGCGGCCTCCTCGGTCGTGGTCAGCACGCGATCGGGCTCGACGCTGGGAGCGTGCTTGATCTGGTCGGCCAGGTAAGCAACACGGATGTGATCTGGTCTTGGTGGTACCAGCCGTTGAGCTGGTCGCCGTCGAACATTGGGCTCGGTTTCCCGCCTGCGTCCCAACGGACATGCATCGGCACGAACGACGAGAACGTTGAGCCCTGGCACGACGTCGCCGGTCGGACGCCGGCGGCCGGCCCGCGCTTCAAGCTTCCCAATGCCTGGACGCGTGCCAGACGGAGTAGCCTGGATTCGACGGAGCTCACGAGCCGCGACGATCAGAGCGCGCGCCCGGAAGCTCCATGACGCCATCTCTGATGGCTGGGAGGTCATCGGACCGGATGATCGGGGGTTGGGCGTCTTGCTGCTCATCGTCGCCGTCCTCGTACCGAAGCTTGCGGTCTGTGGGCGGTCGGCATCATCGTGCTGGTGGTCGGCATCATCTTGGCGGTCGTCGGGTCGGTGGGACGATCCGCTGGCGGCCAGCGCCACTACTACCGGCTGACCGCGTGCCCGGTGGTCAGAAGGCGGTGAAGGCATGACGAGTCGCGCCCGGGCCGGGGCGGTCGGCAGCGCCCGGCGAGGCGGCGAGGCGGTCGCGCGGCGGCCCGAGTTCGTCTGGCTGGCCCGAGCCGGCCTGATCGCTCGAGGCGTCTCCTACGGCATCATCGGGATCCTCGCCCTGAAGCTGGCGGTCGGATCGGGCGGCAAGGCGACCAACCAGCAGGGCGCCTTCAAGACGATCGCGCGGCAGCCGTTCGGCCAAGCCCTGCTCATCGCCATGGCGGTAGGACTCGCCGGATACGCCATCTGGCGACTGGTGCGGGCAGGAATCGGTCACGGGACGCGCGAGAAGGACAGCACCGGCGAGCGTCTGGCCGGTCTGGCCAGCGGCGTGGCCTATGCCGGGCTGTGCGTCACGGCGATCAAGATCCTGGTTGGCGCGAGCACGCGGGGCGCGGCGAACAGTCCGCAGAAGACCACCGCGGGCGTGCTGGCGTGGACGGGCGGAACGCTGATCGTCGAGATCGCCGGCGTCGTCCTGATCGGCGTAGCCGTCTACCAGGGCTACAAGGGCATATCGAAGAAATTCCTCGAGGACTCGAAGGTCTACCTGATGAGCCGCGAGGTCAAGCGCGCCTTCACCGCGGTCGGTGTCTTCGGCCACCTCGGACGGATGGTGGTGTTCGGGCTGGTGGGCTACGGGCTCATCAAAGCCGGGCTCAACTACGACCCGCAGACGGCGATCGGCTTGGACGGTGCCCTCAACGAACTGGCTCACCAGTCCGAGGGTCCCCTCCTGCTGGGTGTCGTCGCGCTCGGGCTGATCGGCTTCGCGCTCTACTCGATCGCCGACGCCCGCTACCGGAAGATCTAGCTCGGCATCGGAGACAGGCGAACCCTCTACGTACGCCCGTGCTTCGCTGAGGCTGACCCGGACGCTTCTCGCGGCGTGGGAACGTGGTCGGACGGCTGATCCGCCCCGAAGGAACGGCGCGGTCGTCGTCGCTCGTCCGTTCGGCTCGTCGTCCGATGCGACCACCAGTCGACCGACTGAGTCGGCGCTCGCTCTTGGCGCTCAAGCGCTCGGCCCACCGGTCAGCCGCTCGGCACCGGCCATCGCTTCGTCGCGAGGCTGTCGGA
>CAVTCI010000015.1:0-51333 GCA_963733245.1 uncultured Solirubrobacterales bacterium
CTTGGAGAAGCCCGGAGACGCCCGGACCGACGTCGCGGCCATCCCTCCTGGACGAGCCTCCCCTCGGCGAGCCGGGTCGTGGAGATGCCCTCGCCGCGGTCTTCGACCGCCGGAAACCATCTCGGCCGGAGGGCCATCGCCGCGCACTCGACGTCCGCGCGGGTGGAGGGCGCCAGCGGAGCTCAGGCTGCGGCGAACGGGTCGCGGACGGTGATGCCGTCGAAGCGGCGGAAGTCGCGGTCGCGGGTGAAGATCGTCCGGACGTTGTACTGATGCATCAGCGCGACGATGTGCGCATCCGTGACGAGGTTGCCGTGCGCCACGCCGTTGCCGAGCGCCGATCGCAGGACCGGCCAGAACCGGTCGTCCTCCCCCGGGGTGCGGACGTGAGGTCGCTCGATCAGGCTCTCGAGATTCGCCAGCGCCCGGTCGAGCGGCAGCGGCCGGGCGAAGATCGCGGGGTGGGTCGATACGCGCACGTAGGCGGTCAACACCGGCCAGAACAGATAGACCAACTCGCGCCCGCCGGCCCAGGCACCGATCAACTCGGCGGCCTGCTGGTGGACCGGGCTCTCGACATCCGAGGCGTAGATCAGGATGTTCGCGTCGAGCGTGATGCTCACGAGCCGTCGAGCGCCCGCCGGAGCGCTTCCTTGTCATCGATGTCGACCCGCGCACCCATCGGTTGGGCCACCCACCGCAGCGGCTCACGCTCAGCCGCCCGGCCGGCGAGAGCCTCGGCGAGCAGTTCGGACGCGAGCTCGCCGAGCGGTCGCTTCTCGCTCCGCTGGCGTCGCTTGAGCTCGTGCAGGACCGAGGCGTCGATGTCGATCGTCGTTCTCGGCATGCCTGGTGATGCTAGCAGTGGCCGCATCTGATGCGTTCGGCTCCGGGACTGAGGACGCAAGCCGGTCCCTATCGCCGACTCAAGGGCACGCCCGATCACGCCGATGCTCGGATCAGACATGGGTCCGCGCCGTTCGCAACCACGCCCGAGCACTATTGCCGGCCTCATGCTCCTCAGCGCGGTCGCGTTCGCCCTCGCCGCATCGACGCCGGTCCTCGCCAAGCCCGCGCATGCCGCGAAGGCGGGCCGCCAGACAGCCGCGACGGCGCCTGCGTGCGGCGGCGAGGCGCCGCCGGCGAAGCCCGGCGGCGGTCCCTGGACATGCACCTTCGACGACGAGTTCGCAGCCTCGACCGGCGACGCCACCGCGCTCAACACGTCGTGGTGGGTCCCTCAGCTGACAGCCAACAGTGCGTTCACCACCGGGCCGGCCGGCTATCAGGCCTGCTACGTCAACTCGACCAAGAACATCTCCGTCTCGGGCGGCGCCCTTCACCTGACCGCCCGCAAGGAAGCCGCGCCCTTCACGTGCGGCGCCTTCAGGACGCAGTACACCGCCGGCATGGTCAGCACGTACACGAACTTCAACCAGACCTATGGCCGCTTCGAGGTTCAGGCGCTGCTGCCGCCGACGACCGCCGCCGGGCTGCAGGAGACGCTCTGGCTGTGGCCGGTGAACGACGTCAAGTACGGCGCCTGGCCGGGCTCCGGCGAGGTCGACTTCTCCGAGTTCTACAGCCTCTACTCCTCGCTCGACATCCCCTACATCCACTACAACTACAGCCCGTCGACCGTCAACCCGACGACCCAGACCAACACGGTCACCGCGTACAACTGCCAGATCCCGCTTTCGCGTTACAACGACTACGCCGTCGTCTGGTCACCCCGCCAGTTCACGATCACGATCAACGGCAGCACCTGCCTCGTCGACAACTACATCGCCGCCGGACTCACCGGCGCGCAGCCGTTCGACCAGCCCTTCTTCGTCGCGCTCACCCAGGCGCTCGGCGTCGGCGCCAACGCGTTCAACCCCACCACGACGCCGTTGCCCGCGACGACCTCGATCGACTACGTCCGCGTCTGGAGGTAGGGGCCCGCCACGCCCCGGCGGCCAGGCACTGGCGCGGACCTCATCGCCGGAGCCCCACCGCACGGCTGGCCCTCCCGCGCCCGGATGCCAGCCCCGCGCCGGCCAGGCTCGGCCGTTGTCAAGGTCGGCTTCCGACCGGCCGGTCGGCCAGGCACAGTCCGTTCAGCTGCAGCCAGTGGCGATCCCGGTCGTCGTCCCGAGCCCGGTACGCTCGGGCGAGTCCCAACATCAGGTACGCATCCACGCCGGCCTTCAACCGCCGCGCGACATCCGCGACCGCCTCCCGGCAGATCGTCGCCTGGTCGGCCTCGTAGAAGCGGAGATCCGTCACCGGCAGGTAGGCCGGCGGGTCCGAGTCGTTGAAGCGGAGTTGGAGCCGGCCATATGTCCTGTCGACGTCGAGCACCGGCCTGCGCACGGCCCGCACGACGGCCAGCGATCGATCGCCCGCGCCCACCTCGACCGCATACTTCCAGCCGACACGAGCGAGGCTCGCCCCGAAGCCATCCTCGAGGCTCCCCGCACTCACCCAGCTGAGTGCGTCCAGGAACTCGGCACCGCTCAGATCCTCGATGTGGCGGGCCCGGCTGGGCTGGAACCGGTGGTCCTCGCATTCCGGCGGCGAAGGGCGGTGCTCCACCCGGCCGAGGTCGACGATCGCTCCGATCTCGATCGGCCCGCCCTGCGACCTCAGCAGGCTCCGCGTGAGCGGGGTCGAGGCTGGCGCGGTCGGACGGATGTGCGTCCGCGTTTCGACGTCGATCCCGGCGACGCAGATCCGAGGCGCCCGCATCCTGGTGACGTGGTTGACGACGATTCGCACGGCACGCGCTCACAGGTGGATCTCGCCGATCGAAGGCCAGGCCTCGGCGAGGTACTCGCAGAGCAGCCGGCGGTGCCAGCGGTCGGCCGCGGCCTCGCTGTACAGCAACGCCGTCCGGCCATCGCAGTCTCCAGCCGAGAGCACCGACTCGATGCCCCGCTCCCGCCTCAGGCCGAAGAAGTCCTCCTCATAGTCGGCCCAGGAGCCGGTGCGCTCAGCCGTCGTCTGCGTGAAACCGATTGTGTAGATCTCCACCGGGCGTCCGCTCCGAACAGCGAGCACTGGCACGATCCCTCCCCGAGGTCCACCAAGCGCTCCAGCAGGACTTCGCCGGTCGGGAGGATGTGCCGGAGCTCCGCCCCACGCTCGGCGAGCACGCGTCCCACGAGCAGGCGCCGATGGCAATCGTGCGGATCTCCCTCGCTGCACATCAGCGCCAGCCGGCGCGAGCTCGCCCCGTCCAGCAGCCGGTCGATCGCCGCCCGGAACGCAGGCTCCTGTGACATCGGCCCGTACAGCGCGTGCCCCTCCCCGTCGTAGTGCTCGTCGCGAGACGGCCGACCCCCGAGCTCCTCGCCCATGAAGACGTAGCGGACTCCCCGGCCGTTGATCGTCTTCGCGAACTCCTCCCGATTGAACTGCGACGCATAGCGCGAGTACGGATAGGACCGGACGTCGACGAGCACCTCGATCCGCGCGCCGACGACCAGCTCCGCGAATCGCTCGACGTCGTGGTTGGAATGGCCGACCGTCCAGATCGTACGCTGCTGATCCATGGATCCAGAGCTTAAGCGCAGGCGCGGACAGGCCAGCCTCGTGGGCCATCACGCGACCGCCGACAACGCCGACGCGTGGGTCAGTTCGAGGACGGGCAGCAACTCGATGCGCGCATCATGCGCGTAGCGCCCGACGGGCGATTCACCGATGACGACGACAGCCGATCCCTCCCTGAACCGGAGCACTGCCGGCATGCCATCGAGCAACGTCCGCAAGACCCGGAGCCGGTGCTCCGCCGCCTTCCTGTCGGCCACGTCGGCCCATCGCCCGTGGACGATCATCAGGTGGCCATTCGGGGTCTCTAGGAACGACACGCGACTGGTCATTCGGTGGCCTCTTTCGGCGAGATCCGCGCCGACCGCGGCCGGCGCCTCGCTCATAGGTAGTGAGAGCTAGGCGCCCAAATTAGGGGCGGGGTCGGACGGAAGGTTCGAGCAAGGGTCGGCCACCCCGAGCAAACCCGAGACCGCGTAGGGCGCCTCGCGTCGCCGCTCACTCTCCACAGGCAGCGATTTTGCCCGAGTTTACGGGGATTATGTCCGGGTTGGCCAACTAGCCACAGGCGCGTGTGGAGAGTCCCCTAGGAGATAGCGGCCGAAAATAGCGACTGCCCACGGCTCCCCACAGTGGGCTGCGGCGAGCGCCAGGCAAATGACCGAAGCATCGGCTAGACCTCACCTCATGGCGACGCAACTGCTCCCGAGCTCATCCCTGGTCCGCGCCGCCACGGGTGAGAATCAACGCATCGAGCGGGCCCTGGCGTCGCTGCGGGCCCGCGAACACGACCTCGGGCGCCAGCTCGACGACCTCAGAGAAGAGATCCGCGGCCTCCTCGACCGGCAACAGCTGCTGGCTCGGCTCACCGAGCGCGATCAGGGCGCGGCGGCGGCGGCCGAGGCCGGGCCAGGTCGCCTGGTCAAGGGCCGCGAGCTTCGCCGGGAGGCCGGTCGACTCCTCTGGACGACCGTCGGGGACGGGCAGATCCATTACCGAGAGTGGTACGAGCGGATGCTCGTCGCCGGGGTCGTCGTCGGCGGGAAGGATCCCTTGGCCAGCTTCCTGACGAACATCCGCGATTCGCCGGCTGTCGCCCGGGGTTCGCGCCCAGGCTATTACCGTCTCGACCGCGCAGGCGAGAACATCGTCCGTCAAGCGCTGGACGAAGCCTTGGCAGAGCTGAGCGACGTAACCGCAAGGCTCGACGAGGTCCGTCGATCACGCGCCTCGGCCACAGGAGCCGACAAGCTGCGAAACCACCGGGATCGCATGAGCCATCGCGTCCGAGCCCTCGAGGCAGACCTCGCCGAGCTGGATGCGATCTTCGCCTCCGGCGACTCGCAGGACCGCGCAGCGGCCTGAGCGCTCGCACCCGGTCTGGTCCGTCGCCCCGCCGTTGACGCTACGGTCCTAGGTGCGATGCCCCGCCCGAATCCGACCACCCAGCCCTGATGCCCTCCGACGCCCTCGAGCTCCGCGGCCCGATCGCGCCCGGCCACGAGGAGATCCTCACCGACGAGGCCCTCGCCTTCGTCGCCGAGCTCCAGCGGCGCTTCGGCCCCGTCCGCGACGAGCTCCTCCGCGCCCGGGCCGACCGCCGGGCCCGGCTCGCCGGCGGTGAGACCCTCGACTTCCTCGAGGAGACACGCCCGATCCGCGAAGGCGACTGGCGGGTCGCCCCCGCCCCGCCCGCCCTCGAGCAGCGCTGGGTCGAGATCACCGGGCCGACCGACCGCAAGCTGACGATCAACGCCCTCAACTCCGGGGCCGACGGGTTCATGGCCGACTTCGAGGACGCCAACACGCCCACCTGGCGCAACATGGTCGACGGGCAGGTCAACCTCCGCGACGCCGCCCGCCGGACGATCACCTACGACGGGTCGGACGGACGGCACTACGAGCTCGGGCCGACGCCGGCCACCGTCCTCGCCCGCCCCCGCGGCTGGCATCTCCCCGAACGCCACCTCCTCCTCGACGGCCAGCCGATCGCCGGCGCCCTGATGGACTTCGGGCTCTACGTCTTCCACTCGACCCAGGCCCTCCTCGACGCGGGCTCCGGGCCCTACTTCTACCTCCCGAAGCTCGAGTCCCACCGCGAGGCCCGGCTCTGGAACGACGTCTTCGCCTTCGCCGAGGACGCCCGCCGGATCCCCCCGGGAACGATCAAGGCGACCGTCCTGATCGAGACCCTCCCGGCCGCCTTCGAGATGGACGAGATCCTCTACGAGCTCCGCGACCACTCCGCCGGGCTCAACGCCGGCCGCTGGGACTACATCTTCTCCGCCATCAAGTGCTTTCCCGACCGCCCCGAGTTCGTCCTCCCCGACCGGGGCGACGTGACCATGGCCGTCCCGTTCATGCGGGCCTACGCCGAGCTCCTCGCCGCGACCTGCCACCGCCGCGGCGCCCACGCGATCGGCGGGATGGCCGCCCTGATCCCCTCCCGGGCCGACGCCGAGGCCAACGACGCCGCCCTGGCCGGCGTCCGCGCCGACAAGGACCGGGAGGTCGGGCAGGGCTACGACGGGACCTGGGTCGCCCACCCCGACCTCGTCCCCGTCGCCCGCGAGGTGTTCGAGCACGGCCTCGGCGGCCGCCCCCACCAGCTCGACCGCCGGCCCGAGGTCGACGTCGGCCCCGCCGGGCTCCTCGACCTCGCCGCCACCCCCGGCTCGGTCACCGAGGCCGGTCTCCGCACGAACATCAGCGTCGGCTTCCGCTACATCTCCTTCTGGCTCGGCGGCCGCGGCGCCGCCGCCATCGACGGCCTGATGGAGGACGCCGCCACCGCCGAGATCTCCCGAACCCAGATCTGGCAGTGGGTCAAGCACGGGGTCGAGCTCGACGACGGGCGGACGGTCACCACCGAGCTCGTCCGCCGGCTCCTCGACGAGGAGACGGCCAAGATCCGCGACGACGTCGGCGAGGAGACCTGGCGGGCCGGGCGCCCCGACGAGACCCGGGAGCTCTTCGAGCAGGTCGCCCTCTCCCCCGACCTCGTCGAGTTCCTCACCCTCCCGGCCTACGAGCTCCTCGACTGAACCGGCCGGCTCCCCGCCTCACCGGCTCGGCGCGGCCTCCCGCCCCGCCGGGCGCCCCGCCGCCCGCCGCGCCCCCAGCCGGCTCGCCGTCGCCCAGCCGAGGCCCGCGCACACCATGCAGGCGACCGCCCCGACCACGAGCCCGGCCCGGGGCGAGACGTACTCGCTGACCGCCCCGATCAGCGGCCCCCCGATCGGCGTCGACCCGAGGAAGGCGACCGACCACAGGGCCATCACCCGGCCCCGGAACTGCGGGTCGGCCCGCAGCTGGAGGGTGCTCGCGCTGGTCGACATGAACGCCGTCGACGCCGCCCCGACGAGGAGGAGCAGGCCGAGCTCCACCCCGAGCGACGGGGCCACGGCCGCGCCGGCGATCGCCGCTCCGAAAACGAAACAGAGCGACGAGAGGGAGCGTATGCCCACGCGGAGCCGGCTGTTGACGAGCAGGCCCCCGATCACCGCCCCGATCCCCATCGCCGCCGTCATGAACCCGTAGGCCCCGGCCCCGCCGTGGAGCGGGCCGGTCGCCATCAGCGGCAGCGACACCTGGAACTCGTAGGCCAGGGTCCCGACCAGCCCCATCATCAGCAGCGGGACCATGAGCCCCGGCTTGGACCGCACGTAGCGGATGCCCTCCCGGACCTGGCCCCGCCCCCGGGCCACCGGCGGCGACGCCTGGAGCGTCCGGCGGTCCATCGCCCCCAGCGCGACGAGCACGGCGATGAAGCTCGCCGCGTTGACCAGGAAGCACACCCCCACCCCGACCGAGGCGATCAGCACCCCGGCCAGCGCCGGCCCGACCGCCCGCGCCGCGTTCAGCATCACGTTGTTGAGGCTCACCGCGTTCTGGATCAGCTCGACCCCGACCAGTTCGGAGACGAACGACTGCTGGGCCGGCGCCGTGAACGCCCGGGCCAGGCCGAGGCCCGCCGCCAGCGCGAAGACCATCCACAGGGTCACCGCCCCGGTGATGGTCAGGAGGCCGAGCGTCAGGGCGAGGAGGCCCGAGAAGACGTTGTTGGCCACGAGCAGCCGACGCTTGTCGATCCGGTCGGCGATCACCCCGGCGTACGGACTGAAGAGGAGCACGGGGAGGAGCTGGACGGCGACCAGGATGCCGAGGACCGTCCCCGAGTGCGAGAGCTCGAGGACGAGCCACGCCTGGGCCACCGTCTGCATCCACGTCCCGACCAGGCTGACCGCCTGCCCGGTGAAGTAGAGGCGGTAGTTCGGGACCGAAAGGGCGTCGAAGGACCCCGCGGTCAGCCGCCGCATCGCTCGCCTCGGGCCAGGGCGCGCAGGGCCGGCAGCGCCGCGAGCAGGCTCTCGCGCTCCCACGGCGACAGGCCGCCCAGCCGCTCCTCGAGCCACCGCGTCCGCCGCTCCCTCACCCGCCGGGCCAGCGCTCGGCCGGCCGGGCTCACGCCGATCCGCGCCGCCCGGCCGTCGCTCGCGTCCGGGGCCCGGGTCAGGAAGCCGCCGGACTCGAGGTGGCCGAGCACCCGCGAGACCAGGGTCGGGTTGAGGCCCTCGGCCGCCGCGATGTCCGACGCCCGCAGCGGCCCCCGCCGCTCGACCAGGCCGAGCACGCTCGTCTGGGTCGGGGTGAGCCCGTGCTCGCCGGCCAGGGTGCGGAGCTCGCGGGCCAGCCCGAGCACCGCCGCCCGCAGCTCCGCCGCCAGATCCTGCGCTTCCTGCTCTGGGTCCATCCGTCGTTCGCCTCCGGGCCGGGAGATTGATTGCCTATCGGCAAGCATAGACCATCGGTCGTCGATGCGGCCTGGATCGGGCTCCGCCCTTCCACCACCGGGCGGCGCTGATAGCCTCACGCCGTGTCCGGTCGCCCGAGTCTGATCCTGGCGCTGATCGCCGCCGCCGCAGCGCTTCCGGCGAGCGCCGGCGCCCGGGTGATCCCGCTCGCCGCCGTGACCGATCCGGCGGCCGCCGTGACCAACCCGGGGGGCACCGGGGTCAACGCCGGTCACCCGTCGGTCGGGGTGGGCGCGGGCCAGACCCCGGGCCGGCGCCCGAGCACCGACCGGCGCCTGACCCCGGCCGGCTCCGGGGCGGTCCCCGGCGCGGCCGCGCGGCCGCTCGCCGGAGCGGCGCCGGCCCTCCTCCCCCTCCCAACGCTGCTCAGGAGCTTCGACGGGATCAACCACCGCGACCAGGTGCTCGCCAACGGCGGCAGCGACTTCTCGACCGCCGAGCCGCCCGACCAGGGGCTGTGCGTCGGCCACGGTTACGTCACCGAGGCGGTGAACGTCGCCCTGCGGTTCTACACCAGCGCCGGCGCCCCGCTCGGGCCGGCCCGGGATCTCAACAGCTTCTTCGGCTACGCCCCGGAGATCTCGAGCTCCGGAGTGATCGGACCGTTCATCACCGATCCGAGCTGCCTCTTCGACCCAACCACCCAGCGCTGGTTCCTCACCGTTCTGACCGCCGACGTCGACCCGGTGTCCGGCGCCTTCACCGGACCCAACCACATCGACATCGCCGTGAGCCGGACCTCCGACCCCACGAAGTCGTGGGCGATCTACCGGCTGGCGGTCCAGGACGACGGCACCCAGGGGACGCCCAATCACCACTGCACCGCCGCCGGGCCGGGCACCGGGGACGGACCGTGCCTCGGCGACTACCCGCATATCGGCGCCGATGCCCACGGGTTCTACGTGACGACCAACGAGTACTCGCTCGGCGGCCCCGACTTCCACGGGGCCCAGGTCTACGCCCTCGCCAAGGACGCGCTGGTCGCCGCCGCCGCCAGCGTGCCGATCGTCCAGTTCGACACCCACGGCCTCGACAGCGGCAACTCGGGCTTCACGCTCTGGCCCGCGACCTCACCCGACGACGGGCCGGGCGGCGCGGCCGGCGCGGGTACCGAGTACCTCATGAGCTCCAACGCAGCCGACGAGGCCCACGGCGACGGGACCGCGGGCGGCCCCCGCGCCTCCGACCAGCTCCTGGTCTGGGGCCTGACCAACACCCGGTCGCTCGAGGCCGCGACCCCGCGGCTCGCGCTCAGCCACACCGTGCTCACCGTCGCGCCCTACTCGCTCCCGCCGCTCTCAGACCAGAAGCCCGGCCCGGTGCCGCTCGCCGACTGCCTCAACGACACCGCCTGCTCCACCCTCCTCAACGGCGAGCCCGATCCCTTCGCGCCCGAGACCGAGGCGGCGCTCGACAGCAACGACACCCGCATGCAACAGGTGAGCTTCGCCGGCGGACGGCTGTGGGGTGCCCTCGACACCGCCCTGCCCGCGGGCGGCCACACCCGGGCAGGAATCGAGTGGTTCGTGGTCAAGCCGGCACCCACAGCCGGCGCGGTGAACGCAACGCTCGAGAACCAGGGTTACACCGGTCTGACCGGCGAGAACCTGACCTATCCGGCGATCGGCGTGACCTCGAACGGCACCGGCGTGATGGCCTTCACCGTCGTGGGGCCGGACTACTACCCGAGCGCCGGCTACGCCGGCATCAGCCCCACCGGCGTCGGGCCGGTCGAGCTCGCCCAGAGCGGGGCCGGCCCGTCCGACGGGCTCTCCGATTACCAGTACTACGGTCAGCCGCCCGGTACCGCGTCGGTCCGGTGGGGCGACTACGGCGCGGCGGCGGTCGACGGCACGTCGGTGTGGATCGCCTCGGAGTACATCGGACAGACCTGCGACCTCGCCGTCTACGAGAGCTCGAACGGCACCTGCGGCGACACCCGCACGCCGCTGGCCAACTGGGACACCCGAATCAGCCAGCTGACCACGCCGGCACCCCGCCGCTGAGCGGCGACCGCGTTCCCGGCGATCTCTGAGCCGTCGAACCCGCCCTATCCCCCGCCGAGGTCCTGCGCCGGGAGGTGGCGTCCGGGGACCTCGTCGGGCGCGAGGATCGTCTTGTCGCCCGGGTACGGCCGCGTCCAGCTCGTCGCCGCGTACCAGTCGATCCGGTTGAGCTGGGCCGGGTTCGCGGCGTCCTCCACCGCCCGGGGACCCGTGAAGCGCTGGTGGGCGCTCCACTGCACCCACCGGCGCGCGACGGCGGCCACCGGCGCCGGGGTCGCAGCCGGGGCGGCGGCGGCCGGGGCGGGGGCCGGGGCCGCGATGCCGATGCCGAGGTCCAGCGGGATCTGGTTCGGCTGGACGGTGTACGGCGTGAGGTTCGCGCGGTCGGTCAACACGCCGGTCATCGGCTCCGCCGCCCGATCCATCTGGTTCATCGGCGCGATCCCCAGGATCGTCTCGATCGTCTTGACGACGGCGCCGACGAGCTCGTCGGCGCCGGGCGCTCGCAGATCCTCCGGCGTGCCGGCTCAGTCGGCGTCGGCCACCACCGAGCCGATCCGCGCCCCGAGGGTCCGGTCGCGCCGGTTCAGCACGGCCGCGTACACCGCGGCGACCGCGAGGACGCCGAGGGCGACGTACGGGTAGCGGTCGAACGGGTGCGGCTGGCCCGGCTTGACCAGCTCGTAGAGCGGATAGCCGGTGGCCAGGACGCCGAGCACCGGGAGCAGCACGTGCTTGACCGGGGAGACCTCACCCGGGTGATGGCGGCGGTAGTAGAAGGGCAGCGCGACGTTGGCCACGAGGTAGACCAGGGCGATGAGGATCGTCCCGAGGGTCGCGATCTCCCCGAAGAAGACGACCGGGTCGGTGCCCCAGCCGAACACGTAGGTCAGGCCGAGGGCCACGGTCACGTAGACGACGAGCGCCGCCCACGGCGTCCGCGTCCGCTCGGTCACCGACCCGACCCACGCCGGGAGGAGACCCTCCCGGCCCGAGCTGAAGAGGATCCGCGCCTGGGAGTTCGTCGCCGCCAGGAGCGACCCGACGATCGAGGTGAAGCCGGCGAAGTAGGCGAGGAAGCCGAGGGCCCCCGCCACGCTCCCCGCCGCGTCCACGTAGGGGACGCTCGCGGCGCCGAGCGCCTTGACGTCGTCGTGGAAGGCGACCACCGTCACGTAGGAGAGGACGACGTAGGTCACGGCCATCAGGGCGATGCTCGCGAACACCGCCCGCCCGACGTTGCTCCGCGGGTCGGTGCTCTCCTCGGCCAGCGGCGCCGAGTTCTCCCAGCCGACGAACAGGAACACGGCCAGCGGGAAGCCGAGCGACAGCCCCGAGAGCCCGTTGCGCAGCCGCCCCGGGTCGAACGGGTGGAGGTTGAGGCTGGCGCCGTGCTGGATCAGGAGGGCGACCGCCACCACCAGGATCAGCGCCATCTCGAAGACGAAGAACACTCCCGCCACCGTCGTCGTCGGCTTGACCCCGCTGATCACCAGGTAGAGCGCCCCCGCCGCGAGGATCGCCGTCAGCACCTGCCAGGGGATCGAGACGCCGACGTACTTGACGAGGATCGTGCGGGCCCAGCCACCCGAGATCGCGACCACCGCCGACACGGCGATGATGTAGCCGCTGATCAGGACGATCGCCGCGGCGATCGCCGACCACGGGCCGAAGGTCCGCCCGATGAAGGTGACGAACGAGCCGGCCGACGGCTGGGAGCGCGAGAACTGGGTCAGCGTGTTGCCGAGCAGGGCGATGGCGATCGCCGCCGCCACCACGGTCAACGGCGCCGCGACGCCGGCCGCGGCGACGATCGTCCCGAAGCCGAAGAAGAAGCTCATCGCCGGCCCGATGTTGGCCATCGTGCTCACCGCCACGTCGACGCTCGAGAGCGCCCCCCGGGCGAGCCGCTGCGGCCCGGCCGGCTCGGGGCCGGCCGGCGGGCGAGCCTGATCGGTCTCCGTCGTCATGCGCACCCCCTCCCGGGTCGAGTCCGGCCCAGTTACCCCTCAGCGCCGCCGGCGAACCGCCCCGCCGGCCCCTAAGGTCTCCTCGTGCCCGCTCCCCCCGCACCGGCGGCCGCCGCCCCCGGCCCCCCGTCCCGCCGGCCGGCCGCCCCCGTCGCCCACGCCGGCGTGGCCGCCCTCACCCTCGGCGCCCTCGGCGTCGTCTTCGGCGACATCGGGACGAGCCCGCTCTACGCCCTCCAGACCGTCTTCACCGCCGACCACCACGCCGTCCACGCCACCCCCGGCGAGGTCTACGGGGTGATCTCGCTCGTCTTCTGGTCGATCACGATGATCGTCTCGGTCAAGTACGTGACCTTCATCATGAAGGCCGACAACGGCGGCGAGGGCGGGATCATGGCGCTGACCGCCCTGATCGAGGGGCTCCACCTGAGGAGCCGGCGAGCCAAGGTCACGCTGATCATGCTCGGCATCCTCGGCGCCTCGCTCTTCTACGGCGACGGGATGATCACCCCGGCGATCTCGGTCCTCGCGGCCGTCGAGGGACTGAAGGTGGCCGCACCGAGCCTCGAGTCGCTCGTCCTCCCGATCACCGTCGCCGTGATCACCCTCCTGTTCGCGATCCAGCGCTTCGGGACCCAGCTCGTCGGCAACCTCTTCGGTCCGGTCATGGGCCTCTGGTTCGGCGTCCTCGGCCTCGTCGGCCTGATCGAGATCGCCCACCACCCCGACGTGCTCAAGGGCCTCTCGCCGACCTACGGCGCCGAGTTCCTCCTCGACCACGGCGGCGTCGCCTTCATCGCCCTCGGGTCGGTCGTGCTGGCGGTCACCGGCGCCGAGGCGCTCTACGCCGACATGGGCCACTTCGGCCGGGCCCCGATCCGCCGGGCCTGGTTCTTCGTCGTCTTCCCCGCCCTCACCGTCAACTACCTCGCCCAGGGCTCGCTCATCCTCCGCTCGCCCGCCGCGGTGGCCAACCCGTTCTTCCTCCTCGTGCCGTCCTGGGCCCAGGTGCCGATGGTGCTCCTGGCCACGGTGGCCACGGTGATCGCATCCCAGTCGGTCATCTCCGGCGCCTTCAGCGTCACCCGCCAGGCCGTCCAGCTCGGCTACCTCCCACGCTTGACCATCCGCCACACCTCCGAGAGCGAGGTCGGGCAGGTCTACGCCCCGGCGATCAACATGACCCTGTGCGTCGCGGTCGTCGGCCTCGTCCTCGCCTTCGGTTCCTCGGCCGCCCTCGCCTCGGCCTACGGGGTCGCGGTCACCGGGACGTTCATCCTCAACACGATCCTCTTCCTCGCCGTCGCCCGGATGCTCTGGCACCGGCCGAAGCCGGTGGTCGCCCTCCTGGCCGCCGTCTTCCTCACCGTCGAGGTCACCTTCTTCGCCGCCAACCTGACCAAGGTCGTCCACGGCGGCTGGCTCCCCCTGGTCATCGCCGCCCTCGTGTTCACCGTCCTCACCACCTGGCGCACGGGCCGCGACATCGTGACCGCCAACCGCAACCGCGAGGAGGGGCTCCTGCGCGAGTTCGTCGACGACCTCGCCGCCCGCGACTTCCCCGTCTGCGAGGTGCCGGGCACGGCCGTCTTCCTGAACGCCAACCCGCACACGACGCCGCTCGCCCTCCGGGCCAACGTCGAGCACAACCACGTCCTCCACGAGAACGTGGTCATCATCTCGCTGGCCACCGAGCGCGTCCCCCACGTCGGCGAGGAGGACCGGCTCGATCCCGACGACCTCGGCGACCCCGACGACGCGATCACCCGCCTGACCGCCCACTTCGGCTTCCAGGACGACAAGGACGTCCCGGCCACCCTCCGGCTCGCCGATCGCCTCGGGCTGCTCGAGGGCGCCGTCCGGATCGACGAGGCGTCGTACTTCATCTCGCAGATCACGATCGTCCCGTCGAAGGCCGCGGGGATGCGGATGTGGCGCAAGCGGCTGTTCCTCCACCTCGCCCACAACGCCGCCAACCCGGTCGAGTACTTCGGCCTCCCGGACAACCGCACCGTGACCATGGGCGAGCGGATCGAGCTCTGACCGGCCCGCCGAGCCGCGGCCCTCGGGGCGCGGCCGGGTACGGCCAGCCGCACCCGAACTGGCCAGATATCCGTATAGGTGGCCCGCCCGGCGGGTGCGATGATGGGGACCATGGGTCCGATCCCCGCGCCGTCCATCGACGGTAAGCTTGACGGCGTGCCAGACACCCCCGGGCGCACCCGCGTGGCGGCCGTCGGCGGCCGACGATTCGGCGGGAGTCCGCGGGAGCTCACCGTCGGGGAGACCTTCGCCGGGTGCCGGATCCACGAGCTGGCCGGGCGCGGCGAGATGGGGCTCGTCTACCGGGCCTGGGAGCTCGAGGCCAGCCGCGAGGTGGCGCTCAAGGTCATCCGGCCCGAGCTGACCGGCGAGCCCGGGCTCCGCGCCCGCTTCGCGCGCGAGTCGGCCCTCGCCACGCAGATCAAGCACCCCCACATCATCCCCGTCCACCGAGTCGGCGAGGAGGACGGCGTCCAGTTCATGGTCATGCGCTTCGTCGAGGGCGTCGGCCTCGACGAGCTCCGCCGTCTCTACGGCCGCTTCACCCCCGCCCACGCCGCCCGCCTGGTCAGCCAGATCGCCGGGGCGCTCGACGCCGTCCACGCCCAGGGCTTCGTCCACCGCGACGTCAAGCCGGGCAACGTCCTCGTCACCGGGGCGGCCGCTCGCGAGCACCTCTACCTGACGGACTTCGGCCTGGCCAAGCGGATCGACGAGGGCAACGCCCTGACCGGGATCGGCGGCTACGTCGGCACGCCCGACTACATCCCGCCCGAGCAGGCGAGCGGGGACCACGTCGACGCGCGCAGCGACGTCTACGCCCTCGGCTGCCTCCTCTACGAGCTCATCTCGGGCAACGTCCCGTTCCCGCGCGAGAACCACGTCCTCACGATCTTCGCCCACATGAGCCTCCCGGTCCCGGTCCCGAGCGCCGAGGCCCCGGACATCCCGGCCGGCTTCGACCAGGTGGTCGCCGCCGCCATGTGCAAGGACCCGAGCCAGCGCTACCGCTCGGCGAGCGACCTCGCCCGGGCGGCGACCCTCGCCGCCGCCCCGGAAACCGGCAAGCCGCGCCTCGACGGCCCCGTCGACCTCGTCTCGCCCTGAGTCCCGCCTGAGCCCGACCGGCTCCCGGGGCGGTACGGCCACCCGTACCCCCGGACGCCGGCTGCCCCCCTGTCTCGAAGCCCGGCCGGGTGGCACCCTCGTAGGGTGCTCATCCCCACGACAGGCAGGCTCTCGTTGCGCCCGGCCGCTGCCATCGGCCTCCTCCACGAGATCGCGCCCTCCGGCCGGGGCGCGGCCGGAGGGCTGGGGCGGCACGCCCGCGCCCTCGGCGGGGCGGCCGCCTGCCTCTTCGCGGGCCTCCTCGCCTGGCGCGGGCACGACTTCCTGGTCGCCCTCGAGCGCGCCGTCCACGCCGACTGGGGCCTCGTGGCCGCGGCCGTCGCGTTCGAGGCCGCGTCGGTCGCCGGCTACGTCCTGCTCCTCCATCGCGTCGTCTCGGGCGCGAGCTCCCGCCTCGGCCTGCGCGACTCCTACGACATCAGCCTGGCCGGGACGGCGGTCACCCGCCTGCTGCCCACCGCCGGCCTCGGCGGCGCCGCGGTCACCGTCTGGGCCCTGCGGGCGCACGGCGTCCGCACGGCGGAGCTCGCCGAGCGCCTGCTCGCCTTCCTCCTCCTCCTCTACGGCGTGTTCGTCGCCGCCCTCGGCCTCGCCGGTGCCGCCGTGGCCACCGGGCTCGTCCCGACCCCGCACGGCCGGGTCATCGGCCTCCTCGGGGTCGGCCTGGCCACGGCGATCGCCGCCGGCGTGCTCCTCGTGGTCTCGGCGCCGGCGCCGCTCGGGCGCCTCCTGGCCCGGATCGCCGCCGGCGACTCCGGCCGGGCGGCCACCGCCGCCACCCGCGCCGCCGAGAGCCTCCCCGTCCTGCGGGCGGCGCTCCGGCGGAGCGCCGGCGAGCTCCGCCGGCCCCACCCGGCCCTCCTCGGGGCCGTCGCCTGGTGGGCCTTCGACATCGCGGTGCTCTTCGCCCTCCTCCACGCCTTCGGCGCCGACCCGGCGATCGCCGTCCTGGTGCTCGGCTACTTCCTCGGGACGGCGTGCAACGTCCTCCCCCTACCCGGCAGCCTCAGCGGCGGCCTGATCGGCGTCCTCATCGCCCTCGGCGGCCCGGCGGCCCCGGTCATCGCGGCGGTCCTCGCCTACCGGGCGGTGGCCACCTGGCTGCCGGCGGCGACCGGCGTGCTCTCGCTCGGACGCCTGCGGACGGCGGTCGTCCGCTGGCGCGCCGAGGCCGTCGCCGGCGCCGCCTGACGGTCCGCCGGGGCGGCGGGCGGCGGGCGGCGGGCGGCGGGCGGATACGGTCACCCGTATGGCCAACCCCGGCCCCAGCCGTCAGCATGGCGCTCCGATGGGCACGACCGTCCTGATCGTCGACGACCACGAGTGCTTCCGCGCGAGCGCCCGGAAGCTGCTCGAGGCCGAGGGCTTCGAGGTGGTCGGCGTCGCCGGCGACGGGACCTCGGCCGAGGCGATGTCGGCCGCCCTTCGCCCCGACCTTATCCTCCTCGATGTGCAGCTTCCCGACATCGACGGCTTCGCGGTCGCGGCCCGGGTGACCAGCGCGGCCGGGGCGCCGGCGGTGATCCTCACCTCGAGCCGGGAGGCGGCCGACTTCGGCTCGCTCGTCGGCCAGAGCGGGGCCCGCGGCTTCGTGGCCAAGGGGGAGCTCTGCGGGGCGAGGCTCCGCGCCCTGCTCGGCCCGGGCGCGCCGCCGCCGGGATGAACGCACCGCTGCGGGTCGTCGTCGCCGACGACTCGGTGCTCCTGCGCGAAGGCCTCGTCCGCCTCCTCGTCGAGGGCGGCTGCGACGTCGTCGGGCAGGCCGGCGACGCCCCCGACCTCCTGCGCAAGACCCGGGCCCACAAGCCGGACGTCGCGGTCGTCGACGTGCGCATGCCCCCCGACCACACCGACGACGGCCTGCGCGCGGCCCTCCAGATCCGCAGCGAGCTCCCGGCGATCGGGGTGCTCGTCCTCTCCGAGCACATCGAGGAGCACTACGCCCTCGAGCTGATCGGCGGCGGCGCGGCCGGGGTGGGCTACCTACTCAAGGAGCGGATCACCGACATCGGGGAATTTTTGGGAGCGGTTCGCCGAGTGGCCAACCTGGAGTCGGTCATCGACCCTCACGTGGTCGGCCGGCTTCTTCGCCGTCACCGCGAGGCCGACCCGCTTGCGCGGATGAGCCCGCGCGAGCGGGAGGTGCTCGGGCTGATGGCCGAGGGACGCTCGAACCACGCGATCGCCGAGCGCCTGGTGGTCAGCGAGCGGGCGGTCGAGAAGCACGTCACCAGCATCTTCGCCAAGCTCGACCTCCCCCCGGCCGGGGACGACCATCGGCGGGTGCTCGCGGTCCTCCGCTTCCTCCGCGCCTAGTGGCCCGAGCGGCGAGCCTCCCGCTCCGGGCCTCGCTGGCGGTGCTCGCCGTGGTGACGGTCGCGCTCGCCGTCGACTGGCTGGCCACGAGCCGGACGCGGACGACGGTCTACGCGGCGCCGTCGGCGATCAGCCGGGTCGAGCTCGACCTGGCGTCGGGGAGCGCCGACATCGTCGGCGGCCGGGGCGAGGCGGTCCGGGTCGAGCGGACCGACCGCTTCGCCTTCGGGCATCCGGCGGTCGAGCGGCGGTCGATCGCCGGCGGCGTCCTGCGGCTGTCCTCGCGCTGCCCCCGCATCCTCGTCGGCGCCTGCTCGGCCTCCTACCGCCTGACCGTCCCCGGCGACGTCACCGTCGCGGTGAGCACCGCCTCCGGCCACGTCCACCTCGACGGCTTCAGCGGCAACGCCCAGCTCCGGTCGGGGTCGGGGGAGGTCGCGGTCGACGCCTTCTGCGGCCTCGCCCTTTCGGCGACGAGCGGGTCGGGCGACGTCCGGGTGATCAGCGCCTGCGCCCCCGAGAACCTCGACATCCGGACCGGGAGCGGCGACGCGACGGCGATCGTCCCGCCCGGCCACTACCGGGTCGCCGCCCACGCAGCCCGGGGGCGCCTCCACGTGCGCGGCGTCCTGGCCAGCGACACCGCCCCGTTCTCCCTGGCCGTCCAGAGCCGCACCGGCGACGTGACCGTGGCGGGCGGGCTGTGACCGGCCGGCGGCCCCGCGCGGCCAGGTCGCCCGCTCCGGCCGGCGGGCGGGCCGTGCGCCAGCTGGCCTACGTCGTCGTCGGCCTCCCCCTCGGGCTCGCCTACCTCGCCCTGCTGGCCGCCGGCCTCCTCTGCGCGGCGATCCTCGGTCCACTCGGGGTCGGGTTGCCCCTCCTGGTCGCCGCGGCCGGGCTCGCCTGGCGGTGCGCCGCGCTCGAGCGGCGGCTGGCCAACCGCCTGCTCCACGCCCGGATCCCCCCGATCGCGCCGCTCCGCGTCCAGACCGGGTCGGCGTGGACGCGGGTGCGCGCGCGCCTCCGCGGAGGCCCGTTCTGGCGGGCGGTCGGCCTGCTCGGGCTGAAGCTGCCGGCCCACCTGATCGCCGCCGGGATCTGCGGGGCCGGCCTGTTCGTCGTCGGGGCGCTCGCCGGCGTGGGCCTGGAGGGCCTGGCCGGAGCCGACCACGGCTACGTCGGGCCGTTCGCCCTGGGCCCGGCGGTGGGCATCCTCCTCTGCCTCCTGGCCGCCCCGGTCGCCGTGGTCACGCTCGCGGTCACCGACCTCCTCACCGGGGGTCTGCGCGCGCTGGCGCGGCTGCTCCTGGCCACCCGGGTGGCCCCGGGCGACCCGGTACGCCAGACGCTCGCCGAGAGCCTGGGCGACCGGACGCTGTCGATCGCGTACTGGCTGGCCGACCGCCTGGCCTACGTCGACGAGCACGGCCACCCGGTCTCGCTCCCCGAGCCGGGTTCCGACCGGGCGTGGACCGCCGTCGACCTCGACGGACGCCGGGTGGCGGCGATCATCCACGACGCCAACCTCGACGCCAGCCCCGAGCTGGTGGCCGCCGCCGCGGCCGGGGCGTCGATGGCGATCGACAACGACCGCCTCAAGGCGGACCTCCGGGCCCGGGTCGAGGAGCTGCGCGCGTCGCGGGCGCGCATCGTCGCCGCGGGCGACGCGGCCCGGCGCCGGCTCGAGCGCGACCTCCACGACGGGGCCCAGCAGCAGCTCGTCGCCCTGGCCATCGACCTGCGGATCCTCCGCTCCCGGCTCGGCGACGCCCGGGAGACGACCGAGTTGATCGACGGCATCGACGTCAAGCTCGCCGACGCCCTGGCCGAACTGCGCGAGCTCGCCCGCGGGATCCACCCGGCGATCCTCAGCGACCGCGGGCTCGAGCCGGCGCTCGACGCCCTGGCCGCCCGGGCGCCGCTCCCGGTCCGCTGCCAGGTCGACCTGCCCGCCCGGCCGCCGGCCCCGGTCGAGGCGGCGGCCTACTTCGTGGTCGCCGAGGCACTGACCAACGTCCTCAAGTACGCCCGGGCCGAGCGGGCGACGGTCCGGGCCGTCCAGGAGGGCGAGGAGGTCGTGGTCGAGGTCGCCGACGACGGGGTCGGCGGCGCCGACCCCGGGCGCGGGTCCGGGCTGCGCGGCCTCGACGACCGGGTGGGCGCGCTCGACGGGACGCTCACCGTCGAGAGCCCGCCCGGGGCGGGGACGGTGGTGCGGGCGCGGATCCCCGTCCGCGCCTCGGGCGAGCCGACCGCCTGAGCGGGCGGTCAGGCGAGGCCGTTGGCTCGCAGGAACTGCCGAGCGACCGTGGCCGGGTCCTGGCCGCCGAGGGCGACGGCGGCGTTCATCACCCGGAGCGCCTGGGTCGAGAGCTTGGCGCTGACCGCGTTGATCGTCGCGGCGAAGGCCGGGCCCTCGGCGGCGAGGACCGGCGCGCGGACGACGAAGGTCACGTTCTGGAACCCGAAGGTCCCCTTCGGGTCGGCGAGCAGGGTGTAGTCGCCGTGGAGGAGCTGGCCGTCGGTGGTGAACACGGCGGCCAGGTCGACCCGCCCGGCGTCGAGCGCCGGATAGAGGCCGCCGATGGGCAGCGGCACCACGCTCAGGCGATGGACGCCGTAGAGGCGCCGCAGGCCGACGAGGCCGTTGAGGCGGGTGCGGAACTCGGGCGGCGCGCCCAAGCGGGCGGCCGGGCCGAGGCGGCCGAGGTCGGCGAGCGAGGTGAGCCGGTGGGCCCGGGCGTAGGCGGGCCGGGCCGCGAGGACGTCGCTGTCCTGGGCGGGGGTGGTGTCGAGCAGGGTGATCCCCCGCTGGGCCTCGAACGCCTTCGCCCAGGCGTAGGCCTCGGCGGCGCTCGCCGGCCGGCGGGCGTCGCGGGCCAGCGAGGAGAGGATCGTCCCCGTGTACTCCGGGTAGCCGTCGATCCGCCGGCCGGCGAGCTCGCGGTCGACGACCTCGGTCGCGCCGATGTCGGAGACCAGCCGGACGCGGTAGCCGACCGCCTGGAGGGCCTGGGCGTAGAGCTGGCCGAGGATGAACTCCTCGGTGAAGTTCTTCGCCCCGAGGGTCACCGGCGGGCGCCCGGCGCCCGGACCGGCGGGCGCCGCGGGCGCCGCGGTGCTCGCCCGGGGCGATTTGGCGGTCGATCCGCAGGCGGCGAGCAGGGCCGCCAGCACCACGGGCAGGGCCGCGCCCCGGAGTCTTCGCGTCCCCACCACCACGGCCCGACGCTAGCAGCCCGGCCGGGCTCGCCGAACCGCGACCGGCCGGGTTGGCATGATGGGCGCTCGATGCCCGACCATGCGGCCTTCCTGCGGGGGATGAACCTCGGTGGACGACGGATCACCAACGACGACCTCCGCATGCACTTCGAAGCGATCGGCCTGGACGAGGTCGGCCTGTTCCGGGCGAGCGGGAACGTCGTGTTCGCGGCGCCGGTCGGGGAGTCCGTCGCCGACTTGTCAAGTCGGATCGAGACCGAGCTCGGGGAGCGGCTCGGCTATCCGGTGCCCGTCTACCTGCGCACGGCCGAGGAGGTCCGGGCGATCGCCGCCGAGCAGCCCTTCCCGGCGGCCGAGGTCGAGGCGTCGGCGGGGAAGCTGCAGGTCATGCTCCTCGCCGAGGCGCCGCGGGCGGCCGCCCGCCGCGAGGCGCTCGCCCTCGCCCCCCCGGAGGACCGTCTCGCCTTCGGGGCGCGCGAGCTCTACTGGCTGCCGAGCGGCGGCCTGCTCGAGTCGGCGCTCGACGTCAAGGCCGTCGCCGGGCTCCTCGGGCCGACCACCGTGCGCACCAAGGGGACGATGGAGCAGCTCGCGCGCAAGTACTTCGCCGGCTGAGCGGCGGGTCAGGAGGCGACCGGGTCGTCGCGGACGAGCCGCAGCGGGATCACGCCGGTCCAGGGACCGGGCCCGGCCGCCGCCAGGGGTCCGCCGGCGCGCGCCTTGACCGACGCCTCGGAGAGGGGAACCGCGACCACCCGGGTGGCCCGGAGCTCGTTGGCCGTGATCGCGGGCAGCTCGGCGGTCCGCCCGGGGACGAGGAAGTCGACGAACCGCTCGAGCGCCCGCGCCTTCTCGACCGGGTCGGTGATCTCGCGCCCGCGGCCGTGGACTACGGCGCTGCGGTAGTTCATCGAGTGGGTGAAGGCGGTCCCGGCGAGGACGAGCCCGTCGAGCAGGGTCACGGTCAGGCAGAGCTCGGCACCGCCGGCCACGGCGGCGAGCATCCGGTTGCGGCTCGACCCGTGGAGGAGGAGACGGTCGCCGTCGCGGGCGTAGCCCATCGGGAGGACGACCGGCTGGCCGTCGGCGACGAAGGCGACGTGGGCGACGAGCCCGGCGTCGAGCACCGCGTCGAGGTCACGCCGGTCGGTGAGCGCCCGCTCGGGGTGGCGGTGCACGCGCGTGCGCGCGGTCGTCCCGAGCGCGGCCGAGGCCTCCAGGGCGAGCCCGGCGGCGGGGGCGCCGGCGATCCGGGCCCGCTGGGTGACGAGGACGCAGGCGATGACGACGACCGCGACGAGGAGGGCGCCGGGACCGGCGTGCTCACCGAGGAACGCCGCCGACCAGGCGACGGTGAGGAGCGGCTGGGCGAGCTGGAGCTGGCTGGCCCGGGCCACCCCGGCGCGGCCGAGGCCGCGGTACCAGGCGGCGAACCCGGCGAACATCGAAACCGCCGAGACGTAGGCGAGACCGGCCAGGGCGGCCGCCGACGGGTGGACGGAGCCAGCGGTCCGGGCCACGGCCACCGCGGTGACCGGGAGCGACACGGGGAGGGCGAGGAGGACGCCCCAGGCGATGACCTGCCAGCCGGGGATGGCGCGGGCGAGGCGGCCACCCTCGGCGTAGCCGACGCCGGCGACGACCAGGGCGGCGAGGAGGAGCAGGTCGGCCGGGGCGAGGCGTCCGCCGCCGAGCGCGAGCGAGTAGGCGACGATCGTCGCGCCGGCCGCGCCGCTCGCCGCCCAGAAGGCCCAGCCGGGCCGCTCGCCGGCCCGCAGGACGGCGACCACGGCGGTGGCCGCCGGGAGCAGGCCGACGACGATCGCCGCGTGGGTCGAGGTCGTGTGGCCGAGGGCGATGGCCGAGAGCAGGCCGAAGCCGATCCCGCAGCCCCCGGCCACGGCGAGCAGGCCGGGCCAGTCGGCCCGGGCCGGGATGGGCGCCCGGACGGCGAGCAGGCAGGCGCCGGCGATCAGGGCGGCGACCACCGAGCGCCCGGCGCCGACCACGTAGGGATCGAAGCCGCGCTCGGCGAGCGTGGTCGCCGGGAAGGTGAACGAGAAGGCGACGACGCCGAGGGCGGCCCAGGCGAGGCCGGTGATCCGGTCGCGCGACCGGGAGAGCGGTACCGACGAATGCACGGTAGCGATACTGTATGCCTCCATGTCCGAGAGTACCAGTACCGAAGCCCTGGCCGCCAGCCTGCGGGCACGGGCGGCGGGGATGAGCCCGGGCGAGCGCCTGCCCTCGACCCGCGAGACTCAGCGCCCGTCACCGGGTGAGCCCGGTCACCGTGTCCCGGGCCCTGGCCGGCCTGCGCGCCGAGGGCGTGCTGGTGACCCGCCCGGGCAGCGGGACCTACGTGGCGGAGCGCCGGCCGCCCGGGCCGCCCGACGGGCTCGAGACGTCGTGGCAGACGGTGGCCCTCGGCGACCGGACGGTCGACGCGGCGAGCGTGGCCTTCCTCCTGGCGCCGGAGCAGGCCGGAGCGATCTCGCTCGCCGGCGGCTACCCGCATCCGTCGCTCCTACCGAGCCGGGCGCTGGCCGCGGCGCTCGGACGGGCCGCCCGGCGGCCCGACGCCGGGGAGCGGCCCCCGCTCCAGGGGATCTCCGGCCTGCGGACCTGGTTCGCCCGATCGACCGGGAGCGCGGTCGGGGCCGAGGACGTGCTGATCACCAGCGGCGCCCAGGCGGCGCTCTCGGCCGCCTTCCGGGCGATCGTCCCGGCCGGGGGCCCGATCCTCGTCGAGTCGCCCACCTACATCGGGGCGCTGGCCGCCGCCCGGGCCGCCCGGATCTCGCCGGTCCCGGTCCCGACCGACGCCGGCGGAGTGCGGGTCGACCTCCTGGCCGACGCCTTCGGGGCCACCGGGGCCCGGGCCGTCTACCTCCAGCCGACCTACCAGAACCCGACCGGTACCGTGCTCGCGGCCGATCGGCGCCGCCCGGTGCTGGCCGTGGCCCGGGAGGCCGGGGCCTTCGTGATCGAGGACGACTACGCCCGGTGGCTGGGGCACGAGCGACCGGCCCCGCCGCCGCTGATCGCCGACGACGACGACGGGCGGGTGGTCCACATCGCCTCGCTCACCAAGGCGACTTCCCCCAACCTGCGGGTCGGCGCCCTGATCGCCCGGGGCCCGGTGGCCGAGCGGATGCGCTCGCTGCGCATCGTCGACGACTTCTTCGTCCCCCGCCCGCTGCAAGAAGCCGCCCTGGAACTGGTCGGGGCACCGTCCTGGCGGCGCCACCTGAGCGTGCTCTCGAGCGCCCTCGCCGGGCGGCGGGCCGCGCTCGTGGGCGCCCTGGCCGAGCACCTCCCGGACGCCGGGCCGGTGCGCGTACCCGGGGGCGGGCTGAACGTCTGGGTCGCCCTCCCCGAGTCGGTCGACGACCTCCTCCTAGCAGCGGCCGGGCGCGAGTCCGGCGTCCTCATCAGCCCGGGGCGGCCCTATCACGCGGCCGAGCCGCCCCGCCCGCACGCCCGGCTCTCCTTCGCCGCGGCCCCGCACGCGACCGGGCTCGAGGAGGGCGTCCGCCGCCTCGCCAGAGCTCTTGACTTACTTCGTGGCACGTTATAACGTAGCGCGTAATGAAGAACGCCTTCGACGACGACCTCGGTCGCTTCACCGAGCCGTCGCTCCTGATCCTGACCAGCCTGTCCGAGGCTCCGCGCCACGGATACGCGCTGATCAAGGACATCGAGGCGTTCGCCGGGGTGACGCTTGGTCCGGGCACCCTCTACGGGGCCCTGGCCCGCCTCGAGCAGCGGGGACTGATCAAGGCCCTCGAGGCCGAGGATCGCCGCCGCCCCTACGAGCTGACCGGCTCCGGGTCGGCCGCGCTGAGCCGGCAGCTGGCGAGCATGCGCGAGGTGGCCGACGTCGGGCTGCGTCGCCTGGCGGCGGCCGGGACGGCGGCGGCATGAACCCCGATCCGCTCGACCCGGTGCGCCTGGTGCGCGGGCTCCTGCGCCTCTATCCGGCCGGCTGGCGGGCGCGCTTCGCCGACGAGTTCGCGGCCGTCCTCGTCGCCGTCCTGGCCGATGGCGGCGCCGGGCGCCGCGGCGGCCGGCCACGGGTCGTCCGCGATGTCGTGGTCGGCGCCGTCGACGCTCACGTCCACCGATCCTTCGCACCGGAGAGGAAGCCCGTGCCCGACCGCGTCCGTACCTCGGCCCAGGTGGCCTTCTGCGCCTTCGCCGTCTTCTGCCTCGCCGGGGTCGGGTTCGAGAAGATGACCGAGGATCTGCGCTTCCAGGCGGCGACCCGGGCCCACGCGACGCTTGGCTGGTCGTTCGACGTCGTCCTCTACGGGGCGATCGCCGCCGCCGTGTGCGTCGTCGCCGGGAGCCTGCCGGTGCTGCTGGGGATCGCCCGGCAGGCGCTCGCCGGCCGGCGCGACCTCCGGCGCCTGCTCGCGATCCCGCCCGCGGCGGTGATCGGCTGGATCGCGCTCGTCCTCGCCGTCACGCGGGTCGACCACTCGCGGCAGCATTCGCTCATCAACGTGGTGGCCTTCATCGGCGTGGTCGCCACCTTCGCCATCGTGGCGGCGGTGAGCGCGGGCGCGCTGGTCGTCGCGACCCGGCGGGCCGACCTCCCCGCCACCGTCAAGCGCGTCCAGTGGCTGCCGATGACCGGGCTCAGCACCGCGATGCTGGCAGTCACGGCGGGCGACCTCGTGTGGGGCCTCACCCTGCGGGCCCAGGCCCCGGCGCTCTTCCACAGCGACAACGGCCTCCTGGCCACCGCCTTGCCGGCGACCTGGTTGATCACGCTCGCCGTGATGGCGCTGGCCAGCGCGGTGGCGGTCGCGGCGACGGCTCGGGCGATCGGCGCAGCCCACGGGCCGGGGGCCGCAGCGCTCGACTGAGCCGGATCCTCGTCAGAGAATGGTGACGGGAACCCCCGGGGTGATCCGCGCCGCGAGCCAGGCGACGGTGGCGTCGGCCAGTCGGACGCAGCCGTGGGAGGCCGCGGTGCCGAGCGCACCGCCGACGTTGTCGAGTCCGTGGAGGGCGATCTGCCCGGGGCCGCCGTCGAACTCCTGGAGCACGTTCGAGCGGGCGCTGGTGGCCAGGGCGAACGGTGCGCCGACGCTGCCCGGAAGCATGCGGATGCTCTCCTCGACGTAGAAGCGCCCGCGGGGCGTGGGCGTCGACGGCTTGCCGACGATCGCGGCGAAGGTTCGGAGGACCTGGCCGCGGCGGTAGACGAGGATCCGGCGACTGGCGGTCTCGACGACGATGTGCCAGGCGGTCGTCGCCGGGCTGGTCCCCAGCTGCTCGATCCAGCCCCGGGAGCCGTTCGGGCGGCCGGGGAGCATGACCCGGAGCCAGCGGGTGCCGTCCGCCGCCCGGGCGGTGGCGACCACCGGGAGGACCGTCTCGCCGCCGGTGATCGGCGTGGCCGGCGGCACGGTGGCCGCCACGCGGCGGGCAGAGCCGGGCGCGGCGACCACCTCGTGGGCGGTGAGCAGCACGGCCAACTCCTGCCGGGGGCCTACCGCGACCGGCTGCCGGGCGGCCGCCGGCGCGGCGGCGACCGCTCCGAGGGTGACCAGCGCGCCGATCAGGGCAGCGCCGGCGCACGCCGGCGAGCGACGGCGAGCGGCCCGCCGGGGTCGGCGCCTCGCCTCGATGCGGAGGGGCCCGGCCATCCGGGACGTCAGCGGGCCACGTAGTGAACGTTCCCCAAGCCGTCCAGCTGGGTGACGACGAACGGCGTGGTGCCGCCCTTGAAGACGGCCGTGCACGCGAACGTCAGGCCCTTCTGCTGGTGGACGCCGGACGGGCAGGTCACGTTCACACGCTTGTTGCGCTGGGTCAACCCGCTCTGCTCGATGGCCCGCTCGACCTTCTCGGTGTTGAGGATGGTCGGCGACACGGTGGTGGTGCCGCACCCGCTGATGGCGAGTGCCGGGGCGACGACGGCGCCCGCGACCAGCGAGCGGACCAGCCAGCGGCTCACCGGTCGGCCGGGGCTGGGACGGCGGTCGAGACTGTCTGATGACTGCATTTCACGCGGCCTTTCTGGGGTGGACGTCCGAGGGACCAACCGGAACTCGGACTAGTTGAGCCGTTCGATGGCGACGGAGGCGTTCGTGTTCGGCTGGGTGCCTCCGATGTCCGAGGCGAGACCGACCGCCGCGGCCGAGGTGTGGTTCTTGAGGGTCAGGACGTCGCCGGCTCCGACCATCACGATCACCTGCCCGTTGTTCTGCTGGGTTCCGGCGCCCGACCCGTAGATCGCCCCGGGTACGGGGGCTCCGTTGAGGAACAGGGCGAACTCGCTGGGCTCGGTGCCTGAGGAGTTGAACGTGACGAGGTAGGTGCCGGCGCTCACGATCCCGATCTCCGCCGCGCCGGGGGCGTGCGTTATACCCGGGGAGATCACCCCGTTCGAGTCGAACGGGACGTCCGCCTCGACCGCGATCGTCTCGGGCGTGAGGTTGTAGATGTAGGCGTACGCGGAGAGCCCGGTGCCGGCCGCACCGGCCGCACCGGTTGGGCCGGTCGGGCCGGCCGGGCCCTGCGCGCCGTCGGCTCCGGCGGTCCCCTTCGGGCCCGCGGCGCCGACCGCTCCGGTGGCTCCCGGGGTCCCGGCGGCGCCGGCCGCGCCGACGCCTCCCGGGGCACCGGCGGCGCCGGTCGGACCGGTCGACCCCGCGGCACCTGTCGAGCCCGCGAGGCCCTGGAGACCCTGCGGGCCGGTGGCTCCGGCCAACCCGGGAATCCCGATCGGTCCAGGCGTCCCCGCGGGACCGGCGGCGCCCGGCTGACCCGGCGCACCGGCCAGCCCAGCGGCTCCGTCGACACCGGGCGCGCCCTGAGCACCGTTCGGTCCGGCGGGGCCCGGAGCACCGGATGCGCCGGCGGCACCGGTCTGACCCGACAGACCCTGGAGGCCCTGCGGGCCGGCGAGTCCCTGCGAGCCGGGGGCGCCGGTCGCGCCGGCGAGCCCAGGCGTACCCTGCGCGCCGGGGGCGCCATTCTGGCCCGCCGCCCCAACCGCGCCCGGCGCACCGTTCAGGCCCGGCGTTCCCTGGGCTCCCGCCGCACCCGGTGCGCCAACCGCACCGGCCAGACCCTGCAGGCCCTGCTCTCCGGCGACACCCTGAGTACCGTTGAGGCCAGGCGTCCCCTGGGCACCTGCTAGACCCGGGGCCCCGTTCTGGCCGGTCGCCCCGACCGCACCCGGGGCACCGTTGTTACCGGGCGTCCCCTGGGCACCCGCCACTCCCGGAGCGCCAACCGCACCGGCAAGACCCTGCAAACCCTGCGCACCCGCCACGCCCGGAGCGCCAATCGCACCGGCCGGACCCTGCACACCCTGCGCACCCGCCGCGCCATTCAGCCCCGGCGTCCCCTGCGCACCCGCCACCCCCGGCGCGCCAATCGCACCCGGAGCGCCATTCAGCCCCGGCGTCCCCTGCGCACCCGCCGCACCCGGAGCGCCAATCGCACCCGGAGCGCCATTCAGCCCCGGCGTGCCCTGCGCACCCGCCACACCGGGAGCGCCAATCGCACCGGCCAGACCCTGCAGACCCTGCGCGCCTGCCACGCCCGGGGCACCGTTCAACCCCGGCGTCCCTTGCGCACCCGCGACCCCCGGCGCGCCAATCGCACCCGGAGCGCCACTCAGCCCCGGCGTCCCCTGCGCACCCGCCACCCCCGGGGCACCGTTCAACCCCGGCGTCCCCTGCGCGCCCGCCACACCCGGGGCACCGTTCAACCCCGGCGTCCCCTGCGCGCCCGCCACACCGGGAGCGCCAATCGCACCGGCCAGACCCTGCAGACCCTGCGCGCCTGCCACACCCGGGGCACCGTTCAACCCCGGCGTCCCTTGCGCACCCGCCACCCCCGGGGCACCGTTCAACCCCGGCGTCCCCTGCGCACCCCCCACCCCCGGGGCACCGTTCAACCCCGGCGTGCCCTGCGCACCCGCCACCCCGGGAGCGCCATTCAACCCCGGCGTGCCCTGCGCACCCGCCACCCCCGGAGAGCCGTTCAACCCCGGCGTACCCTGCGCACCCGCCACCCCCGGAGCGCCAATCGCACCGGCCAGACCCTGCAAACCCTGCGCGCCCGCCACCCCCGGCGCGCCATTCAACCCCGGCGTACCCTGAGCACCCGCCACCCCCGGAGAGCCGTTCAAACCCGGCGTGCCCTGCGCACCCGCCACCCCCGGGGCACCGTTCAACCCCGGCGTGCCCTGCGCACCCGCCACCCCCGGGGCACCGTTCAACCCCGGCGTGCCCTGCGCACCCGCCACCCCCGGCGCGCCAATCGCACCGGCCAGACCCTGCAAACCCTGCGCGCCCGCCACCCCCGGCGCGCCATTCAACCCCGGCGTACCCTGAGCACCCGCCACCCCCGGAGAGCCGTTCAAACCCGGCGTGCCCTGCGCACCCGCCACCCCCGGAGCGCCATTCAGACCCGGCGTCCCCTGAGCACCCGCCACCCCGGGAGCGCCATTCAACCCCGGCGTGCCCTGCGCACCCGCCACCCCCGCGGCACCATTCAACCCCGGCGTACCCTGCGCACCCGCCACCCCCGGCGCACCATTCAACCCCGGCGCGCCGATGGCGCCCGGAGCACCGATAGGACCGGGCGTCCCCTGCGCCCCCGCCGCCCCCGGAGCGCCAACAGCGCCGGCAAGGCCCTGGAGACCCTGCGCGCCCGCCACACCTGGAGCTCCATTCTGCCCCGCCGCGCCGACCGCGCCCGGAGCACCGTTGAGACCAGGCGTCCCCGGCGCACCAGTCGCGCCGACCTGGCCGGGAGCGCCAGTCAACCCCGGCATCCCCGGAGCTCCGGCCGCACCGGGAGCACCGATGGCTCCGTTTGCACCCGGCGCGCCCGGGAGCCCGACGAACCCCTGGGCTCCGGCGAGTCCCGGAATCCCCGGCACACCGGCGACCCCGGCCGCACCGGGTGCACCGGTGAGCCCAGACGCACCCTGGGCGCCGGGCGCCCCGACTTGTCCGGCGACACCATTGAGCCCGGCCGCGCCCGGCGCCCCGCTCGGACCGGCAGCGCCGACCTGACCGAGAGCGCCCGTCTGGCCAACGGCCCCGACCGGACCAACAGTCCCGACGGGACCCACCGCGCCGACCGGACCAACAGTCCCGACGGGACCCGCCGCCCCGACCGGACCCACCGCACCGTTGAGGCCCGCGGTGCCCGGCGCACCGATCGACCCAGCGGCGCCTGTCGCGCCCGAAAGACCTTGCAACCCCGGCGCCCCCGCCGCGCCAGCGGCGCCGTTCTGCCCGGTAGCCCCGATCCCACCGGTAGCTCCGGTAAGGCCCGCCGTCCCCCGGGCGCCAGTGAGCCCAGCCGTGCCGGCGGCGCCGGCCTGGCCGGTGGCTCCGGTCGAACCGACGGCGCCGGTGTTGCCGGTCACGCCCTCAAGGCCCGTCGCGCCGGTCTGGCCTGCCGCGCCGGTCCTCCCGACCGCCCCCGTCCTACCGATCGTCCCCTGCGGGCCTGGCTTGCCGCGTTGGGAGCTGCATACGGGGGGCGGGGGGTTGACGCAGCGAGCAGCGCGCGCCTTGTAGGTGCCCGTGAACGCGGCCGGGCGGCACGGAGGCAGCGGACGAGCCGGACAGGTGACCGCCAAAGCCACGCCGGCCGGACCGAGGACGGCACCCGCGATCATCGCGAGAACCAGCAGCCGTCGGCACAATTGCCCGCACATATCTTGACCCTCCGCTTGGGTTCAACACCCGAGGCCGAGGCCGAGGGCAGATCACGCACATGGAGCCGGCCTGAATCAGCCGTGGCGGGCGACATCCCTCGGTGGGCTCACTGCGTGAGTGGCTCACCTGACTCCTCCTAAGAACTTGATGCCGGACAAGCGTAGCACGATTCCTGCGTCGGTTATTTATCGGGTGCGCGGGCGCCGGCCGGATGGTCGCGTAGCCCGCATCGGCGAGCAGCGATCGGCCACGCCGGAGCCCCCCCATCCTCGCTCCGCTCGCCCCGTAGACGCCCCACTCGCCGTAACCGCCGGAAGCGAATCGGCGGCGGTGTGGGTCGGAACGATCCGTTCGCGGTCGGTCGACGCAGTAACTTTGGGTGGCCAGTCCGGACGCGGCTCGATCTCCGCGGTACGGTTGCCGTCACACTCGAATTGCAAAGCATCCAGCCACGCTGACATCTTGAACGACCTCACCACGACCCAGACGCCAAAGATCGGCCGGGCCCCAGCGGACGCCGGAGAACGACGTAAGCTAATCACGATGACCGCCGACGACCGGATAAAGGCGGAGGATGCCGGACCCGATTGGGCGTTCTTGACCAACCATGCCCGGGTTCTCATATGCGTAGCCCAGGATCCCGAGATTCGCCTGCGCGAGATCGGCGACCGCATCGGCATCACCGAGCGCGCGGCCCAGCGCATCGTCGCCGCGCTCGTCGACGCCGGCTACGTCAGGCGCGAACGCACCGGGCGGCGCAACCGCTACACGATCAACGCTTCGATCCCGCGCGAGCAGCACATCGAGGATCTCCTCAGCGTCCTGACCGGGAGCTCGACCCCCGACAGCCAGACCGGCTCCCCCCGGACCGGCTGACCGCCGAAACGGCGCCGCACGACGCCGTGTCGGGTCGGGTCGGGGAGTTGTTACGCCCGAATGAAGTTTGTCATGCGCACGGCCTAGGCTGACCGCCCGACCTGTAGCATTCGGTGACGGACTCGACCCGGCACATCTCAGTGGCCCCCCAGTTGGAACGTGCCACGACGACGTCCAGCGGGGCCGCGGGCTGGCGCCCGATCGCCGGGGACCCGAACCTGACACTCGACCGCCCCGGCCGTCAGACCGCGCGTCTTCGCGGCCCACCTGGTCGGCGAGACCTGGGCGGCGCGCCGGCCGGCGGCGGAGTACAACCAGTCGGCGTGACCATGGCCAGCGGCGATCGAGCCTTCCCGTCGGCCGCCGGGTCGACCTCCTCAACCAGACCGAGCAGATCGGCGGCCTCGGTAGCCGGGATCAGGCCCTCGAGTACCGAACCTTCCGCACCGACCGAGCCCTCCGGCTCGACTCCTCCGCGCCCTGCACGGGATCGGTCAGTTCCTCAGCCGGCTGAATCCGGCCACGGCCAAGCGCCGCTTCGAACGCGCCTACCTCGGCGTGGGGTGTCCGATCGGGCCGCCGCGGCCGGAGAGGCGATGTGCCGGGGGCTGATCGCGTAGTCCGGGCCCCGGACGGAGACCGGCAGGAAGGAACCAATCGGCCCAAGCCGGCACTGGGCCGGTTGCGCAAGACGGCCTCCGAGGCATCCGGAGGCTCCGCCGCCGGTCCCGTCCGCCACCCGGCGCGGGCGCTGGTCGGTCCGGCCGGAGGTGCAGACCGAATGAGTGTCGAGAACCGGACCGGACCCCCGCGAACACGGGCGCGATGACCGGTGGCCAAGCGCTTTTCCGTCGACTGGACCTTCCTGACCCCCCACGGCCAGGTCCTGCTCTGCATCGCCCGTGACCCCGGCGTCCGCCTCGATGAGATCGGCGAACAGACGGGGATCACCGAGGCGCAGGCGCGCACCATCGTCGCCGAGTTGGCCGACGCCGGCTACATCACGCGCGAGGACGACGCCCGGGGAAACCGCTTTACGGTCAACGTCCACCTCCCCCTCCCCGATCCGATCGCCCGCGAGCAGAATGTCGGCGTCCTCGTTGACCTCCTGGTCGGCCCCCGCCGCGACCGAAAGCCGGACGATCGACCCGAATGACCGGGCACCCGGACACCCGGGCGCCCACCCGGCAACCCCCGAGCTCAGTCGGACGGGCTGATCAGCCCGGTCTCGTAGGCGTAGATCACCGCCTGCACCCGGTCGCGGAGCCCGAGCTTGCCGAGCAGATGGGAGACGTGGGTCTTGACCGTCGCCTCGGAGACGACGAGCGCCCCGGCGATCTCGGCGTTCGAGAGCCCGGCGGCCAGCAGCCGGAGCACCTCGCGCTCGCGCTCGGTCAGGGCGGCGAGGTCGGCCGGGACGCGCGAGACGGCGGCCGGGAGGCGGCGCCCGACCTGGTTGAGGAGCTGGCGGGTGACCGTGGCCGACAGCACGGCGTCGCCGGCGGCGACCGCCCGGACGGCGGCGACGACCTCGGCGGTCGGGGCGTCCTTGAGGAGGAAGCCGCTCGCCCCGGCCCGCAGGGCATCGATGATGTACTCGTCGAGGCCGAACGTGGTCAGGATGAGCACCCGCGCCCGCGGGAGCCGGCGGGTCGCCTCGATCCCGTCCATGACCGGCATGCGGATGTCCATCAGGACGACGTCCGGCGCCTGCTCGCCGGCCAGGCGGACCGCCTCCTCTCCGTTGGCCGCCTCGGCCACGACGACGATGTCCCCGGTGGCCTCGAGCACGGCCCGGAAGCCGGCCCGCATCATCGGCTGGTCGTCGGCGATGACGACCCGGAGGGTCACGCGTCGGGATCGCTGTAGGGGAGGACGGCGGTGACCTCGAAGCCGCGGTCGATGCCCGGCACCGCGGTCAGCGTCCCGCCGAACAGGGCCGCCCGCTCGCGCATCCCGATCACCCCGTGCCCGCCGCCGACCGCCTCGCCCGCCTCGGCCCCCATCGGCGACGGGAGCCGCCCGCCCCCGGTGTCGGTGATCCGCAGCTCGAGGCGGTCGGGGCGGAAGCCGACGATCACCTTCGTGTGGGCCCGGCCGGCGTGCTTGATCACGTTGGTCAGGGCCTCCTGGACGATGCGGAAAGCCGAGAGGTCGACCGTCTGGGCGAGCGGGCGGGGCTCGCCCTCGACGGTCAGCTCGACGTCCATGCCGCTGGCCCGCGACTGCTCGATCAGCTTGTCGAGGTTGGCCAGGCTCGGCTGGGGCGCCCGCTGGGCGGCCTCGCCGTCCTGGTCGCGCAGGAGCCGGAGGGTCCGGTGCATCTCGGTCATCGCCTGCCGACCGAGGTCGGCGATCGCGTCGGTCGCCTCGACCACCCGCTCGTCGTCCACCGTCACCCCGAGCGCCTGGGCCTGGACGACCATCAGGCTGACGTTGTGGGCGACCACGTCGTGGAGGTCCTGGGCGATCCGCACCCGCTCCTCGGCGACCGCCCGATCGGCCAGGAGCTCGCGCTCCCGGTCGGCCCGGTCGGCTCGGTCGCGCAGCGCGTCGATGTAGGCCCGCCGGGCCCCGACGTAGAGCCCGAGGGCGACGGCGGCGGCGCATTCGACCGCCCCGCCGAGCACGTTCCCGACGTGGTCGGGGCGCGAGACGAGCTCGCCGACGGCGGTGGCGGCCACCACCCCGATGGCCAGCGGCGCCGGGGCCGGCCAGGGGCGGCGGCTGGCGATCGTGTAGAGGATCACCAGCGCCGGGACGAGGCCCGGCGCCGCGTCGGGATCGACCGCCCCGGCCACCGTGGCGACGGCCAGCGCCGCCAGCGGATAGTGGCGGCGGGCGAAGATCGACAGGAGGGCGACGAGGCTGAGGACCAGCGCCGGGAGCCGGTCCCCGCCCGGGTTCAGCGCCACCCCGAGCACCGGTCCGGCGAGGACGAGGACGATGATCAGGTCCGCCACCCAGGGGGCCGGGTGGCGGAGGCGCCGCAGCAGGGCCGGGGACATCTGCTGAGCCTATCCCCGGCCCTCGATCAGCGGTCTAGATCTCGCGCGTCCGCGTCCGCCAGGCCCCGGCGGCGAAGGCGGCGCCCGCCCAGGCGAGGAGCACGGCGATCGCGGTGGCCAGGGCCATCGGGATGTTCGGGTGCGGTGCGCCCGCGATGCGGTCGAGGGCGTTGCCCGGGATCACCTGGCGGAACCCGCCGAGGAACCCGATGCTCGACAGGAGCGGGGAGATCGCGAGCTCGAAGGCGAGGAGCATGGCGATCACCGGACCGCGCGAGCCGACCAGGGCGGCCAGTCCGACGGCGACGGTGACGCCGAGCGCTCCCGCGGCGATCAGGGCGAGCGTGCCGCTCACGATCGCCCCGGCGCCCGGGGCGGCCAGCGAACCGGCGAACGCGATCGACGCGACGGCGGTCAGGGCGGCGACGAGAAGGACGATCGGCACGACGATCACCAGGGCGCCGGAGACGCGCGACCCGAACAGGGCCAGGCGGCTGCGACCGGTGGCGGCGAGGTCGCGGAAGACGCCGGTCTCGAGGTCCTGGGCGCCGGCGGTCGAGCCGACGATGGCGGCGACGATGAACACCATCAGCCCGAGGAAGCCGATCGAGTTCTGGTAGTTGTGGAGTCCGCCGGCCGGGCCGTTCGCCCGCGGGTTGCTCGAGTGCTGGATGGCGGTCACGGCGTAGACGAGCAGGGCGACGCCGGTGGTCAGGGCCACCGAGATGGCGAGCATCCCGTAGCGGCGGCCGAGCTTGAGGGCATCGGCGCGGATGAGTCTCAGGTCGAACATCAGGTCCGGTCCTCCAGGCTGGTCGTGACGGTCAGGAAGCGCTCTTCGAGCGAGTGGGTCACGGGGACGACGCGTCCGACGGCGATGCCCTCGCCGAGCAGGCGGCGGAGGAGCTCGGTGACGATCTCGCGATCGACCGGAGCCTCGGCGGTCAGGGTGACCCGGAGCAGGTCCTCGTAGTCGGTGGCGCTGCCGACGCCGCGGACGGCGGCGAGGACGGCGGCCGCGCGGACGCGGCTGTCGCAGTCGATGTCGATCGCCCGGGCCCCGTTCCCCTCGGCCCGCAGCGAGGCGATCGACCCCTGGGCGACGATCCGCCCGCCGTCGACGATCGCCGCCGCGTCGCACGTCTTCTCGACCTCGTCGAGGAGGTGGGAGGAGAGCATCACCGTGCGGCCCTCGTCGACCAGGTCGCGGATCAGGCCGCGGAGCTCGATGATCCCGGCCGGGTCGAGGCCGTTCATCGGCTCGTCGAGCATCAGCAGCTCCGGGTCGCCGAGCAGGCACCGGGCGATGCCGAGCCGCTGGCGCATCCCGAGCGAGTAGGTCTTCACCTTGTCGTCGGCCCGCGCCGTCAGGCCGACCCGGTCGAGCGAGGCCGGGATCCGGCCGGCGGCCGACCGGTCGCGGGCGGCGGCGTGGACGATCAGGTTCTCCCGTCCGGTCAGGTGGCCGTGGAAGCGCGGCTCCTCGATGATCGCCCCGACCCGGGCCAGGGCGGCCGCCCGGTGCTCGGGCTGGTCGCGGCCGAGCAGGCGCATCGTCCCGGACGTCGGCTCGGCCAGCCCGAGCAGGAGCCGGATCAGCGTCGTCTTGCCGGCCCCGTTGGGACCGAGGAACCCGAACGCCGTGCCGCGCGGGACCTGGAGGTCGATGCTCTCGAGGGCGGCGCGGGAGCCGAACCGCTTCCCGAGGTTCTGCGTGTGGATCGCGAGGGTGTCCTCGCGGATGTCGGTGGTCGAGTTCATACGGCCAACCTACGGACGCGATCCGGCGCCCACATCGGGCGGGGGACGGAAGCGAGGCCGGCCGGCCGGGTGATCCGGCGCCCGCCCCTCATCCGTTCGGATGAGGGGCGCTATAACCGGTCGATGCCTCTGCGCCCGGGCGACCTGCTCGCCGGCTACCGGATCGAGTCGGTGATCGCCCGGGGCGGGATGGGCGTCGTCTACCGGGCCCGCCAGCTCGACCTCGGGCGGACGGTCGCGCTCAAGGTGATCGCCGCCGAGCGGGCCGGCGACCCGGTCTTCCGTGCGCGCTTCGTCCGCGAGGCGCGCCTGGCGGCGTCGCTCGACCACCCGAACGTGATCCCGATCTTCGAGGCCGGGGACGACGGGGGCGTGCTGTTCATCGCGATGCGGCTGGTCGACGGCGCCGACCTCGAGCGCCTGATCGCCCGCGAGGGCCGGCTCGCGCCGGAGCGGGCCGTCGCTCTGATCGAGCAGGCGGCCTCCGCGCTCGACGCCGCCCACGCCCGCGGCCTCGTCCACCGGGACGTCAAGCCGGCCAACCTCCTGCTCGCCGGCTCCCACGTCTACGTGACCGACTTCGGGGTGGCCGCCGCGCCGGCGCCCGGCCGCCCCCTGACCTCGGCGTCGCACTGGGTGGGGACGGCCGGCTTCGCCGCGCCCGAGCAGATGCGGGGCGGAGCGGTCGACCGGCGGGCCGACGTGTACGCCCTGGGGGGCGTCCTCTTCGCCGCGCTGACCGGCCGCCCGCCGGGCCGGGACGGCGTCCTCCCGAGCGTCGGCGCCGAACCCCTCGACGGAGTTCTGGAGCGGTCCCTGGCGACTCGGCGGGTCGACCGCTACGCATCGGCGGGTGACCTGGCGGCGGCGGCCCGCTCGGCGCTCGACGGGCGGGCGGGGGCGGAGCCGGCCGCCGCCCGGACCCCCGCGACCCGGGCCGCCCCGACGCGGGTGCAGCCGGTCGCCCGCGAGCGGCGCGGCTGGGCGATCCCCGGACTCCTGGCCGGGGCGCTCGCCGCCGTGGTCATCGCCGTCGCCGCGTTCGGCACCTCGCCGGCGACGAGGAGGCCACCGTCGCCCCGGCCGGCGGCGGTGCCCGGGGCGGCGGGCGCCGCCGCCGGGGGCGGCGACGTCGTGGTCTGTCGCGCCGCCGCGTGCACCCAGGCCGGCCGGGTGGTCGCGGCGCCGATCGTCGGCGGGACGTGCCGGCGCGGCGCCGGCGCGGCCACCTGGACGCGGATCGACCACCGCGCCCGCGAGCCGATCCTCATCTGCCTGCCGGCGGCCGACCCGCCGGCCGGTGCCGTCCCGCCGCCGGTCCCCGGGCTGGCCGGCGCCCAGCTCGACCGGGCGGAGCTCGCCCTCGACCGGCTGGGGATCGGCCACGACACCTCGGGCGGCGGGCTGTTCGGGATCGTCGACCGGGGCAACTGGACCGTCTGCGCGACGAGCCCGCCCGCCGGCGCCCGGCTCTCGGCGCCGGCCCGGGTCAAGCTCTTCGTCGACCGCTCCTGCTGACCTGCGTAGAGCGCGGCGAAGTCGGGTAAGCGCGCCTTGAGGCGCGACAGAAAGGAGGGGTCCTCAATGGGCGACGGGCTTGATCTCGGACATCGGCTGCTCACGGCGCACGAGGAGAAGCGGCTGGCCCGGCGCGTCGAGCGCGGTGACCTCGAGGCCAAGGAAGAGATGATCCAGGCCAACCTCCGCCTGGTCGTGTCGATCGCCCGCCGCTACCGGGGAGCCGGGGACCTCGAGCTCGACGAGCTCGTCCAGGAGGGCGTGTTCGGGCTGATCCGGGCGGTCGAGAAGTTCGACTGGCGCAAGGGCTTCCGCTTCTCGACGTACGCGACGCTGTGGATCCGCCAGTCGATCCAGCGGGGGCTGACCGCCCGCGGCCACGCGATCCGCCTGCCGGCCGTCGAGGCCCAGCGCGAGCGCAAGCTCGCCGCCATCGAGCGGGCGCTGACCACGACCCTCGGCCGCGACCCCTCGCTCGACGAGCTGGCCGCGGCGGCCGAGATGCCGCCGGCCGACGTCGCCCGCCTGAGCGGCGCGGCGCGGACGGTGGCCAGCCTCGATCGGGTCGTCGACGACCAGGGCGGGACCGAGCTCGGCGACCTCCTCCCGAGCGCCGAGCCGTCACCCGACGAGCTGGCCGAGGAGCGCGACCGGGCGGAGACGATCCGCCGGACCGTCCAGTCGCTGGCCGCCCCGGCGCGGGACGTCCTCGGCCTCCGCTACGGGTTCTCGAGCGACGGGGAGGGCCTGCCGCTGACGCTGACCGCCCAGCGGCTCGGCCTCTCGCTGGCCGCGGCCCGGAAGATCGAGCGGGAGGCCCTGGCCGAGCTCGCCGGCGACGCCCGCCTGGCCGCCTTCTGCGACGCCGCCTGACCGGGGCGTCAACCGGCGTCGACGCCGAGACGAGCCGGCGGGGGGCGGTGCCGGGGCGATTCGGGCCGTCGAGCGGGCCCCGGACGTCAACATTCGTCCACGCCCGGGTTAGCCGGGAAGGCGGTCGGGGTAGATCGTGACCATCCAAACAAGGAGGTTCATGATGGTCGCCATTATCGTTCTGCTTCTCATCCTCGCGCTCTTCGGACTGGGCGGCTTCGCCCTCCACCTGCTGTGGTACATCCTGATCGCCGCCCTGCTCCTCTGGGCGATCGGCTTCCTCCTCGGCGGGGCCGAGTCCGGAATGGCGGCTGGCTCCCGGCGCCGCTGGTACGGCCGCTGGTAGGGCAGCCGCGGCTTCCGTTCGCCGCCGACGGGCGACCCGCGCGCTGACCGGGTCGCCGCAGGCGGGCGGCCTCAGGCGGGGTGGCCGGGCTCGATCCCGGCCGCCGCCGCCTTCAGCCCGAGCAGCTCGGGCTCCTCCTCCCCGTGACCGGCGCCCACCGGGTCGAGGAGGAAGCCGACGTGGTCGCCGAGGTCCAGGCGCTCGCACACCCGCCCGACGAACCAGTTCGGGCAGCCGTCGAGGATCGGGGCGCCACCCGGCCCCGGGCGCCAGGCGCACCGCGCGAACTTGTCGACCTCGTCGCCCGTCTCCCCGCCGAAGAGCTCGGCCAGGGGCGTGGCGGCGCGGGGGACGAGATGGACGGCCAGGTGGGGGGACCGGACGGCCGCCGGGCAGGTGTGGTTGGCCCGGGAGATCGCGGCCAGGAAGCGCCGGGGCTCGATCGAGCATTGGGTGGCGAAGCCGACCAGGCACCCGGCCGGACGCCCTCCCGGCACCCGGCAGGTCACGAGGAACATCGGCCCGTCGAGCTCGGCCATGACGGCCTCGAACTCGCCGCCGGCCACTCAGATCGGTCGGGGGCTCGGGTCGGGCGGCAGGGGGGAGGGATCGGGTGCCGGGGTCGGCGGCCGGGGGTCGGGCACCGGCGGGGGGCTGCCGGGGAGGCCCGGCCCCCCGGGGATCGGCTGGGGACCTGGTAGGCCGTCGATCGTCTCCATGCGCGGGGCACTACCCGCCCGGAGGCCGATAAAAACCGCGGGCCCGCGTTTGCCCGCCCGCCGGACGGGGTAGACCAGGTCTGCAACCCACTGAGACGGCGTCGTGCTCCCGCGACTGGACCCCGCTGTCGGAGCGCCCCCCAGCGCCGTCTCTGAGTCAGCATGAAGCTGACGGCCGGGGACCGGGCCGCCTAAGCGCCCGGTCCCCGGCCCCCCCTCTTGCAGCGGCACTCCCGGGCCCCCTGGGCGGGCCCAAGCGGGTCGAGAGACGTCCTGACCGGCGATGCATGGATCCCCCGTTTAGGGGGTAAGCCATCGCACGCAAGGGAGACCGGACCTAGGAGGACATCGTCGATGACTGCCGCCAGCATCGTTGCCCCCCGCCGCACGGCCACCGGCCGCGAGCCGGATCTACCCGAGCTCTTTCGACGCTGGCAAGCCGATCGGGACGAGGCGGCCCGCAACGTGCTCGTCGCCCGCTTCATGCCCCTCGCCCGCAGCCTCGCCCGCCGCTATGACCGCTCGTCCGAGCCGTTCGACGACCTGCTCCAGGTGGCCTCGCTCGGCCTGCTGAAGGCGATCGACCGCTTCGACATCAGCCGCGGCCACGCCTTCGCCTCCTTCGCGGTCCCGACGATCCTCGGCGAGCTCAAGCGCTACTTCCGCGACTCGGGCTGGGCCGTCCACGTCCCCCGCGGTCCCCAGGAGCGCGCGCTCAAGGTCGAGCAGGCCCGCCAGCACCTGACCACGGCGGTCGGGCGCCCGCCGACGGTGTTCGAGCTGGCCGAGTACCTCGAGCTGAGCACCGAGGAGGTTCTCGCCGCCCTCGCGGCCGCCCAGGCCTACGACGCCCTCTCGCTCGACGCGCCGCGCCCGTCCGAGAGCGGCGAGGCGTCGAGCTACGGCGAGCACTTCGGCGAGGAGGAGGAGGGCTACGCCCTGGTCGAGGCCAACGTGACGATCGCCGGGGCGCTGCGCCACCTCCCCGAGCGCGAGCGGCTCGTCCTCCACCTCCGCTTCGTCGAGGACCTGACCCAGACCGAGATCGCCGCCCGGATCGGCGTCTCCCAGATGCAGGTCTCCCGGCTCCTGCGCCGGTCGCTCGAGCAGCTGCGGATCCTCTCGCGCGTCGACGCGTAGCCCCCGCTGCCATACCGGGCCGCATTGTGTGACCAACGTCACGGAAGCCCGGCGGCGCCGGCGCTACCTTCGGCGGTCCGACACCTCACCGTCGGCCCGCCCGACCGCCGAGCTAAGGAGCACCCGTGACCGTCAGCGCCCAGACCGACTCCGCCTTCGTCTTCCACGGTCTGCCGATCGAGCAGTCCGCCCTGATCGAGACCGACGTCGTCGGGACGCCCGCCGCGGCGGCCGCTCCGGCCGCGGCCCCGGTGAACCCCCTCGGCCCGCTCGCCCAGCTGCCCGGCACCTGGAAGGGCAACGGCTTCAACACGATCTGGCGCCCGCACCGGCTCTCGACCGGCCAGGATCGCTTCCTCGAGCTGAACCTCACGACCGAGACGCTCGCCTTCAGCCCGATCAACGGCCCGATCCCCAACCGGGGGCTGCTGATGCCCGACATCAACATGTTCGGTGTCACCTACATGCAGCAGATCGCCGAGACCAAGGGCGGGACCGGCCTCCACATCGAGCCCGGGATCTGGGCGACGGTGCCGCCGACCACCGATCCGAAGGAGCCGGCCACCGTGGTCCGGATGGGCTCGATCCCCCACGGCACGGTGATCCTCGCCCAGGGCACCTTCCTCCACGTCGCCGGCGGTCCGAAGATCGCCGACAACAACATCATCCCCTTCGCGATCGGCGGCGCCCCGCCACCGAACTCGGACTTCCCCGCGGCCGAGGCGACGTTCACCGAGCTCAACCTGGCCAAGCCGACCACGTTCCGCTTCGCCTCGCCCGGGGTCACCCAGGCGATGGTGGTCAACCCGAACAGCGTCCTCAAGCAGGCGATCGCCGGCCAGACGATCACCGGCACGACCGTCCTCATCATCTCGACCAAGCACACCCCGGTGGCCGGCGGCGGCACCGCCAACACCGCCTTCCTCGGGTCCGGGAGCAACCCCCCCGCAGGCAACGCCAACGCCGTCGAGATGGACGCCATCTTCTGGATCGAGTCGGTCAAGCAACCGTCCGGCCCCGACAAGCTCCAGCTCCAGTACACCCAGCTCGTCCAGCTCGACTTCAACGGCCTGCGCTGGCCCCACGTCACGGTGGCCACCCTTCAGAAGGTCTGAGCGAGGCCGCCCGCCCCGGGGGGCGCCGGGGCGGGCGCGGCGCTCAGGCGCTCCCGGCGGTGGCCCCGGCGCTGGCCACCTCGTGGCGCCCCTCGGCGAACTCCTCGACCGCCTTGGCGCAGAAGGCCGGCAGGTCGTCGGGCTTGCGGCTCGTGACCAGGCCGTGGTCGACCACGACCTCCTCGTCGACCCAGTCGCCGCCGGCGTTGGCGATGTCGGTCTCGAGGCTCGGCCACGAGGTCAGCCGCCGGCCGCGGACGACGTCGGCCTCGATCAGCGTCCACGGGGCGTGACAGATCGCCGCCACCGGCTTGCCGGCCGCGAAGAAGTCGGCCACGAAGCGGACGGCGTCCTCGTGGAGGCGGAGGTTGTCGGGGTTGGCCACTCCGCCGGGGAGGACCAGGCCGTCGTAGTCGGAGACCGATGCGTCGCCGACCGCCCGATCGGCCCGGTACTTCTCGGCCTTGTCGAGGTGGTTGAACGTCTGGATGTCGTCGGCCTCCGGAGCCAGGAGCTCGACCGCGGCGCCGGCCTCCTCGACCGCCTTGCGCGGCTCGGTCAGCTCGACCCGCTCGACTCCCTCGTTGGCCATCAGGAACGCGATCTTCCGTCCCGCCAGTTCGCCTGCCATGTTCTACCTCCGTTCGGTCGGTTTCCTCCCCTTCGGGTACCCACGTCGGCGTCCCGGAAACGGCCGCGGCCCGCCGCCGGTCCGCGGGCGGCGAGAATGTCCGCCGATGCTCGCCGCGATCCCCAGCCCCCCGGCCAACGGCTTCTCGATCGGGCCGGTCTTCCTCCACGCCTACGGCCTCGCCTACGTCGCCGCCGTGGCCGCCGCGGTCTGGATCTGCTCGCGCCGCTGGGAGGCGCTCGGCGGGTCGCGCGAGCTCGTCCAGGAGTGCGCCCTCTGGGGCTTCCCGGCCGGGATCGTCGGCGGCCGCCTCTACCACGTGATCACGAGCTGGGACCAGGTCCCCCACACCTGGTGGGGGCCGTTCGCGATCTGGAAGGGCGGCCTCGGCATCTGGGGCGGCATCGCCCTCGGCGTGCTCGTCGGCCTCTGGCGGGTCCGCCGCCGCGGGGCCGACCTCGCGGTCATGCTCGACTGCGCCGCCCCGGCCATCCTCGTCGCCCAGGCGATCGGGCGGATCGGCAACTACTTCAACCAGGAGCTCTTCGGCGGCCCGACGAGCCTCCCCTGGGGCCTCGAGATCGACCCGGTCAACCGGCCGGCCGGTTACGCCCAGTACACGACCTTCCACCCGACCTTCCTCTACGAGCTGATCTGGAACCTCGCGCTCGCCGGCGCCCTGGTCCTCCTCGGCCGCCGGCGGACGATCCGCCCGCCCGGCCTCTTCGCCCTCTACGTCACCGGCTACTCGGCCTTCCGGATCTTCGAGGAGACCCTCCGCGTCGACCCGGCCCACCACCTCCTCGGCCTGCGCCTGAACCTCTACGTCTCGGCGCTCGCCGCGCTCGCCGGCCTCGCCTGGTTCCTCTGGACCCAGCGCCGCCCGACCGGCGCGGCCACCGGTACGGCCTGAGTACCATCCCAGCATGCGCCGTCGCCACCTCATCGTCCTCCTCGCCGCCGCCGCCGGGCTCGCCCCCGCGACCGCCGCCGTGGCCAGCACGAGCCACGCCGGCTGGCCGCCGGTCGCCCGCAAGGACATCCAGATCAACCGCACCGACGCCGACACGACCCTCGTCGCCCACCCCGGCGTCCACAACGAGCTCCTCGGCGGCCACGGCAACGATACGCTCGACGGCGGCAACCTCGGCGACGTCCTCTGGGGCGACTACAAGCTCAACGGGCCGACCACCCAGGTCGACCACATCAACGGCGGCGCCGGCAAGGACTACATCTACGCGAGCCACGGGACCAACTTCATCTTCACCGGCGGGGGCGGCGACGTCGTCCACGCCCACTTCGGGCGGGGCGAGATCCACTGCGGCTCAGCGCGCGACCTCGTCTACCTGAGTCACAAGAGCCGGGCCGGGTACAAGCTGACCGGCTGCAAGCGGATCAGCTACAAGACGCTCGGCTACTGACCGGTGGCGCCCGGGGGCGCGGACTACGCCTGGGAGCCGAGCCCCGACTACGTCGAGGAGGCGAACGTCACCCGCCTGATGCGGGCCCACGGGATCCCGACCCTGGCCGAGCTCCGGCGCCGGTCGGTGGCCGAGCCGGAGTGGTTCTGGGACGCCGTGGTCGCGGACCTCGGGATCCCCTTCTCCCACCCGTACGACCAGGTGCTCGACGCGAGCCGGGGGATCGAGTGGACCCGCTGGTTCACCGGCGGCCGGGTCAACATCGCCGCCGCCTGCGTCGATCGCTGGGCCGGCGACCCGGGGCGCCGGGCGCTGATCGGCGAGTCCGAGGACGGGACGGTCCGGAGCCTCACCTTCGCCGAGCTCAAGGTGGCCGTCGACCGCCTGGCCGGAGCCCTCCAGGCGGCCGGGATCGGCCCGGGCGACGTGGTCGCCGCCTTCCTGCCGATGGTGCCCGAGGCGGTCGTCGCCGCCTACGCGATCGCTCGGATCGGCGCGATCTACCTGCCGATCTTCTCGGGCTTCGCCCCGGCGGCGGTCGCCTCCCGCCTGCGCGACGCCGGCGCCCGGGTCGTCCTCACCGCCGACGGGACGGTCCGCCGGGGGGTGCCGGTGGCGATGAAGCCGGCCTGCGACGAGGCGCTCGCCAGCAGCCCGACGGTCGAGCGGGTCGTCGTGCTCGAGCGCCTCGGCCTCCCGGTCGACATGCGCCCCGGGCGCGACGTGACCTGGCGGGAGTTCGTGGCCGGGCACGACGGCCCGCCGGCCGCGGCCGACACCGGGGCCGAGGACGTCTTCATGCTCGCCTACACCTCGGGGACCACCGGGCGCCCGAAGGGCGCCGTCCACGTCCACGGCGGCTTCCTCGTGAAGATCGCCTCGGAGGTGGCCTACGCGCTCGACCTCCGACCGGATGGCGTCTTCTACTGGGTGACCGACATGGGCTGGATCATGGGGCCGCTCTCGATGGTCGGGGCCCACGCCCTCGGGGCGACCATGGTCATGTACGAGGGCGCGGTCGACCATCCGGGCCCCGACCGCCTCTGGGCGTCGGTCGCGCGCCACCGGGTGACCATGCTCGGCGTCTCCCCGACCCTGATCCGCTCGCTGAAGACCCGCGGCGACGCCTGGGTCGAGTCCCACTCGCGGGCCAGCCTGCGGGTGATCGGGTCGACCGGCGAGCCGTGGAACCCCGAGCCCTACGACTGGCTGGCCCGGACGGTGGGCGGCGGGCGGATCCCGATCATCAACATCTCCGGGGGGACCGAGGTCGGCGCCTGCTTCCTGGCCCCCTACCCGATCGAGGCGATCCGCTCGTGCTCGCTCGGCGGGCCGTGCCTGGGCATGGACGTCGACGTCTTCGACCCGGCCGGGAACTCGCTGCACGGCGAGGTCGGCGAGCTCGTCTGCAAGTCGCCCTGGCCGGCGATGACCCGGGGCGTCTGGGGCGACCGCGACCGCTACCTCGCCTCCTACTGGTCGACCTACCCCGGGGTCTGGCGCCACGGCGACTGGGCGAAGATCGACGACGACGGCCAGTGGTTCCTCTACGGCCGCTCGGACGAGGCGATCAACCTCGCCGGCAAGCGCCTCGGCCCGGCCGAGGTCGAGTCGGTCCTCGTCGCCCACCCGGCGGTGGCCGAGGCGGCGGCGGTCGGCGTGCCCGACCCGGTCAAGGGCGAGGCGCTCTGGGTGTTCTGGGTGGGTGCTTTGGAGCGGTCTCCGGATTGCTCGGCGGAGCTCGTGGAACTGGTGGCCACGGAACTCGGCCGGCCGTTCAAGCCGTCGCGCGTCCTGCGGGTCCCCGCCCTGCCGAAGACCCGCTCGGCGAAGATCCTCCGGCGCGTGGTCCGGGCCCTGGCCGTCGGCGAGGACCCCGGCGACCTCTCGAGCGCGGAGAACCCCGAGTCGATCGAGGCGATCCGGGGCGCCCTCGGCCGGTCGGGGGCCGGCCCGGCGGGCGCCCTCGGCCGGTCAGGGGCCAACCCGCCGGACGCCGAGGGCGAGCAGGCGCCGGGTGGTGAGGTCGCCCCCGCGGCGGAGGAGCTCTGACACGGTGATCACTCCGTAGCCCCGCCGGGCGAGCTCGTCGAGCAGGAGGGGCAGGGCGGCGACCGTCCGCGACCGGTCGAGGAGGCCGTCGTGGGCGAGGACGATGGTCCCCGGCCGGACCCGGCGCATCAGCCAGGCGATCGCCGCCGGGATCGTCCGGCCGTCGAGGGCCCGCTCGACGGTCAGCGACCAGCCGACCATGAGCTCGCCCCGGCGGGCGGCCGCGCCGACCACGTTCGGGGTGAACTCGCCGTAGGGCGCCCGGAAGAGGAGCGGCTCGGGCGCCCCGGCCGCGAGCAGCGCCCGCCGGCCGAGGTCGACCTCCCGCCGGGTCGCGGCCGCCCCGAGCCGGCCCAGACGCGGATGGTCGAGGGTGTGGTTGGCCACCTCGTCGCCGGCCCGGACCTCGCGCCGGACGAGCCCGGGGTGGGCGAGGGCGCTCGCGCCGACGACGAAGAACGTCGCCCGGGCGTGGTGGCGAGCCAGGGCGGCCAGGATCCCCGGGGTGTACCGCGGGTCGGGTCCGTCGTCGACGCTCAGGGCGACCACCCGGGCCCGGGTGACCAGGCGGGTGATCGCCCCCCGGTCGGACTGGCCGACCCGCTGGAGGACGACGTTCCCCGTCTGGATGGTCGGACCCGCCGCCTCGGTCGCTTCGAGCGCCACCGCGCCGGCGCAGGCCCCGACCGAGACGAGGGCGACGCCGAGGCGGACCCAGCGCAGACCGCGCGACATCCGACGAAGCTAGTCCACGGCGTGTGAACGGGCGGTTAGCGTCATGCTTTCCTCCATGACCACCGCCGCCCCCGGCCGCCGGGCGCCGCGCACCGACGGCTTCGGCGCCGTCGCGGCGATGGTCGCCGTGATGTGGGTCGTCGAGGTGATCGACGCCCTCGACCACCACCGCCTCGACGCCGACGGGATCCGCCCGCGCCAGCTCTCCGGCCTGGCCGGGATCCTCGTCGCCCCGTTTCTCCACGCGAGCTTCGACCACCTGATCGGCAACACCCTGCCGTTCGCCGTCCTCGGCGCGGTGATCGCCTTCGAGGGCGCCGTCCGGGTCCTCGCCGTCACGGCGATCGTCGCCCTCGTCGCCGGCCTCGGCACCTGGCTGATCGCCCCCGACGCGTCGGTCACCTTCGGGGCGAGCGGCGTGGTCATCGGCTTCGCCACCTACCTGATCGCCCGCGGCCTGTTCAACCGCCGGCTCGGCCAGCTGGCGATCGGCCTGGCCGTCGGCCTGCTCTTCGGCGGCGCGCTCCTCTCGAGCCTCGTCCCCCAGGCCGGCATCTCCTGGCAGGACCACCTGTTCGGCGGCCTCGGCGGCCTCCTCGCCGCCCGCCTGCTCAGCGACGCCCGCCGCGGCCGGCGGGCGGCTCCGCCGCGGCCGGCTCCCCGCTGACGCGGGCACGGCCGCGAACCGGCCCGGCGGCGGGCGCGAGACCCCGCGCCGCGAACCGGGTGCCGCTCCGAAGAGGGAGCCTCCGCCCGGCGGTCCGGCCGGTTTGCGGGTCAGCCCGCCCGGAGGGAGTAGGAGCCGATCGAGTCGGTGATCGTCCCCGTGATCCGCAGGCTGCTCCCCTTCGGGCCGGTGGCCGTGCAGACCACGGTCGCCCCGACCTTGATCACCACGTGCTGCGGGCAGGTCGCCGTCGCCTTGATCCCCTGGGCGGCCAGCCGGTCGACGATCGTCTTCTCGACCGCCCCGGAGAGGAGGTCCGTCGGCTGGATGTGGACGTTGCCCTTGCCGTCGGTCTGGCGCACGCTGAACGGCTCGACCTCGCCGCTCTGCAGCGTCACCTGGCAGATGGTGACCGTCCCGGCCTTGAGCTTGACGTGGCCCGGGCAGCTCACGCTCTTGACCGGGACGCCGAGCTTGGTGGTGACGAGGGTGCTGATCGTCTTGGCCGCCGACGCGCTGTCGAGCTCCTTGGTCCCGCACCCGGCGAGCAGAGCAGCGGCGCCGGCGACGAGGAGGATTGTCGGCTGGGGGGCGGCCACGAGCGGTGGCGCCAACCTACAGGCTGGGGCCGGCGGGCGCCAGACCGCCGAGCTCGGGGGGGAGCGCCTGGGGCCCGTCGGGGTAGAGCTCGGCCAGGAGCTCGGGGGTCATCTCGAGCGTGCTGGCCGGCTCGGGCGGGGCGCCGACGACGAGCCAGAGCTGGTCGTGGTCGGTGTCGTTGAACGGCTGGCGGACGGTCTCCGGGGCGACGAGGACGGCGGTCTGCGGGTCGAGGGTGAGGAGGTCGCCGGCGACCCGGAGGCGACCGGTCCCCTCGAGGAGGACGTAGAGCTCGGTCGTCCGCCGGTGGCGATGGCGGGTCGACGCCTGGCCGGGGCGCAGCCGCCAGAGGCGGGCCCCGAGCGTGTCGGCGCCGAGCTGGCGGGCGAGATCGGTGTTGAGGACGCCCATCTGGTTGGACGGGCGCCAGTGCGCCTCGGCGGCCGGGAGGACGCGGTAGGCGGGCGGGTCGTCCACGCGGAGAACGATACGGGCCGGCGGTCGGCTTCGTCATCATGGGCGGCGCGTGATCTGAACCTCGAACGCGGGAGCTCGAAGATGACCGAGGAGGAAGCCGTGCGGAAGGTCGCCTTGCCCGAGGCCGCCGCGCGCACCCAGGACGCGATCGCCATCCTCGAGGCGATGCGCGCCGACCAGGAGCGGAACCTCCCGGTCGAGCACCCGAACGCCCTCCTCACCCGCAACAACCTGGCCAACGCCTACCAGGCGGCCGGGCGGACCCAGGACGCGATCGCCGTCCTCGAGCCGCTGCTCGCCGACCTCGAGCGGATCCTCGGGGCCGAGCACTCGAACGCCCTCCTGACCCGCAACAACCTGGCCAACGCCCACCTGGCCGCCGGGCGCATCCACGACGCGATCGCCGTGCTCGAGCCGCTGCTCGGCGACCTCGAACGGACGCTCGGGGCCGAGCACCCGAACACGCTGGCCAGCCGGGGCAACCTGGCCAACGCCTACCAGGCGGCCGGGCGCACCCAGGACGCGATCGGCATCCTCGAGCCGCTGCTCGAGGACTTGGAGCGGACGCTCGGGGCCCAGCATCCGAACACGCTCAGCACGCGGGGCAACCTGGCCAACGCCTACCAGGCCGTCGGGCGCAGCGGCGACGCGATCACCAGCTACGAGCCGCTGCTGGCCGACCATCGGCGGACCCTCGGGGCCGAGCACCCGAACACGCTCCTCGCCCGCAACAACCTGGCCAACGCCTACCAGGCGGCCGGGCGCATCGAGGAGGCGATCGCCATCTACGAGCCGCTGCTGGCCGACCGGGACCGGATCCTCGGGCCCGAGCACCCGAACACCCTCAACACGCGCAACCACCTGGCCAACGCCTACCGGGCCGTCGGGCGGACCGACGACGCGATCGCCATCCTCGAGCCGCTGGCCGCCGACCTCGAGCGGGTCCTCGGCGCCGGGCACCCCGACACCCTGGCCAGCCGGGGCAACCTGGCCAACGCCCACCAGGCGGCCGGGCGGGCCGACGAGGCGATCGCCATCCTCGAGCCGCTCCTCGTCGAGCTCGACCAGGTGCTCGGCGCCGAGCACCCGGACACCCTGGCCAGCCGGGGCAACCTGGCCAACGCCCACCAGGCGGCCGGACGCACCCAGGACGCGATCGCCATCCTCGAGCCACTGCTCGAAGACTTGGAGCGGGTGCTCGGGGCCGAGCACCCGGACACGCTCCTCGCGCGCGGCAACCTCGCGAACGTCTACCAGGCGTCCGGGCGGGGCGAGGAGGCGATCGCCGTGTTCGAGCCCCTGGTCGCCGACCTCGAGCGGATCCGCGGTCCCGAGCACCCCGACACCCTGGTCATCCGGGGCGACCTGGCCAACGCCTACCAGACGGCCGGGCGCCTCGACGAGGCGATCGCGATCCTCGAGCCGCTGGTCGCCGACCGCGAGCGGGCCCTCGGAGCCGAGCACGCGAGCACGCTCAACGCCCGCAACAGCCTGGCCAACGGCTACCAGGACGCCGGGCGCCCGTCGGAGGCGATCGCGATCTTCGAGCCGCTGGTCGCCGACCTCGAGCGGACGTTCGGGTCCGATCACCCGAACACCCTCGGGAGCCGGAACAACCTGGCCAGCACCTACCAGGACGCCGGACGGGTCGACGAGGCGATCACGATCTACGAGCCGCTGGTCGCCGACCTCGAGCGGGTCCTCGGGGCCGAGCACGCGAACACGCTCGGCGCCCGGAACAACCTGGCCAACGCCTACCAGGCCGCTGGGCGGACCGAGGACGCCGAACGCCTGCGGGGGCGCGAGGCCGAGGGGGACTCCGGCTGGGTCTGAGCCTTCTTCGGGCGCCGGGGGCGGGGGCCGGCGGCGGGGGGCGGGGGCCGGCGGCGTGGGGCGGGGGCCGGCGGCGTGGGGCGGGGGCCGGCGGCGGGGCGGGCGCGGTCAGTGGGGGCTGTAGCCGTGGAGCTGGTCGCCCTGGGCACCGTGGAGGCTGGCGTTGAACGAGATGATGATCCGCTCGGCCTCGCCGTCGTAGGGGAGAGCCTGGTGGGCGAGCCAGGACGGAAAGAGGAGGAGCTGCCCGGGCACCGGCTCGATGTCGATGCTCGGTGGCTGGAGGTAGGCGTTGCCGACGTCGACGAAGGCGCCGCCGAGAGCGGAGAAGGGCGGGCCGTAGAGGCGGGTCACGCCGTTCGCGGCGCCGTAGACCGGGTGGGTGACGCGGCGGGCCGGCTCGTCGATCTGGACGATGTAGACGGCCGACCAGGAGCAGTTCCCGTGGGTGTGGACGTCGTGGAAGGCGCCGTCCCGGCTGCACTGGAACCACATCCCCTCGATGCCGACGTTCAGCTCCATCGGCTGCCCGGCCCAGGCCTCCCGGTTGGCCTCCTTGGCGGTCTCGCCGAGACTGTGGACGAGGAAGGCGACGAAGTCCTGCCAGCCGTCGAGCTTGATCCGGTGGAGGAGATCGTCGTCGCTGGCGAAGAACGACCGGTGCTCCTCCCCCCGCTGGCGCTCCTGGGCCGCCCGTCCGGCGGCGAAGGCGCCGACGAGCTGGGGGTTGAGGGTGGCGGCGTCGACGTAGTGGTGGAGCCCGATCGGGGTCGGCCACAGCCAGTGAAATCCGGCACCGATGGTCATGCCTGCGCTCCTTGTCGTCG
>CAVTCI010000016.1:0-66090 GCA_963733245.1 uncultured Solirubrobacterales bacterium
GGGCGCTCGGCGTGGATGGACGTCGACTGGACGGCCCATCAGCGCTGGCTCCAGGTCGAGAATCAGTGGGTCAACGTCGTCGAGATCGGCTCCGGGCCGCCCCTCCTCCTCATCCACGGCCTCTCCTGCTGGCAGAGCTGGCTCGAGAACATCTGCGCCTTCGCCGCCGACCACCGCGTGATCGCCATCGACCTCCCCGGCTTTGGCCGGTCACCGATGCCCGCCGACCCGGTCTCGATTCCCGGCTACGCCCGACTCGTCGACGCGGTCTGCGAATTGCTCGGCGTCGAGCGCGCCGTCGTCGCCGGCAACTCGATGGGCGGGTTCATCGGCGCCGAGCTGGCGATCCGCTTTCCCGGGCGGGTCGAGCGGCTGTGCGTCGCTCCGGCGATCGGCCTCGACATGGAGCACGTTCGGGTCGAGCGCCGCAAGAACATGCGCAGTCGCCTGGAGAACGTTCTCTTCTTCGTCCTCGCCCTCCTCGCCTCCCGATCCGACTTCCCCGTCCGGCGCACCCGGCTGCGCCGCCACCTCCTCGGCCTCATCGTCGCTCACCCCGAGCGCCTGTCCGGTGCCCTGATTCTCGAGGTCGTGCGCGGAACCGCCAAGCCGACCGGGTTCACCCCGGCCCTCGACGCGATGACCAGCTACCCGATCCGCGACCGGCTCGGCGAGATCGTCTGCCCGACCCTGATCATCTGGGGCGCGGAGGACCGGCTCGTCCCGGTCACCGATGCGAGCGAGTTCGAGTGGCTGATCCCCGACTCGCGCAAGCTGATCTACCCCGACACCGGCCATCTACCGATGCTCGAGCGCCCGGCCCGCTTCAATGCCGACCTGCGCGCCTTCATCGTCGAGGCTGCCCCCCGGCCCGCGCCTCGCGGCGGCCGGCGCCGGATCGCCTCGGCCCCGCGCACCTAGGCTCGCCCGCTCCGGCCCACCCGACGCACCGGCCGCACCCGGCCCACCCGACGCACCGAGCGCACCGGCCCACCCGACGCACCGGTCCACCCGGCCCACCCGACGCACCGACGCACCGGATCCACCCGACGCACCGACCCACCCGGCGGACGCTAGGCCGCGCGCGGGCGCTTGGGCCGGGCGCTGAGCGTCTCGCTCAGGGGCTCGACCTCGGCGTCCCGGGCGGCGTCCGCCAGGGCGGCGAGGAACTCGCCCGCGGTCAGGGCGAGGATCCGCTTGCCCAACCGCCGCTGGCCGGCCGCCGGGAGCAGACCGAGCACGGCGACGAGCTCCGCCTCGAGGCGGTCGTCGTCGACCGCGAGGAGCAGGGAGTCGAGGAGCTCGTCGTCGCCCTGGTCGATCAGCTTGGCGATGCTCAGGCGCGGCGCCTGGTCGAGCTCGGTGGCGAAGGCGATCAGCGCCGGCCACTGCTCGGTCTCGTGGGCGGCGGCGACGATCTCCTCGATCACCCGGCGGCCGAAGGAGGTCGCCAGCGCCGCGACGCGGCGCCGCGACGCGGCCGGGAGGAGGGGCAGGAGGATGAGCAGCTCGGGCCAGAGCGACTCCTGGGCGGCGGCGTCGACGATCGTGGCCAGCACCGGTCGGGTCTGGATCGACCCCAGCTTGGCGAACCGCTTGCGGCTATCCGGGCTCATCGCCCGCGTCACCGGCAACACCGCCGCCCAGAGCCCGTCGCGCTGCGCGGCCCGGACCATGCTGTTGAGGACCTCGTCGGCCTGGGCGGCGGCGATGTCGCCGAGCGTCCCCCGCTGGCGCTCACTCACGTGGCCGAGGACGTCGAGGGCCTCGATCCAGAGATCGGCCGTGCTCGCCGCGGTGATGATGTCCTCGAGGCGCTCGGGCGAGAGCAGCGCGACCAGCGCGCCGAGGCTCTGCTTCGACTCGACGACGTACGCGGTGCGGAGCAGGTCCTCGTCTCCGACCGCGTCGAGGGCCGCGTCGAGGGCGGCCTTCGAGAGGTGGCCGACGAAGCCCCCCATCGTGATGTACTCCTCCCGGGCGGCCAGCTCGCCGGCGATCTCGGCGACCATGGGGGCCGGCATCTCGCCGATCACCCGGCTCGCCCGCCGCGGGTCGAGATGCAGGCAGAGGTCGGCCAGGAACTCGACCGGCAGGTGGCCGGCGATGTCCACCGCCCGGTTCGGCTCGAGCAGGCTGGTCACGCGCGCGCACAGGAGCGCCCCGAACGCCCGCTCCCCGACCGCCGCGGCCAGCTTGGCCGGGATCAGCTTGGTCGCCGCCGCCACGCGCTGGAGCATGTGGCGATCGGCGTCGAACATGACCACGGTCACCTGCTCGCGCAGGTCCCGCACGTCCTGCGCCTCGAGCTGCTCGAGGTACCCGAGCTCGTCGGCCTCGACGCCGACCGCGCGCGCGAGCTTGACCACCTCGACCGACGTGCTCAGCGATCCGGTCACGCGGGTCAACCGAACAGGATCTTGCGCATCGTCCCGCGCAGGAGGCGCGGCACGATGTCGAGCGCCTGCTCGACCGCCAGCTCGAGCTCCTGCGACTGGCGCCGCTTGGCGGCGCGGACGATGCCCGCGAACTCGTCGAGCTCGTCCTCGGAGAGCGCGTCGAGGCCGTCCGGCACGCTCCCGCCGAGCTCCGGCTTGAGGATGCGGCGGTAGGCCTGGCTCATGCCTGGAGCCTAGCTGGACCGGCCCGGCGTCCTCGGGTAGCGTGGCGTCATGACTTCGTCATGGCCGCCGCTGAGCTACGAGGACTGGAGCGCGACGTGCGACACCCTGCACGCCCATACCCAGCTCCTCGGGAAGCTGGCGGTCGCCCTCGCGCCGCCCGAGCCGCAGCTCCAGCACGCGGCCCTCCGGCTGACCGCCCGCGGCTGGGAGACGGCGCCGCTCCCGGCGCCCGACGGCTCGGGCGCCCTCGTGGTGGCGCTCGACCTCGGTCGCCACGATGCGGTCGCCGAGCACAGCGACGGACGCTCCGGGCGGGTTCCGCTGACGCCGGATCGACCGGTCGGCCAGGTCACGCGCGACCTGCTGGCCGTCGTCGGCGACCTGGCCGGCCCCGTCGAGATCAACCCGACGCCGCAGGAGGTGGCCTGGACCGTCCCGCTCGACGAGGACGACGAGCACCGCACCTACGACGCCGGCCAGGTCGGCGGCTACTTCGCCGCCGCGACGCAGGCCGCGCTCGTCCTCGCCGCCTTCCGCGCGCCCTATCGCGGGCGCTCGACCCCGGTCAACGCCTGGTGGGGCTCCTTCGACCTGGCGGTCAACCTGTTCTCCGGCCTTCCGGCCGAGCCGCCGTCGAGCGACTTCATCATGCGCAACGCGATGGACGCCCAGGAGGTCGCCGTCGGCTGGTGGCCGGGCGACGCCCGCTACGGACGCGCGGCATTCTACGCCTACGCTCACCCGGCTCCGGACGGCTTCGCCGGCGGCGCCCTCTCCCCCGCGGCGGCCCGCTGGGAGGACAGCCTCGGCGAGTACGTCCTCGACTGGGCCGACGTCCGCGCCGCCGCCGACCCGCACGCCTTCGCCCTCGAGTTCGCCCACTCGGCGTTCCTCTACTCCTGCTCGGTGTGCGACTGGGATCCGCAGCTCCCGGCCAGCACCGAGGGCACCCCGCCGCCCGTGATCTGAGCCCCGCGCCGGCCCCGTCCGGCGGGGCAGCCCAACTAGCTAGGCCGGAGGCCCGGTGCCGAGGGTCGCGGTGGCCGTCTGCGACTGGCCGGCGGCGTCGGTCCACCCGACCGCGACGCGGTCACCCGGCTTGAGGGCGGTGATCGCCTTGCTCAGCGCGTCCGGGGAGCCGATCGCCTGACCGTTGACCTGGGTGATCACGTCGCCGTCGGCCAACCCGGCGCGCTGGGCCGCGCCCCCGTCGGCCACCCCGACGACCAGGGCGCCCGGGGTCGGCGACGAGCCGGTGCCGTCGTAGTTGCCGTAGCCGTAGCGCCCGTCCCCGGCCTGGGCGCCGCCGCTCGAGGTCTCGACCCCGAGGAGCGCCGTCGGCCCGACGTGCACCGTCGAGGAGCTCTGTCCGGACACGATCTGCCGGGCGATCGCCAGGGCCTGGTTGATCGGGATGGCGTAGCCCTGGCTCGTCCCGGTCCGGAAGGAGAACCCGGCCGACGCGGCCGTGTCGACCCCGATCACCGCGCCCGCGGCGTCGACGAGCGAGCCGCCCGAGTCCCCTGGCTGGACGTTCGCGTCGACCTCGATCAGGCCGGTCAGGCGCTCGCTCGTCCCGTCGAGCTCGTTGGCCGCGGTGATCGACCGGTTGAGGGCGGTGATCGTCCCGGGCGCCGTGGTCGGGGTGCTCCCCGACCCGCCGGCGTTGCCGACCGCGATCACCGATTGGCCGACCGCGGCCGTCGAGGAGTCGCCGAGCTTGGCCGTGGCCAGCCCCGAGGCGTTCTTCAGCTGGACGACGGCGATGTCCTTGCCGCGGTCGTAGCCGACCACCGTCCCGTCATAGGTGCGGCCGTTGCCGACGTCGGTCACCCGGATCGAGCTGGCCCCGTCGATGACGTGGTTGTTGGTCAGGATCTCCCCGTCGGCGGTGAGCACGATCCCCGTCCCGGCGCCCTCGGCGCCCTGGAACCCGAGGGTCGTGTTGATGTCGACCAGGGCCGGATCGACCTTCGCGGCCACCGGCTGCGGGTTCGCCGTCGCCGAGCCTCCGCTCTGCCCGGTGGCGCCGCTCGACCCGGTCGATCCTGACCCGGTGGGAGCCGATGGACTCACGGTGTTGCCGAAGAGGCTCGGCGGGTTGGTCGAACCGGAACCGGGCGACGAGCTCCAGGCCGCGTGTCCGATCAGGATCCCTCCGACCACGGCGAGGGTCATGAACAGCCCGGCGATCCCCGCCGGAAGCCTCAGGCGCCCGGCTGAGGCGGGCGGGGGCGGGGGCGGCGGCGGGGTCGCCGGGGCGAGCGGCCGCGTCGCCGGGGCGCTCGGCCGGACCGCCTCGGGGCGTCGCCCGGACGAAAACGTATCGTCGTACTCATCGAACAGCCCCATCGGGCTCCCTTCCCGGCTCGCCGCCGGATCGTCGTCTCTCGAGTACCAGTAAAGGCCCGCTTGCTAAAGACCGCACGAGGTGAGGCTGAGAGTTGCGTAAGTAACTCGGCGCCACCATGTCCCCGCCGGGGAGACGCCGACGCGCGGGAAGCCGCTCGCGCGAATCCCCCGACCGTCCGAGCGCCGGCCGCCCGACTCAGCCCCGGCTCGACCCCCCGCCCGCGGCGACCCGGCAGGCGGCGAGCGCCAGCTGGTCGCAGCGCTCGTTGAGCTCGATCCCGGCGTGGCCCTTCACCTTCGTCCAGGCGACCGAGTGGCGGCCGGCGAGGGCGAGGAGCTCCTCCCAGAGCTCGCGGTTCTTGACCGGCTGCTTGGCCGCCGTCAACCAACCGCGGACGCTCCAGCGGTCCAGCCAGCCCCGGGCGAACGCGTCCATCACGTAGGCCGAGTCGATGTGGACGGTCACGGCCGTCGGGCGATCGAGCGCCCGGAGGCCCTCGATCACCGCCCGGAGCTCCATGCGGTTGTTCGTCGTCTCCGGCTCGGCCCCGGACAGCTCGACCTGCTTGGCGATGGTCGTGTCGGCCCGGCGGGCGACGAGGATCGCCGCCCAGCCGCCCGGCCCGGGGTTACCGGAGCACGCCCCGTCGGTCCACAGCTCAAGCTCCACCGGTCAGCCGCCGACGTGGCGGCGCAGCCGCTCGAGCCGCTCGTCCCACTCGGCGCCGACCGTCTCGAGCCACGAGGACGCCTCGCCGAGCCCGTCGGGGGTCAGCCGGTAGCGCGTCTCGCGTCCCTCCCGGCGGCTCGCCACGAGCCCGGCGTCGGTCAGGGCGACCAGGTGCTTGGCGACCGCCTGGCGCGTGATCGGGAGGTCGCCGGCCAGCTGGGTCGCCGTCACCGACTCGCCGGCGAGGAGCCGGCGGACGACCGCCCGCCGCGTCGGGTCGGCCAGCGCGAAGAAGACCGCGTCCAGACGCGAGTCGCCCACCGGCGCGTCCGGGCCCTAGGCCGCGACGGCGGAGGCGCAGCAGAGCGCGAGGGCCCGCAGGCGGGGACCCCACGATCGGCCGCCGGCGACGCCGCGCCCGGCGACCGAGCGCCGGGTCAGCCCGGTCTCGACGACGGTCACCCGGGTCCCGACCGCCTCCTCGACCAGATCGAAGGCGACCTGGCTCTCGTCGCCGCCGGCCCCCGACCAGCGGAAGACGAGCCGCTCCGGCTCGTCGACCTCTTCGACCACCCCGTGGCGCTCGCGGCCGTCGTCCCAGCGAAACACGACCTCGGCGTCGGGGACGAGCTCGTCGGCCTCGATCTCGTCGGCGAACCACTCGGCGAGGCGGGACGGGTCGATCAGGGCGTCCCAGACGTCCTCGGGCGCCGCCGGGATCAAGACGCTGCGGGTGACCACTCCGGACATCGGCTCTCCTTACTCGTGCAACGCTGCGGTTGCGGATATGCTACACCCTAGAAGCGCAACCGATTGGTTGCTTCTTCACCCAGGAAAGGATCCGCCCGTGCCGTTGATCCCCATGGTCGTCGAGCAGACCTCGCGCGGCGAGCGCTCGTTCGACATCTACTCGCGCCTACTCGGCGAGCGGGTCGTCTTCCTCGGCCAACCGGTCGACGACGACGTCGCCAACCTGATCGTCGCTCAGCTCCTCCACCTCGAGTCCGACGACCCAGCCAAGGACATCTCGCTCTACATCAACTCGCCCGGCGGGTCGGTCTACGCCGGCCTGGCGATCTACGACACGATGCAGTTCATCGAGCCCGACGTCTCGACGATCTGCTTCGGGACGGCGATGTCGATGGGGTCGCTCCTGCTGATGGGCGGAGCGCCCGGGAAGCGGCTGGCCCTACCCGACGCGAAGATCCTCATCCACCAGCCGTCGGGCGGGTTCCAGGGCCAGTCGGCCGACGTCGAGATCCACGCCCGGGAGATCCTCGCCCTCCGCGAGCGGATCGACGAGCTCTACGCCCAGCACACCGGGCAGCCGGTCGATCGGGTCCACGACGACATGGATCGCGACCGGTACTTCACCGCCGACGAGGCGGCGGCCTACGGCCTGATCGACCGGGTCATCCACTCGCGCCGGCCGGCCGGGAGCCGGGCATGACCGGGCCAGGGCCGCAGCCCCGGCAGCGCATCGCCGTCGGCTTCGTCGGCGGCCCGGTGCTCTCCACCGGAGTCGAGGCGGCGGAGGTCGACCGGATCCGCGCGGCTCTGGCCGCCGCGGATGGCTGGCACGAGCTGCGCACCCAGGACGGGGCCGTCCTCATCGCCCTCGACCGGGTGGCCTACCTCCAGGTCGATCGGGAGGAAGCGGCCGTCGGCTTCGGCTGAGTGCCCCGTCGAGCCCGGGGGACGGACGCTAGAGTCCGCCCGAGGAGGCTTGGCGACGCCCGACCCAGAATTCACCGTTGACGTCCGCCGAGAAGGTGCGGTGGTGGTCGTCGCCCCGAAGGGCGAGATCGACCTCTCGACCGTCCCGCGGCTGCGAGCGGCGATCGAGGGGCACGAGCGAGACCAGCTCCTGCTCGACCTCCGGGATGTCGATTTCCTCGACAGCTCCGGGCTGACGCTGATCCTCGAGCTCCACCGCCGGGCCGAGGAGACCGGGGCGAGCTTCGTCCTCGGGCGCGGCCCCGAGCCGGTCCAGCGGATCTTCGCGATGACCGGGCTCTCCCATCGGCTCCGGTTCGTGGACGCCGGGACCGCCACGGATGGCCACTCCCCGCGCGGGTAGCCCGGCCGCTACGGGACGGACGGCCGCCGGGCGGGCCGGAGCCCTGGCCGTCGGACTGCTGATCGCCGGCGCCATCGCGGTCTTCGACGGGCTCGAGCCGGGGACCGTCGTCATCGGCACGGTCGTGCTCGCCCCGTTCGTCGTCGCGGTCCTCGCCGGTCCGGGCGAGACGGCGCTGATCGCGGCCGTGGCCCTGGCCATCGTCCTGGTCAGCGCGTCCTGGAACGACGACTTCCTGGCCGCGCCGTACCTGCTGCGCCTCGTCGTGGTGGTCGGCGGGGGGGCGGTCGCCGTGCTGGCCAGCCGGGGGCGCCGGGACACGGCGCTCGATCGCGAGCGCTTCGCGCTGCTCGCCGCGGTGGCCGAGGTGGCCGACGGACACCTGAGCCTCGAGGAGACGGCGGCGAGCCTGTCGGAGCTGATCGTCCCGCGGTTCGCCGACGTGGGCGTGCTCGACGCCCTCCGCGACGGCCGGCTGCGCCGGCTCGCCGTGAAGGCGGCCGGCCCGGACGCGGCCGCGACCGAGGCGTGGCTGCGCCGGCGCGAGCCGTCCGCGAGCGACCGGCCCGGCGCGGGCGAGGCCGTCGCCGCCGGCCGGGCGCGGCTCGTCCACCCGGCGACCGACGCGCTGCTGCGCGCCGGCGCCCGGGACGACGCCGACCTCGAGCGGCTGCGGGAGCTGCGCATCACCGCGGCGATCATCGTCCCGCTCCGGGCGCGGGGTCGGCGCCTGGGGGCGCTCACCCTGCTCACCCGGCGGGACTCCGGCCGCGCCTACGCCCCCGAGGATCTGGAGTTCGTCGAGGTCCTGGCCGGCCGGGTGGCGCTCGCCCTCGACAACGCCGGCCTGTTCACCGAGCTCCAGACGATCGAGGCCCAGCTGACCACGGCGCTCGGGAGCCTGGCCGACGCGGTGACCGTCCAGAACCGCCAGGGCAACCTCGTCTACGCCAACGAGGCGGCGGCCGGGCTGCTCGGATTCACCTCGGCGCGAGAGCTCGTCGCCACGCCGGCGACCGAGGTCGCGGCCGGCTTCGACGCCTTCCGGGAGGACGGTTCGCCCCTGGACCTGGCCGACCTTCCGGGTCGGCGGGTCCTCGCCGGCGAGGACCCGGCCGAGCCGCTGGTCGTGCGGGCGGTCAACCGGCGCACCAACGAGGAGCAGTGGCGGCTGACCAAGGCGTCGGCGGTCCGCGACAGCAGCGGGGAGGTCACGCTCGTGGTCAACGTCATCACCGACATCTCGGCGGCCAAGCGGGCCGAGTTCAGCCAGCGGGTTCTGGCCGAGGCGGGCGAGGCGCTGGCCTCGTCGCTCGACTACGAGCAGACGCTCCAGCAGGTGGCCGACCTCGCGGTGCCTGGGCTGGCCGACTGGTGCGCGGTCAGCCTGCCGGATGACCACGGGGGCCTGACCACGGTGGCGGTCGCCCACGTCGACCCGGCGAAGGTGTCGGTCGCCCGCGAGATCGGCGCCCGGCACCCGACCTCGCTCGACGAGCCCGGGGGCGCGGCCCAGGTCTTTCGCGACGGGACGGCGACCTCGGTCAACGGGATCGACGACGCGATGCTGGTCGCCGCCGCCAAGGACGAGGCGCACCTGGAGGCCCTGCGGAGCCTCGGCATGCGCGCGGCCCTGATCGTCCCGATGACGAGCAGCGGCCACAGCGTGGGCGTGCTCAGCCTGATCAGCGCCGAGTCGGGGCGATCGTTCCGCCCGGACGACGTCGCCCTCGCCGCCGAGCTGGCCGGCCGGGCGGCGACGGCGGTCGAGAACGCCCGCCTGTACACCGAGCGGTCGACCATCGCCCGGATCCTCCAGTCGAGCCTCCTGCCCGACGAGCTGCCCGAGCTGCCGGGGTGGACGGCGGCGACCCTCTACCGGCCGGCCGGGGACGAGACCTCGGTGGGCGGCGACTTCTACGAGGGGTTCGCCATCGCCGGCGGGTGGATGCTCGTGGTCGGAGACGTGACCGGGCGCGGGGCCGAGGCGGCGTCGCTGACCGCGCTGATGCGCCACACCCTGCGCACGGCGGCGATGCTGACCGACTCGGCCGCCGCCGCCCTGGCCGCGCTCAACCGGTCGCTGCGGTCGCGGCGGGAGATGTCGCTGTGCACGGCCGTATGCGTCGTCCTGCGCGAGGTCGGCGGCCGCGCCCGGGCCGAGATCACCTGCGCCGGACACCCCCTCCCCCTGCTCGTGCGCGACGGCCGGGCGGAGCACGTCGGTCGGTTCGGGGCGATCCTCGGGGCCTACGACGACGAGGCCTGGAAGCCGGTCAGCGTCGAGCTGACCGGCGGGGACGTGCTCGTCCTCTACAGCGACGGCGTCCTCGACGCCGTCGGCCGGCACGACCGCTTCGGCCCCGAACGACTCGAGCGATCGCTGGCCGGGGCGACGACCGCCGGCGATGCGGTCAACCGCATCGCCGCCGCGCTCGACGACTTCCAGGTCGGCAAGCAGGCCGACGACACCGCGATCCTCGCCGTCGAGCGCGAGCCGGTGGCGGCGCTCGGCGCCACAACACCGGCGGAGGGCGACGCCGGCGCCGACTGAGGCCCGGGCGGCGTCGGCCCGCCACAGACGGACGGCGTCAGTCAGCGTCTGGTCGGCATCGGCCAGCGTCTGGTCGGCGCCGGTCGGACCGGGCCCCTGCTGCGGAGGGGTGCCGAGCGGGGCGCTGGGCTGGTGCGGCTGTCCGTCGATCGCGCCGGGGTCCCCGGGACGATCGCTTGACGACAGGCGGTCGGCCACGGGGGCCTCCAGAGGGCTGGGACGGCGAGTCTCGAATGATCCTCGCGTCCATCCTCACGTGTGAGCCTCAGCGCAGCGGGCGGGGTGCGCCGGCTCGCGAGCGGCGGTCCGGCCGGTTGACACGCCGCTGGTCAGGTGCCTAATATTTCGCTACCTAATGACTAATCCGGAGGCGACAGACAGGATCGAGCCGTGGGTCTGGCGGATCTCGGGGATCGTGATCGTCGGGTCGATCATGTCGATCCTCGACACGACGATCGTCAACGTCGCCCTGAACACGCTCGGGCGCGAGCTCCACAGCTCGATCGCCCAGATCCAGTGGGTGGTCACCGGGTACCTGCTCTCGCTGGCGGCGGTCATCCCGGTCGCCGGCTGGGCGGCCCGCCGCCTCGGCGCCAAGCGGGTGTACCTGATCTCGCTGGTCCTCTTCACCGCTGGGTCGGCCCTGTGCGGGATCGCCACGAGTACGACCGAGCTGATCGTCTTCCGCGTGCTGCAGGGGCTCGGGGGCGGCCTGATCCTGCCGATCGGCCAGCTGATCATGGCCTCGGCGGCCGGCCCGCGGCGAATGGGCCGGGTGATGAGCGTGGTCGCGGTGCCGGCGATGCTCGCGCCGATCTTCGGCCCGGCCCTCGGCGGCCTGATCCTCGACAACGCGAGCTGGCGCTGGATCTTCTTCGTCAACGTGCCGATCGGCCTCGTCGCCTTCGTCACCGGCGTCCGGGGGCTGCCGAGCCCGAAGCCGGAGCCGGCCGGACGCCTCGACGTGCTCGGCCTGCTCCTGCTCGGGGCGGGGATCCCGGCGATCACCTACGGCCTGGCCGAGGTCGGCATCACCGGCGGCTTCACCGCGGCCAAGGTCGTCGTCCCGATCCTCGCCGGCGCAGCTCTGGTCGTCGGCTTCGTGCCCCACGCGCTGCGGGTCCCGAACCCCCTGCTCGACGTCCGCCTCTACCGGCGGCGGACGTTCGCCGCCGCGTCGATCACCACCTTCTGCCTGGGCGGGGCCCTCTTCGGGGCGATGATCCTGATGCCGCTCTACTACCAGCAGGTGCGGGGGGAGAGCGTCCTCGACACCGGCCTCCTGGTGGGCCCCCAGGGCCTCGGCGCGGCGCTGGTGATGCCGCTCGCCGGGAAGCTGACCGACCGGTTCGGGGGCGGCCCGCTCGCCCTCTTCGGCGTCCTCATCACCTCGCTGGCCACCATCCCCTTCGGCCTCGTCGGCCCGCACACGTCGATCGTCGGGCTCTCGGCGGTCATGGTCGTCCGGGGGATGGGGGTCGGGTTCGCGTTCGTCCCGGCGATGGCGGCGGCGTTCGCGGCGCTGCGCCCGGAGGAGCTCTCGGACGCGACGCCGCAGATGAACGTCCTCCAGCGGGTCGGCGGATCGATCGGGACGGCGCTCCTCGCCGTGGTGCTCCAGCGCTCGCTGAGCGCCGCCGGGCACCCGCCGAGCCCGGCCGGGGCGGCGGGCGCCTTCGGAACCGCGTTCTGGTGGTCGGCCGGGATCGCCGCGGTGGCCATCGTCCCGTGCCTGGTGCTGATGCGAGCCGAGCGGGCGATCGCGGCGGAGCGGAGGCTCGCGAGGCAGGAAGCCGCGCTCGAGCCGCTCGGGGTCTAGAGCGATGGGACCGGCGACCGAATCCGTCACTTTCGGAGCTGCCCCGGTCGCCGGGACGGACCGGGAGGAGGCCGGGGAGACGCTCGGCCGGGCTTTCAAGGGCGCGATCGGCGCGGTCCGGCGGCTGCGCGGACGGGACACCCAGCGGCCGGGGGAGATCGCCCACGCCCAGTACGCGCTCCTCGTCGAGCTCGCCCAGCGGGGCGAGATGCCGGCCGGGGAGCTGGCCGCGGCGGCGGACCTGACGCCGGCGACGGTCTCCGGGATGCTCGATCACCTCGCCGAGGCCGGGCTCGTCGCCCGCGCCCGATCCGAGCGCGATCGGCGGATCGTCGTCTGCCGCCTGACGCCGGCGGGCGTCGAGCGCGTCGCCGCGCGCCACGCCCGTCTCGCGCCGCTCTGGAACGCCGCCCTGGCCGAGTTCGACGCCGAGGAGCTGCGGGTGGCGACGGCCGTGCTCGAACGGGTGCGGGAGTTCTTCGAGACGCTGGGGGCCGACTGCGCGGCCGGCCTCCCGTCAGCGCCCGGGGCCGGCCGGCACCCGGGCGCGGTCGAGCCGGGTGATCGCCGTCGCTAGACTGGTTCGTTGCCTACGCACAAGGCCCGTGTCGGGCGGGATTCGGTACCCCGAGGAGCGTCGAGGCTGATGGAACGCAAGTGGTGGACCCTGATCGCCGTCTGTGTCGGCACGTTCATGCTGCTGATCGACGTGACGATCGTCAACGTCGCCCTGCCCGACATCCAGACGTCGTTGAAGGCGAGCTTCAGCGACCTCCAGTGGGTGGTCGACGCCTATTCGCTGATGCTCGCCGCCCTGCTCCTGACCACCGGGTCCCTGGCCGACCTGTTCGGTCGGCGGCGGGTGTTCGTGATCGGGCTGTGCATCTTCACCGTCAGCTCCCTCCTCTCCGGGCTGGCCACGACGCCGCTCTTCCTGAACCTCGCCCGGGGGGCCCAGGGGGTCGGCGGGGCGGCGATGTTCTCGACCTCCCTGGCCCTCCTCGCCTCGTCCTTCCGCGGCCACGAGCGGGGGGTGGCGTTCGGCGTCTGGGGCGCGATCACCGGGTTGGCGGTGGCCATCGGGCCGGTGGCCGGCGGCGCCCTGACCACGGGGATCAGCTGGCGATGGATCTTCCTGGTCAACGTGCCGATCGGGGTCGTCGGGGTGATCGTCGCCCTGCTGCGCGTCGAGGAGTCCCGCCAGCCGGGCGCCCACCGCCCCGACTGGCTGGGGGCGATCACCTTCAGCGGGGCGCTGGCCGCCCTGGTCTACGCACTGATCCAGGGCAACAGCAAGGGTTGGGGGTCGACGGAGATCGCGGCGTGCCTGGCCGGGTCGGCGGCGCTGCTGGTGATCTTCCTGATCGCTGAGCGGGTCCAGCGGGCCCCGATGTTCGATCTCTCCCTGTTCCGCAAGCCGACCTTCGCCGGGGGGTCGATCGTCGCCTTCGCCCTGTCGGCCGGGATGTTCGCGATGCTCCTCTACCTCGTCCTCTACCTCCAGGACGTGCTCGGCTACTCGGCCCTCGACACCGGGGTGCGGCTGCTCGTCCTCTCCGGCGGCATCCTCCTGACCTCGACGATCGCCGGCCGGCTGACCACGCGGGTGCCGATCAACCTGCTGATCGGGCCCGGCCTCGTGCTCGTCGGCGTCGGCCTGTTCCTCATGCGGGGGCTGACCGCGGCGTCGGGCTGGGAGCACCTGATCCCGGGCTTCATCGTGGCGGGCGCCGGGGTCGGGGTGATCAACCCGCCGCTGGCCTCGACCGCCGTCGGGGTCGTCGAGCCGGCCCGGGCGGGGATGGCCTCGGGCATCAACTCGACGTGCCGCCAGGTCGGCATCGCCACGGGGATCGCCGGCCTCGGGGCGATCTTCTCGCACACGGTGAGCACGAAGGTGTTCAGCCAGCTCGACGTCCTCCTCGGCACGGCCCAGGCGCACACCTTCGCCGACGGCGTGGCCCAGGGGACCGGGGCCGGAGCGGCGATCGCCTCGGCGCCCGCGGTCGCCCGGGCGGCGGCGGCGCACGCCGTCCGCGTCGGCTTCGTCGACGGTCTGAACGAGATCTTCCTGATCGGGGCGATCCTCAGCGTCGTCGCCGCGGCCCTCGCGTTCGTCCTGATTCGCAGCAAGGACTTCGAGGCCTCGGCGGCCTACGGGAGCGGCGTCCGGCCGGCGCCCGCGGACGCAGGAGCCGGCCTGCCCGCCGCAGGAGCCGGCCTGCCCGCCGCGGACGCCGCCCTGCCCACCGCGGCGGCCGCGGACGCCGCCGCCATGCCCGCCGCGACCGCCCTCGCCGCCGACGTCGCCGCGCCCGCCGCCGCCGCCGCGCCCGCCGCCGCGGCGGACGCCGCCCCGCCCGCCGCGATCGCCGCGGACGCCGCCCTACCCGCCGCGTCCGCCCCCGCGGACGAGCGGCGGAGCCCGGTCACCGCGGTGCGCCGGGTCGACGAGTCGGTCCTCCGGGCCGCGCCCGGGTGGTCGGACGCGGCCGGCCCCGGCCCGGTGAGCATCGCCCCCGGCCCCGACTCCGGGGCGCGATTCCAGCCGACCGCCGAGCCCGAGCCCGAGCCCGCCGAGCCCGAGCCCGCCGCCCGAGCCGCCGAGCCCGAGCCCGCCCCCCCGGCGCCCGCCGCCCCGGCGCCCGCCGCCCCGGCGCCCGCCCCCCCGGCGCCCGCCGCCCCCGCCCCGGCGCTCGCGCCGACCGAGGCCACCGCCGCTCCAGCCGTTCAGCCCGGGCCGGCTGGCCCGGCCGAGCCCGCTGGCCCGACCGAGCCCGCCGCCCCGGCCGCCCCAGCCGAGCCCGCGGTCACCTCCGCCGGGCCGCTCCCCGATCTCGGCGCTCCGCCCCCGGCCGCCGAGTCCAGCACCCCCGCGACCCCGGCCTGGGCGATCCCGGCCGACGAGCCCGGCCCCGGCGTCTCGCCGCTGCCCGGGAGCGCCGGGCGCTCCTACGCGGTCGCCCTGGCCGCCGAGCAGGCGGCCGCCGACGTCGCCGGCCACATCGAGCTGATCGTCGCCCGCGAGCGGGCGAGCGAGGCGGCCCCCGGTCCCAGCCCGGATCTGGGCCCACGCCGGGCCGCCGCCCTCCAGGGCCGCCTGAACGACCTCGCGGCCGAGCGCCGGCGCCTGGTCACCGTCTTGCGCGAGCACACCCAGGCGATCGCCGAGCACCGGGAGGCCGCCGACTCCCACACCCGGCGAGCCGAGCAACGGGCGCTCGACGCCGCCGCGACCCGCCGCGAGCTCTACGGGCTGATCGCCGCACTCGCCGCCCTGGCCGACGAGGCGAGCCGGAGCGGCCCCTCCCGGAGCGGCCCGTCCGGGCCGGCGAGCAACGGCGAGCCCCCCGTCCGGACCGCCGTCTCGCGCCTTCCCGACTGACTGCACCTCCAGCTCGTGGTCCTGGCCCGTCAGGCCGGGCTCGCCCGGTAGCGGACGGCCGGGGCATACGATGACCCGATGGCCGATCGGGCTGCCGCGCGCCTGAGCCGGATCGCGGCCCCCGCCGCCCTCGCCCTGGCCCGTCTGCACCGCCGGCCGGGGCGGTGGCTCGTGCCGGCCGCCGGCCTCGCCCTGGCCACGGCCTTCGCCACCGCCGTCGCCGGGGAGGCCGCGATCTCCGGCGACCGGGCCGCCCGGGCGACCCTGGCCGCGGTCTCGCCCACGGCCGCCGCGATCCGGATCACCGGGCACGACCCGGGCGCCCCGGCCCGGGCCCTCCTCGCCGGGGCGCCCGGCGTCGGGCCGGCGACCGCGGTGACCCTCTTCGAGTCGCTGCGCCTCGGCGGCCGCGTCGTCCAGCTCGCCGGGATCACGCCGCTCTCCCGCTGGGCCGCCCCGACACCCGGGCCGGCGGCCTGCGCCGTGCGGGACTGCCCGCTGCTCGGGGCCGGCGGCGCCGCCCCGGCGCGGAGCCTCGCCCTCCCCGGCGCCGGCCTGCGGCTCGCCGGTCGCGTCCGCCTCACCTCGGCCGTCCCGCTCGGCTTCCGCCCGTTCGCCGCGGGCGCCTACGCCGCCGGCGAGACGCCGCCCCCGCCGCTCCTGGTCAGCGGGGACGCCGCCGGCCTCGCCCACCTCCCCGGGCTCCAGTCGGTCTTCCGGACCTCGACGCTCGTGGCCGAGCTGGCGCTGCCCCGGCTCCACAGCTGGGACCTCGCCCGGGTCGAGGCGAGCCTCCAGCACCGTCAGGCCGACCTCGCGGCGATCGACCCCGGCCTGAGCTTCTCGGCCCCGTTCTCCGCCCTCGCCGCCGCCCGCGCCCACGCCGGGGCCGCCCGCCGCGGCCTCCTCCTGGCCGGCGGCGGGGCGGCGGCGGCCCTCCTCGCCTTCGTGCTCCTGGCCGCCGGCTCGCTCCGCCCCGACCTGGCGGCCGAGCTCGACCGCCTGCGGACGGCCGGGGCGACCGCGGCCCAGCGCGGGCTCCTCGCCGGCACCGAGGCCGCCGCGGTCGCCGCGCTCGGGATCGTGGCCGGCGCCGCCGCCGGCGCCGTCCTCGTCTGGGCGCTCGCCGCGGCGGCGGCCGAGCCGGTCGGGTCGATCCTCGGCCAGAGCCTGGTCGGCGCCGGCGGGGCCGCCGCCCTCGCCGGCGGCTGGGCGGCCGTCACCCTGCTGGTCACGGGCGCTCTCCTGGTGGGGTCGTGGCGGCCGGCGGCCGACGCCCTCACCGTGGCCGCCGCCGGCGCCCTCGGCCTGGCCGCCGTGCGCGGGGGCCTGCCGGCCGTGCTGCTGGCGCCGCTCTGCTGCCTGGTCGCCGGGGCGCTGGTCTTCCGCCTGGCCGGCGCCATCCTCCGGGCCGCCGAGCGGGCGGCCCGCCGGGGACCGCTCGCCATGCGCCTCGCCCTGGTCAACCTAGCTCGGGCGCCGGGCGCGGCGGCCGGGACGGCGGCGTTCCTCACGGTCAGCGTCGGCCTCGGCGTGTTCGCCCTCTCCTACCGGGCCACGCTCGCTCGCGAGGCCGCCGACCAGGCAGCGAGCCAGGTCCCGCTCGACGTGACCGCGGCCGCCGGGCCGTCCTTCGCGCCACCGCTCGCCCTCGCCCCGCTCGCCCGCTGGCGCCAGCTGGCCGGCGGGATGGTGCTCCCGGTCCGCCGCACGGAGGCGAGCTTCGCGAGCGGCGGGGCGACGGCCACCGTCCCCCTCCTCGGGGTGCCCGCGAGCGGGCTCTCGCATCTACGCGCGACCGACGCCGGCGCCCAGCTCGCGCCGCCCGGGCCGGTCCGCGTCCCGGGCCCGCGGCTGCCGCCCGGCGCGCGCACGCTCCAGGTCACGGCCGCGGCGACCAACATCGGCCTGACCCTGGCCGCCGTCCTGCGCGACGGCGACGGCCGGGTCACCGTCCTGCCCGTCGGGGTGCTCGGCGCCGCCCCGCGCGTCCTGCGCGTCGCCCTCCCGAGCTCGGCGACGGCCGGCGTCGAGCTCGCCGGGCTCGAGCTCGACGAGCCGGCCGGGCTGGCCGCGACGACCGGGCACCAGAACGCGGAGAGCCCGACCCCGGACACGCTCCTGCGCGCGCGGGTGACGGTCGGCCCGCCGCTCGCGCTCGGGGCCGGGGGGAGCCCGCTGGCCCGACTCGGGCTGACCGGGTGGCGCGCCCGGGGGGCGGCGTCGAACGCCCGGGCGAGCGCCGCCGGGCTGAGCGCCGACTTCGTCTCCGCCGGCGCCACCGGCCTTCTGCGTCCGCCCCAGCCGGGCGACGACGGGGCGGTCCCGCTCCCGGTGCTCGCCGACCCGGCCAGCGCCGCCCAGGCCGGCCGCGACGGCCGGCTGGCGTTGACGGTCGGCGGGGTGGCCATCCTCGCACGGGTGGTCGGGCGTCCGGGGAGGTTCCCCACCGTGCCCGCCGGGGGCTTCCTCGTGGCCGACGAGGCGGCGCTCGCGGCCCGCCTCGACGCCGACGCCCCGGGGCAGGGCCGGCCCGACGAGCTCTGGCTGGAGACCGACGACCTCGCCCGGACCCGGGTCGCCCTCGCCGCCCCGAGCCTCGCCTCGCTGACCTTCGCCTACCGCGCCGACCTCGAGCGCGCCCTGCGGGCCGACCCGGTCTTCCGCGGGGTGGCGGGGACCCTGGCCGTGGCCGCCGCCGCCGCGGTCGGGCTCGCCGCGCTCGGCCTCCTGGTCGCCGGGAGCGACCGTGACCGCCGCCTCGAGGAGGATCTCGCCGCCCAGGGCCTGGGGCCGCGGGCGCTCCGCCGGGACGCCCGGGTCCGGCTGGCCGCCACGGCTGGGCTCGGGCTCGCCGGCGGTCTGGCCGTGGGGCTGGCGCTCGGCCGGCTGGCGGTCGCCGCCGTGCGGGGGGCGCCGGCGGTCACGTCGCTCACGGTCGCGCCGGTCGCCGTCGTCCCCTGGGCCGGGGTCGGCCTCTTCGCGGCGGCGACGGCCGCCACGCTCGGCGCCGCCGGCTGGGCGGCCACCCGGAGGCGACCGTGACCCCGGTGATCGAGCTCGGCGGCGCGGCCCGGGCGGCCACCCGGAGGCGACCGTGACCCCGGCGATCGAGCTCCGCGACGTCTTCCGGGTCCACCGGACCGCCCAGGGCGGCGCGGCCGGGGCGGCCACCCGGAGGCGACCGTGACCCCGGCGATCGAGCTCCGCGACGTCTTCCGGGTCCACCGAACCGCCCAGGGCGACGCCGCCGCCCTGCAGGGCGCCTCGCTCACCGTCGAGGCGGGCGAGCACGTCTGCATCCTCGGGCCGAGCGGCGCTGGGAAGAGCACCCTGCTGCGGGTGATCGCCGGGCTCGAGGCGCCGTCGGCCGGGCTCGTGCGCGTCTTCGGCCGCGACGTCGGCCGGCTCTCGGCCCGGGCCGCCGGCGGCCTGCGCCGCGAGGCGATCGGGTTCCTCGACCAGCGGGCCGACCACAACCTCGCGCCGGCGCTCCCGGTCGGCGAGGGCATCGTCCTCGCCCTCGGCCTCCGCGGGGTCGGCCGGTCGGCCCGCCGGGCGCGGGCGCGGGCGCTGCTCGAGGCCGTCTCGCTGGCTGACCGGGCGGGATCGCTGCCGGCCGAGTGCTCGGGCGGCGAGCGCCAGCGGCTCGCCCTGTGCGCCGCGCTCGCCCACCGGCCGCGCCTGCTCCTCGCCGACGAGCCGACCGGCGAGCTCGACGCCGCGTCGGCCGCGGCGGTGCGGACCCTGATCGCCGAGCTCACCCGGGCCGAGGGCGCGACCGTCGTCGTCGTCTCCCACGATCCGGCGATGGCCGCCGTCGCCGACCGGGCCGTCCACCTCCGCGACGGGCGCATCGGCGGGGAGCGGCGGGGCCGGGCGGAGGCCCTGGTCGTCGACCGCCGGGGCTGGGTCCGGCTCCCGCCCGCCCTGCTCGCCGCGGCCGGGATCGGCGAGCGGGCGAGCGCCCATCTCGGCCCCGGCGAGATCGCCCTCCGGGCCGCCGGGCCGCCGCCCGCCGCGGCCGACGCCGCGCCCGCGCCCGAGCTCCAGCCCGAGGCCGCGCCGCGGACGGCGAGCCGGGTCGAGTGCCGGGCGCTGACCAAGGCCTACGGCGCCCGGCGGGTCATCGCTGCCCTGTCGACCGTCTTCCCACCGGGGCGCCTGACCGTGGTCACCGGCCGGTCGGGCTCGGGGAAGACCACCCTCCTGCGCCTGCTGGCCGGGATCGAGGAGCCCGACGACGGCGAGGTCTCCCTCGACGGGCGCTCGCTCGCCGGACTCGACACGGAGGCGCGCGCCGCACTCCGGCGGGCGCAGATCGGCTTCCTCGCTCAGGACGTCCACCTCCCACCGTTCCTCACCGCCCGCGAGAACGTCGAGCTCGCCCGCGCGGTGCGCCGCCGACCCGGCGCCGGCGACCCCGTCGAGGGGGCGCTTGCCCGGCTCGGCCTGGCCGAGCGCGCCGGCCAGCGGGTGAGCCGCCTCTCGGCCGGGGAGCGCCAGCGGGTGGCCCTCGCGCGGGCCCTCGTCGGCGCCGGCGGGCTGCTGCTCGCCGACGAGCCGACGTCGCGCCTCGACGAGGCGGCGGCCGCCGTGGTGGCCGCCGAGCTCGCGCGGGCGGCCGGGGAGGGCCGGACGGTGATCTGCGCCACCCACGAGCCGATCGTCATCGCCCGGGCCGACCACGTCCTCGCCCTCGGATAACCTCCGCCTGACAAGGTTCATTGACAGGCGGAGAGGGATGGAGAACATGGTCGCGTCGATGCGGGCCGCTCGGGGCCTCTCGCAGGGCCAGCTCGCCGCGGCGATGAGCGTCTCCCGCCAGACGATCAACTCGATCGAGCGGGGGCGCTACGACCCGTCGCTCCCCCTCGCCCTCGCCCTCGCCCGGTTCTTCGGCTCCTCGGTCGAGGCCCTCTTCGACGACGGCCACCGGACGTGAGGATCCGCCGGTCCAAGTGGTTCTTCCCGGCCTATGCGGTCGGGCTCGGCCTCGTCGTCTGCGGGGCCGAGGCGCTCGGCGGCCACCTCGTCCGCGGGGTCGAGTCGCTGGCGATCATGGCCGTCTTCGGCCTCCTCGTGCTGATCGGCGGGCGCAGCGAGACGGTCCGCGGCCTGCGCGGCGACGGCCGCGACGAGCGCTTCGCGATGATCGACCTCCGGGCGACCGCGATCGCCGGGTCGGCGCTCGTCGTCGCCGTCCTCGTCGCCTGGCTCGTCGAGCTGGCGCGCGGCCGCGACGGCAGCCCGTACACCTGGCTGGCCGGAGTCGGCGGGGCCGCCTACGTCGCGGCGGTCGCCTTCCTGCGCTGGCGCGGCTGATTGTAAAGGAGCCTTGACAAGGATCGGCTGTCAAGCTATCTTTCCATCTAGCAAGGACCCTTTACATCCGAAGGAGGCCGCAGATGTCCACCGCACCGTCCACGCCCACCCGCCGCGCCGCGATTCTCGTCCTCGTCACCCTGCTGGCCGCGGTCATCGAGGTCGTCCAGCGGGAGTCGGCGCTGAAGATCCTCCTCTCGGCCTGGCTGCCGGCTCTCGTCCTCGCCGTCTACTGGACCCGGGGCCGCTGCCGGTCAGCGCTCCGCTGAAGCCGGCGAACATCCGGGCGGAGCAGCCCAAACGGTGGTCTATCATCGGCCCGACCTGACCTCGGACGAGAGGAGTTGCGGTGGCGGCCGGAGGGAGATCCAGGGCGACGAGCGCCCAGGCGCCGGACTTCGACGGGCTCGACGAGGAGAGCGCCCTCGCGCTGCGCGACGCGCTCCGCGCCGCCCGGGAGGGCGACTTCTCCGTCCGCCTCCCCACCCGGCGGCGGGGCGTGGCCGGCGAGCTGGCCGGGGAGTTCAACGCGCTGGTGGCGACCAACGACCGGATGGCGCGCGAGCTGGTGCGCATCACGCGGATCATCGGCCGGGAGGGGCGGATGACCGAGCGGGCCACGCTCCACGGCGCCGCCGGCGCCTGGGCCACGAGCATCGCGTCGACCAACTCCCTGATCGACGACCTGGTCCGCCCGACGACCGAGGTCGCCCGGGTGATCGAGGCCGTCGCCGAGGGCGACCTCTCCCAGAAGATGGCGCTGAAGATCGCCGGCCAGCCGGTGAAGGGCGAGTTCCTGCGCATCGGCCGGACGGTCAACGCCATGGTCGACCAGCTCTCGTCGTTCGCCGACGAGGTCAGCCGGGTGGCCCGGGAGGTCGGGACCGACGGGAAGCTCGGCGGTCAGGCCAAGGTCAAGTTCAAGGGCGTCTCGGGGACGTGGAAGGACCTGACCGAGAACGTCAACCTGATGGCGTCGAACCTGACCGACCAGGTCCGCAACATCGCCCTGGTCACCACCGCGGTGGCCGGGGGCGACCTGACCCAGAAGATCACCGTCGACGCGCGGGGGGAGATCCTCGAGCTGAAGAACACGATCAACACGATGGTCGACCAGCTCTCGTCGTTCGCCGACGAGGTGACCCGGGTGGCCCGGGAGGTCGGCACCGAGGGCAAGCTCGGCGGCCAGGCCGAGGTCCCCGGCGTGGCCGGGACCTGGCGCGGGCTGACCGACAGCGTGAACTTCATGGCGACCAACCTGACCAACCAGGTGCGCAACATCGCCCAGGTCACCACCGCCGTGGCCCAGGGCGACCTCAGCCAGAAGATCACCGTCGACGCCAAGGGCGAGGTCGCCGCCCTGGCCGAGACGATCAACAGCATGACCGACACCCTCGACGTGTTCGCCGAGCAGGTGACGAGCGTGGCTCGGGAGGTCGGGACCGAGGGCAAGCTCGGCGGCCAGGCCGAGGTCCCGGGCGTGGCCGGGACGTGGAAGGACCTGACCGACAGCGTCAACTTCATGGCGTCGAACCTGACCAGCCAGGTCCGCAACATCGCCCAGGTCACCACCGCGGTGGCCCGGGGCGACCTGACCCAGAAGATCACCGCCGACGTCAAGGGCGAGATCCTCGAGCTGAAGAACACGATCAACACGATGGTCGACCAGCTGTCGTCCTTCGCCGAGCAGGTGACGAGCGTGGCCCGGGAGGTCGGGACCGAGGGCAAGCTCGGCGGCCAGGCCGAGGTCCCGGGCGTGGCCGGGACGTGGAAGGACCTGACCGACAGCGTCAACTTCATGGCGTCGAACCTGACCAGCCAGGTCCGCAACATCGCCCAGGTCACCACCGCGGTGGCCCGGGGCGACCTGACCCAGAAGATCACGGTCGACGTCAAGGGCGAGATCCTCGAGCTGAAGGACACGATCAACACGATGGTCGACCAGCTGTCGTCCTTCGCCGACGAGGTGACCCGCGTCGCCCGCGAGGTCGGGACCGACGGCAAGCTCGGCGGTCAGGCCGAGGTCGAGGGGGTCAGCGGGACGTGGCGCGGCCTGACCGAGAACGTGAACTTCATGGCCAACAACCTGACCGAGCAGGTCCGCAACATCGCCCAGGTCACCACCGCCGTGGCCCAGGGCGACCTCTCCCAGAAGATCACCGTCGACACCAAGGGCGAGGTCGCGGCGCTGGCCGACACGATCAACACGATGGTCGAGCAGCTGCGGTCCTTCGCCGCCGAGGTGACCCGGGTGGCCCGGGAGGTCGGGACCGAGGGGAAGCTCGGCGGCCAGGCCGAGGTCGAGGGGGTCTCCGGGACGTGGCGCGGCCTGACCGAGAACGTCAACCTGATGGCGTCGAACCTGACCGACCAGGTCCGCAACATCGCCCAGGTCACGACCGCGGTGGCCAACGGCGACCTGTCCAAGCAGATCACCGTCGACGCCCGGGGCGAGATCCTCGAGCTCAAGGACACGATCAACACGATGGTCGAGCAGCTGCGGTCCTTCGCCGACGAGGTGACCCGGGTGGCCCGGGAGGTCGGGACCGAGGGGAAGCTCGGCGGCCAGGCCGAGGTCCCGGGGGTGGCCGGGACCTGGCGTGGGCTGACCGAGAACGTCAACTTCATGGCGACCAACCTGACCGACCAGGTCCGCAACATCGCCCAGGTGGCCACCGCGGTGGCCAACGGCGACCTGTCCAAGCAGATCACCGTCGACGCCAAGGGCGAGATCCTCGAGCTCAAGGACACCATCAACACGATGGTCGAGCAGCTGCGGTCCTTCGCCGCCGAGGTGACCCGCGTGGCCCGCGAGGTCGGGACCGAGGGCAAGCTCGGCGGTCAGGCCGAGGTCGCCGGGGTGAGCGGGACGTGGCGGGGGCTGACCGAGAACGTCAACCAGCTGGCCGGGAACCTGACCACCCAGGTCCGGGCGATCGCCGAGGTCTCGACCGCGGTGACCCAGGGCGACCTGACGCGGTCGATCGCCGTCGAGGCCCAGGGGGAGGTGGCCGAGCTCAAGGACAACATCAACCAGATGATCGCCAACCTCCGCGACACGACCACCCGCAACGAGGAGCAGGACTGGCTGAAGACCAACCTCGCCCGGATCTCCGGGCTGATGCAGGGCCAGCGCGAGCTGCGGACGGTCTCCCAGCTGATCATGAGCGAGCTGACCCCGACCGTCTCGGCCCAGCACGGGGCGTTCTTCCTCGCCGAGACGCCCGACGACGGCGAGTCCGGGGAGGCCAGCCTGCGGCTGATCGCCAGCTACGGCTACAGCCGGCGTGGCGGAGTCCCCGACCGCTTCGGCCTCGGCGAGGGGCTGGTCGGACAGGCCGCGCTCGAAAAGAAGAGCATCCTGATCAGCGACGCCCCGGCCGACTACATCCGGATCAGCTCGGGCCTCGGCGAGGCGCGGCCGGCGAACATCATCGTGATGCCGCTGCTCTTCGAGGAGCAGCTCCTCGGGGTCATCGAGCTCGCCTCGCTCGCCCCGTACAGCGGCGTCCACCGGACGTTCCTCGGCCAGCTGATGGAGACCCTGGGCGTGGTCCTCAACACGATCATGGCCAACATGCGCACGGAGGAGCTCCTCCAGCAGTCGCAGTCGCTGACCCAGGAGCTCCAGAATCAGTCCGAGGAGCTGCAGGCGAAGGCGGCGCTGCTCGAGGAGCGAAACCGCGACATCGAGACCAAGAACCGGGAGATCGACCTCGCGCGGATGGGGGTCGAGGAGAAGGCCAGCCAGCTCGCCCTGAGCTCCCAGTACAAGTCGGAGTTCCTGGCCAACATGTCGCACGAGCTCCGCACGCCGCTCAACAGCCTGCTGATCCTCTCGAAGATGCTCGCGGCCAACGAGAACGGCAACCTCGACGCCAAGCAGCTCGAGTTCGCCCGGACGATTCACAGCGCCGGGACCGACCTGCTCGAGCTGATCTCGGACATCCTCGACCTGTCGAAGATCGAGGCCGGGAAGATGGAGGTGCTGCCCGACGTGATCCGGATCGCCGACGTCCAGGACTACGTCAGCCGGACGTTCCGCCCGGTCGCCTCGGACAAGGGCCTGGCCTTCGAGATCGTCTGCGCGGCCGGGGTGCCGGAGACGGTGGTCACCGACGCCCAGCGCCTCCAGCAGGTGCTGAAGAACCTCCTCTCCAACGCGTTCAAGTTCACCGAGCGCGGGGGCGTGACCCTGGCCCTCGAGCTGGTCGATCCCGAGCTCGTCCCGGCGGGCGCGGCCGCCGGGCACGCGGCGGCGGCGGCGCCGATGCTCGCCTTCCGGGTCTCCGACACCGGCGTCGGGATCGCCCCCGAGAAGCTGACCGCCGTCTTCGAGGCCTTCCAGCAGGCCGACGGGACGACGAGCCGCAAGTACGGGGGCACCGGCCTCGGCCTGTCGATCAGCCGGGAGATCGTCGCGATGCTCGGCGGGGCGCTCGACGTCGCGAGCACCCCCGGCGTGGGGAGCACGTTCACCCTCTACCTGCCGATCAGGTACGGCGGGTCCGAGCACCTGGCCGAGGCGGCGCCGATCCCGGTGACGACACGGCCGGGCGACGCGGCCACCGCCCGCCACGACGCCGCCGCGCTGGCCATCGCGGTGCCCGACGCGGTGGCCCGGACCGAGCCGGAGACGCCGGTCAAGCGGCTGCTCGTGGTCGACTCCGGGGACGGGGTGATCACGGCGATCGGCGGGCTGATCGGCCCGGACAAGGGGGTGGCGGCGACGGTTGCGGCCAGCCCGGCCGAGGCCCTGGCCGCGCTCGGGGAGGACGGGCGCCCGTTCGACTGCGTCGTGCTCGCCCTGACCCCGCCCCGCTCGGCCGGGCTCGCGCTGCTCGAGGCGCTCCGCGGGCGTCCGGACACCCGCCAGGCGCCGGTGATCGCCTACGTCACCCGCCCGCTCAGCCCGCGCCAGCAGGCCCGCCTGGAGGAGGGCGGCGGCCCGCAGGGCGTCCGCGTGGCCACGACGGCGGCGCGCCTGCTCGGCGAGACGGCGATGGTCCTCCACCGGCGCGACGGGTCGGCGCCGAGCATCGATTCGCCCGACGAGCAGCAGGTCGACCTCGAGGGCAGGAAGATCCTCCTCGTCGACGACGACGTGCGCAACCTCTTCGCCCTGGCCAGCCTGCTCGAGGACCGGGGGATCGAGGTCGTCTTCGGCGAGACCGGGAAGGAGGCCCTGGCCGCGCTCGAGCGCCATCCGGACATCGACCTCGTGCTGATGGACATCATGATGCCCGACATGGACGGCTACGAGACGACGGCGGCGATCCGGACGATGCCCCGCTTCCGCGATCTGCCGATCATCGCGCTGACCGCCAAGGCGATGCAGGGCGACCGGGAGAAGAGCCTGCGCTCGGGGGCCTCCGACCACGTCGCCAAGCCGGTCGATCCCGGGCGCCTGCTCCTGCTCCTGAAGTCCTGGATGGCGTGAGCGGCGTGGCGGCGGTGCCCCCCGCCGGACGATGAGCGCCGGGGAGGCGGCCGGCGGCCCGGGCCGGCGACCCGCCGTGGTCGGACCGCCGGCACCGCGGGTGAACGTCCTCCTCGTCGACGACCACGAGGAGAACCTCACCGCCCTGGGGGCGGTCCTCGAGCCGCTGGGCGAGAACCTCGTGCTCGCCCGATCGGGCGCCGAGGCGCTCCGCCAGCTGCTCGAGGTCGACTTCGCCCTGATCCTGCTCGACGTCCACATGCCCGGGCTCGGCGGCTTCGAGACGGCCCGCTACATCACCGCCCGGGAGCGGACCCGGCACATCCCGATCATCTTCCTGACCGCGTTCGCCTCCGACATCGACGAGGTCTTCCGCGGCTACGCGGCCGGCGCGGTCGACTACGTGACCAAGCCGTTCGAGCCGGAGGTCCTCCGCTCGAAGGTGGCCGTGTTCGTCGCCCTCCACCGGGAGCGGGCTCAGCGGATGCAGGCGATGGCGGCGCAGGCGAAGGCCGAGGCGGCGACCGAGACGATCCGCAAGCTCCAGAGCCTGAGCGACGCCGCGCTCGCCCATCTCGACCTCGACGAGCTCCTGGGCGAGGTGGTCAGGCGGATCCGCGAGCTCTTCGCCGCCGACACCGTGGGGATCGCCCTGGCCGACGCGGCCGGCCGGCTGACGCCGCGGGCCGCCGACGGGGCCGAGCGGATTCCGGTCGAGCCGGTCGCCCTCCCGGACGACGACGGCTTCGTCGGGGCGGCCGCCGCCCGGCCCGGTCCGCTCGTCGTCGGCCGGGGCGCGGGCGGACCACCGCTCCACGAGACGCTCGCCGCGAGCGGGGTCCGCTCGGCGGTGGCCGTCCCCCTGCGCGCGGCCGACGCCCTGACCGGCGTGCTCTACCTCGGCTGGCGCTCCGGCGCGGCGCCGGCCGGGGGCGAGCTCGGCCTGCTCGAGCTGTGCGCCGAGCGGGCGGCCACGGCGATCGCCCACGCCCGGACCTACGAGCACGAGCACGGCCTCGTCGAGCTGCTCCAGCGGAGCCTCCTCCCCCAGGAGCTCCCGAGCGTCCCCCGCCTCGAGCTGGCCGCCCGCTACCGGCCGAGCGTCGAGGCGACGGCGGTCGGCGGCGACTGGTACGACGTGCTGCGGCTGCCCGACGGCGGCGTCGCCCTGGTCATCGGCGACGTCGTCGGCCACGGCGTCCAGGCGGCCACGGTGATGGGCGAGCTGCGCAACGGACTGCGCGCCTACATCCTCGAAGGCCACGGGCCGGCGGCCGCCCTCGCCCGTCTCGACGGGCTGGTCGAGGCGACCCACGGGGCCCGGATGATCGCCACCGTGCTCGTCCTCCTGATCGACCCGGCGGGCCGGCGGCTGCGCTTCGCCAGCGCCGGGCACCTGCCGCCGCTGCTCGTCGGCGACGGCGGGGGGGCGGCGTTCCTCGCCGGCGGCCTGGTCGCCCCCCTCGGCATGGTCGGCCGGACCGCGGTCGAGGAGGCGATCGAGCCGATCGGGCCCGGGGAGACGATCCTCCTGTTCACCGACGGCCTGGTCGAGCGCCGGGACGAGAGCCTCGACCACGGCCTGAGCCGGCTCCGCGCGGCGGCGGGGCGCCACACCGGCGAGCGGCTCGAGCCGTTCTGCGACCGGATCCTCCGGGAAGCCGGGGTCGACGGGACCGAGCTCCGCGACGACGTCGCGCTCGTCGCCGTCCGCCTGCTCGGGAGCCGCTCCGACCAGCTGTCGCTGCGCCTCCCGGCCGAGCCGAAGGCGCTGCGCGGGATGCGCCGGGAGCTGGCCGGCTGGCTGCGGTCGCTCGGCGCGTCCCAGCTCGTGATCGAGGACCTGACGCTCGCGGCCAGCGAGGCCGCAGCCAACGCCGTCGAGCACGCCTACGGCCCGGGCGACCACGAGTTCGACCTCGACGCCGACCACACGGCCGGGGTCGTCCGGATCGAGGTTCGCGACTCCGGCGGCTGGCGCCCGGCCCGCGGGCAGCTCCGGGGAACCGGCCTGAAGCTGATCCGCCAGCTCGCGGACGAGACGGTCGTCCACCGGAGCGCCCGGGGGACGTGCGTGGAGATGACCCGGCGCCTGACCGGAGCCGACGGCCCGTGAGCGGCGAGATCCGAGCGGCCGGCGAGCTCGGCCGGCTGAGGCTGACCGAGCGGGAAGGCGTCGTCCGGGCGGCGGTGGACGGGGAGCTCGACATCTCGAACGTCGGGGGGTTCGAAGCCCGGCTCCACGCCCTCCCCAACGGGGCCCTCGGCCTGATCCTCGACCTGAGCGCGACGACCTTCATCGACAGCTCGGCCGTGTCGCTGATCCACGGGCTGCGCGAGCGCCTGCGCCGCCGGGGTCAGCTCCTGCGTGTCGTGGCCGTGGCCGGGAGCGCCCCCCGGCGGGTGCTCGAGCTGACCGGCTACGAGCACGCCGGGCCGCTCGACGAGGCGCCGGCGGGCGCCGAGGTCGCGATCCGGGCGGCGGCCGCCGGCCTCGGATAGTGGCCCTGCGCGAGGCGGCGCAGCAGGCCTGGCCGCCCTTCGTCCTCGTCACCGGTCTGCTCCTGATCGGCCTGGCCGCCCACGCCGACGGGCTGTTCGCCCGGGCCGGGGACCTGCTCGAGCGGATGCCCGGACCGCCGGTGGCGCTCCTGGCCGGGGGGATCGGGCTCGTCGCCGTCGTGACCGCGATCCTCAACCTCGACACCGCGGTCGTCTTCCTCACCCCGGTCCTCGTCCTCGCCGCCCGGGCGCGCGGGGCCGACGAGCGGCCGTTCCTCTACGCGGCGGTCTACCTGGCGAACGCGTCCTCGCTCTACCTGCCCGGGTCGAACCTGACCAACCTGCTCGTCCTCGCCCGGGAGCCCCTCCCCGGCGGGACGTTCGCCGCGCGGCTGCTCGCCCCGGCCCTGGCGGCGACCCTGGCCACGGCGGTGGGGGTCTGGCTGCTCTTCCGGCGCGAGCTGCGGGCCCCGCCCGAGGGCGCCCCGGCCCGGGCTCGGGCGCGCGGCGAAGGGCGTCGCCGCCCGGGCGTGGGCGGCCCGGCCGCGCTGGCGGCGGCCGGCCTGACCGTGGCTCTGGCCGACCCGGCGCTCCCGGTGCTCGGGGTCGGGGCGGCGGCGGTCGCCGTCGGGGTGGCCCGGGGCGAGCTCGACCTCCGCGGGGTGGCCCGGGCCGTCGGGCCGGCCGTGCTCGCCGGTCTCTTCCTGGCCAGCGTGGCCCTCGGCGCGCTCGCCCGCCTGTGGTCCGGTCCGGCGACGCTCCTGGCCGGGGCGGGGCGCTGGGAGACGGCGGGAATCGGGGCGCTGGCCGCGGTCGGGCTCAACAACCTGCCGGCCGCGGTGCTCCTCAGCGCCCAGGCGCCGCCCCACCCGCGGGCGCTCCTCGTCGGCTTGAACCTCGGCCCCAACCTGGCGGTGACCGGCTCCCTTTCGGCCTACCTGTGGCTGCGGGCGGCGCGCCAGGTCGGCGCCCGGCCGGGGATCGGCGCCTTCTCGCTCCGGGGCGCGGTGCTCGCCCCGGCGGCGATCGTGGCCGCCCTGCTCGCGGCGAGCGTCTTCGGAACGGCGGCGTGACGCCAAATCGCTCAGCGACCTCTGAGCTTCCCCCGACTGGCCTCCCAGGCGCTGCCTCGATCCTCCGTTCTCGCCTGTCCACCACGGAAGGATCACATCGAAATGCGAATCAGGATCAGAGAGACGAGCATCGTGCTCGCCGCCGTCGGGGCGACCGCCCTGGCCGGTGGCGGGATCGCCGCGGCGGCGACCACGCACCACAAGAAGGTGCACCACGCCACCTCGACCACGTCGGCGGGGAACTCGAGCGAGACCGTGCTGACCGGTGCGACCCTGACCTCGGCGTCCGCCGCGGCGGTCGCGGCGGTCCCGGGCGGAACGGTCGACCGGGCCTCGACCGAGAACCCGAGCGACACGTCGGGTGCGGCCTATGAGGTCCACGTCACCAAGTCGGACGGCAGCAGGGTCGAGGTCCTCGAGGACTCGGCGTTCAAGGTGCTGTCGGTCAAGGCGTCGACCGGCGGCGGCCCCGGCGGCCCCGGCGGCCCCGGCGGCCCCGGCGGCCCGGGCGGCGGCAACCCGAACGAGGCGGTGCTCACCGGAGCCACGCTGACCTCGGCGTCCGACGCGGCGATCGCCGCGGTCCCGGGCGGAAAGGTCAGCCGGGCCTCGGCGGAGGACAAGTCCGACCCGTCGGGCGCGGCCTACGAGGTCCACGTGACCAAGAGCGACGGAAGCCAGGTCGAGGTCCTCGAGGACTCGTCGTTCAAGGTCCTCTCGGTGAACGCGAGCACGGGCCACGGCCCGGGCCCGGGTCACTGATCGGAGACGAGCCACCGCGTGTCCCGCCCCCGGGCGGGCACGCGCGGTGCCGCCATGCTCCGGCGCCTCGCCGTCCTCGCCACCCTCGTCGGGGCGCTCGCCCCGGCCGGCGGCGCCGCCGCGGCGACGAGCTCCAACTGGGCGGGCTACGTCGCGACCGCCCCGGCGGTCCGCTTCACGCGGGTCAGCGCGACCTGGATCCAACCGGCGGTCACCTGCACGGCCGGCCAGCCGACCTTCCTGGCGAGCTGGGTCGGCCTGGGCGGCAACCGCGACAGCTCGACCGCACTCGAGCAGATCGGCACCGAGGCCGACTGCCGGGCGAACGGACGGGCGAGCTACTCGTCGTGGTTCGAGCTCGTGCCCTCGGCGGCGGGAAGCGCCCGGCTGGGCGTCCGCCCGGGTGACCTGATCAGCGCGAGCGTGACCGTGCGCGGACGGATCGTCCGCCTGCGGATGGCCGACGCCACCACGGGCCGGGTGTTCACGCGGAGCCTGCGGGCCCAGGCGGTCGACCTGAGCTCGGCGGACTGGATCGTCGAGGCGCCGACGGTGTGCCAGACCGCGTCGGCGGCGAGCTGCCAGGCGACCACCCTGGCCGACTTCGGCGCGACCGGATTCTCCTCGGCGCGGGCGACCGGCGGCGGCCACGCGGGGGCGATCGGCGACCCGGCCTGGTCGCCGACGGCGATCAGCCTGATCCCGGGCGGGCCGGCCCGAGCGGCGGGTCAGGACTCGCCGACCGCCGTCCCGGGCTCCTTGAGCGCGGGCGGCGACGCGTTCTCGTTGTTCTTTGGAGCAGCCCCGCCCGGTGGGGGCGTCGGCCCGTGAGACCGGCGTGGCCGGTGCGCGGCCGCGGGCTCAGGAACTCCTCAGGCGGCGCCCAGGGCGCTCACGCGGGCGCCCCGGAGGATCCGTCCAAGCCCAGCTCAGTCCCAGACCCGAAAGGATCCCCGCATGTCCACTCCGTCGATCACCGCCCGACCGCTCCCGGCCGCCGGGGCCGGCCGGCGGGCGGCGGTCCGCCTCCTGGCCAGCCGGGAGGGCGAGCCGGTCTGGTCGCGGCCGCTCCTCTGGGTGGTCGCCCTGGTGGCCGGGGTGCTCGCCTTCTGGGGGCTGACCCGCAACGGCTACGGCAACAGCTACTACGCCGAGGCGGCCCAGGCAGCGAGCCGCAACTGGACGGCGTGGGCGACCAACGCGCTCGACGTGAGCGGGTCCGACAGCCTCGACAAGGGGCCGCTGGCCAACATGCTGATGGGCCTCTCGGGCCGGGTGCTCGGCTTCTCGAGCTTCAGCATGCTCCTCCCCGAGGCGCTCTGCGGGGTCGCGTCGGTGGTCGTGCTCCACGACGTCGTCCGGCGGACGATGGGGCACCGGGCGGCGATCCTGGCGGCGCTGGCCCTGGCCCTCACGCCGATCTTCGTGGCCATGAGCCGCTTCAACAACCCGGACGCCGTGCTCGTCCTCTGCGAGCTCGGGGCCGCCTGGGCGCTGGTCCGGGGGCTCGAGTCGGGACGGACCCGCCACCTGGTCCTGAGCGGGGCGTTGGTCGGGCTCGCGTTCAACGTGAAGATGCTGGAGGCCTACCTGATCGTCCCGGGCCTCGTGGTCGCCGTGCTCGTCGCCGGACCGGGCGGCCTGCGCCGGCGCCTGGGCCAGCTGACGCTCGCCGGTGGCGCGATGGCGGCGGTCAGCTTCGTCTGGTACGGGGGGATGATGCTCCTCCCGGCGGCCGACCGGCCGTGGGTCGGCGACACGACCGACAACTCGTGGTTCTCGCTCATCTTCGGCGCCAACGGCCTCTCCCGGGTCGCCGGCAACCCGGGCGGCGGCCCGGGCGGCGGGGGCGGCTTCGGCGGCCAGACCGGAGCCCTGCGCCTGTTCAACACGATCGTCGGCGGCCAGATCGCCTGGCTCCTACCGCTCGCCGCGGCCGGGCTCGCCCTCGGCCTGTGGAGCACCCGGCGGGCGCGCCGGACCGACTCGGTTCGCGCCGCCTACCTCCTGTGGGGCGGCTGGGCCGTCGTCTCCTGGGCGGTGTTCAGCTTCTCCCAGGGCATCTTTCACCCCTACTACACGACCACCCTGGCCCCGGCGATCGCCGCCCTGGCGGGCGGCGGGCTGGCCGTGGCCTGGGACCGGGCGCGCGGGTCGCTGCCCTTCGCGGCCGCCCTGGCGGCGGCGGTGATCGGGACGGCCGCGCTGGCGGCGATCATCCTCGGGCGGACGTCCGGGTTCGTGCCCTGGCTGGCGCCGGCGGCGGTCGCCCTGGCCGTGGTCGCCGGCGGCGCGCTCCTCGCGGGCCACGCCCGGAGGGCGCCGGGCCGCCTCGGCCGGCGCCTTCGGGCGGTGGCCGCGCTCGCCGGGACCCTGGCCCTGCTGGCCGGACCGGCGGCCTACTCGGTCGCCACGGTCGGGCGCTCGCTCACCGGGTCGAACCCACTCGCCGGGCCGGCCAGCGTGGCCAGCGACGGCGGGCCGGGCGGCGGGGGTCCGGGCGGACCGCCGGCGGGCCTCGGCCGGGCGTTCGGCCCGCCGGCGGGGGGCCTGGCCGGCGCGCCGGCGCTCTTCGGCGGGGCACCCCCGGCCGGCCTGCCGACCGGCGCGCGCCGCTTCGGCGGCGGGGGCGGGGGCCCGGGTGGCGGCGTGAGCAAGCAGCTCGTCGCCTACCTCGAGGCGCACCAGGGCGCGGCTCGCTACCTGGCCGCGGCGGTCGGGTCGGGGACGGCGGCCGAGCTCGCCCTCCAGAGCGGACGGGACGTGATCGACATGGGCGGCTTCATGGGCTCCGACCCGGCGCCGAGCCTGGCCCAGCTCCAGCGGCTGGTGGCCAGCGGCCAGCTCCACTACGTGATCCTCGGCGGCGCGATGGGCGGCGGCCCGGGCGGCGGCCGGAGCGCGGCGACCGCGGCGCGGGACGCGTGGATCACCCAGCACGGGAAGGCGCTGACCGTCTCCGGGCAGACCGTGTACTACCTGGCCGGGTGACCGCGCGGAGGCCGGCGCCGCTTCAGGCGCGGGTGATGTGGACCGGGGTGCCGAGCGGCAGGAGCCGGGCGAGGCGGGTGATCTCGGGGTTGGCCAGGCGGATGCACCCGTGGCTGACGTCGGAGCCGATGCCCGCCGGGTCGTTGGTCCCGTGGATGCCGATCTGGCCGTCGGCGCCGGCGAACTCGTGGAGGACGTTCGAGTAGGCCGAGAGCCCGAAGCCGTACGGCCCGTACGGGCCGCCGGGGTCGGTCAGGCGGAACAGCTCGGTGAGGAAGTAGACGCCCGAGGGGGTGGGGGTGACGGCGCGCCCGACGCCGATCCTCCCGCGGTCGATGACGACCCCCCGGCGCAGGAGGGTCAGCCGGTGGCGGCGGAGGTCGATCCGCAGGAGGTAGGGGTCGGGGACGATCCGGACGTCCGGGCGGCGGACCCAGCCGGTGCTGCCGTTCGGGCGCTTCGGGAGGTAGACCTCGAGCCAGCCGGGGACGGCGCGCTTGACCAGGAGGGTGCGACGGAACCCGTACGGATTCGGGCTGGCCAGCGAGAGGGTCGGGCGGGCGGCGCCGGGGTGGCGGAAGACGGCGACGGCACCGCCGCGGGCCTGGGCGACGAGGCTCTCGCCGGTCGCCGCCGGCGCCTCGGCCGGCGGGGCGGGCGGCGGCGGCGGCGGCCCGGGGCGGGGGGCGGAGCCGCAGGCGGTCAGGATGACGGCGAGGCCGCCGAGGCAGACGATCTCCCGGGCGCGCGTCATGCGGCGTGGGCGGTCAGCCGAGGCCGAGGGCCGCGCCCGGGTTGGTGACCTTGACCTGAGCGCGGCCACCGCGCCGGATGACGATGTGCACGCGGGTCGGGCGGGAGGCGTAGACCGACCCCGGCCCGCCGGCGTAGGCGGTCAGGAGGTGCTTGCCCGGGGCGAGGAGGGGCAGGACGATCCCGCCGATCGGGCAGATCGCCCGGGCGCGGTGGTCGAGGCGGCAGAGGAGCGGGCCGGCCTGGCGGTCGACGGAGATGAAGGTGATCACGACGTGCCCGCTCTGGAGCCCGGCGCGGGAGCTGGCCAGGCTGATCGGGGCGGGGGTCATGTGGCGGAGGAAGACATCGGGCAGGGAGCTCGTCTTCCCGGTGACGAGGTTCTGGGCGCTCGAGACGAAGACGGAGGCCGAGCCGTCGTCGGCGGTCGAGCCGCGCTGGGAGATCGCGGGGGTGCGCTCCCGGCTGCGCGGGTGGCCGTTCGAGGCGGCCTCGACCATCACCGTGGTGTGCCGGACGACGTCGCGGACGTAGACGTTCTCGCCGGGCGGTTGGCCGGGTGTGAGGTTCGGCGCGCCGGAGAGGAACGTCACATAACGGCCGTCGGCGCTGATCGACGGGGACAGCGAGTCGCCGTCGGCCTGCTGGTCGGTCGTGGCCAGGCTGGCGCGGAGCGTCCGCTTGGCGACGCGGTCGCGGACGAAGACGTCGACGTGGTGGTTGGTGTCGTGGCCGACGAGATTGGTCGCCGGGGAGGCGAACGCGACGTAGCGTCCGCCGGCGCTGACGTCGGAGACGAGCGGGGGTCCGGAGGTCGCCCCGCCGCTGGCCGGGGCGCCGGCGCCGTTCACGCTGGCCAGTTCGTTCGTCCCGGCGGCGAGGTCGCGGACGACGACCTGGGGACCGTGGGTCGTCGTGCCGGGCACGAGGTTGGTCGCCGTCGTGGAGAACGCGACGTAGCCGCCGTCCGGGCTGATCGCCGGGGCGCTCGAGTCGCCGTCGGCCGGGCTTCCGTCCGGGGTGGCGCTGACCAGCGTGGTCTGGCCGCTCGAGAGGTCGCGGACGTAGACGTCGCGCTGACCGGCCGGATGACCGTTCAACAGGTCGTCGGCCGTCGAGCTGAAGGCGACGAGCCGGCCGTCGCCCGATACGTCGGGCTCGGCCGAGTCGCCGTCGGCCGGGACCTGGGTCGAGGTCTGGCTGACCTGCTGGAGGCCGCCGGCGCTCGACCAGGCGTAGACGTCGCCGTGGGGGGCGGCGCCGGGGACGACGTTGCTCGCCCGGGGGACGAGGTTGGTGGCCAGCGAGTAGAAGGCGACGACGCTCCCGTCCGCGGAGATCGCCGGGCGGCTCGACGGCCCGTCGGCGCCGCTGCCGTCGGCCGGGGCGGAGAGGAGGCGGATCGCCGCGGTCTTGGCGTCGTAGAGGTAGATGTCGCGGACGTGGCCGTTGGCGTCGGCCGAGCCGAGGTTGGTCGCCTCGGTCTCGAAGGCGACGAAGCGCCCGTCAGCCGAGATCTGGGGGTCGGCGCTGGCCCCGTTCGGCTGGCCGGCGGAGGCGACGCGGATGCGGACGGTCCTTTGGGGCGAGGGTCCGGCGGCCGCCGGGAGGGCGCCGAGCCCGGCGAGCACGAGACCGGCCAGGCCGGCGGCCGCGGCGGGCCGGGCGACCGGGCGACGGCGGGCTGGGGAGCGGTGGATCCGCCCTCTTGAGGGGTACGGGCGGGGCATGTGAGGAGCCGGCCAGGGGGTCGCCGGGCCGGCAATCTATCAGGGGCGGCGGGGCGGGAGCGCCGGATCTCGGCGGGGCTTGCAGGCTCTCGGTCCCGGGCGTAGAAACAAGGCCCGACGATTTTGAAGTATGGTTTGTTCCACTCAGCGGTGTCTGTCGCGCCGTTACGTCGAATCCGGGGAGATGCAATGTCGAAACTCCGTCTGCTCGTAGGGGCTACCGCGATGCTGATGCCGCTGGCGTTCACGCCGCTGTCAGCCTCGGGAGCCGCGCTGAACACGTTCACCACCACCAAGCCCGAGACCACGCCTCCGCTCCACGGGACGCTCCCGCACGGCGAGGGCACCGTCGCCGTCACCCAGCTTACGCCCGACTCGACGAGGCCGTACTCGAACGACCCGAGCGGGAAGACCGCCCCGTCCGAGCTCCTCGTCGTCGGCCGCGCCCGCGGCGAGCAGCGCGCGGACGGCACCTACCACGGCCACGTCACGATCGCCCAGGTCGCGGGCATCGAGCTCCTGTCGGTCGACACCAACCCGGGCGAGACGAAGCAGGGACCGCTCGACTCGCTGACCTCGGCCCTGTGCAGCTCGACCGGCGGGGCCGTCTGCCTCGGCGTCGTGACCGTCAACTCGGCGACGACGGCGACCGGCTCGACCAACCACTTCGCGGTGGCGAACCTCCAGCTCGGCGGCCTGCCGGGCGTCACCCTTCCGGCGGGCGTCCTCTCGGCCCTCGGGGCGACGGCGGCGCAGTCGGACGGGAACATCACGAGCGACGGGACGTGCCAGACGGCGACCGGGTCGACCCTGATCACCAAGGCCAACCTCGGGCCGACGATCCTGGCCGACGTCATCAAGTCGACGACGATCTCCAAGGCGTGCAACAACGCGGCGCCGACCGAGACCGACAGCTCGACGGTGATCCCGACGACCGGCACGGTCACGGGTCTCCTGAACGCGATCCCGTCGGGCGGCTGCGCGAGCGGCGGCACGGCCAACCCGGACGGCTCGGCCGGCGGCGCGGCGAACACGGTGGCCGGACTCCCCGGCGTCCTTGACCTCGTCTGCAACTCGGCCGACCAGAGCCCGGCCGTGTCGACCAACTCGAGCGAGGGCGCTCAGCAGGCGACGTCCCCGTACGGCGTGCGTGAGGCGCTCGACGTCTTCGTGCTCGCCCTGGGCGGAGGGTCGTCGCTGGTCAAGCTGACCACCGGCGCGTCCGACTCGACGGCGACCGCGCCGCCGGCCGTCTCGACCGCTTGCCCGACCGGGCAGGTCGGCACCCAGCCGAACTGCACGACTCCGGTCGCGCCGAAGGTCCCGTCGACCGCTCACAAGTGCAACGTGGGCGGCGACAACGACTGCGTCACCGGGAGCGGCCCGACCGGGCCGAGCATCCCCGAGGGCGGCAAGACGGACACGGCCCGCGACTGCGCGGAAGGCGTCGAGAACACGCCGGCCTCGGCGTGCCCGGGCAACAACGGCAACGGAAACAACGGCAACGGCAACGGGGCGACCGGCGCCAAGTCGACGAGCAGCCTCCCGTTCACGGGCCTCGATCCCCTGCCGATCGGGCTCCTCGGACTGGTGCTCCTCGGGACGGGCGTCGCGATGCGCCGCTTCAGCGGCCTCCTCGACTGAGCCCAGCCGCTCTCGCTCAAAGCAGCAACGGAACGGCCCCCTCGGGGGCCGTTCCGCGTCGGCGGCTCGGTACCGCGCCGGATCGGCGCGTCGGGCGGCCGGTCGCCGGTCCGGCGGGGTCGGCGGTACCTGCGGGTGCTCGGGGTCCTCGCGCGGTCGGCCCCGGGGGGCCCCACCGGCCGGCTCCGCCCTGGGCGGAGCGGGCCGCGGGGGTAGGCATCCGCGCGCGGCCGATCACCGCCCGCCGGGCCCAGCCTCGGCCAGCGGGGCGCGCCCGCCAACCCCCTGCCGAGCCCCAGCCAACCCCGGGCGCGACCCCAGCCGGCGGCCCAACCCCCTCCCGAGCCCAGCCAACCCCGGGCGCGACCCCGAGCCGGCGGCCCACCCCTCTCGCGGGCTCAGCCGGTCGGGGCGAAGAAGCGGATCGAGGCGAGCATGTTGCGCACCTCGGCGAGGCTCTGGGCCGTCGGCTTCGGCGCCTTGAAGAAGACCTGGATGCTGTACGTCCGGTACGCGCTCGAGATCGCCGTAGAGAGGATCAGGATCTGCCGCTTGCCGCCGCCGGTGCCGAGGATCGCCGTGGTGATCGCCGCCGTCTTGCCGATCGGGCCGTGGCGCTGAGCGATCACCTTGGCCGGGCTGAACGTCTTGACCAGCTGGCTGTTGATCGCCGGCCGGAGCTTGTTCGCGTTCCCGGCCGGGGCCGGGTCGGAGATGGTCATCGACGTCAACCCGGCGTCCGGGCTCGCCAGGGTGAGCGTCCCCCCCGGGCTCGAGGTCAGCCACGAGGTCGGCTGCTCCAGGGCGAGGCCGAGCGGCGGGTAGACGCCGCGCCGGAGCGACACCTGCACCTGGTGGGTCCCCGGCTTGGTGGAGGACGAGGTCGACGACCCGCCGCCCCCGAGCAAGAGCCAGCCGAGCGCGCCGCCGACCAGCAGCGCGCCGATCAGCGAGATGACATAGCCGTTCTTCAGGGCGTTGACCACCATCGGCACAGGCGCAGGATAGCCGTCCGCCCGCCTGCTGCGTCCGGGCCGGCTCCGGCCGCCTAGACTCCCGGTCTGCGATGCAGCGAACCCGACGACATCCGCCGGCCGCGGTCCTCCTCGCCTGCCTGCTCCTGCTCGCCGCCGCCGCCGCGCCCGCGCTCGCCGCGGTCGGCCGCGGACACTGGCGCTCGGTCCACCGGCTCCGCACGAGCCGCGAAGTCCACGCGGCCACCCTCCTGCCCAGCGGCCTGGTGCTCGTCACCGGCGGCTACGGGAGCGCCGGGTTCACCCCGGCGGCCGAGCTCTACAACCCGCAGACTCGCAAGTGGCAGGCGGCGAGCCCGATGCTGATCGGACGCTTCGCCCAGTCGTCGACCCTCCTGCCCGACGGCCAGGTCCTCGTCGCCGGCGGCGCCAACCTCGAGAACAAGGGCGGCTTCCTCACCGAGGCCGAGCTCTACAACCCCCAGACCGACACCTGGACGGCGACCGACCCGATGGCCGGACCCCGGGCCAACCAGACGGCCACGCTCCTGGGCAACGGGATGGTCCTCGTCGCCGGCGGCCTGGCCAACGGGTCGAAGGGGCTGGCCACGGCCGAGCTCTACGACCCGGCCACCGGCCACTGGTCGGCGGCCGGCTCGATGCACACCGGCCGCTACCTCCACACGGCGACCCTCCTCCCGAACGGGAAGGTCTTCGTCACCGGGGGCCAGAACTTCGACGACGTCTTCCGCAAGCAGTCGGAGATCTACGATCCGGACACCAACGCCTGGTCACCGGCCGCGTCGATGCACGTCGCCCGGACGAACGCCACGGCGACCCTCCTGCGCGACGGCCGCGTCCTCGTCGCCGGCGGCGGCGACCGGGCGCCCGGGTTCACCGACACGGCCGAGATCTACGACCCGGCGACCGACCGCTGGAAGCTGACCCGGCCGATGCACGGCCGTCGAGGCTTCGCCTCGGCCGTCCTCCTGCACACCGGGCGCGTCCTCGTGGTCGGCGGCCTCAACGACTCGGGCGCCCTGCGGACGGCCGAGATCTACGACGCCAAGAGCAACACCTGGACCGTGGTGGCCCCGATGCGCGGGGCCCGCCTCCACCAGACGGCCACCCTCCTCCAGAGCGGCAACGTGCTCGTCGCCGGGGGCGCCCTCGCGGACGGGAAGGTGCTGGCGACCGCCGAGCTCTACGCGGCGCACAAGGGCTGATCGGACCCGCGCCCGGCGTCCTCGAGCGACGCACACAGCTCGCGCAGGTCGACCAGGAGGTCGGCGAGGACGGCGAGCCGAGCCCGTTCCTCGACCGACTGGTGGCTCTCGAGGTCGCGCATCGTCACGTAGGTCGAGACCGCCTCGTGGAGGAGCGGACCGGCCTTCCCGGCGAGGAACACGGTTCCGTGCGCGTGGGCGTCGATCAACACCGCCAGCTGGTCGCCGACCGCGACGAGGACCCGCATGGTCAGCGTCTCCTCGGCCTCGAGGCTCTCCCCGCCGAAGCGCCAGCGCAGATGGTGGCTGACGGCATAGCCGGCCGCCTCGAGCTGGACGGCCGAGGCGTCGAAGACGGCGCTCGGCTCCCCGGCCTCCGGGGCGGCGACGATCTGGAGGTTCGTCAACATGTTCTGAGGTTAGGGCATCCGGTCGACGCGCCGGTCGCCGCCGGTCCGCACGGGGCGCACCGGCGCGGTAACCTGCCCACCGCCCATGGCCCGCCCGATCATCCTCGGCATCGTCGGCGACTCGGCCTCGGGCAAGACGACGCTCAGTCGCGGCCTCGTCCAGGCGCTCGGCGCCGAGTCGGTCACCCACGTCTGCACCGACGACTACCACCGCTACGACCGGGCCCAACGGGCCGAGCTGAAGATCACGCCGCTCGACCCCGAGTGCAACTACATGGACGTCATGGCCCAGCACATGACCCTCCTGCGCCAGGGCGAGTCGGTCCTCAAGCCGGTCTACGACCACTCGGCGGGCACGTTCGCCGCGCCCGTGTACACCACGCCGGCCCGCTTCATGATCGTCGAGGGCCTGCTCGGCTACCACACCGAGAAGCTCCGGGCCGCCTACGACGTCCGGGTCTACCTCGACCCGCCCGAGCAGCTCCGGCGCTCGTGGAAGGTCGCACGCGACACGTCCCGGCGCGGCTACACGACCGATCAGGTGCTGGCCGACCTCGACCGCCGTGAGCCGGATTCGGAGTCCTTCATCCGCCCCCAGGCCCGCCATGCCGACATGGTCGTCCGCCGCTCGCTCCCGCCCACCGGAGGCGACGCCGACCATCTCGACGCCGAGCTGATCCTCCGCGACGGCATCCCCCACCCCGACCTGTCGCCGTTCGTCGAGGATCCGCAGACCGGCATCAGCCTGACCGGCCCGCGCGACGGGGATACGCTGCTGCGGATCCCCGGGACGCTCGACCGCGAGCAGGCGCTGGCCATCGAGGAGGTGATCTGGGACCGGCTGCACTACGCGAGCCACCTCCGCTCGGCCCACCTCGGCGAGGTGACGATCGGCGGCGAGCAGCATCGCTCCGAGTCGCTCGCCCTCGTCCAGCTCCTGATCCTCTACCACCTGGCGACCGCCGTCGCCACCGTCGCCCTCGGCGGCGCCGACCACCGCCGCTGACGGCCGCGCCCGCGCCGGGCCACGGCTAACCTAGGACGGAGGTGACCCCCGACCCTCCGAGCCCGGTCCCCGACGAGCCCCTCGCCGAAGTCGGAAGGGAGCCGCTGCACGAGGCCATCGCGAGCGCCCGCCAGGAGCGGCGCGGCGGCATCTCGGTCGGTACCCTCGCCGTCGCCGCCGCAGCGTCGGCAGCCGCCTCGTACACCGCCTCCCACGTCTGGGGGTCCGGCACCGTGCTGAGCGCGGCGCTCACCCCGGTGATCGTCGCCCTGGTCTCGGAGTTCCTGCGCCGGCCGGTCGACCGGGTCGCCGCGACCGCCCAGCGGGTCGCCCCGGTCGTCCCCCGCACGCCGCCGGGCCCATCGGGACCGGCGGCCGGGGCGCCGCGGCCGCCCGAGCCGGCCCGAGCGCCGGACACCGAGGTCGGGCAGGGCGACTGGGCCACGGTCAGCTACGAGGCGACCCCGAGCCCCGGCTGGCGCCCCCGGTGGCGCCTGGTGCTGGCCACCGGCCTGCTCGCCTTCGTCATCGTGGTCGCCGTCTACACGGTCCCCGACCTCCTCGTCGGCCATTCGATCACCGGCGCCGGCGGCTCGACGACCTTCTTCAGCGGCGGCGCCCAGAACACCCCGCTCGTCACGACGCCGACCGTGTCGACGCCGACGACGACGCAGACGGTGACCGTGGACACCACGACGGTGACCACGCCGGCGACGGTCACGGTCACCACGGCGGCCCCACCGGCTTCCACCACGCCGACGACGAGCACGCCGACCACGACCGTCACCACCACCACCGAGACCACCTCGACCGGCGCGGCCCCTCCGGCGGTGCCCTGAGCTCAGGCGGCCCGGCGGCTGGCGCCGCGAGCGGCGGCCCGGGCCGCCTCGACCTCGCGGTTCTTCGGGGGCGCCGAGGTCGACAACTCGTCGAGCAGCCGGGTCGAGGCCGCCTCGATCGCGTCGACCGCCCGGTCGAACGCCTCGGCGTTGACCCGCGACGGGGCGCGCGTCCCGCTGATCTTGCGCACGTACTGGAGCGACGCCGCCCGGATCTCCTCGGGGGTGGCCGGGGGCTCGAAGTTGTGGAGGGTGCGGATGCTCCGACACATGTCCTTGGGAATCCTAGCCTTCCTGCTCGGTCGGCCGGATCAGGAGCTCGTTGATCGCCACGCGGCGCGGACGGGTCACGATGTAGGCGATCGCCTCGGCGATGTCCGACGCCTCGAGCTTCTCGACGTCGGCGAAGCGGCCCATCGTCCGCTCGCGGATCTCCGGGCGGAGGTGGTCGGGGAGCTCGGTGTCGACCGCGCCCGGCTCGACCAGCGAGACCCGGACGTGCCGGCCGGTGACCTCCTGGCGGAGCGACTCGCTGAACGCGCCGACCCCGTGCTTGGTCAGGTTGTAGACGCCCGACCCGCTCCGGGCCAGGCGGCCGGCGACCGAGCTCACGTTGACCAGGTCCGCCACCCGGCGCGGCCCGCCGGCGGCCGCCCGCAGGAGATGGGGGAGGGCGGCGTGGCTGACGTAGAGGAGCCCGAGGAGGTTGAGCTCGACCATCCGCTCCCACTCCTCGACCGGGGCGTCCTCGATCGGCCCGAGGAGCATCACGCCGGCGTTGTTGACCACCGTGTCGAGGCGCCCGAGCTCCGCCACCACGCCGTCGACCGCGGCCCGCGCCTGCGCGCGGTCGGTGACGTCGATCTCGAGGGCGACGGCCCGCCCGCCGGCGTCGACGATCTCGGCGGCCAGGGCGTCGAGGCGGTCCTTGCGCCGGGCGGCCAGGCCGACCGCCGCCCCGTGGCGGGCGAGCTCGCGGGCGCTCGCCGCGCCGATGCCGCTGCTGGCCCCGGTGACCAGGGCCACCGTCCCGTCCAAGCGATCAGCCATCGGGTCTCCAGTCTGTCGGGTCGGGAGACGGGCTGCCCGGACTGGCCCCGGCCCAACCAGGGTAGGTTGCGGGCGTGAGCGAGGAGAGCCTCCGGGCCGCCGAGGAGAAGATGCGCGGCGCCGGCGAGTCGCCCCCGGCGATCGCCGCCTTCCGCGACCGCTTCGGGCAGCTCGCCTCCGGGGAGGCGGGGCTCATCCGCGAGGACGAGATCGAGCCGATCGACGAGCTCACCGCGCTCGAGGACCTCCCGGATGCCCCGGGCGGGGAGGCGCTCGACCGGACAGCGGCGATCAAGATCAACGGCGGGCTCGGCACGAGCATGGGGCTCTCGCGGGCCAAGGGGCTCCTCGTGGTGAAGGACGGCCTCACCTTCCTCGACGTCGTCGCCCGTCAGGTCCTCGCCCTGCGCCGCCGCCACGGGGTCCGGCTCCCCCTCCTCCTGATGAACTCGGCCCGCACCCAGGAGGACTCCCTGGCCGTGCTCGCCCGCTACCCCGACCTGCCGGTCGACCTGCCGCTCGACTTCCTCCAGGGCCTCGAGCCCAAGCTCCGAACCGACACCCTGGCCCCGGTCGACTGGCCGGCCGACCCGGGGCTCGAGTGGTGCCCGGCCGGGCACGGAGACCTCCTCGTCTCGCTGCTCGGGTCGGGGATGCTCGAGCGGATGCTCGGCGCCGGATACGAGTACGCGTTCATCTCGAACACCGACAACCTCGGCGCCGTCGCCGACCCGCGGGTGCTCGGCTGGATGGTCGACCAGGGGCTCGACTTCGTCTCCGAGCAGTGCGACCGGACGGCCGCCGACCGCAAGGGCGGCCACCTGGCCCGCAGCCGGGAGACCGGGCGCCTCCTCCTCCGCGAGACGGCCCAGACCTCGGCGGAGGACCGGACGGCGATGCAGGACGTCGGGCGCCACCGGTTCTTCAACGCCAACAACCTCTGGCTGCGCCTCGGCGCCCTCGTCGACCTGCTCGCCGCGCACGACGGCGTCCTCACGCTCCCGCTGATCCGCAACGAGAAGACGGTCGATCCGAGCGACCCCTCGACGCCGGCCGTCTACCAGCTCGAGACGGCCATCGGCTCGGCGATCTCCCGGTTCGACCGGGCGAGCGCCCTCCGGGTGCCGCGCACCCGGTTCGTCCCGGTGAAGACGACCGACGACCTGCTCGCGCTCCGCTCGGACTGCTTCGAGCTGGCCGGCGACGCCCGGATCCGCGTCTCCCCCCGGCGCCGGCTCCCGGGACCCCCGTACGTCGAGCTCGACCCCGACCACTTCAAGCTGCTCGACGACTTCGAGCCCCGCTTCCCGGCCGGGCCGCCGTCGCTCGTCGAGTGCGAGCGGCTCGTCGTGCGGGGGGACGTCGCCTTCGGCGGCGACGTGGTCGTCCGGGGGAGCGTCGTCATCGACCACGCCGGGCGACCGCAGCGACGGATCGAGGACGGAGCCGTCCTCGACGGCGGCGACTAGCCCGCGGCCTGGAGCTGGTTGATGTCGACCGAGTCGGTCGGGGCCTTGAGCGCCACCGAGGCGTTCCACTGGTCGAAGGTGATCGTCCCGCCGCTCGCCCCGCCCTTGGCGATCTGGACCGGGTAGGCCTTGCCGGTGGTGGCCACGCTCAGGGAGCCGCCGGCCGGGTCCTTGACGTCGATCACCTTCTGGCCGCCGATCGTCCGGCTCCCACCCTTGGTCAGCGACTTCTCCGGGTTCGAAAGGGCCTGATCGACGAAGCTCGGGAGGTCGGTGAACGGCCCGATCGCCGCGAAGCTCCCGGTCGTCGCCTGGCCCTTCAGCCACTTCCCCTGGAGCAGGGTCGCCGCGGCGCCGCTGAACTTCTTGTAGAAGGCCGGGCTGCCCTTGACGTAGATGTCCGGGCCGATCCGGATGAGCTGGAAGCTCAGCCCGTTGACCGAGAGCGTTCCCTGGCCGCCCTGGCCCTTGACCAGATGGAGGTCGAAGGTCGTCGGGGCGCCGGTCGCGGCGATCGACCCGGCGACGTGGACCGAGTTGGCGGTGTCGGCCGCCTGCTTGGAGGCGCCGACGATCGCCGCCGGCGTCTTGGCGTCGACTCCGTTGCTCGAGGACCCGCCGCAGGCGGCGAGCCCGAGCCCGGCGGCGGCGACGGCGAGCGCTCGGGCGGCGGTGCGAAGCGGACGGCGGTGCACCGGCGCGATACTACTCATCGCCCCCGACGCCCGCGAGCTGAGCCTGGGCCGCCTCGGGTCGGACGATCAGCCCGGAACCCTGGAGGGCGACCGCCCGCCCGGCCACGAGTCCGAGGTAGCGCCCGGTCTCGGCGTCGAAGCCCTCGGCGTAGGCGAACGTCGCGGTCGCCCAGTCCGGGGCGGCGAGGCCGCCGACCACGGCCGCCGCCAGGGCCGCCGAGCTCCGCAGCCGGGGGAGCTCGAGCGAGCGGGCGTAGGCCTCCCAGACCTCGGCGAGGCGGACGTGATCCTGGCCGGCCGGCCAGAGCGGGACCCGGTCGAGGTCGGCGCGCAGGCGAGCGGCCGGGTAGTCGACGAAGAGGCTCCCGGCGGCCCGGAGCTCCCGGCTCGCCCGCATCGCGAGCTCGTCGCGCCCCGGCGCCCGGATGGCCGTCCACCCGCTCGCCGACGGGGCGAGCAGCCACGACCAGGCGGCCCCGAGGAGGGCGTCGACCTGATCCCCCTCCCCGGCGAGGAACCGGCCGACCGCCTGGCGCAGGTCATCCAGGGGGGCGGGTTCGGGGGCGACGAAGGCCAGCATGTTCCGATAGAGGCGGGGCGCGCCTCGGCCGGCTTCCGCCAGGAGGGCGCCGGCGTGCGCGAGCGCCGGGGAGGAGGAGGCGCCGTCGAGGTGGGGATGGTCGGGCCCGAGGACGACCAGGCGCGTCCCGGCCAGGTCGGGGACGTCCGCCGGCGTGGCCGGGGCCGTGTGGACCTGGCCGAAGTCGCCGCGCATCCGCTGGGCCGCCAGGCGCCGGCGGATCTCCTCGTCGACCAGGGCCGGATCGGGCTCCATCGGCGGAGCGTAGCGACGCCGTCCGCCGGCGCCCGCCACTAGAGTCCCGGCTCCTCCCGCGCCCCGCATCCGGGCCGGGTCCCGCCGCTTGAGAACGGAGCACCCCCTTTGACCATCAGGAACCTGCGCCTCGTCGCGCTGGCCGAGGCGACGAGCTACCTCGCGCTGCTCATCGCCGCGGGCTTCAAGGAGATCGGGAGCTCGTCGACCGGCTCGAGCGTCGTCTCGGTCCTCGGCCCGATCCACGGCATCATCTTCCTCGCCTACGTCTTCCTCACCATCGTCCTGCGGACCCCGCAGAGCTGGAGCACCAAGACCACGCTGCTCATCCTGCTCGGCGCGGTGATCCCGTTCGGCGGCTACTACGTCGACTGGTGGCTCAAGCAGAACGCCCGGTAGCCCGGTGAGGCGCGTCGGCGTCGCGGAGCGCCGAGCCCGGCTCGCCCGCCGCCAGCACCTCGCGTCCGACGCGCCGGCCGCCGGGGTGGCCGAGCTGGCCGGGGCCCTGGCCGGCCTCCACGCGACCGACCCGACCTCGGTGATGCTGGCCGCCCGGCGGCGATTGGCCGGCGCCGGGGTCGAGACGATCGAGCGGGCGCTCTACGAGGAGCGCTCGGTCGTCCGGATGCTCGGCATGCGGCGGACGATGTTCGTCGTCCCCGTCGACCTGATGCCGGTCATCCAGGCCGCCTGCACGGCGGCGCTCGTCCCGGGCGAGCGGCGCAAGCTCGTCGGCTTGCTCGAGGCGGCGGCCGTGGCCGCGGACGGCGAGGCGTGGCTGGCGGCGACCGCGGCGGCGACCCTGGCCGAGCTCGCCGCCCGCGGCGAGGCGACGGCGGCCGAGCTCGGCCGGGACGTCCCCGGCCTCGGCCGGCAGATCGTCGTCGGCGCCGGCACGCGGAACGAGGCGCGCCAGGGCGTGGCCACGCGGGTGCTCTTCCTCCTGGCCGCCGAGGGGCTGATCGTCCGCGGCCGGCCGCTCGGGTCGTGGACGAGCACGCTGAACCGCTGGGTCCCGCTCGAGTCGTGGCTCGGCGCCCCGCTGCCGGCGGCGGCGACCCAACCGGCCCGGGTCGAGCTCGCCCGGCGCTGGCTGGCCGCCTTCGGCCCGGGGACCTTCGCCGACCTCAAGTGGTGGACCGGGTGGCCGGCCGGGGTCCTCAAGGCGGTCCTCGCCGAGCTCGGCCCGGTCGAGGTCGCCCTCGACGGCGGGGCGACGGGCCTGATCCTGGCCGGCGACGTCGAGCCGACGCCGGCGCCCGCGCCGTGGGCGGCCGCCCTGCCCGGGCTCGACCCGACGGTGATGGGCTGGTTCGAGCGCGGCTGGATCCTCGGCCCCCACCGGGAGCTGCTCTTCGACCGGACGGGGAACGCCGGGCCGACGATCTGGTGGGACGGGCGCGTGGTCGGCGGCTGGGCCCAGCGCCGGGACGGCGAGGTCGTCCACGAGCTGCTCGAGGACGTCGGCGCCGACGCGGTCGCCGCGATCGAGGCCGAGCTCGAAGCGCTGGCCGCCTGGGTCGGCACCGTCCGCCTGACCCCCCGCTTCCGGACCCCGCTCGAGCGCCGGCTCGTCGGGGGGGCCAGCTAGTGGAAGGTCACGTGGAGGTTGACGTTCCCGAAGGTGATCAGCGGCCAGAGGACGATGGCCAGGACCGCGGAGATCACCTGGGACAGGGTGGTCAGGTGGGTGAAGAAGTGGTGCTGATTGGCGACCACGGCGCCGATCAGGACGTAGATGATCGTGAAGATCCCCCGCATGGCTGACTAACCTACCCCTTCCGGGCGGACCTTACGCAGGGCTTCGCGGAGCTCGCCGAGAAACGGCAGGTCCGGGCGCGCCCGACCGAGCTCCTCCAGCGTCCGCCGGAAGTGCTCGAGCCGGGGCGCCGGGATCCGCTCCCCCTCGAGCGTCCGCGCCGTGGCCAGCTTGTCGGCCGCGTAGATCGCCGCCGCCCCGGACCCGTCCCGGCGGATCCGCCCCCGGTGCTCGGCCTTGCGCTCCTCGTAGCTGTCGATCCCCGCGTCCTCGGTCATCGTCGACACCAGCGAGGCGACCGGCTCGCCGAAGCGCTCGCGAATCTCCTCGACGCTGGTCCGGGTGTCCTCGACCACGTCGTGGAGGAGCGCCGCCGCGACGACCGGCTCGTCGAACCCGGCGTCGTCGAGGAGCCGGGCCACGGCGATCGGGTGGTCGACGTCGGTCTCCCCCTCCCGGCGCGGCCCGTGGTGGGCGCCGGCCGCGAAGGCGAGCGCCCCGGCGAGGAGCGGCGTGCGGAGCAGGCGGTCGGGCGGGGCGCTCATGGTTGGTCGATCCGCTCCCGGCGGTGGAGCGGCAGCCCGTACCAGACCCCGGCGAAGGCGGCGAGCGTCGCCGCGGTGGCGACCACGGTCGCCCGGGTTCCGAAGAGGAGGTTGGTGATGAGGAGGATCGCCCCGGACATGGCCAGGGCGAGCAGGGTGAGCCCGGCGATCATCAGGCGGTTGGCCGACCGGACGATGTGCGCCTTGTCGCCGCGGCGGAACTCGATCCGGTGGTGGACGGTCGGGGCGATCAGGAGGATCGTGGCCAGGGCGGTGCACAGGAGGGTGGCGAAGTAGATGCGCTTGTCGAAGGCGCTCATCCGGCCGTAGCCCTGGTTGAAGGGCACGACGAGCAGGAAGGCGAAGAGGACCTGCACGCCGGGCAGGGCCACCCGGAGCTCCTGGAGGAGCTCCCCGAGGTTGCGGTCGAGGCGCTCCTTCTCGGTCTCGTCGCGCCCGTCTCCCATCCCCGCCGCTTACCCGGGGCCAATGCGCGGAAAACGGGTAGGCGCCTGTCATGTCGGCCGGTCGCCCGCCCGTGAGCTCGCCGCTCGACCTGCTGAGCCCGGCCGAGCGCGGCCTGTTGCGCCCGGGCGACCCACCGACCGGGGCGGCGGCGATGAAGGCGACGCTCACCGCCGAGCGCGACTTCGCGAGCCCGGACTGGATCTTCGAGCGCAAGCTCGACGGCGTCCGCTGCATCGGCGTGCGCGACGGCCCCGACGTCCGCCTGCGCTCGCGCAACGACCTTCCCCTCGAGGGCCGCTACCCGGAGCTCGTCCCGGCGCTCGCCGGTCAGGACACCGACCGCTTCGCCCTCGACGGCGAGGTCGTCGCCTTCGCCGGCGAGCGGACGAGCTTCGCCCGCCTCGCCGCCCGCGGCCGGCGCCCGGCGGCCGTCTTCTACTACGCCTTCGACCTCCTCTGGCTCGACGGCCAGGACGTACGCCGGCTGCCCCTCCTCGCCCGCAAGCGGCTCCTCCGGGCGGCGATCCGCTTCGCCGACCCCCTGCGGACGACCGACCACCGCGAGGGCGACGGGGCCGCCTTCCTGGCCGAGGCGTGCGCCCAGGGCTGGGAGGGCCTGATCGCCAAGCGGGTCGGCAGCCCGTACGCGGGCGCCCGCTCGCGCGACTGGCGCAAGCTCAAGTGCGAGCAGGGCCAGGAGCTCGTGATCGGCGGCTACACGGCGCCGCGCGGCTCGCGCGAGCACCTCGGCGCCCTCCTCGTCGGCCACTACGACGGCGACCGGCTCCGCTACGCCGGCAAGGTCGGGACCGGCTTCGACCGGGCCACGCTCGCGGACCTGGCCGACCGCCTCGAGCGCCTGCGCGTCGGGCGGCCAGCCTTCGCCGACCCGGAACGGCTCCCGAAAAACCCGGACATCACCTGGGTGCGCCCCGAGCTCGTCGCCCAGGTCGGGTTCGCCGAGTGGACCGGGGACGGGCGGCTGCGCCATCCGCGCTTCCTCGGCCTGCGCGAGGACAAGGCCGCCGGCGAGGTCGTGCGCGAGCGATGAACCTGCGGGTCGGCCGCCGCCGGGTCGAGGTGACCCACCCGGAGAAGGTCCTCTTCCCGGCGGACGGGCTGACCAAGCTCGACCTGGCCCGCCACTACGAGCGCGTCGGCCCGGCGATGGTCCCCCACGTCCGGGACCGCCCGCTGGCCATGCGGGCCTACCCGGCGGGCATCGCGCGCCCGGGGTTCTTCCTCAAGGCGGCCCCCGCCCACTTCCCCGAGTGGATCCCCCGGGTGGTCGTCGCCAAGCGGGGCGGGACGCTGACCCAGGTCGTCGTCCGCGAGCCGGCCACCCTGGTCTACCTGGCCGCCCAGAACGTGATCGAGCCCCACGTCTTCCTCTCGCGGGCCGACCAGCCCGACCGGCCCGACCGGCTGATCGTCGACCTCGACCCCTCGCACGAGCGCTTCGCCGAGGTCCGGGCCGCCGCCCGGGCGGTCGGCGACCGGCTGCGCGACCTCGGGCTCCGCCCGTACGCGATGACCAGCGGGTCGCGCGGCATCCACGTCGTCGCGCCGCTCCGGCGGGGCCCGTCGTTCACCGACGTCCACCGGGTGGCCCGGGCCCTCGCCGAGGGGATGGTCGCCGAGAACCCCGGGCAGCTGACGCTCGAATGGCACACGGCCGAGCGGGGCTCCCGGATCTACCTCGACGTCAACCGCAACGCCTACGCCCAGCACGCGATCGCCGCCTACGGCGTCCGCGCCCGGCCGACCGCCCCGGTGGCCACGCCGCTCCACTGGGAGGAGCTCGCCGACGCCGGTCTGCGGCCGGACGGGTGGACGATCGCCACGATCGGCGAGCGGCTCGAAGGCGGAGATCCCTGGCGGGGGATCTACCGCCACGCCCGCAAGCTCCCGACTTCCTGATCGCCGGACGCCGTTTCGGGTATACCGGTGTCGAGCATGTCCACCCCGCTTCCGAGCCCGCCGCGCCCACCGCGCCCGCCCCGCCCCGCCGCCGTCGAGCCGGCGGACGACGGGCGGGTCGCGGCTGAGGATCCGGTCGCCCTCAGCGCCCCGGCGGCCCGCCCCGGCCGGCGGGCGGCTCCGGTCGCCGCCTACGGGAACGTCGTCCGGGCCCGGGTGATCGCCTTCGGCGGGCTGATCGCGCTGGCCGCCGCCGTGGCCTCGATCGTCGTCGCGACCACCGGCGGGCGCCCCGCCCCCTCGCTCGACCCGCTCGCCGCCCGGGTGGGCGCCCACCACCCGCGCTACTGGATCGTCCGCCCCGGGCAGACCCTCTCGTCGATCGCCGCCCGGGAGAGCACGACCGCGGTCGGGCTCGAGCGCCTCAACCCCGACCTGATCCCCGGGGCGCTCGTCTCCGGCCAGCGGGTCCTCCTCCCCGGCTGAGCGGGTCGGCGCTTGCACGCCGTCCGGACGGGTCCCTACGGTCGCCGAACACGTGTTCGACGACCGCCCCCGACCGACCGACCGCTGGCTCGACGAGCTCAACCCGCAGCAGCGGGCGGCGGCCACCCACGGGGGCGGGCCGCTCCTGATCCTGGCCGGAGCGGGCACCGGGAAGACGACGACGCTCTGCTCGCGGGTCGCCTGGCTGATCGCCGGCGGGGTGCCGGCCGAGCGGATCCTCCTCCTGACCTTCACCCGCCGGGCGGCGCGGGAGATGGTGGCCCGGGCGCGGACGCTGACCGCCCACGCCGCCCCCGAGGCCGGGCGGATCGACGGGGGCACCTTCCACTCGGTGGCCCACCGGACGGTCCGGACCCACGCCTCCGCGCTCGGGCTCGGCCCGGGGTTCGGGGTGCTCGACGCCGGCGACGCCGCCGACCTGATCGACCTCGTCCGCCAGGAGACCGGCCACGCAGGCGGGCAGCGGCGCTTCCCCCGGGCCCAGACGATGCTCGACATCTACTCGCGGGCGGTCAACGCCCAGCTCCCGCTCGAGGAGGTGCTGGGCGAGTCGTTCCCCTGGTGCGCCGAGCATCGCGAGGCCCTGGCCGAGACGTTCCGCGCCTACGGCGCCCGCAAGCGGCGGCTCGGGGTGCTCGACCTCGACGACCTCCTTCTCTACTGGCGGGCGCTCGCCGCCGACGCCGTCATCGGGCCGCGGCTGGGCGCCGCCTACGACCATGTCCTGGTCGACGAGTACCAGGACGTCAACGGGCTCCAGGTCGACATCGTCCGCAGCCTCCGGGCCGGGCGGCGGGACCTGACCGTGGTCGGCGACGACTTCCAGGCGATCTACGGCTTCCGGGCGGCGAGCGCCCGCCACATCCTCGACTTCCCGACCGTGTTCCCCGACGCGGCGACGGTGACCCTCGAGCGCAACTACCGCTCGACCGGGCCGATCCTCGCCGTGGCCAACGCCGTCTCCGCCCAGGACCGGGCCGGGTTCCGCAAGGAGCTGTGGACCGAGCGGGAGGGAGGCGTCCGCCCGGAGCTCGTGCTCCCGCGCGACGAGGCCGAGCAGGCCGGCGAGGTCTGCGACCGGGTGCTCGCGGCCCGCGAGCAGGGGATGGAGCTCCGCCGCCAGGCGGTCCTCTTCCGGACCGGCCACGACTCGGCCCTGCTCGAGGTCGAGCTGACCCGCCGGCGGATCCCGTTCGTCAAGTACGGGGGCCTGCGCTACCTCGAGGCCGCCCACGTCAAGGACCTGGTCGCCCTCCTGCGGCTGACCGACAACCCGGCCGACGAGATGAGCTGGTTCCGCCTGCTCCAGCTGCTCGACGGGGTCGGGCCGATCCGCGCCCGCCGGGTGCTCGAGGCGCTCCGGGGGCCGGGCGGGGGGGCGCCGGAGCTCGGGCGCTGGGCGGCGGCGGCGGCGGAGCACATCCCGGCGGGGGCCCGCGAGCACGCCGACGGGTTGGTGGCGGCGCTCGAGCGCGACAGCGACGCCGCGCCGGCCGGGGTCCGGGCCGAGCGCCTGTGCTCGGCGCTCGCTCCGCTGATCCGGCTGCGCTACGCCGACGCGGCGATCCGGATGCTCGACCTCGAGCAGCTGGTCGCCGCCGCCCGGGGGGCCGGCGACCTGCGCCACTTCGTCTCCGAGCTCGTCCTCGACCCGCCGAGCTCGAGCGCCGACTGGGCCGGGCCGCCCCACCTCGACGAGGACTACCTGGTGCTGAGCACCGTCCACTCGGCCAAGGGCCTCGAGTGGGAGGCCGTCCACCTGATCGCCGCCTACGACGGGAACATGCCGGCCGACATGGCCTGCGGGACCTCGGAGGGGATCGCCGAGGAGCGGCGTCTTCTCTACGTGGCGCTGACCCGAGCCCGGCGGGCGTTGTCGGTGTACGCGCCGGTCCGCTACTACCACCGGCCGGGGGGCGACGCCCACGGGTTGGGGAAGCCGTCGCGCTTCCTCAGCCCGGGGGTCCAGCGCCTGTTCGCGATCACCCGGACGGTCGAGGCGGTGGCCGCCGGGCTCGACGCCGGGGAGGGCGGGGGTCGGCGGATCGAGGTCTCGGTCGACGCCCTGTTCGGCTAGATGAGGTGGGTCAGGCCGCCGTCGACGAGGAGGGCGGTCCCGGTGATGTAGGCGGCCCGGGTCGAGCAGAGGAAGACGACGGCGGCGGCGAACTCCTCGGGGGTCCCGAGCCGGCCGGCCGGGACCTCGTCGGCGCCGACCGCCTCGGCGACCTCCTTCGACCCGAAGAGGCCGAAGAGGCGGTCGGTGGCGATCCGGCCGGGGAGGACCGAGTTGAGGGTGACCCCGTCGGCGGCGACGTCCCGGGCGATCGTCTTGAAGGCGGCGAGGGTGGCCGCCCGATGGGTGTTGGAGAGCATCAGGATCGGCGACGGCTCGCGGACGGTCGAGGAGGCGACGTTGACGATCCGCCCGAAGCCGCGCTCCTGCATCCCGGGCATGACGGCGGCGACCAGGCCGATCGGGGCGAGGACGAGCGTCCGGTAGGCGGCCTCCCACTCGTCGGGGGTGTGGTGGAGGGGGGCCGGGCTGGCCGGGGGTCCGCCGGTGTTGGTGACGAGGATCTCGATCGGCCCGAGCGCCTCCTCGACCTCGGCGACGAGCTGGTCGACTCCGTCGAGGTCGGCGTTGTCGTGGGCGAAGGCGTGGGCCCCGAGCTCGCCGGCGACCTCGGCCAGCCGCTCGCGCGACCGGGAGCTGATCGCCACCCGGGCGCCCTCGGCGACGAGCTCGGCGGCGATCGCCCGGCCGATGCCCTTCGAGCCGCCGGTGACCAGGGCGACCCGGTCGGTCAGGCCGAGGTCCATCTCAGGGGAGGCGGGGTTGGCGGGGAGTCATGCGTGCATTCTCGCAAGCGTCTAGCCTGATCGCTTGTCGGCGCTCGGTGAATCGGTCGGCGCCCGCCACGAGTTCTTGGCCGAACCGCGAGCTCGGATCGGATAGTTGCCGCTCATGAATCGCGATAGCCGTCGCTTTCTGCTGACCGGACCGATTGGACTCACGAAGGGACGCTCAGATCCTCGATGGGGAGCGACGCCATGGCGGTGCTCCCGGCGGGGCCTCGCTCATCAACTTGCGTCACGCGCACCGGTGGGTAGAGCCGCTGTAGAGACGTCTTGGCCGGTCAGGGCCTCATCCTCGAGTCGGGCTTCGGCAACCGTCGCCTGCGGTCTTCGTGCCATCCCTTCTAGGCCGGCTCATACCGGCCTGTAGCCAGGCCGGTAGCACGAACGGGCTTGTGCGCTTTGAATTCGCTGCCGTCTCGGCCGCAGTTCGCGCAATAGCGAAAAACTCCGCCACGACGGCCTGGGAGGCGGGGTCCTCCTCCAAGTGCCGACGTACACGCCAGCGCGACTCGCTCAGACAGCGGCGAGTGACGCCCAGTTGGTTAGCGATCCATGCGGTGCTGTTGTCTGTGGCAGCATCAACGGCGGCAACCGCGATGTGTCGCTCCAGTGCGTGTCCATCGGGGGCCCTGGAGCAAAGTTCGTTGAGACCCACCCCGAGGTGTTCGCAGATCGCCGCGTGGGCCGCCTCAAAGATCTGTCGCCTAGCGGCGGCGTGCGGCAGGTCGGTCGATAGCCGAACATGCAGCGGCGCTGGTTCGGCAACATGAGCGGTGAGAATGAGTGGCATTGCGATCGCGAGGGTGGGATGGTAGCGGGGCAGGATGGTCGTTACGAAGTTCCAGTAGCTCTGGGGCTGGCCCGCAAAGAGGTGGCAATGCCTGCTGGAGCCTCCGGTTAATTCCGCCCAAACCCAAGTAGATGCGCGGAGGCGCATGGAGTCACTCGCGTGATCGTCGGTGAGGGCCGCGTCGCAGACGACGGTCCAGCTCTCGAGGTCGAAGCCAGCCCACGTGGCGAGCAGTCGGCGACGCTCGGCGTAGTCGACGCTGGTAGAAGTCCCTGCGTGTTCTATCGCGGCCGCGCGAAGTGCGGCAAAAAACGGCTCCATGCCGCCGTTGTCCGCAACCCTCCGGTGCAGGCGACTATCATGTTTCTGAGCTGTTGCTTCGAAATGAGACTCAGCTTCGGTCCATGAGCCGCCGCTCAGCGCGCACACGAGGGCGAGAGAGCAGAACTCGCGTCCCCAGATCGGGGGCGTCTCGGCGAAAAACGCAGCGAGGTGCGGCTCGTATGCGTCTGCCCAAAAAAGCTGGGGGATATGGCGCGGCTCTAACGGGACCGGCACCGCGTCGTTCGGGGCCAGCCCTCCCACGGCCAAGGCTCGGCGGCGTAGGGTTCGCGAACGTGGATCCGCGGTCTTGGCACGGTGCCAGATGTCGGCGAGGCGACCCGGGAGTCCGCCCGGGGCCGTGCGGAGCGCGTGGCTCGAGTTGCGTGCGCGGCGCGCAAGGGCCGTGAGCCGTACTACGGCGGAGGTGTCGTCCGGGCATAAGACGATCTCCACGGCGTCAGCGAGAACGGCCGCGGTGAGTGCCGGGTCCGAGGGCGCCCGACGGAGCGGTCGCGGCCGGGCGGCCTGCTCGCCTTTGGCAAGTCCATCACGTGATCTCTCGTGTCGCGCATAGGTCTCGCGGGCGACTTCAAGAGCGCACGATAGATCTTCAAGTTGAGCGTAGTTCAGCAAGAGTCTGATCGCCGCACGCAGCTCAGCGAAGATGACCGGCAGCGAGAAGTCGGGACGCGTCGCCGGATGATTGCCCAGGAGCATCGCGTCGACTTGCTCTTGGGCGCCGAGCAGTCGGTCGTCGGAGCCGATTGGAGTCGCCGTTGCGGTGCGCAAGTCGAATGAGCAGAAGGCTCCGTCTGCGGGAGTTGAGTGCGGGCGGAAGTTTGGGCACGCGCCCGGGATAGGCGGCCTCCGCACCACGCCGCGACCATCGACCTTCACGCCGCTGCGGCCCGGGGCAATCCGGAGTTGCTGTCCGCATGCCGGACATGACCCGATGAGCGGGCATGAATGCGCCCGGCAGCAGACCGACCAACCCATTCGCCATGCTGTGCGCCAAGCTCCGCTCCGCTCGCTGAGACACTGTGGGCACACGCAGTAGCCATCTCGGGCTATCCCGAACGCGCGATCGATCGCGCTCAGGGAAAAGTCGTTCGATAGGTCGGCCACGATCCCGTGATAGGGCGTCAGAAGCAACCCGTCTACCTCTTGGAGAGAGAGGCGCGCCAGCCGCGCGAAGCTGTGGCGCTCGTCGTCGGACATCGTCAGCCCGATCACCGCGGACTTCCGGTATCCACCGTGTGCACGCTGGAGGTCGAGCCGCCCTTCAAGTGCGAGAAGCGGGCTAGTCCAGCCCGCAGCGGTACGTTCCAGCCACGAGGTAAGGGGCTCGTCGGGCAGCGGTGTTGGACGCCACGTCAGCGGGCGTGAGGCCAGATCAGTCACGGCTGGGTCGCGCGCGTTCGTCGATCGTGGCCGCCAGATTCTGCGAGAACGGCTCGAGGAAAGGGCTCACGCGGTCGAGATTGGGCCGCGCCCTAATCATGCGTCGGCCATCGCCGGCACACCGCAAATGGCAATGGGCGTCGTCCGACCCCGTCACGGAGGCCCACGCGCGGATCGCAGCCAGTCGGGGGAGTGCGGGGTCAGCCCTCATTCTCCGCAATCCGGCGCTCCGGGCAACCTCGATCCACTCCGCGACTGGGATCCCTGGCCAGCCGGCCAGGGAACTGCGACGAACGCCGAAATCGGTGAGAGGGAGACCTGAGCGAATCTCGGCAATATTGCGGAGATGGCCAAAGAACTCATCATCTGCCCCGGCCGCGAGCAGGAGCGTCATGGGTCGGCCGCCCATGTTGTGCCCCCATCGGTCCACGAGATCCAGGCGCTCGACAGCCTGTTGCCAGGTGCACCGCTCGACCACGCGAACAAGTGCTACTGCGGCGAACTGGCGACCAACCCTCGGGCCTACCGTCGGCAATAGCCGCCGTACCAGGTGGTAGTCGTCGTCCCAGAGGAGCTGGGGTACGTGACGAGCCTCGAGCGTGTAGCTCTTCGCCGGTAGAGTACTGGCAACGCGGCTGAGGCCGTATCGCGAGGAGGTGCGCGCGAATGGCGCGGATGCGCTGGCACGCTGCCAGGCGGCCACGAGGCGTGGCGTGAGCTGGTGATGGAGGTGGCGCTGCCATACGCGTCCGCGGCCCTGCGCGTGGGCGCGCCCTACGAGTTTTGCCAGATGCGAGTCGAGTTCAACCGCGTCGCACGTAGCGAGGTGGACGGCCACAGGCAGAAGTGCAGCCGCCAGTAGACAGTCATCGGGGGCGTCGGTCGCAGCGGCAGGCCATCCCCTCCTGCGCTCACATGCCGGCCGGCCTCGGGACCGCCAGTCAGCGTAGCGGTCGAACTGGTCGAGCTCGGGCCCTGGACCAAGTCCCAGGTCTTCACCTTCGGCGTGACGAAGGAGGAGGGTGCAGCTCGCACGAAGCTCCGTCATGGCGTTGGTAGCGGCCGTTTCCGCAGTTGGAGCAGCAAGCCATCCATCTACGGTGGCCTGAGCGACGAGGAGATCGTCATTCGCCGTGATTGAGCTCTCTATCGCCTCGTACCAAGGCCGTCCACAACGGCACCGTCCGCGCTTTGGTACGAGGCGATCACGGGCGAGACGGGCACCCACTTGAGCTCCGCATGCCGTGCAGCGGTCAAGGAGCAACCGCCGATGAACGGCGCAAGCGGCCACGACCGAGAGCTTCCACCGCACCTTAAGGCTGCCCCCTCCGCTAGACACGCCGCGCAAACGCGAGTCCCGACGAACCGGGCCCATTGCTCCCGCGCGGCGCGACGTAGTTGCTGCGCGCAGTGCAGGTCGTAGCGGTCGAGGTCCAGCGCTCGCCCGTTATAGCGCACCAGCAGCATTGCATCGATCTGAGCGTGCGTTAGTCGGGCAGTACTCTCCAGCTTCATGCGATCTCGGTCTGTCATGACGACACCGAGGCCAGGAATCCGACGTTCTCCCGCGCAACTCTCCCCGAGATCTAGACGCCCGAGCAGCGCCCCCACCGATGTATGCCATCCGATCGCGGTACGATCAAGCCATCCCGCGAAGGCTTCGTCGGGTGTCGGCTTTGGGCGCCACGCGAGGGGGCTCGCAGCGGTCACGCCGCGCTCGGCCGCCGCGTTCCAGTCCGCTTTGCGCGAGAATTGTGAACCTCGCGCTCTTCGCTCGCGCGGTCGAGCCGGATCGCTCGCAGGCCTTCTTCCGTGATGCGCTCCACGGTGCCAACCGCCTCGTTCGCGGCTTGGCGGATCAGGTCGGAAACGCTGCCGATGACGCCGGAGGTACGCTCCCAGACAAGACCTTCAAGACTCCGGTAAAGGTCGCCGTCTTGCGCGTCGAGTAGGACGATCTCGCGCTCAAGCGCCCTGATGGGAGCGACGGCTTCGCGTGGCCCCACCGCGACGGCTTGAAGTGGCCCCACCGTCGCGTTGGTTGGTGTTGGGTTGAGTGTGGCGGATGTGTGGACTTCCCCCGCTTCGGTGGACACTCGGGGTTTGGGATTTCAGTCCTTCGTTGAGTCGTTGTTCGTGATCATGACTTCTTCGTAGCGGATCGGGAGAGCATCCCGAGCGTCGAGTGGCGGCGGGTCGCGTTGTACCGCGAACTGGTGGCGGCGAACGAGCCGCAGCTACGTTTCGAGATGGCCGCCACCGTTCAGACCGCCGATGCGATCGGACCGCTGAGCGTCGAGTTGCCCGACGGCTCGTTCGAAGCGATCGAGGTGCGCATTGAGCTGGGGCCAGCCTATCCGCGTCGCCCGCCGCGCGCCTACGACGCGCACGGCCGCTGGACGCCCGAACTAGATCGGCATATCGAGCGGGGCGGACACTTTTGTCTCTTCCTGCCAGGCGCCAACGAGCCAGATCTCAAGCCCGCGGGCGCCCTTTTGCTCTACATCGCTGACCTGAAGGCATTCCTGCGCCAGCAGCTTATCCTCGACTCCCAGCGCCGCCACAATCCTCACGCACGCTTTCCGGGTCCTGAATGGCCCCACGGGCTCCACAGCGCGTATGCGATCTTCGCTGAGAACAGCCTCGCCGACGCGAACACCGCCGCTGCGGAAAAGCTTTGGGAAGCAGCGAGACAAGGCGACGTGCGCCGAGCGACGACCTGTCCCTGCGGCTCCGGATCAGAGATCGGAGACTGCCACCGTCCAACCTTGAAGAACCTGCGCCGAGCGCTCTGGGAGGCTCCAGACCTCGCGCGCCTCACCTACGACCAGATCCTCGCCTATGCACAGTCCCAAACGCCGTAGCGGACCGACGTCGCGCCCGCCAAGTCGCCGCACCAGGGTGTCGACTTCGGCTGGAGGTCCACGCAGCGACCCAAGACTGGATCAGAGGCGTCGACACCAAGGCGTCGCTCACGCTCGCAATCATCGCCGCGCTCGGGGTGTTCGCCGGCGGCCAAGTCTTCGGGCACGGGGGCAGCCTTTACGACGCCGACGTCGTCCAACGCTGGGCGATACGCATCATGGCCGTCGCCTTCGTGGCTGGCGGCCTCAGCGCACTTCACGCGGTCTTCCCCAGCCTCAGACGCCGTCGCGCGCGCGAGTATGCGGCGACTGGGCTGATCTACTTCGGTCACCTCCGTCACGCGAATGCTGAAGACATCGAAAAGCGGCTAGCGTCGCTTGAGGATCACGACGCAATTCGTCAGCTCGCCTTACAACTCGACGAGACCGCCGAGATCGCCTGGAGGAAGCACTGCCGTCTCCAGCGCGCCCACATCTGCCTCGTCGTCGCCGTCGCAGCCTTCGGTGCCGCGCAGCTTCTCCCCTGACCGTCCCTCGTCACCGGGCCCTCTGATACTTGGCAATCGGAGGGCACGGCGACGCGACGAGATTCAGCGTGCTCAGCGTCTGTCGGTAGAGCGGCGTCAACCTGGAGGATCGGCGCTCCGGCACGGAGAGGACAGGCCGAGGGGGAACTCGGCGGCTCCCGGCCTGATGCCGGCGCTGGCCAGCGGGGCGCAGGGTACCCTGGACGGCTGCCCACGGGCCGGATGAACGCGCCGGAATGGTCAAGATCAAACGGATGCGCACGCTCGACGAGGTCGTTGTGGCTGCCGAGGAGAAACTCGGGCGGCCCCGTCGAACGCTGCTTCTCGGTGCATACGACACGACAGCCGCGGGACCACCCGACAAACTGGACGCTGCTCGGCTTTACGGCAAGGACAAGCTCGATCTCGTGGGCAGGCTCAAGCCCTCTAGCCTCACGCCTAGGGCACCTGGCCGGCAGCCGGAAGGCTGTGGCACGCCGTGCCAGTGCGCGGGCGGGCGCCGCAACAGACGGAGGGCTTCTCGTCCCGGCAAGTCTCGACACGATCAGCTTCACCGCGGCGGTCCAACGCGCCCATTTGTAGCACGACTCGGACTCGTGGGCTATGCAATTCCGCTGAACAAGCTCGCCGGCGGGACGCCGAGCCCACGGGCGACCTTGAAGATCGTGTCGAGGCCGGGTTGCGGCGCCCCCCTTCTATCCGAGCGATCTCAGTCTGGTGCAGGCCCGCGGCCCAAGCAAGTTGCTCTTGGGTCATTCCCGCCTTCTCACGAGCGTCGCGAACGTTCTCGGCGAAGGCTTGGCGCTCGGGACTGCCGGGCTGCTCGAACACCCGCCCGATGCTCGCCGGGACCCATCCGCCCCGCCCTGCCAATTTGTCATAAGTCCTGGTATGGTCGGCGGCGTGTGGTGCCGGCAACTCCGACCCACAACCCCTCCGAAGCCAGCCATCACCGACCGCGGTATTCCGGCCTCCGTCGTTAGGCGTGGGACGTCTCGCCGCCAACGCCAGCCTGCTCTCGTCGCTCCCGCTTTGTGCCTGCGGCAGCGATCCTGGCGACAAGCCCCTACCTCCGAGCAGAGCGACGCCCATCGGGCACGAGGAGCCGACGCTGACGCCGGCGGAGTACCGGCGGTCCGCGATTGGATCGTGAACGACGGATCGTCCGCCGCTAGTATGCGTCGAGCTCGCCGCTGCGCCGGACACGGGCGTCATCCGTGCTACCCGCAACGCGTCCGATCGGTCGCTGTCCATCATCCTCGATCTGGCACAGATGAACGCCAGCATCTCGGCCGGAGTCGCCGAATGCGCCCCCGGAGAGACTACCCCTGCCGCGCGAACCTCCTCCGCCGCCTCCCAACGATCTTGTCAACCGCGAGCGCGTCGTGACCGCGTATCGCGACGACCCCGCCGCAGCGATGACGGCCGGCCCGTGCCGTGACGCGCTGACTCCTCCGACGAACCCACGAGAAGCGAATCGGGCGATCGCCAACTTCGATGCGGCGATGAACCGGTGCGCCCGCGGCGACGGCTCGGCGCTGCGGTCGTTGGCTCTAGCGCTGCCGAACGCAGGGACCCAAGGCTTCAGAGATCCCGCGCCATGCGCGACCGAGCTGACCGCGGTGCCTGGCGGCGCCGGCGAAAGCCACCGGAGGTTCACGCCGGGGCTCGAACTGGCCAACGCCAGCACTATTGTCTCGCTCCTCCTCGTGCTCGGGTTCTGGCGGAAAGCTCCGTTAGGCCCCGCCTCTGACCGGTGCGATGCGGCCTCGGTCGTGGATGTTCCCGCCTCGGAGACGCCCGGGGTGCCCTGCGTCGACGCACGATCGTCGCCGAGACAGTCCGCGTCTCGCTGGCCGCAGACGGCCTTATGAGTCGGGCGCCGAGCGGCGTTGGTGGCCAGCCCGTTGGCCTAGCTCTCAAGGCGCGCCAGGACCCTACCACGTGGTAGCCACAACGAATCCCTACGTCACGGTAGTCACGGCCCTTCGCGGCCAGCTGGACGAGATGCTGTTGCGCTCGACAAACCGACAACCGGAGGATGGCCTGGAGGAGATTGCCCTGCCCGCCCTGGTCGCGGCGATCGCTTTCGCCATCTCATTGAGGGAGGTTTGGGCGACCCAAGACAGCACGTGGCGGCACATCGCGGGTGCCCATTTCGCGTACCATCTCCGCAGGGTCGTACAGTCGGACCTGGAATGGGTCAAGAAGACGCTAGTTGCCGCGATGAGCGAGGTCGTAGACGAAGCATGGCTCGTGGCGCCTGATCCTGAAATTCGCCGAGAGCCCGACTGACCGCTGTTCCGGCCACGCAGGCGTCCGGCAAACCGTCGTCTGACTGCGGCGACCCGCATCCGCGGCGCTTTCGCCCCCAGCAAGTCGCCAGGGTGCCCTGCGCTGCCTTGGGTACCCTGCCCATGCGGTGCCTTGGGTTCCCTCCTCGGCCTGGGCTCCCTCCTCGGCCCGGGTTCCCTCCTCCGCCTGGGTTCCCTCCTCGGCCTTGGGTACCCTGCCCGTCGAGCGGGCGGCGTTCAGGGTACCCAGGGGCGTTCAGGGTACCCAGGGCGTTCAGGGTACCCAGGGGCGTTCGGGGTACCCAGGGGCGTTCGGGGTACCCAGGGCCCAGGCCGTTCAGGGTACCCAGGGCCCAGGGCCGTTCAGGGTACCCAGGGCCGTTCAGGGCCCGGCCGTTCGGGGCCGTTCAGGGTACCCTGGCCGCGTTCAGGGTCTTGCGCCCTCCGGGTCGCGTCGCGCCGTCTAGCCTCGCCGCGCGCCCCGACCCCCGCCGGAACGTCGGACGAGTGCCGATAGGCTCCCTTAGGTGGCCAACGTGCACCGATCGACGAACCCCCGTGCATCCTGACCTCGGCGAACTTGAGAAGCGACTCTGGGACGCGGCGGACGAGCTCCGTGCGAACTCCGGGCTCAAGTCGTCCGAATACGGGACCCCCGTTCTCGGTCTGATCTTCCTCCGGTTTGCCGACGCGAATTTCAACGCCGCCAGAGACGCCATCGAGGCGAAGGCGTCCGTTCGACGCACGATCGGCCCGTCGGATTACCAGGCGCGCCGAGTGCTCTACCTCACTGATACGGCCCGATTCGACCAACTGCTGTCTCTTCCCGAGGAAGCCGATCTTGGGAAGGCCGTCAACGCGGCGATGCGGTCCGTAGAGGAGCACAATCCGCAGCTCGCCGGAGTGCTTCCGAAGACGTACACATCGATTGATAACGGGACGATAGCCTCGCTGCTCCGGCACATCAACGGCTACACCAAGAACCTGGAAGGGGACGCCTTCGGCTTCATCTACGAGTACTTCCTGGCAAGCTTCGCGCTCGCAGAGGGTCAAGGGGCCGGCGAGTTCTTCACCCAGCGTCGGTCGTGCGCCTTATCGTAGAGATCATCGAGCCTTTCCACGGCCGGATTTTTGACCCGGCATGTGGCTCGGGCGGCATGTTCGTCCACTCTGCGCGTTTTGTCGAGCGCCACAAGCTGTCGCCGGGCGACGAGCTGTCGATCTACGGCCAGGAGAAGACCGGCGGCACGCCGTCGGCGAAGATGAACCTCGCCGTCCACGGCCTATCTGGAGACATACGCGAGGGAAACAGCTACTACGAGGATCTGCATTCGAGTGTCGAGCGGTTCGACTTCGTGATGGCGAATCCACCGTTCAACGTGGACCGAATCGACAAGGCGAAACTCGAGGGCGATGCCCGCTTCCCAGACTTTCCTGACGCCGACAGCGGGAACTACATCTGGATCCAGCTCTTCGCGACCGCGCTCAACGAGACCGGCCAGGCCGGCTTCGTGATGGCGAATGCTGCTTCCGATGCACGACACAGCGAGGCGGTCATCCGCCGCAAACTCGTCGAGTCGCGGGTTGTGGACGTGATGGTCGCCGTGGGATCGAACTTCTTTTACACGGTCACACTCCCGGTAACCCTGTGGTTCCTCGACCGCGGAAAGGCAGCGACAAACCGCGCGGATCGCGTGCTGTTCATCGACGCGCGCCAGGTATTCCGTCAGATCGACCGCGGCCATCGCGACTTCACGGAGGAGCAAGCGGGAGTTCCTCGCCAATATCGTGAAGGTCTACCGTGGCGAAGAACCAGAGCTCGCGACGGGAGCCAACGCCTTGTACTCGCACCACTTCCCCGACGACATCTATGTCGACGTGACCGGCTTGTGTCGAGCTGCACCGATCGCTGAAATCGGCGCGAAGGCTGGAGCCTGAACCCAGGCCGTTACGTCGGGACGGCTGTCGAGGAGCTCGGCGACGACATTTTCCAGGAGAAGCGGACAGCCGCTCACCTCGAGCTACGGGAGCTCTCCGTCAGGGCGCGGAGCCTTGAGTCCGCTGTAGACGCCGTGTTATCGCAGCTACTGGACCGATGACCACGTCCTCCGAGACACGACAAACCGGCGCCGCAAACGGCCAAGTCGCTGCGGGTGGCTGGCAAGTACGACCGATCCATGGGCGACGCGTCTCGATCATTGATTGCGTTAACAAGACGGCGCCGGTCGTCGCAGGTCCCACTCCCTACAAGATGATTCGGACCACGAACGTCAAGCACGGGCGTGTGGACCTATCGCAGGTCCGCTTCGTGGAAGAAGAGGTTTACCTTCGGTGGGTCCGTCGTGGAAGTCCCATCGACGGCGACATCATTCTTACGCGCGAAGCGCCGCTCGGCGAGGTCGGCATGCTTCGCAACCCGGATCGTGTCTTCCTCGGTCAGCGACTAGTCATGTACCGGGTCGATCCCGAACGCGCAGACCGCAACTTTGTGCTGTACGCGATGCGATCTCCCCACGTGCAAGCGCAGATTCGAGCCTTTGGCTCCGGCTCCACCGTCGAGCATATGCGAGTGCCCGATTGCGGCGAACTCCTAATCCGCTGCCCCGATGTCGCGATACAGCGCCGCATCGGAGCTGTACTAGGTGCGTTTGACGCATTGATCGAGATCAACGAGCGTCGAATCCAGCTCCTCGAAGAACTCGCGAGGTCGCTCTATATCGAGTGGTTTGGTCGGTTTCGCACGCCCGGATATGGACGTCGGGACCCGGCGGTGCGGTCTGGTCCGTCCGCCGCCGGGCTGGAGGGCCTGCCCAGCTTCAGAGATGTTCCTCATCAACCCGCGGTTACCGACTAACCAAGCGACGTTCGCAAAGGTTACCATGGCAGATGTAGACGAGCGTATTTCGGCCGTTTTTCCGTCGGATGTTGTCGCACGAGCCTCGGGTGCCAGGTTCCAACGGGACGACGTGCTTTTCGCTCGCATTACGCCGTGTCTCGAGAACGGAAAGACTGCGTTGGTCAAATTCGCGCTACTCGGCGAGGTGTGGTTGGATCTACGGAGTTCATAGTCCTGCGTGGCAGATCGGTCGGCCCGGCGTTTACATACTGCGCTGCACGGAGTGAGTTGTTCCGGGACCACGCGATCAAGAGCATGAGCGGATCCTCGGGGCGACAGCGCGTGGCGACGGCATCATTCGACTCCCTGCTCGTCACGGAACCTCCGCCAGACACCGCGGCCGACTTCGAGCTGAAAGCTGGGCCGATGCTCGACGAGGCGTTTTCGCTCGCCGACCAGAACCGTACCCTCGCAGCGACTCGCGACCTCCTGCTGCCGAGGCTCGCGGCCGGGCGCGTCGATGTCTCGGACATCGACGTTGGGGATCTCCTTCAGTTGGAGATTTCGTGACGCCGACCGCCTTTACGGAACAGGATCTCATCGAGCAGCCGGTGCTTGATCTCTTGGGCCAGCTCGGCTTCGAGATCATCAATGCCTACTCGGAGACACTGGGACCAGGTCAGGTCGTAGACTGCTCGCCCGGTCGCGACGACAGGTCGGAGGTCGTCTTGCGTCACCGGCTCCGTCCGAAGCTCGCTGAGCTGAACCCGGAGTTGCCAGCCGTC